>JAEXYH010000001.1 GCA_023451735.1 Pseudomonadota bacterium | reverse complement strand
AAACCCAGAGACCTAACCGGAGCCCGGTCCCAATCAGCATCAGCCAATCTGTCATGGTTTTCATCAGAACGAAGAACATCGTCGCTAGCAGCGCCGCCGCCCTCGTCAGTGAGCGGGTTATAAATCCGACGACCGGAAGGAGTCAACAGCGATTTTTAAAAAAATGTCATTTTTCTCCAATAACATGCGCGCCGAAGTTTATGGCTTAAATTGCGGGCATGCATAGATTTTCAGCAGTCGAAATGACGCTCCTGCTGACTGGAGTGTTTCTCGCTGCTATGGCATTGCGGACCTCGCCATGCCTCCATCAAATAGATGGGTCGACTGGCGCAGATGCCTGACGACACCGAAAGCTCATAATTATGGAAAGACGCTTCCGAGAAGACAGCTCGAAGATTGCTGCGCCATCGACGCTCCCTATCATAGAGGTGCTGGACGACCTGGCTTCGGCGCTCCGTGACAATCAACGGGCGGTTCTCTCGGCGCCACCAGGCGCCGGCAAAACGAGCATGGTGCCACTTGCCCTGATCGGGGAGCCCTGGTGCCTGGGCAAGATCATCCTGCTCGAACCACGCCGGCTTGCGGCGCGCGCGGCGGCATCGCGGATGGCCTCGCTCAGGAAAGAGAATGTCGGGCAGACGATCGGCTACCGGATGCGGCTCGACACAAGGATATCGCAGGCGACAAGGATAGAGGTCGTGACGGAGGGAGTGTTTTCCCGGATGATCCTCGACGATCCGGAGCTTGCCGGCGTCTCCGCGGTGATTTTTGACGAATTCCATGAGCGTTCGCTCGATGCCGATTTCGGGCTGGCGCTGGCTCTCGACGCGCAGTCGGCGCTTCGTGAGGACCTGCGTATATTGGTCATGTCGGCAACACTCGATACGGATCGCATCGCCACGCTGCTCGACGGCGCACCGGTGATCAAAAGCAAAGGACGCAGTTTTCCGGTCGAGATCCTTTATAATGAAAGAAGCCAACAGGAGCGGATCGAGGATACCGTCGCCTACGCGATCGAAAGCGCGCACCGGAGCGAAGAAGGCTCCATTCTCGCCTTTTTGCCGGGACAGGCGGAAATCATCCGGGTCGCCGAACGGCTGGAAGGCCGTTTCAATACCAAAACGGTGATCGCGCCGCTTTACGGCAACCTGACGCAACAGGAGCAGGATCTCGCGATCAAACCCGCGGCGCCAGGCATGCGCAAGATCGTGCTCGCCACATCGATCGCCGAGACCTCGATCACGATCGACGGGGTGCGGATCGTCATCGACAGTGGATTGCAACGCCTGCCAGTATTCGAACCGTCCACCGGCATGACCC
Source organism: Pseudomonadota bacterium (assembly GCA_023451735.1). Classification (GTDB taxonomy): domain Bacteria; phylum Pseudomonadota; class Alphaproteobacteria; order Rhizobiales; family Rhizobiaceae; genus Neorhizobium. The sequence goes on along the minus strand of JAEXYH010000001.1, from coordinate 116,539 downwards.
GGCTGGAAACAGTGCGTGTATCGCAGGCCTCCGCCGACCAGCGGGCCGGCCGTGCCGGGCGAACCGCGCCGGGCATCGCGATCAGGCTCTGGCATGCGGGACAGACCGCGGCACTGCCAGCCTTCACGCCGCCACAGATTCTCGCGAGCGATCTGTCGGGTCTGGTGCTGGATCTTGCCCATTGGGGCGTGACCGATCCGACGACACTTGCCTTTCTCGATCCACCGCCCGGGCCCGCATTTGCCGAGGCGAAAGCCCTACTCGTGCTGCTCGGCGCATTGGATGATAGCGGCCGGCTGACGCCAAGGGGCCGTCTCATTCGCCAGCTGGCATTGCCGCCGCGGCTGGCGGCAATGGTTATTCGGGCGGATGAGGATGGCCGGGGACGAGAGGCAAGCCTTCTTGCGGTGCTTCTGACTGAACAAGGTCTTGGCGGCAACGATATCGATCTCGATGAACGGTTGCGCCGGTTCCGCACGGATCGCAGCGACAAAGCGCAGGCCAGCCGGGGGCTTGCCGGCAGGATCGCCGACAGTCTGCCGAACAGGGCCAGTCAGCAGCCGGGTGGTTCGGCGGGGCAGCTTCTCCTGCATGCCTATCCAGACCGCATCGCCCTCCAACGTGGCGGCAAGGGGCGATTCGTGATGGCCAATGGCCGGGGCGCGGAGCTGCCGGAAAACGAACGGCTCGCCGGTGCCTCCATGCTGGTGATTTCAGACGTGACCGGACGCGCCGCGCGGCCACGCATCCTTGCGGCTGCGGAAATCTCGCGTTCAGAGGTGGAGGCCGAGATGGGCGAGGCAATCCAGTCGACCGAAGAATGTTTCTTCGAACCGGCAAGCCGTCAGGTCCGTGCGCGCCAGATCACCCGGCTTGGGGCCATCATGTTCAGCGAAAAGCCGTTGCCGAAGCCGACGGGAGAACAGGCGGCGCAGGCACTGGCCGATGGCGTGCGGCAGTTCGGGCTGCAAAGCCTGCCGTTTTCCAAGGAGGCGTTGCAGTTCAGGGAGAGACTGGGCTTTCTTCACCGGTCGCTTGGCGAGCCGTGGCCTGACGTCAGCGAAGATGCGCTTATAGCCCGTCTCGATGACTGGTTTGTTCCCTATCAGGGCAATACGTCCGCCCTTGCCGCGATCTCGGCTGCAAGCCTTTCGGATGGCCTGCGTTCGCTGGTGCCGCACGACCTGCTGCACAGTATGAACCGGCTGGCGCCAACTCATTTCGAGGCGCCGACCGGCCAGCGCCATCCGATCCAGTATGACGGTGAAGAACCGGTGCTGACGATCCGGGTGCAGGAACTGTTCGGTCTCAAAAGCCACCCGTCGATCGCGAATGGCAAGCTGCCCCTGCTTCTGGAACTGACATCGCCGGCACACCGGCCGATCCAGACGACCCGCGACCTGACCGGCTTCTGGTCGGGATCGTGGAAAGATGTACGGGCGCAGATGCGCGGTCGATATCCCAGGCATCCATGGCCGGAAAATCCGGCCGACGCCGACCCGACGAGCCGCGCCAAACCCAGAGGTACGTGACAGGATGTCACGTCCTGTGAAATACTGAACCGATTTAAGAGGTTTGGTTACATTAAGGCCTATCAAATAATGTCCGAAAGTATGTTGCATAATACAGACATGTCTTCCTCACAGGGTGGCAAGATCGGCCATGTGAGCCGCAGCATCCGGTTGCAGACGCTGGTCCGGCTGAGATGGCTGGCCGTGGCGGGGCAGACGATCACCGTCGTGATCATCTGGGGTGTGCTTGGTTTCCCGATGCCGATCGCCCAAGCCACCATTCTGATCGCGGCACTGGCGGTCGCCAATCTCATTCTGTCGGCATGGTTCCCGGCCACTCACCGGCTCGGCCCCAAATCGGCACTGGCGCTGCTTTGCTTCGACCTTCTTCAGATGGGAGCGCTCCTGTTCATCACCGGTGCACTCGGCAATCCCTTCGCGCCGCTGATCTGCGTGCCGGTGATTATTGCGTTTGCATCACAGCCATTGCGCCATTCGCTGATATTGCTCATTTTCGCGCTTCTGTGCACGACCGTGCTGTCACTCTCGCCCTACCCCGTTCCATGGTATGAGGGTGAACATTTACGTATCCAGCCAATCATGCAGCTCGGTGTGTGGTTCTCGATCGCCTCCATGATGGTGTTTGCTGCTTTTTACGCCTATCGCGTTTCGCATGAAGCGAGCCTGCTTGCCGATGCTCTCGTGGCGACTGAAATGATTTTGGAGCGGGAAAAACATCTTGGCCAGCTGGATGGGCTTGCCGCAGCGGCCGCCCATGAACTCGGTACGCCGCTCGCAACGATCAGCGTCGTTGCCAAGGAAATGGAGCGCGAACTCGGCGAAGACGAGCGTTTCAAGGAAGATGTGCAGCTTTTGCGCAGCCAGAGCGAACGATGCCGCGATATCCTGCGGCGGCTGACGTCGCTGCCGGCAGAAGGCGAGGAGCATTTGAGGCGTCTTCCTCTCTCCTCGATGATGGAGGAGGTCATTGCGCCGCACCGGCAGTTCGATATCGACATCAAGCTGGTGCAGAAGAGCGATGGCGGCCACGAGCCGGTCGGCGTCAGAAACGCCGGCATTCTCTACGGTCTCGGCAACCTGATCGAAAATGCGGTCGATTACGCCAAAGGTCAGGTGGTGATATCGGTCGAATACGACGACCAGAGGGTGGCGATCACGATCGAGGACGATGGCCCGGGATATTCCCCGGTCATCCTTTCGCGGATCGGAGAGCCCTACATGACCTCCCGCACCCGTGAGCGCAGCGAACATGCCGGCGGACTGGGGCTCGGACTTTTCATCGCCAAAACCTTGCTGGAGCGTTCTGGTGCATCGATCCGTTTCAGCAATCGTGGCGACGGTCAGGTCGGCGCACGCATTCGAATTGAATGGCCAAGATCAATTATGGACAGGCCAATTTGATCTAGCTCCAATTTTATCGCGTTCTATATGATAATTGGGATCCATCGATCCCGGAGAATGAAGATGGAAACAACACTGCCGCAATCCAATCCTCAGAACGAGGACTTTATTGGTTCCGATCCTTCGCTGTTGATCGTTGACGATGACGGGCCGTTTCTGCGCCGCCTGGCGCGCGCCATGGAAACGCGCGGCTTTACCGTCGAAGCTGCGGAAACGGTCGCCGAAGGCATCGCCAAAGTACGCCAAAAGGCACCGAAATATGCTGTCGTCGACCTTCGTCTGGGCGACGGAAACGGTCTCGACGTGATCGAGACGATCCGGCAGTTCCGTCAGGATACACGCGTCATCGTACTGACCGGCTACGGAAACATTGCCACTGCCGTGACCGCGGTCAAGCTGGGCGCCGTCGACTATCTGTCCAAGCCTGCCGATGCCGATGACGTGTTCAACGCGTTGACGCAGCGCCCCGGGGAAAAGGCAGACCTGCCGGAAAATCCGATGTCGGCGGATCGCGTGCGTTGGGAACATATTCAGCGCGTCTACGAGATGTGCGAACGCAATGTTTCAGAAACGGCAAGACGCCTCAACATGCATCGCCGTACATTGCAACGCATACTCGCAAAGCGGGCGCCGAAGTAAGGCGCCCGTCGGGGCCTGCGAACCATCTGTTTCATGCGATTGCGGACCCAGGCTACCGATCCGACGGATCTACACGTCATCGAAGCTCTTGCCGGTCGACCATTCCGCCATCATCAGGCGATGGGCGGCGGCGCGTGAAAAATCGAGCATCAGCGACTTGCGGGTCGCCGTAGCGAGCTTGTGTTCGGGTGCGTCGCGTAAGAGATGTGCACCATAGCCGTCCGATAACACCAGACCGCAATCCTCAGGGAAAATTTCGAGCGGTACATCCTTGTGCGTGGCAAACAGAAGCCTGTCGCAATAGGCGCGATAGTCCGGCCATTTGCGGTCGATACGGAAATCCTCGATCGACGTCTTTATCTCGACAATCCAGATTTCTCCCTTATCCGACACTGTAATCAGGTCGGCGCGGCGGCCACTGCGCAACACGAATTCGGGCAGAACCGCATGCCTCATATCATGAAGCAGGATCTGCACACCCTTGCGAACCATCATTGCGCGGGCCGACTGGCGGCCGTCGATCAGGGGATTGTCGTTCACGACACTCAATATCGTCATGTCGGTTCCCTAGCCGTTATACAGGGCAGCATTATGAATGTTGCAAAAACACAATGGCCTTTTCAATTCGACGGCTGCCGACGCGCCAAATGCTTGTGCAACTTGCCAACCGCAATCGAATGGAAAATAAAGTTTTCGACGGCGCCTTGACGCCATTTCAATCGATTCTTTCACCAAGAGATATCCATGCGCTTTCGCAACAGCATGCTTGCAATCGGCCTGTTGGCAACCGCTGCCCTGGCCGGCTGCTCGACCACGTCAGAAACAGCCAAGACAGACGCACCGGTTCGCGTCGAGACGGCCCAGATCTTCACCGACTCCTACGGTTCGGTGACCGACGCAGGCTATACCCTGCCGGCCATCCCGATCAACCGGGTCAAGCAGGAGTTCGTCCGCCAGATCGTCAATTACGAGACTGCGGAAAAGCCGGGCACGGTTATCGTCAACACGCGCGAGCGCCATCTCTATTACATCCTGCCGGGCGGCCGCGCGGTGCGCTATGGCATCGGCGTCGGCAAAGCTGGCTTTGCATGGTCGGGCACCGCCTATGTTGCCTGGAAGCAGGAATGGCCGACCTGGCATCCGCCGAAGGAAATGGCTGCCCGCAAGCCGGATGTCGCGAAATATGTCGAGAACGGCATGGGGCCGGGGCTGAACAATCCGCTCGGCGCACGCGCCATGTATCTGTTCAACGAAAAAGGCCAGGATACGCTGTTCCGCCTGCACGGCACGCCGGAATGGGCGTCGATCGGAACGGCTGCTTCCTCCGGCTGCATCCGCCTGATGAACCAGGACGTGATCGATCTCTACAGCCGCGTCCGTCCGGGCAAGGCCACCAAGGTCGTCGTGATCCAGTAAGGCTGGTAAATCCTGAAACAGAAAAAGCCGCCGAGAGATGTTCCCGGCGGCTTTTTTGTTGCTTCTACGTGACGTCGGATCAACCAGCCTTCGCCTTCAACTCCAATCTTCTGCGGTGCAGAACCGGCTCGGTATAGCCGTTCGGTTGCTCGCGCCCCTTGAGCACGAGATCAAGGGCAGCCTGGAAAGCGACTGAGCTTTCGAAATCCGTCGCCATCGGCACATACAGCGGATCGCCCGCGTTCTGGCCATCGACCACTTTCGCCATGCGCTTCATCGTCTCGACGATCTGATCCTCCGTCACGACCTTGTGATGCAGCCAGTTGGCCATGTGCTGGGCCGAGATGCGCAGGGTGGCGCGGTCTTCCATCAGCCCGACATTGTTGATGTCCGGCACCTTGGAGCAGCCGACGCCCTGATCAATCCAGCGGACGACATAGCCCAGAATACCCTGCGCATTGTTGTCGAGTTCGCGCTGGATCTCCTCCGGCGTCCAGTTGGGCCGCGGCGCGACCGGCACGGAAAGGATATCGGCGAGTTTTGCGCGGGCGCGGTTTTTCAGGCTCTTCTGGACTGCCGCCACATCGACCGTATGATAGTGGGTGGCATGCAGAGTTGCTGCGGTCGGTGACGGAACCCAGGCGGTGTTGGCACCGGCCTTCGGGTGGCCGATCTTCTGTTCCAGCATCGCTGCCATCAGGTCCGGCATGGCCCACATGCCCTTGCCGATCTGGGCGTGGCCGGACAGGCCGCATTCCAGGCCGATATCGACATTCCAGTTTTCGTAGGCCGCGATCCAGGCGGCCTGTTTCATGTCACCCTTGCGGATCATGGGGCCGGCTTCCATCGAGGTGTGGATCTCGTCGCCGGTGCGATCGAGGAAGCCGGTATTGATGAAAACGACCCGGTCTTTCGCGGCGCGGATCGCTTCCTTGAGGTTGACCGTCGTGCGGCGTTCCTCGTCCATGATGCCCATTTTCATGGTGTTCTTAGGCAGGCCAAGTGCCTGCTCGACACGCGTGAAGATCTCGGCGGCGAAAGCAACCTCTTCCGGGCCATGCATCTTCGGCTTCACCACATACATGGAGCGGTGACGGGAATTCTTCTTCCGCCCATTCAGCCCCACATCATGGATGGCGATCAGCGCCGTCACCATCGCATCCATGATGCCTTCCGGCACTTCGTTTCCATCGCGGTCGAGGATTGCCGGATTGGTCATCAGGTGGCCGACATTGCGGATCAGCATCAACGAGCGGCATTTCAGCTCGAACCTGGAACCATCCGCTGCCGTGTACTCCAGGTCGGGGTTGAGCTTTCGCGTAAACGTCTTGCCGCCCTTTGCAACCTCTTCCGTCAGGTCGCCCTTCATCAGGCCGAGCCAGTTTCGATAGACAACGACCTTGTCTTCGGCATCGACGGCGGCAACAGAATCCTCGCAATCCATGATCGTGGTGATCGCCGATTCGGCCCAAACGTCGGAGATATGCGCGGGGTCCTCCTTGCCGATCGCTGTGGTCGGATCGATGAGGATCTCGACATGAAGATTGTTCTTCTTCAGAAGAATCTGCGTCGGCGCTCCGGTCTCGCCCAGATAGCCGGCGAACTGTGCTGGATCGGTGAGACCTGTCACCTGTCCATTCGTGAGCGTGACGAACAAGGCTGAAGACTCAACCTTAAACGATGCGGCGTCCTTCCAGCTTGCACCGGAAAGCGGCGCAGACCGATCGAGGAAATCTCGCACCCAGGCGATGACCATGGCGCCACGGGCAGGATTATAACCCTTGCCCTTCTCCGAACCACCTTCTTCCGGGATCGCATCGGTGCCGTAAAGCGCATCGTAGAGTGAACCCCAGCGGGCATTGGCAGCATTGAGGGCATAACGGGCATTCATGACCGGCACGACGAGCTGCGGCCCGGCGATCACGGCGATTTCCGGATCGACGTTTTCGGTCGAGACGGAGAAATCAGGGCCTTCTGGCAGCAGGTAGCCAATATCGCGCAGGAAATTTTCGTAAACAGCCAGATCGGTCGGAGCGCCATTGGCCCGATACCAGTCGTCGATCTTCAGCTGGAAATCATCGCGCTTGCCTAAAAGCTCGCGGTTCCTCGGCGCGAGGCCATGGATGATCTGCGAAAACCCCTCGAAGAACCGGTCAGCTTCCACGCCCGTCTCCGGCAAAGCTTCCTCCACCAGGAAACGATAGAGCCGTTCGTCAATCTGCAGACCGGCGATGTCCTTGCGTGCCATGCGGCTTCTCCCTCAGATGTTTTTGGTTTTCCGTGTCGTCACTTTGCCCGCGACATGTCGGGTGTCAATGCGCCGAAAGCCCAAGACGGTTCAGTCAAGGTTGCGAATGGGTCATTCGCGGGCGGCCCGTGGCGGTTGCGATGATCCGTGCTTCGACGAGCTTTCTTGTGCCCTCCACCTCGGGTGCCAGAATTTCCTCTTCGATGGAGATCAGGATATCTACAGCGCCTTCCTGCCGTGCCTTGTCGCGGGCGGCGAACACTGCCCGTTGGCGGGCGGCATCCAGCGCGTTGGCCTCGCCGACCACCGTGGCCGTCTCGCCGGCACCAGTGATGACGTAAAGCCCCTCTTCCGGCGATGTGACAGTGACCGTGGCAGCGACCCTTATATGGCCGACGACTGCACCGATGGCATTGGCAACATCCGCGTCCGCCGGGATCACCGATTCGGCCCCGAGCATATCGGCAATTGCCGGATAATAGACCGGCGCCGAAGCACCGAGGCCGACAAGCGGCCGGTCGAGCGCGATGGAAAACCGCACTATACCGGGCGTGCGCTTGAGCGCGCGCTCGACGGCCAGTGAGACTGACGGATCGATTGCTTCGGCGCCGTCTTCCGCAAGGCAGGCCGAAAGCACGACCTCGGCAGACTGGCGGGTGAGCCTGTCGACGATCTGTCCGGCCAGTTCCTCCGCAGTCGCAGCGATCTGGCGCCCGGCTCCGTTTTTTCTCCGTGCTGCGATCACAAGTCCAAGTCGCGCCGCTTCGACACTCCACTGGCCCTGTTGCTCCAGCACATGCAGCGCGTCGGATGGCGTGATGCCGCTCAGGTGTACGAGCCCGCGGCCGACAAGCCGATCGAGTACGGCCCTCTGGGAATTCATCGCCAACAGCGCGTTCAGAGCCACGGGTGTCGAACCTAGCCGCGCAAGGAGCGCTCGTTCCTGCGGCTGGAGGCCCCCGCTCGAAGTCTCGTCCATCGAGATCCGGACGGCGAAGCGGCCATTGTGTCGTCCGGCATGGGTGGCGCGGAGCTGCATATCCAGAGTTGAGAGCACGCTATCGCCATAGGTCGCAGCAAGAAGGCTGAGAGGCAGAAGGCGCCTTGGGCCAAGTGTGATTTTGGCCTCCAACCCGCGATCATCGATATGCACTTCCGAATCACCGCCGAGGCCAAAGGTGCGTAAGGCGACCGCTTCAACCATCGTCTCATGGCCGCCGACATTCGCGCCATCCGGTGCAAGCTTCGGCCGGCCGCCTTCAAGAACGGCGACATCCGTCGTCGTGCCGCCGATATCGGACACGACCGCCTCATCGAGCCCGGTGAGATAACGCGCGCCGACAAGGCTTGCGGCCGGACCAGACAGGATGGTTTCGATTGGCCGCAACCGCGCTTCGGCAGAAGACATCAATGCGCCGTCGCCCCGCACCACCATGAGGGGCGCACGGATGCCGGATTTTTCGAGAAAATCCTCCGTTGAACCGATCAGGCGGTCAATGATCGAGACAAGGCGAGCGTTGAGCAACGTCGTCAAGGCACGCCGCGGGCCGCCCAACCTGGATGACAGCTCGTGGCTGCAGGTGACAGGTTTGTGCTCAAGTTGGCGGATCCGATCCCTCACCCTGATTTCATGAGCCGGATTCCGGACGGCAAAATAACCCGCGATGGCGAAGGACGAAACGCTCGGACCAAGTGCCGGCAAAGCTTCATCCAGCGCTGTCATGTCGAGCGGTGTTTCGTTGCCATGGACATCGTGGCCACCGGGGAGAAAGATCACCGGATCGGTGCCGAGAGCATCCGACAGTCCACCACGCGCGATATCGTCCGGGCCAAAGCCGATCATCACCAAAGCTGCCCGGCCTCCCTGCCCTTCAACCAAGGCATTGGTCGCAAGCGTCGTCGACAACGACACCATGGCGATTTCGGACGAGAGGATACCGTTCTTTGCCAGTGTCGCATCAACGGCGCCAGCTATACCCTGAGAGAGATCATGCCGGGTGGTGAGCGATTTCGCCTTGGCAATCACCCCCTCCTCCTCACGGAAAAGAACGGCATCCGTGTAGGTGCCGCCGGTATCGATGCCGAGAAGAAGAGGTGAAGCCACGCAAGAATTCCCAAATCCTTATGCAGCAATCAATAAAGCATGGCGCGGCAGGATCAATCGACCGGCAAAGACATGTTCTGTCGCGGTCAGGGCCTGAGACTGACTCGCATCGGCATTCCGTCCTGCGGCTGGGTTGTCAGTTTCTGCACCGGCCAGATCTCGGTATCCGGCAAGGCATCGAACCGGTAACGTTTCATCAGCACGGCGAGCGCAATCACCGCTTCCTGCATGGCGAAGGTTGCGCCGATACAGGTGCGAGGGCCGGCACCGAAGGGCAGATACTGGAAACGGCCAATCTTGCCGCGATTTTCCGGGAGAAAGCGTTCCGGCATGAAAGCGCGCGGCTTTTCCCAGTAGAGTTCGTGGCGATGGAGTGTCCAGGGCATGACAAGAATGGTGACGCCCGCTTCAATCTCGATGCTCTCGCCTGTCGGGCTCGTCCAACGGTCATCGGCAATCGCCGCCCGGTTGAGCGAGGGCGCCGGCGGGTAAAGCCTGAGCGCCTCCTCGAAGGAAGCGCGAACCCAGGGCATCAACTCCAGCCATTCCACCGGTTCGGCACCGGTGGCCAGAACCTGGTCGATTTCCTTTTCCATCGCGTCTCGCACATGCGGCGAATGGGCGACGCAATACAGCGTCCAGGCAAGAGCGCGGGCGGTGGTCTCGTGACCGGCGCCGATGAAGGTGAGGATATTGTCTTCGATCTCATCCAGCGAAAGACCGTTCGGACCTTCGAGCTGCAGCAGGAGCGTGAGGAAATCCTGCGGCACGTCGTTCGGTGTCTCGCGCATGCGCTTCTGCCGCTCCCGCATCGTATCGGCGACGATCTTGCGGAATTTCTCGAGCACCTTGCGGCCGCCGATGCGGGTCAGGCGCGGCACCCAGGCCGGCGCGCGCAACAAATCCATCGGGTCGACGCGGCCCATGCGGTGAAGCAGGTTGTCGACATCATCGGAAAAACTGTTGCTCTGGGTGACGATCTGGCCCGAAAACAAGGTTTCGGACAAGATCGAATAAGCGAGTTCCGTCATGTCGACGGAGATATCGTGGACTGCGCCGCCAGTGCCGACCTCCGCATATTTTTCCGCATACTCTTGCGACTTCGCCAGCATCTGGCCAGCAAAGCCGCGTGAGTGACGTGGGGTGAAGACCGGCGCCATCGCCTTGCGCGAGCGCTTCCAGACCGGTCCTTCCGCCGTCAGCAATCCGTCGCGCAGGATCGGCCGCAGAATCAACTGGCGGATTTCCGACATCTCGTAGTTTGCGGCGTTATCGACGAGGACGTAGCGGATAAGCCCGGGATCGTTGACGATCAGCGTGCGTTCCTTGAAGAATTTCGTTTTGATCCACGGCAGCGTGTAGGACGGCACCCCCCACAGTTCCAGCGGGTTGCGCATGACCGTGCGGATGATTTCCAGCCGTGACGGCGGGACGGTGCGCGGCACGGGTGCCGGCGGCACAAAGGGGTCGGGGCGCATGTCCAAAGACAACCCTCCTCTAGAATTCTGACCTTGCAGCAGTTCCGGACGCAAAACCGGTTCGCACTCTTGCTGGGAATTACTCGAGAAGAATATCAGGACTTACAGAAGCGATTTCAACTCGGCGATCTTATCGTTGACGAGCCAGCCGTAATAATTCTCTTCCGGCATGCCACCCCGCGCCTTCAGAGCCGCCGCCCGTTGAGCCGAGCCGCCGGTATTATAGAGCGTCGAGGTAATGCCTGGATTGCGGGAAATATCAACGTCGGCAATCGACTTGTAGTCTTCTATCGAGCGGCGGATGTTGGCAGCCATATAGGCGAGCGACTTGTCGGGGTCCATGATCGCTTCATAGACTTCCGCGGCGTCGTTTTCATCCAGCTTCGAATAACCGGATGTGCGCGAGACCATGTCGGACAACATCAAGGCCGTCAGCGGATTGACCTGGCCGAGACCGAAAGTCTGGCCGGCATAAAAGGGCTGGAAGAAGACCGCGCTGAAACGGTTGTCAGGATAGGATTTTCCGTCGACCTTTTTGCCGCGGAACGACTTTTCCCAGATGCCTTCGCGGCAGTTCCAAAGCCCATAGGAACCCGACTTTCCCTCACAGGCGGAAAACTGCGGACGAGCGAGGAATTCGGCGATGCTTTCACCCTCATAAGCAAAGCGGAAAGCATTTCCGGCGTACGCTGCCGCCTTGACGTAATAGCTCTGAAGCCTGTCATAGGCGTCGACATTATAGGTGTGTTCACCGACGATCGCCCCGACCATGTGGATGGGATCGATGCCATAAGCCGCGGCCGTGGACTTGATCTTGCTGATCAGCGCTTTATCAGTCGCCAGAAGATCGCGGATCTTGTCGTATTTATCGTCGAAGGTGGTGCGGCCTGCGCGGGTGCGGCGCACGGAAGCGCCGGGGATCTTCGGCTGCACGACATTGCGATTGCCTTCCGGCACAATGGTCATGGCCATGACCGGGCCGGTGGAGGAAGCCGCCCAGGCGACGGTCAGCAGCAATGCAATAAGGGTGCGTTTCAAGATTTCCGTGTCCCAGCGTTTTATCTGCGCCACTCCCGGCTCCAGAAACTGTGACAGGTTAAATCTGGGAAGCCGCTCGCGTCTTTGCGAAAGCGCGTCACCCATACGTTAAGACATATTGGAATGTCGAGATAAAGACGTTCAAAATAGCGTCAAACAAAAGATGCGTGGCAGCCGGACGTTGCCCGGTTGCCACGCATAAGGATTAGAGGATGTAACGCGACAGGTCGGTATCGGCCGCCAGATCGCCTACATGCTTGCGGACATATTCCGCATCGATCTTCACCGAGGTGCCGCCCTGATCCGGCGCCGTGAAGGAGATTTCATCCAGCACGCGCTCCATCACCGTCTGCAGACGGCGGGCACCGATATTCTCGACCGAAGAGTTCAGATGAACCGCGACATCCGCCAGAGCGTCGATCGCGTCCTCGGTGAATTCCAGCGACAGATCCTCCGTACCCATCAGCGCCTTGTACTGGCGGATCAGGCTGGCTTCGGTTTCCGTCAGGATGCGACGGAAATCTTCCTTGGTCAGCGGACGAAGCTCGACGCGGATCGGCAGACGACCCTGAAGCTCCGGCAGGAGATCGGAAGGTTTTGATACATGGAACGCACCCGATGCGATGAAGAGGATGTGGTCCGTCTTCACCGGTCCATACTTGGTCGACACGGTGGTGCCTTCGACGAGCGGCAGCAGGTCGCGCTGTACGCCTTCACGTGAAACACCGGCACCCATGCCGCCGTCTCGCGCCGCGATCTTGTCGATCTCGTCCAAAAACACGATGCCGTCATTTTCAACGGCACGAACCGCCTCGCGCTGGATGACCTCATTGTCGATCAGCTTGTCGGATTCGTCGCGGATCAGTTCGCCATAGGACTTGGAAACGGTCGTTTTCACCTTTTTGGTGCGACCGCCCATTGCCTTGCCGAACATTTCCGACAGGTTCAGGACGCCGATATTGGCGCCGGGCATGCCAGGGATGTCGAAACCGGGCATGCCGCTGCCGGTCTCGGCAACTTCGATCTCGATTTCCTTGTCGTCCATCTCACCAGCACGCAGTTTCTTGCGGAAGCTGTCGCGGGTTGCCGGAGACGCGGTGGAGCCGACCAGCGCATCGAGAACACGTTCCTCGGCGCTCTGATGAGCCTTGGCCTGCACTTCCGCGCGCTTCTTTTCGCGTGCAAGGCCGATTCCGACTTCGACGAGATCGCGGATGATCTGTTCGACATCGCGGCCGACATAACCGACCTCGGTGAATTTTGTCGCTTCGACCTTGATGAAGGGCGCACCGGCAAGCTTGGCGAGACGGCGGGAGATTTCCGTCTTGCCGACGCCGGTCGGGCCGATCATCAAAATGTTCTTCGGCATCACTTCATCGCGCAGGCTCTCGTCGAGCTGATGGCGACGCCAGCGGTTGCGCAGCGCGATCGCGACCGCGCGCTTGGCATCGTGCTGGCCGATGATGTGGCGGTCGAGTTCGGAAACGATTTCGCGGGGGGAGAAATTGGTCATGTTATCCTCTCGGCTTTCCCGTTGCGGCCGGCCAATGCGGCCCGGTCCGCGGGACCCTTTTGGGAATGGTTGATTATTCGGCGTCGAGCGTTTCGACGACGAGATTGTGGTTGGTATAAACGCAGATGTCGGCTGCGATATCGAGCGCCTGACGCGCCACGTCTTCGGCTGACTTTTCGCTGTCCATCAACGCTCGGGCCGCGGCAAAGGCATAATTGCCGCCGGAACCAATGGCGATTGTACCATGTTCGGGCTCAAGAACATCGCCATTGCCGGTGATTGCCAAGGTGGTCGACTTATCGGCGACCAGCATCATGGCTTCGAGATTGCGCAGATACTTGTCGGTGCGCCAGTCCTTGGCGAGTTCGACGGCGGCGCGCATCAGCTGACCGGGATATTGTTCGAGCTTCTTTTCAAGACGGTCCAGAAGGGTGAAGGCATCTGCCGTGGCACCTGCAAACCCGGCGATCACGTCGCCGCCCTTGCCGATGCGGCGCACTTTGCGCGCATTGCCCTTCATCACGGTCTGGCCGAGGCTTACCTGACCGTCTCCGGCCATGACGACCTTGCCGCCCTTTCTGACTGTAATAATCGTTGTCATCAATACACCTGTCTGCCCCTTTAAAAGCGGGCTCTTGCACCGAAGAAATCCCGCCAAACCGCTCTGGCTTTGCCGGGATCGTGTTGACACCTATGTAAGTGACCAACCGACGAATACAATCTCGCAGCACGCGATCGACAAGGTGTCGCAAAGGCCCGTGCTTTTGCTGGATATTTCACCTTCCGGCTGATAAGGAGCGGCAAGAAAAGCATGGAGCAGAGCCTGATGGGCGAAACCGCAGCCGCACGCGTGGGAAGCGTTTCCCGCAAGACCAACGAAACCTCCGTCTCCGTTTCCGTCAATCTGGACGGCACCGGCGTGGCCAAGATTTCGACGGGCGTGGGCTTTTTCGACCATATGCTCGATCAGCTGGCACGACATTCGCTGATCGATATGGAAATCGAGGTGAAAGGCGACCTGCATATCGACGACCATCACACGGTCGAGGATACCGGAATTGCGATCGGTCAGGCGATTTCCAGGGCGCTCGGCGACCGTCGCGGCATCACCCGTTATGCCTCGCTCGATCTCGCCATGGACGAGACGATGACCAAGGCGGCGATCGATGTCTCCGGCCGGCCCTTCCTCGTCTGGAACGTCGCATTCAGTGCGCCGAAAATCGGAACATTCGATACGGAACTGGTGCGCGAATTTTTCCAGGCGCTGGCCCAGAATGCCGGGATCACCCTGCATATCCTCAACCATTACGGCGCCAACAACCATCATATCGCCGAGACCTGCTTCAAATCCGTGGCGCGTGTTCTGCGCACCGCGACCGAAATCGATCCGCGGCAGGCCAATCGCGTTCCTTCGACCAAGGGAACACTCGCCTGATCGCTTAAGGAGCAGATCCTTGAGAAGCTATCTCGTTCTGATACCACCGAACGGCCCCGACAAGGACCACCGCTCGACCCTTTTCCTGCCCGACGGGTTTTCCTGGGCAGCGTTCGTGTTTTCCTGGATCTGGCTGATCTGGCATCGGCTCTGGATTGCGGGGATCGTCGCTCTCATCCTGCAGGTTGGCAGTGCGTTGCTCCTTGGCACGTCAGGTTTTTCTATTGCCGGTTTGCTGCTCGGGTTCGCGACACATGTTCTCGTCGCGCTCGAGGGTCGCAACCACTACGGCAATTCGCTCATTCGTCGCGGCTGGAAGCTTGAGGGCGTGATCAGCGCCGTCGATCGGCAGACGGCGGAAGAGATCTATTTCTCCGGGCTGCCACAGCCGGAAACGCTACCCCTGCCCTCCTCCGCGGACTGGGCAAACAAGGCAAAACAGCCGCCCGTTTCGGGCTGGCAGGGTCCGGCTCTCGGGCTTTTCGATCACGGAGGGCGCTGATGCGCGTCGCAATCATCGACTACGGATCGGGCAATCTTCGATCCGCCACCAAGGCATTCGAACGGGCGGCGCGCGAGGCCGGGATTACGGCTGCCATCGAGCTCACCGACAAGCCCGATGTCGTTGCTGCCGCAGACCGCGTCGTGCTGCCGGGCGTTGGCGCATATGCCGACTGCCGCGCCGGACTCAATGCCGTATCCGGCATGCATGAAGCGCTGATCGACGCCGTAGAGAACAAGGCACGCCCCTTTCTCGGCATCTGCGTCGGCATGCAACTGATGTCGTCGCGTGGGCTGGAAAAGACCACGACCGAGGGTCTGGGGTGGATCAAGGGCGATGTCGTCGAGATGACGCCTTCCGATCCAGACCTCAAAATCCCGCAGATCGGCTGGAATACGCTCGAAATGAATAGCCCTCACCCGTTGTTCGATGGCATTGCCACCGGGCCGGATGGGCTGCATGCCTATTTCGTGCATTCCTATCATCTGGCCGCCGCCAATCCGGCGGAGGTGATCGCCACGACCGATTACGGCGGCGCGATGACAGCCTTTGTCGGACGCGACAATCTTGCTGGTGCGCAATTCCATCCGGAAAAGAGCCAGAAGCTCGGCCTCGCCCTGATCTCCAATTTCTTGCGCTGGAAGCCCTAAAGGCTCGCGCTAATCAAGGACCAAAACGATGATCCTTTTCCCGGCTATCGATCTGAAAGACGGCCAGTGCGTGCGCCTCAAGCTCGGCGACATGGACCAGGCGACCGTCTACAATCCCGACCCGGCAGCGCAGGCCAAGGCCTTCGAGGACCAGGGATTTGAATGGCTGCATGTGGTCGACCTCAACGGCGCCTTTGCCGGCGAGAGCGTCAATGGTGCAGCAGTCGACGCTATCCTCAGGGCGACGAAGAACCCGGTTCAGCTGGGTGGCGGTATCCGCACGCTCGATCATATCGAAAGCTGGCTCAGCCGCGGGCTGGCGCGCGTGATCCTTGGCACGGTTGCGGTTCGCGATCCGGCGCTCGTGATCGAGGCCTGCAAGCAGTTTCCCGGCAAGGTCGCCGTCGGCATCGACGCCAAGGGTGGCAAGGTGGCGGTCGAGGGCTGGGCCGAAGCCTCCGAACTCGGTGTGATCGAGCTTGCGAAGAAATTCGAAGGCGCTGGCGTTTCGGCAATCATCTACACCGATATCGACCGCGACGGCATTCTGGCCGGCATCAATTGGGCTTCGACACTGGAACTGGCAGATGCTGTCTCGATCCCCGTCATCGCCTCGGGCGGACTTGCCTCGATCGACGATATAAGCCGGATGCTCGAGCCGGATGCGGCTCGCCTCGAAGGCGCGATTTCCGGTCGCGCACTTTATGATGGTCGTATCGATCCTACCGAAGCACTGGCGCTGATCCGCGCCGCGAAAGGTCGTGCAGCATGACCCTCAAAGCCCGCGTCATCCCCTGCCTGGACGTCAAGGACGGCCGCGTGGTCAAGGGTGTCAACTTTCTCGATCTGGTCGATGCCGGTGACCCGGTGGAGGCGGCCAAGGCCTATGATGCGGCCGGTGCCGACGAGCTTTGCTTTCTCGACATTACCGCCTCATCCGACAACCGCGACACGATTTTCGATGTCGTAGCCCGTACCGCCGAGCACTGCTTCATGCCGGTGACAGTCGGCGGCGGTGTGCGCGCGGTCGCAGACATTCGCAAGCTGCTGCTGGCCGGTGCCGACAAGGTTTCGATCAATTCGGCTGCCGTGAACAACCCCGATTTCGTTGCGGAAGCTGCCGACAAGTTCGGCAACCAGTGCATCGTCGTGTCGATCGATGCGAAGAAAGTTTCCGGCGCCGGCGAGGCGAACCGTTGGGAGATTTTCACCCATGGCGGCCGGAACCCCACGGGGATCGATGCCGTCGAGTTTGCGCAGCGGATGGTCGAGCGTGGGGCCGGCGAGTTGCTCGTCACCTCGATGGATCGCGATGGAACCAAGGTCGGCTACGACCTCGAGCTGACCCGCGCGATCGCGGATTCGGTGCGCGTGCCGGTGATTGCATCGGGTGGCGTCGGAGACCTCGACGATCTCGTGGCAGGCGTCAAGCAAGGTCATGCGACGGCCGTTCTGGCGGCGTCGATTTTTCACTTCGGCACCTATACCGTCGGAGAGGCCAAACGCTATATGGCGGATCACGGCATCGCCATGCGGCTCGACTGAGTTTCGGGACCGGAGGATACAGGCTTGAGCGAATTCACTCTCAACGATCTCGAAAAAGTCGTCGCGGCCCGGGCGAAAGCCTCGCCGGATGAATCCTGGACAGCGAAACTCGCTGCCGCAGGCCAGACCAAGGCCGCCAAGAAACTTGGCGAAGAGGCGGTGGAGACGGTGATTGCCGCGCTCTCCCAGGACCGAAAAGATCTCACCTCGGAAAGCGCCGACCTTCTCTATCACCTGTTAGTCGTATTGAATATTGCACAGATCCCGTTGCAGGATGTGCTGGACGAACTTCACCGCAGGACCGCGCAATCGGGCCTGCAAGAAAAGGCGAGCCGGTCCAAGTCATGAGTATCGCACCGCAGCCTGCCGAAGAGCCGGAAGCCGGCCCGATGACAGAATATTATTCGCCTTATCATCACTTCACAGCAAACGAGTGGGCCAAGTTTCGCGCCGATACGCCGCTGACGCTGACTTCCGATGAAATCGCTCGCCTGCGCTCGCTGGACGACCCGATCAATATCGACGAAGTGCGGCAGATCTATCTTTCGCTGTCGCGCCTTCTGTCTACCCATGTCGAGGCGTCCCAGCAGCTTTTCCGGCAGCGAAACCGATTCCTCAGCCTACCCGACGTTTCCAAGACGCCGTTCATCATCGGTATCGCCGGATCGGTCGCCGTCGGCAAATCAACGACGGCACGCGTGCTGAAGGAACTGCTTGCGCGCTGGCCTTCCAGCCCGAAAGTGGATCTCATCACCACAGACGGTTTCCTCTATCCGAACGCCGTGCTGCAGCGCGAAGGGCTGATGCAGCGCAAGGGTTTTCCGGAAAGTTATGATATCGGCCAGATCCTGCGCTTTCTGTCGGCAATCAAGGCCGGTGAGCCGAATGTCAAGGCGCCGCAATATTCGCACCTGACCTATGATGTCCTGCCCGACGCGCACACGCTTGTCGACCGGCCGGACATCCTGATCTTCGAAGGCATCAATGTGCTGCAATCACGCCCATTGCCGGCGGACGGCAAGATCGTGCCGATCGTGTCCGACTTCTTCGACTTCTCGATCTATATCGATGCGGACGAGGAGCAGATCCATCAATGGTATGTGCAGCGCTTCATGAAACTGCGTGAGACAGCCTTCCGCGATCCGACCTCGTTCTTCAAGAAATACGCGGCAATCGATACGGATGCGGCTTTGGCCGTTGCCGAAGGGCTTTGGGAAAATATCAACCTGAAGAACCTTCGCCAGAACATCATTCCGACCCGTCCACGCGCCGACATCATTCTGCGCAAGGGCCGCAATCATTTCATCGAGACGGTCTCGCTCAGGAAGCTTTGACGGTTTTTCCGCCGAGGAGTTCATCTTCCGAAAGGCAGGCCCCTCTGAGGTTCCATATTGCAACAAGGGCAATCGCTGCCGTCACCAGCACACCCATGGAAAAATAGTCCCTTGCAATCACATGATTCAGCAATGGATAAAGCCATCCTGTTGCCAGCAGAGAAACAGGAACAAGTCGGCAGCGAGCGAGAATGACGATCGCCAGAGCGAGCGGTACGGCGTCATAGGTGTAACCGTAAGGCGTCACGCAGAGGGCCAACAGACCGGTCACGGCGACCCTTGTGCGGTGATCTTTTATATCCTTTCGTCGCCACAGCCAGACGGCCAGGCCGATTGAGACAAGAGCCACCAGGATCTGGATGCCGTAAGAGAGAACCAGCCCGGCGCCAGAGGATCTCGCCATCGCAAAAAATGTCATCGCATTCATATGATAATGCTGGGGATAGGGCGCCTCCATGATCGCCCGCATGAGCGGATTGGTTACGCCGAAGAACCCCGCCCAGACATCCCAACCGAAAAGCGTGCCGGTTGCGGCAACAATGACCAGAGTGGTCAGGACGGCAGATAGGAAAGTGCGGTAATTGGCAGCGGCCAGCAAGCAAAAGGGGACGAGTATCCCGAGATGCGGCTTGAGTGTCAGCAAGCCGAGAAAGATGCCTGCCAATAGAGGTTTCGACGGCGCAAGATATAGCCCGCCCATCAGCAACGATGCGGTCAAAGCACCATTCTGGCCGAACATGATAGAGAGCAGGACCGGCGGAGACAAAAGGATCGCGAAACGTTGCCACCGTCTCAGCCCCAACCAACCGGCGACGAAATAAAGAAATCCGAGCGTCGCGGCATGCCAGACCAGATAGGCGGGCAGAACGGGAAGCAGCGCAAGCGGCACACCGATCAGCAGCATGGAAGGCGGATAACTCCACTCCTGATCCAGCATGAATGGCGACAGCATCGAACGTAACGCCGCTCGATAGAGATCCGGTGAGAAGAGATAATCCACATGGCCTTCGAGAGCCATGCGACCGCCACCCCAAAGATTGGTGAAATCCCAATAGGGAAGCCGCCCGGTCACGACCGAAAAACCGTACTGGTCGGGTGTCCATCCAAGACGCAGGTAGTTGAGGCCTATCAGCGCGCTGACAAGCCAGACGGCTCCTGCCAAAATGATCGAAGATCTACTGTCCGGCGCCGGCATCGCCACCAACCTTTTTGACAAAAGTTAGGTTACCCGCCTTAACGTAAGATTGATTCGGCCGCCGTTTTTCAGAAGCGTCGAAGTGCCTGGATAGATCCGGTCCACGCCATGGAAGGCAAGCCTGCCCTCCCCGCCAAGCAGCACGATATCGCCGCTCTGCAGCTTGAAGGATCCGGTCGGGTCCTTGCGATCGCGCCCGCCGACACGGAAGAGGCAGCTGTTACCAAGTGAGATCGACAAGACCGGTGCGCCGAACTCCTTCTCGTCCTTGTCCTGATGCAGGCCCATCTTTGCATCGTCGGAATAGAAGTTGACGAGACAAGCCTCGGGCGGCTCGGGATAGTCGGCCAGCTTCTCCCAGAGCGCCATCAGTTCCGCAGGGATGGCAGGCCAAGGCCTGCCGGTGGCGGGATGGGTGGACTGGTATCGGTAACCACGCTCCTTGTCCGTTACCCAGCCCAGCGAACCGCAATTGGTCATCCTGACCGACATCGGCTTGCCGGTACCGGGCATGATCGGGACATAAAGAGGTGCCTCAGTGACGATCCGCCGGATCACCTCGACCAGATTTTCTTGGGCGGGACGATCCAACTGCCCCGGAAGATGGCGAATTCCGCTCAGCAACGTCGCCATGTCACGCCCTCCCCTATCAGTCACCCGTCGGCTTGCCGCGCATCTTCTTCACGTCAGACCGGCCGGATTTCGCCTTCAGCCGGCGCTCCACCGAACCTTTTGTCGGTTTCGTCGCCTTGCGGACCGGTGGCGGAGGCTTGGCCGCCTCGAGAATCAGTTCCTTGAGCCGTTCACGCGCATCCTCGCGGTTGCGCTCCTGGCTACGCGAGCGGTTGGCTTCTATCATCAGAACGCCATCCTTCGACACCCGTTTTCCGGCGAGCTTCAAGGCATTCGCTTTCACGCGGTCAGGCAAGGAAGGAGAATTTGCGACATCGAAGAACAGCTGGACGGCGGTCGATACCTTGTTGACGTTCTGTCCGCCGGGACCGCCCGCCAGCACGAACTGTTCGGTCAGTTCCCATGCAGCGATGGTGATGCGGCTGTTGATGATAAGGGGATTGCTGGCCATGGTTTTCTGGTTCTGACTACTAGCGATGTTTCCCACAAAGCTGGACAAAAGAAAACCGCCGGTCAGGATATCCCGACCGGCGGTTCCACGTGAATCACACGTTTTGCGGTTATTCAGCTGCGATCAGCAATCCAGGCGCTGCATCCTTGACCTTGGCATCGACGTGAGCCTCGAACTTTTCGAAGTTCTTGATGAACATCGAGACCAGCTTTGCGGCCTGATTGTCATAAGCAAGGCCGTCAGCCCAGGTCGAGCGTGGATCGAGGATGGCATTTTCGACACCATCAACCGAGACCGGAACGGCAAAACCGAAATTGGCATCGGTGCGGAACTCGGCATTTTTCAGGCTGCCGTTCAAGGCAGACGTCAGAAGTGCACGAGTGGCCTTTATCGGCATGCGGCGACCGGTGCCGTAAGCGCCGCCGGTCCAGCCGGTATTGACCAGCCAGCAATCGACGCCGTGTTTGGCGATCAGTTCCTTCAAGAGGTTGCCGTACTCGGCTGGGTGACGTGGCATGAACGGCGCGCCGAAGCAGGTCGAGAAGGTGGCTTCCGGTTCGGTGACACCCTTTTCCGTGCCGGCAACCTTGGCGGTGTAGCCGGAGAGGAAGTGGTACATGGCCTGTTCCGGTGTCAGCTTGGCGATCGGCGGCATCACGCCAAAAGCGTCGGCGGTCAGCATGATGATCGTCTTCGGATGCGGCGCGATACCGGTATCCGATGCGTTCGGAATGAAATGCAGCGGATAGGCGCTGCGGGTGTTTTCCGTCAGCGAATTATCGTCGAAATCCGGCACGCGGTTTTCGTCGAGCACGACGTTTTCGAGCACGGTGCCGAAGCGGCGGGTCGCGGCATAGATTTCCGGCTCCGCTTCCGCCGACAGCTTGATCGCCTTGGCGTAGCAGCCGCCTTCGAAGTTGAAGACGCCGTTTTCACCCCAGCCGTGTTCGTCGTCGCCGATCAGCGTGCGGGCCGGATCGGCAGAGAGGGTCGTCTTGCCGGTGCCGGACAGGCCGAAGAACACGGCGGTATCGCCATCCTTGCCGACATTGGCCGAGCAATGCATCGGCATGACGCCCTTGGCGGGCAGAAGGTAGTTCAGAACAGTAAAGACCGATTTCTTGTTTTCGCCGGCATAAGACGTGCCACCGATAAGGACGAGACCATTTGCGAGATCGCAGGCGATCACGGTTTCTGAACGGCAGCCATGACGCTCAGGATCCGCCTTGAAGCTCGGCAGGTTGATGATCGTCAGTTTCTGTTCAAAGCTGGAAAGCGTCTCGCGCTTCGGACGGATCAGAAGATTACGAATAAAGAGCGCGTGCCAGGCGTATTCGGTGACAACACGCGTGGGGAGGGCATTATCGGCATCGGCGCCGCCGATCAGGTCCTGGACGAAAAGCTCCCTGCCCGCCGCATGGGCCAGCATGTCTGCCTTCAGCACGGCAAAATGCTCCGCAGACATGGGCTTGTTGTTATCCCACCAGATCTTGTCTTCGGTGGAAGCGTCGCGAACGACGAACTTGTCCTTCGGCGAACGACCGGTGTGCTGTCCCGTGACAGCACGCAACGCGCCATCGGCTGTCAGATCGGCCTCACCGCGGCGAATGGCTTCTTCGTAAAGCTCGACTTCGGACAGGTTGTAATTGACGCGAGAAACCTTCTCGAGGCCGATCGCTGCCACGCCATTGGCCGGGTTATAAAGTCCAAGCTGCTCCATACGCGCTCACCTCAGGTTACAGTTGACAGGATTAAGATTGAGGCGTGAAGCTAGTTACTGTTTTTCAAAACGGCAAGCGGGATCCCAAGAATATATCAACGAAATCAATTATTTAATCGATTTAAGGAAATTTATTTCTTTTTAAATCGTTTAGCCAAACGTTTTAATGCGCTTGATAATGGGCAGTTTCGAGGCGCTGAGATGGGTGGCAGTGAAGGAAAGCAAATTGCGGCCCCTTTAACTTTGCCACAATTTGTTCCACCTTTCTCCTCATGAAGCGCATGGCGAGGGCTGGGAACTGGCGAGATGTCATTACCTGGAGATGCGCACGAAATGGCAATGGAGATGGACGGTATGCAGACAATCGCGCTCGTAGACGATGACCGGAATATTCTGACTTCGGTGTCGATCGCGCTCGAGGCGGAGGGCTACAAGGTCGAGACCTACACGGACGGTGCATCGGCGCTGGACGGTCTGGTCGCCCGCCCCCCGCAGCTTGCCATTTTCGACATCAAGATGCCGCGCATGGACGGAATGGAGCTTCTGCGCCGCCTGCGGCAGAAATCTGATTTGCCGGTCATATTCCTCACGTCCAAGGACGAGGAGATCGACGAACTGTTCGGCCTCAAGATGGGGGCCGACGATTTTATAACCAAGCCGTTCTCCCAGCGTCTGCTGGTGGAGCGGGTAAAAGCCATCCTGCGCCGCGCCGGAAGCCGCGATCTCCAAGCTCCGGGCATGAAGCCCACGGCCGACCAGATCGCCGCGCGCACGCTCGAACGCGGACAACTGGCAATGGACCAGGAACGCCATACCTGCACCTGGAAGGGCGAACCGGTTACCCTGACAGTCACGGAGTTCCTTATTCTCCATTCGCTGGCCCAGAGGCCCGGCGTGGTTAAGAGCCGCGACGCGCTGATGGATGCGGCCTATGACGAGCAGGTCTATGTCGATGACCGTACGATCGACAGCCACATCAAGCGGCTGCGCAAAAAGTTCAAGATGGTTGACACGGATTTCGACATGATCGAAACGCTCTATGGCGTCGGCTACCGCTTCCGTGAAGCAGCCTGAGGCATAGCGTTACAACAGGTTAACTTGAAGCCACGACCGGGTCAGCGGTAGATTGACCCGGTGGAAGGACAAAACGTGGCAGACAGGCTGCTCGAAAACCAGGCGATGGAGATGACGGCACCGGCGAAGCGTAAAGCACGCCGGCATTGGCCGCATGCGTTCACCATCATCCGCCGGTTATTCGGCCATGCAGTTTTTTCGAGCCTGACGCGACGCATCCTGTTCTTCAATATCGCTGCGACCGTCGTTCTCGTGGCCGGCATTCTCTATCTCAACCAGTTCCGCGAAGGGCTGATCGATGCTCGCGTCGAAAGCCTTTTGACCCAAGGCGAAATCATTTCGGCCGCAATTTCCGCTTCGGCTTCGGTCGATACGAATTCGATCACCATCGATCCGGAAAAACTGCTGGAACTGCAGGCGGGGCAAAGCATCACTCCGGTGCCGAACGACGAGGATCTCGATTTCCCGATCGATCCTGAACGTGTCGCACCGGTGCTGCGTCGCCTGATTTCGCCAACCCGGACGCGTGCCCGTCTTTTCGATGCGGACGCCAACCTGCTGCTTGATTCGCGCCACCTCTATTCGCGTGGGCAGGTTCTTCGTTATGATCTGCCGCCGGTCGAAAACGAGACGCAGACCTGGAGCGAGTGGATGTCGGGCATGTTCAACCGGCTGCTGCAACCGGGCAACCTGCCCATCTACAAGGAAGCGCCGGGGGGCGACGGCTCGATCTATCCCGAAGTGATGAACGCATTGACCGGAGTTCGTGGCGCACTTGTTCGCATCACCGACCGCGGCGAGCTGATCGTCTCTGTTGCCGTTCCCGTGCAGCGGTTCCGGGCGGTTCTCGGTGTTCTGCTCCTCTCCACGCAGGCCGGCGATATCGACAAGATCGTACATGCGGAACGTCTCGCCATCATGCGCGTCTTCGGTGTCGCGACACTCGTCAATATCGTGCTTTCACTGCTGCTTTCCTCGACGATCGCAAATCCGCTGCGCCGACTGTCTGCAGCCGCCATCCGCGTGCGGCGCGGCGCCAAGCAGCGCGAGGAGATTCCGGATTTCTCGTATCGCCAGGACGAAATCGGCAACCTGTCGATCGCGGTCCGCGACATGACCAATGCGCTTTACGACCGGATCGATGCGATCGAGAGCTTTGCAGCAGACGTCAGCCACGAGCTGAAAAACCCGCTGACCTCGCTGCGCAGTGCGGTGGAAACCCTGCCGCTGGCAAAATCCGAGGATTCGAAACGGCGGCTGACGGAAATCATTTTCCATGACGTGCGCCGGCTCGATCGCCTGATCAGCGATATTTCCGATGCCTCCCGTCTCGATGCGGAACTCGCCCGCACTGATTCGGCACCGGTCGACATGGAAACGCTGCTGACCAATCTGGTCGATATTTCCCGGCAGATCCGTAGCGGGCGCAAACCGGTGGAGATCGATCTTGCCGTAGACAGCAAGGGCGGCGATCGCCTGATGTATGTGGTCAACGGTCATGACCTGCGCCTTGGGCAGATCGTCACCAACCTCATTGAAAACGCCCGCTCCTTCGTGCCTGAAAAAGGTGGCCGGCTGTCCATCCGGCTTTCCCGCAGCAAGGATAAGGTTGTCATCACGGTGGATGACAACGGTCCCGGCATTCAGGCAGAGAATATCGACCGCATTTTCGAACGTTTTTATACCGACCGCCCGGATGGCGAAAGTTTCGGCCAGAATTCCGGCCTTGGGCTTTCCATCAGCCGCCAGATCGCAGAAGCTCATGGCGGCAGCCTGAAGGCGGAAAACCTGCACGGGAAGGCCGAAGAAGCCACCGGCGCGCGATTTACACTCTCGCTTCCCGCAGGTAACGCAACATGACCCGGAACGTCCACGGTACAGCCATTGCGATAGGCGGTCGCGGCCTGATCTTCATCGGCCCATCGGGTATCGGCAAATCGATGATGGCGTTTACCTGCCTTTCCATCGCTCGCCGCGCCGGAGCCGTTTCAGCGTTGATAGCGGATGACCAGGTTTTCCTGACTGAGCAGGAGGGCCGCATCATCGCCACCTGCCCTCCCAGCACAACCGGGCTGATGGAGTTGCGCGGCAGCGGTATCGTCAGGATGGATCATGTCAGTCCGGCCACTCTCGATCTTGCTATCCAGCTTGTTTCAGTTCCCGGGACCGAGCGGCTTCCCCCCGAGAACGAACATTGGCAAATCGGGGATATCGGCAGGCTGCCGCTTGTCAGGATAGCCAATACTGCAGCCGATCCGCTGGCGGTTATCGGGGCGCTTATGCCTGCCTGGAGGCAGGAAACGCCTTTTTGGTGAGCGCCACGCCCGATTTTTTGACTTGAACTTCATTTCCAGTTGGCGAAGATGGCATCCCGCCGCTTTACGGCACCAGTGCGTTACGATATGGGCCGCGAGCTTTGAAATCAGGGGGCGTATTTTCATGATCGGACTGGTGCTTGTCACCCATGGCAAGCTGGCTGAGGAGTTTAGACATGCGGTGGAGCATGTCGTCGGACCCCAGAAATTCATTGAGACCGTCTGTATTGGTCCCGAGGACGACATGGACCAGCGTCGGCAGGATATCGTCGATGCGGTTGCCCGCGCCAATGCCGGCAAAGGCGTCATCATCCTGACGGACATGTTCGGTGGAACACCATCCAATCTTTCGATCTCCGTGATGGAAAGCGGCACGACGGAAGTGATCGCCGGCGTGAACCTGCCCATGCTGATCAAGCTCGCCGGCATCCGCGGCGAGGACAATATGGAAAAAGCGCTTGCCGAAGCATCCGAGGCCGGGCGCAAGTACATCAACGTTGCCAGCCGCGTGCTGAGCGGCAAGTGAGGACATGAACCCGATGTCCGCTGCCTCCTCCCGCCAATTCGTGATCGTCAACAAGCGCGGGCTGCATGCCCGGGCATCCGCGAAATTTGTCCAGATGGTCGAGGGTTTTGATGCGCAGGTAACCGTCTCCAAGGACGGCATGAGCGTAGGCGGTACTTCGATCATGGGATTGATGATGCTTGCCGCAAGCACGGGCTGTTGCATCGACGTGTCAGCCGACGGCGTTCAGGCTGGAGAGGCGCTCGATGCTCTTGAAGCCCTGATTGCCAACAAATTCGGCGAAGAAGCCTGACTGACGACGTCACATAAACATATAAAGACCTCTTTATATCGACATTGCAAGCGGCCGGGAAGCCTGCTACACCGCATGGGAGTTTGAGCCAGCGGGGTTTTGTGGTTACCCGGCTGCGCGCCATGCAACGTGATCGGAGAGCTTTATGAGCACTGAAAAGGACTACATCGTCGCGGATATCAACCTTGCCGCCTATGGCCGCAAGGAGCTCGACATTGCCGAGACCGAAATGCCGGGCCTAATGTCCTGCCGCAGCGAATTCGGTGCCTCGAAGCCGCTCAAGGGCGCCCGTATCTCCGGCTCGCTGCACATGACGATCCAGACGGCCGTGCTGATCGAGACGCTCAAGGAACTTGGCGCCGACATTCGCTGGGCCTCCTGCAACATTTTCTCCACCCAGGACCATGCCGCCGCCGCAATTGCCGCAGCCGGCATTCCGGTCTTTGCCGTCAAGGGTGAATCGCTGACCGAATACTGGGAATATACCGACAAGATCTTCCAGTGGACCGATGGCGGCGCCTCCAACATGATCCTCGACGACGGTGGCGACGCCACCATGTACATCCTGCTCGGCGCCCGTGCCGAAGCCGGCGAGGACGTTCTCTCCAATCCGGGCTCGGAAGAAGAAGAGATCCTGTTCGCCCAGATCAAGAAGCGCCTGAAGGCATCGCCGGGCTGGTTCACAAAGCAGCGCGACTCGATCAAGGGCGTGACCGAAGAAACCACGACCGGCGTTCACCGCCTGTACGAACTTTCCAAGAAGGGTCTTCTCCCCTTCCCGGCGATCAACGTCAACGACTCCGTCACCAAGTCGAAGTTCGACAACAAGTATGGCTGCAAGGAATCGCTGGTCGACGGCATTCGCCGCGGCACCGACGTGATGATGGCCGGCAAGGTTGCCGTCGTCTGCGGTTACGGCGACGTGGGCAAGGGTTCGGCCGCTTCGCTGCAGGGTGCCGGCGCCCGCGTGAAGGTCACCGAAGTCGATCCGATCTGTGCCCTGCAGGCCGCCATGGACGGTTTTGAAGTCGTGACGCTTGAAGACGTCGTGTCGTCTGCCGACATCTTCATCACCACGACCGGCAACAAGGACGTCATCCGCATCGAGCATATGCGCGAGATGAAGGATATGGCGATCGTCGGCAATATCGGCCATTTCGATAACGAGATCCAGGTCGCAGCGCTGAAGAACCTCAAGTGGACCAACGTCAAGCCGCAGGTCGACATCATCGAGTTCCCGAAGGGCAACCGGATGATCCTGCTTTCGGAAGGCCGTCTGCTCAACCTCGGCAACGCCACCGGTCACCCGTCCTTCGTGATGTCCGCCTCGTTCACCAACCAGACGTTGGCCCAGATCGAGCTTTTCACCAAGCAGGGCGAATACAAGAACGACGTGTACATCCTGCCGAAGCATCTCGATGAGAAGGTCGCACGCCTTCATCTCGACAAGCTCGGCGTGAAGCTTTCGACGCTTTCCGATGAGCAGGCCGCCTATATCGGCGTACCGGCCCAAGGCCCGTTCAAGGCAGACCACTACCGCTACTGATACCTAGCCGGTTAATCCACAACATCTTGTGGCCGCAGCCTTGACAAAGGGCTGCGGCTTCTTTTTTGCCATTTTCCCTTCCCGCCTCTCTGCCGAACACGTATTGTTTTGGGACTTGATTCGACCTCTCGGCCATTCGGCTTCGGGCAAGGTGCGAAGTGGTATGTCTTGTCGATGAGCGGCAATTGGACGGAGACACACCGGTCATGGCGGTAAAAAAAACGAGCCTGTCAAAGCAGGCCGATCCAGTTTCTGGCTTGCGCATTCGCGCTTTTGGAAACCCGTATCCCGTGAACAGCGGATACGGCAGAAGAACCTATATCCGGCTTACGCAGATCGCCCGGTCCCTTCTTTCCGGAACGGCGCTGATCGCATTGCCAACGGCTGCCTTGGCGCAGGAAGAAACGGCATCCCAGCTGTTTTCCTCGGCACAGGTCATCGTATCTTCCGTCATTCTCGGTGCACTGGGTGCAGCGCTTCTTTCCACCGTCTGGCTCGTTCGCCAGCGCGGCAATATGGAAATCGAGACGGAAGAAATGCGTGGCGCGCTGTCGGAAGCGCAGCAGCGGATCTCGAAATATGAGGCGCTGATCGCCGACAAGAACCGGCGGATCGTCGTGTGGGAAAGCGGATCTTCAAAGGCCGAATTCCTGGGTCACCTGCCTGTCGAGACCGGTGCTCCGCAGGCGGACCGCGATTTTCTCGCCTTCGGTCGCTGGCTTCGCCCCGGCTCCGCTGCGGAACTCGAAAAGGCTATCGACGAGCTCAGGAGCCATGCGCGAAGCTTCGACATGGTGATCGAGACCGCCAGAGACGAGGTGCTTGAGGTTCAGGGCCGGGTTTCAGGCGGCAAGGCATTCGTCCGCTTCCTCGCGCTCAACAATCTGAGGGCCGAACTTGCCGAACTGAAGATTGAGCGCGATCGACTGGGAAGCTCGATCTCGATGTTCGAATCGCTGCTGGACACGATCGAACAACCGGTCTGGCGCCGTGATGCGCAAGGGAAACTCGCCTGGGTCAACCATGCCTATGGCGAAGCTGTCGATGCGGTGAGCTCCACGCGGGCAGTCGAGGAAGGCCGGGAATTGCTCGGCACCGTCAGCCGCGAAATGATCAAGGCCAAAGCTACCGTCACATCGCCATACCATGACCGGCTTTCGACCGTCGTTCACGGCAATCGCACAGTGCTCGACGTGGTCGACGTGGTCACCACGGACGGTTCCGCTGGCATGGCGATCGATGTGTCGGAGGCAGAGACCGTGCGCGAGGAATTGAAGCGTACGCTGAAAAGCCACGCCGAAACGCTCGATCATCTCGCCACTCCGGTCGCCATCTTCGACAGCAAGCGCCGGCTGCAATTCTACAATCAGGCCTTCATGCAGCTCTGGGATCTGGATCTGCCATTCCTCGAATCGAAGCCGGATAACAGTGAACTTCTGGACCGGCTGCGTACGATCGGAAAACTGCCGGAGCAGCTGAACTGGCGAAACTGGAAGGACACGGCGCTCGCCGTCTACCAGTCTCTCGATACGAAGACAGATACCTGGCACCTGCCGAACGGCCAGACACTGCGCGTCATCGCCACGGCTCACCCGCAGGGCGGAGCGACCTGGGTGTTCGAGAACCTGACCGAACAGGTCGATCTCGAGGCGCGCTACAATACGCTGGTCCAAGTCCAGGGCGAAACGATCGACCACCTGACCGAAGGTGTTGCGGTGTTCGGTCCCGATGGCCGTATCCGGCTTTCCAACCCTGCCTTCCGTGCGCTCTGGGGCATTACTGCCGAGCAGGCGGAACCCGGCACCCATATCAAGACGATCGAGGCTGCATGTGCGTCTTCGTATGCCGAACCGGACGGCTGGCGCAGGTTTGCGCAGGCGCTCACCGCCTTCGATGACGAGAGGCCGACACTCGACGGCACTTTCGAGCTTTATTCGGGGCTGATCCTCGACTACGCGGTCACGCCTCTGCCGAACGCGCAGACAATGCTGACCTTTGTCGACAAGACGGCCAGCGTGCAGGCTGAAAAGGCGCTGAAGGAAAAGAACGAGGCGCTGCGCAAGGCCGACGAACTGAAGAACGATTTCGTCCAGCACGTTTCCTACGAACTGCGCTCGCCGCTGACCAATATCATCGGCTTCACCGATCTCCTGAAAACGCCGGGAATCGGCACGCTGAACGATCGGCAGGCCGAGTATATCGACCATATCTCGACCTCGTCTTCGGTTCTGCTGACGATCGTCAACGACATTCTGGATCTTGCCACCGTCGATGCCGGCATCATGGAGCTCAACTATTCGGAGCTGGCGATCGAGGACCTGCTGGACGACGTGGCGATGCAGATCGCCGACCGGCTGCAGGAAAACAACATGACGCTGGAAATCATCGCGCCCGCCGGCATGGGCACGATCGTGGCGGACCAGCAGCGGCTGAAGCAGATCCTCATCAAGCTTCTGACCAATGCGACGAACTTTTCGCCGGAAAACTCGACGATCACGCTCAACTGCTGGCGCGATCCAGCGAACGTGTTCTTCTCGGTGCGCGACCGCGGCCCCGGCATTCCGCCGGATATGCTCAAGACGGTGTTCGACCGGTTCAAGGCGCAGGCCAAGGACGGCAAGCGCAGTGGCGCGGGTCTAGGCCTTTCGATCGTCGAAAGTTTTGTTCACCTGCACAATGGCGATGTCGCGATCGACAGCCGGGCCGGTGAAGGAACGACGGTCACTTGCCGCATTCCTGCCAGCTCCTCGTTTCACTCGGTTGCCGCTGAATGAGTGACGGCCAGGCGCTGACCCTGATCCTTTCCGAAGAACGAGATACGATCGAATTCGGCGAGGACCTGGCCCTAGCGCTGAAGCCGGGGGACTGCGTTGCGCTTTCCGGCGATCTCGGAGCGGGAAAATCGACCTTTGCGCGGGCGCTGATCCGAGCCATGGCCGACGATGCCGATCTTGAGGTACCGAGCCCGACTTTTACGCTTGTCCAGTCCTATGAGGACCTGCGCATCCCGATTGCGCATTTCGATCTCTATCGTCTCGGTGATTCGTCCGAGCTGGACGAACTCGGTTTCGACGAAGCACTCCTTTCCGGCATCTGCCTTGTCGAGTGGCCTGAAATGGGTGGAGACCTCCTGCCCGTCGACCGCATTGTGATGAAGCTGGAGCATGGGGGTACGGGACGGCGCGTGACGATCACGGCACCGGCCCCTGCCCTTTCGCGCATCCGCCGTGTGCTGGCGATCCGCGAATTTCTCAATACACATGGCTATGCCGGTGCGACCCGGCGGTTTCTGACTGGCGACGCCTCGATGCGGGCTTATGAGAGTGTTGCGACGCAGGCGGGCGAAATCCTGGTCCTGATGGACTGGCCGAAACGGCCGGAAGGTCCGCCGGTGCTGGACGGGAAACCCTATCCCAAGGTCGCCCATATTGCCGAGGATGCCTATCCCTTCGTGGCGATTTCGCATTATCTGCGCGATATCGGCCTGACGGCGCCGGAAGTGCTGGAGGTCGATTACGATCAGGGCATCCTGCTTCTCGAAAATCTCGGGAGCGAGGGCGTGCTCGACGAAAATGGCGGGCCGATCGAGGATCGCTATCGCGAAAGCGTCGTCTGTCTCGCATACCTGCACAGCCATGCGATGCGGCAGGACCTGCCGTTAGACACTGGCCATATCCACCACGTGCCGGATTTCGATCCCACAGCGATGAAGATGGAAGCGCGGCTGCTGCTCGACTGGTATCTGCCGTGGAAGCGTGGCGCACAGCCGAGCGAGGAAGAGCGGCAGGATTATCAGTCGATCTGGGACGGGCTGATCGGCGAACTGACAAGCGCCGAAAAGAACCTGCTGCTGCGCGATTTCCATTCGCCCAATATCATCTGGCAGCCACAGCAAACCGGTGTGCGCCGTGTCGGGCTGATCGATTTTCAGGATGCGATGATCGGGCCGACCGCCTACGATCTCGCCTCGATCGTGCAGGATGCTCGTGTCGATATCCCGAAGGCGCTCGCCGACCAGATGATGATTGACTATCTGACGCTTCGCCGCTCGCTGAGTTCTCCTCCCGGAGCTTTCGACGAAACCCGTTTTCTGAAATCATGGGCGATCATGGCGGCGCAGCGGAACTGCAAGCTTGTCGGGTTATGGGTACGACTGAAGGAGCGCGACGGTGTTCCGCATTACCTGAAGCACATGCCGCGGACGCTCCGCCACCTTTCCACGGCGCTTGCCCATGAGGCGCTTGCCCCCTTGCGCGATTGGTGCGTGCGGGCTGGAATAGAATTCCCCGAATCATAAAGACGGCATTCGATGATGACATTGGCTCCAATCACGCAGGCCGTCGTGCTTGCCGCCGGGCTTGGCACGCGGCTGAAACCCATTACCGATACGATGCCGAAGCCGCTTGTGCCGATCGCCGGCAAGCCGATGATCGATTACGGGCTCGATGCGCTGGCGGATGCGGGCGTCACCCGCGCCGTCGTCAACGTGCATCATTTCGCCGACCGGATGGAAGCGCATCTTGCCGCCTATCCGCGGCTTGACATCATCATTTCCGACGAACGCGCTGCACTGATGAATTCCGGCGGCGGGCTGAAGAAGGGTCTCGCATTGCTCGATCCCGGCATCGTCTATGTGATGAATGCCGATCTTTTCTGGATTGGCGAGATGCCAGACACCCCTACCAATCTCCAGCAGTTAGCCGGATTCTTCGATCCCGAGCGGATGGACATGGCGCTGCTCTGCGTGCCGCTGGGCCGCACCACAGGCCATAACGGCAAAAAGGACTTTCAGCTCGATGCGGATGGACGGCTGAGCCGATATGTCGAGGGTGACAATCCGGTCGTTTACGCCGGTGCGATCGTTTTGCATTCCTCTCTGCTTGAAGACGCGCCGGATGATGCATTCAATCTGAACATCTATTTCGACAGGGCGATCAAAAAAGGCCGGCTTTTCGGTCTTGTGATGGATGGCGAATGGATTACCGTCGGCACGCCCGAGGCGCTGCCCGAGGCCGAGGCCGTGATTGCCCGCCATACCGCAGAGGTCTGATCCATGTCTGATGCCCGGCAGAAGCGACTGTTTTCGATCCCATCGGGCGTGCCATTCCTCAAGACGCTTGCCGCCGCACTTTGCGATGGCCAGCTGAACGAGGATTTTCGCTACAACCCTTCCGATCCGCTGTCTCTGGCAGATGTGACGATCTTTGTGCCGACGCGGCGTTCCGCCCGCGTGCTGCGCTCGGAATTCGTCGACCTGCTCGGTGGGCGGGCTGCCATTCTGCCGGTGATCCGGCCACTGGGAGAGACGGATGACGACAGCGGATTTTTCGACCTCGTGGCGCCGGAAGAGATGGATCTGGCTTTGCCGGTCGGCGGGACGTCGCGGCTTCTGGAGCTTGGGCGGCTTATTCTTGCCTGGCGCAACCAGCTGCCGAAGATCGTGCTCGACGTGCATTCCGAATCGCCGCTCGTGGCACCGGCGAGCCCAGCCGATGCGATCTGGCTTGCCCGGGCGCTTGCGGAACTGCTTGACGCGATCGAGACCGAAGAGCGCGACTGGACGGATCTCGACAATCTGCAGACCGGCGAACATGCGCTGTGGTGGCAGCTGACCGCCGAATTTCTGAAGATCGCCAGCGCCTTCTGGCCTGTGCGGCTGGAAGAGTTGAAACGCTCCTCCCCTGCCAGACATCGCGCCGCCATCCTGCGCAGCGAGGCGCGGCGCATCGGTGAGCGGGAGCATAAGGGTCCCGTGATTGTCGCCGGATCGACAGGTTCGGTGCCGGCGGCGGCGGAGCTGATCGCGGCAATTTCCCGGCTGCCGAACGGTACGGTCGTGCTTCCGGGCCTCGACACATCGATGCCCGATGACCAATGGGCGATTGTCGAAGAAGAGAGCTTTGACGGAAAGCCTGATCCCGCCAGCCGCAGCCATTCGCAATTCGGGCTTTCCAAACTGCTGAAGAAGATCGGCGCGGTGCGGGACGATGTCGGGATTATCGGAGAGGTACCAGTCGATCTTGCATTTCGGGCTGCCGCGATCTCACAGGCGCTGGTACCGGCCAAGGCTACCGATCGCTGGAGCGAGTGGCGTGATGGTACGGATATCGAGGCGCTTAGACATGCCTTTGCCGATGTGTCGCTGATCGAGGCTGCCAATGAACGCGAGGAAGCAGTTGCGATCGCGATCGCGCTTCGGCTGGCGCTGCAGAAGCCCGGCCGAAACGACAATGCTGCACAGGCGGCGCTGATTACTCCCGACCGAGCACTTGGCCGGCGGGTGACGGCGGAGCTTGCCCGCTTCGGCATTCTCGCCGATGATTCGGCCGGTTCGGCGCTTTCCGGCACGCCGCAGGGAACGCTGACCCAGCTGCTTCTTGAAGCCGCACTTCGGCCCGGTGATCCGGTTGCGATCGTCGGCCTGATGAAACATCCGCTGATGCGTCTCGGCCTGCCCGCTGCCGATCTGCGAGCCGCTATCGATGCGCTGGAGGTTCTGGCGCTGCGTGGTGGTGTCGGCGAGATGGATATTTCGACGCTCGAACCGATGCTGGAAACCCGGCTTGCGGCACTTCAGGATGAGCGCCATACGCCGCAGTGGCGCAATTCGCTGCCGGAAGATGCGATCGATATGGCGCGCGATGTGGCCCGGCGGATCACGGAGGCGGTCGAGCCTCTGGTCAGTTCTTTCGTTCACCGGCGTGCCGATGGTAGAGGGCTGACGGCGAAGCTGCCGCTGTCGGAATGGGCGATCCGCACCGGCAAGGTTCTGGAGGCGATCGCCGTCGACGAGCGTGGCGATCTTGCCGCGCTCTGGTCCGGCGAGGCGGGCGAACAGCTGTCCAGCCTGCTTGGCGAAGTGATGGAGACCGATGGCCAGATCGAGGCGGACGGGCCGCAATGGATCGACATCGTCATGGCGCTGACAACCGGTGGCGCCGTGAAGCCGCGCTCGCTCGCACATCCGCGGGTGTTCATCTTCGGTACGCTGGAAGCGCGATTGCAGAGCGTCGACACGATGATCCTCGGCGGACTGAACGAAGGATCGTGGCCGGGGCAGACAGTCAACAATCCGTTCCTGTCGCGCTCGATGAAGACCGACATGGGGCTGGAACCGCCGGAACGGCGGATCGGCCAGCTGGCGCATGACTTCGAAATGGCCTGCGGCACGCGCAACCTGATTTTCTCGCGCTCGCTCCGTCAGGGCGCGACACCGACGGTTGCTTCCCGCTGGCTGCAGCGATTGCTGGCGCTTGGGGGCAAGGCTTTCGCTGACGGATTGAAAGCGCGCGGCGAGGATTATCGCCACTGGGCCTCGCTGGTCGACCAGGGTGAGAATCAGGCTCCGGCAAAGCGCCCTGCCCCCAGACCTCCTGCAGAGCTGCAGCCGGTAAAATATTCTTTCAGCGAGGTCGGCCGATTGCGGCGCGACCCCTATTCCGTTTACGCCCGCCGTATCCTGAAGCTCGATCCGCTGGCGCCGTTCAACGAGGATCCTGGCGCTTCCGAACGCGGCACGCTCTATCACGCGATCATCGACCGCTATACACGTGAAGGCCACAAGCCGGGCAGCAATGTTTCACGTGAATCCATGATGCGGATCACCCAGGAGCTGTTCGATGCCGAGCAGTTGCCGCCGCATATCGACCGGGTCTGGCGGCCGCGCTTCGTTGAAGTGGCGAAGGCGTTTCTGGACTGGGAAGAGAAGCGAGCGCCGGATGTGCGCAGCACGGTGACGGAAGCGGGGGCCGGGTTCGAGGTGGAAGCAGCCGGGATCCGGGTGACCGGTATTGCCGACCGGATCGATCTGATGGGATCGGGCAATGCCGATATTGTCGATTACAAGACGGGCCTCAGCCCATCGGTGTCGCAGGCCCGTGCGCTGCTCGACCCGCAATTGGCTCTGGAAGCCGCAGCGCTGCAGGCCGGGGCCTTCAAGGCGATGGGTGTACAACGGCCGGGCGATCTTCTCTATGTGCGACTGAGACCGGGAGACCGGTTCAAGGCGGAGCGAGTGAACAATGAAGGATCGACGGCTACTGCAAAACGGCAGCCGAAATCCGCAATGGATCTCGCGCAGGACTCGATCGATCAGCTGACAAAATTCGTTCTGAAACTGAGAAGCGGTGATGCCGGTTTTGCTTCACGGCTGGTGCCGTTTGCACAGGGCGATTTCGGTGGCGAATACGATCATCTCGCCCGGGTTGCCGAATGGTCCACCGCAGATGACGACGGAGAGGGTGAAGCCGATGAGTGAGATGCTCACCGACGACCTACCGGCAGAGGGCCATCTGCCGACGGGCGACGAACCGAAGCAATGGATCGACTGGACCACGCTGCAGCAATCGCGTGCTTCGGATCCGGCAAGCTCTGCCTGGGTTTCGGCCAATGCTGGTTCGGGCAAAACCCATGTCTTGACACAGCGGGTGATCCGGCTGCTGCTGGCGGGTTGCCGCCCCTCCTCTATCCTGTGCCTCACCTATACCAAGGCTGCGGCATCGGAAATGTCGAACCGAGTGTTCCAGCGGCTGTCCGAATGGACGGTGCTTTCCGACGAAGAGTTGCGCAAGCGGATTGCGGCGATTGAGGGTATTGAGCCGGATTCGACGAAGGTTTCGGAAGCACGCCGGCTCTTTGCGAAGGCGCTGGAGACGCCGGGCGGGCTGAAGATCCAGACCATTCATGCTTTCTGTGAAGCGTTGCTGCATCAGTTTCCGCTGGAGGCCAATGTTGCGGGGCATTTTTCCGTGCTCGATGATCGCGCGGCATCGGCGCTTCTGGCAGAAGCCCGACGTTCGCTTTTGACCGCCACGTCGGCCGAGAACGATCAGGATTTGGCGGAAGCTTTTGCGCATGTCCTCGATCTCGGTGATGAGTTCGGGCTTGAAGCGCTGCTTGGCGATATCGTGGCGAACCGGACGGCGATCCGGCGTTTCACGGCATCGGCCGAGCGCAATGGCGGTATCGGACCGGAGCTCAAACGCATTCTCGGGCTTGGGCCAGCCGACACGGAAGAGAGTGTGGCCGCAAGCTACTGGCCGCTTCCGGGACTTTCAGGGATCACGCTCGATCTTTATCTGTCGCTTGCCGACCAGAGCGGCGGGGCCAAGGTCACCGATGTCGCCTATGGCCTGCGCGTGGTGGTCAAGGAACCGGATCCGTTCAAGCGGGCCGAACATTTGGAATCGATTTTCCTCACGGCCAAGGGCACGGTGAAGGCGGACAGTTCGCTGGTTGCCAAGGCGATGCTGAAGCCGGCGCCGGAACTGGCGGCGGCAATCGAGGCGGCGCGGAACCATATATCTGCTTGCCGCGACCGGCTGCGGCTGATCCGGATGTTTTCCGCGACCAAGGCGGCGCTCACCTTGGCGGCCCGATTGAACGAGGATTACGAGGAACTGAAACGGCGCCGCAGCCTGCTCGACTTCGAGGACCTGATTGCACGGACCGCCGATCTTCTGACCCGGGACGGTGTCGGGGCCTGGGTGCATTACAAGCTCGACCAGGGCATCGACCATATTCTGGTCGACGAGGCGCAGGATACCAGCCCGATCCAGTGGACCGTGATCAAGTCGCTGGCCGAGGATTTCTATTCCGGCACCAGCGCCCGGGACACACGGCGGACGATCTTTGCGGTGGGTGACGAAAAACAGTCAATCTACTCATTTCAGGGCGCGCGGCCGGAACGGTTTGCCGAAGAGCGCAGTGCAACGCAGAAACAGGTGACCGGCAGCGGCCAGCCGTTTCACGCGATTCGCCTGCCACTGTCCTTCCGTTCCACGGCGGATGTGCTCTCCGCCGTCGATCAGGTGTTTTCGCTGGAAGAGAATGCCAAGGGGCTTTCGGCGATCGGGGATGCGGTGCAACACCGGTCCAACCGCATGGGCCATGCCGGGGCTGTCGATCTGTGGGATGTCGTGGCGCCCGAGGTTTCCGAGCAGGAAGAGGACTGGACAGCGCCCTTCGACTCGACGCCGGACAAGGCGCCGGCTGCCATTCTCGCGGCACGGATCGCCGACCGGATCGGCGAGATGATCGGCCACGAGACGGTGATCGAGAAGGGCGTGGAACGCCTGATCGAGCCGGGCGACATTCTGGTTCTGGTGCGCAAGCGCGATGCCTTCGTCAACGCACTGACCCGGGCGTTAAAGCGGCGCGACAACATTCCGGTGGCCGGCGCCGACCGGTTGCGGCTGACCAGTCATATTGCGGTGCAGGATCTGCTGGCACTCGGACGCTTCATGCTGCTGCCGCAGGACGATCTTTCGCTGTCGGCGCTTTTGAAGAGCCCGCTGTTTGATCTTTCTGAAGAGGATGTATTCGAGGTTGCGGCGCTGCGGGCGGAAAACACCAGTGCCTGGGTGCAGCTTCTGCACCTTGCCGAGGAACAGCCGCTGCGGTTCCGCGATGCTGCGGACCGGTTGCAGCATTTGCTTTCCCTGTCACGGCTGCTCAGCCCGCACGATCTTTATGCGCGAATTCTGGGGCAGTATGGGGGGCGTCGAAAATTTCTTGGCCGGCTTGGTACGGAGGCCGGGGATATTCTAGACGAGTTCCTGACCTTTGCGCTGGACCACGAAACTTCCGGCCTGCCAGGCCTTCAGGCCTTCGTTTCGACGCTGGAGCTGGAAAGCCCGGAGGTGAAACGCGAGCAGGATGGCGGGCGCAACGAAGTGCGGATCATGACCGTGCATGCCTCCAAGGGGCTTGAGGCACCGGTGGTCTTTCTCGTCGACAGCAATTCGAAATCCTTCATCCCGTCGCATGTGTCGAAATTCCGGCTGCTGAAGACTGCGCAGGGTGATGTGCCGGCATGGCTGCCGGGCAAGGCGCTTTCGAACGCCCTGACCAGTGCCGACGAGGAACGGCTGAAGACGCTCTCTGAAGAAGAGTATCGGCGGCTGCTTTATGTCGGCATGACACGCGCCGCCGACCGGCTGGTCGTCTGCGGGTATCGCGGCGTGCGCGACAATCCGGACAGCTGGCAGGCGATGATCGCAAGAGCGCTCTCGCTCGACGAGGCGCATTGCAGCCCCGCCACATTCAGCGGGCCGAACGGCGAATGGGGCGGGCTGAAATGGCGGCTTCCCGTTACCGGTGGAAGTGTCGAGCGGGCTGAGCGTGAAGAGCACAAGGTGGCGGAAAAACCCTCCCTGCCGATCGACCTGTCACGTCCCCTGCCCCCGTTGAAAATCCTGCCGCGGCCACTCAGCCCTTCCGGCGCCGGCATGATGATCGACGACGATGCGGACGACCTGATCGTAACCTCTCCCCTCTTTGGCGAGAAGGCTTCCGGCAGCCTGGCGCTGCAGAAGGGCAAGCTCGTTCACCGCATGCTGCAGATGCTGACGGAGTTTGCAGACAACGAGCGTGAAACTGCCGCGCATCGTTATGCGGAACGGGCCGCCCGTTTCTGGCCGAGGGTGGAGCGGGAAAAGCTCGTCGGGAGCGTCATGTCGGTTCTGTCGCATCGGGATCTTGCGCCGGTATTTTCCGCCCACAGCCAAGCGGAAGTTTCGATCATGGGTACGCTTGCGCTGGAAGGGCAGGATTATGCAATCTCGGGGCGGATAGACCGGCTGGTGGAACTGGACGACCGGGTGATCATTCTCGACTACAAGACCAACCGCAAACCGCCCGCCGAAGCCGAGGCCGTGCCGCTGACGCATCGGGCGCAGCTCGCGATCTATCGTGAGATCCTGAAGCCGCTTTATCCCGGCAAGCAGGTCGATTGCGTTCTCGTCTATACCGAGAGTGCAACGGTCATCACATTACCTGTCGAGCTGATGTCGCGCTCGCTTGCAGAGCTCAAGACAAAGTGACATGACGGACATTGAAAATGATCAATGCCGATCTCACATTTGCAGCAACGAAGAATCGTAAAGGAGAGCCCTATGGCTACCGTTAAGGTCGATACCAACAATTTTCAGGCCGAAGTTCTCAACTCCGCCGAGCCGGTCGTCGTGGATTTCTGGGCTGAATGGTGCGGCCCGTGCAAGATGATCGCTCCGAGCCTCGAAGAGATCGCAACCGAGCTTTCCGGCAAGGTGAAGGTCGCCAAGCTGAACATCGACGAAAACCCGGAACTGGCCGCTCAGTTCGGCGTCCGCTCGATCCCGACGCTGGCCATGTTCAAGGGTGGCGAAGTGGCCGATATCAAGGTTGGCGCTGCGCCGAAGACCGCACTTGCCGCCTGGATTTCCGGTGCCGCATAAGCCGTTAAAAAAGTGTTTCACGTGAATCCAAACCCGGTTGGTTTTCCAACCGGGTTTTTTGTTTGTCCAGGGGACAGATAACGGAAGGCAGAGTCCGCCCTTGGTGCGGTTGGCTTTTTCAGTTTCGGCCGGGACACGTCGGGTGCCTCGAATTGAATTTTTTATAATGACACTCGGCGTGTCCCGTTCGGTGTGTTTTTCCGCGCAACTCCGGTCCGTCTGCGGCAGCCGGTCTTCTGTCCTTGCGGACCGCCGGCCGGTATGTGTGCGACACACGCACGCCACCTTGTTCAAGGGGGGGCAGACCATTTTCTGCGCGGCCCCGGATGATCCGCTTGCATAAGGGCGGCTCACCCGATCACCGGTTCCGCCTCGCCGGTTATGCGGACCGGTGTAGCCGAAGCGGAACGGGGCCATTGTAGGCACGGGTTGGGAATGCGGGGATGATATTTCGGCCAAACGATTGTTTTGATTGAGCGGGGTCGGGATTTCATCCCCGCTTATGGCGGCGTTTTGCCACGATCGCCAACGTCGAGCGTGGCAGGTCCCCTCTCCCCCGCTTGCGGGAAGAGGTGGAGCGCAGCAAGCTGCGCTCTGGGTGAGGGGCCAT
This sequence comes from Pseudomonadota bacterium, assembly GCA_023451735.1. Taxonomy (GTDB): domain Bacteria; phylum Pseudomonadota; class Alphaproteobacteria; order Rhizobiales; family Rhizobiaceae; genus Neorhizobium. Next base: position 75,127 of record JAEXYH010000001.1, on the reverse strand, counting down.
CTGTAGGCCCGCCGCATCAGGTCGGCGGGGTGCCGTTATCCGCCAGAACATTGCCGGCGAAATAGAGGGAGCCGCCGATGAGGATGCGGGGTGGCGGGCGATTGGGGATTTGGCGAAGGGTGATTTCCTTGAGCGCTTCGGCAACCGAGGCCGAAGGTTCGGCAACCAACCCGGCATCGAAGGCGGAATGCGCCAGAACCACGGGATCGAGGCCGGCTTCGCTGTCGCGGATCCGGACGGTGAAAACGTGTTCAGCCAGATCGGCAAAGGCATGGAAATACCCGACCGGATCCTTTGTGTTGATCATGCCGGTGATGAGATAGAGCGGGCGCGGCTGGCGCTCTTCGAACGAGGCCATGGCCTCGGCGATCACCTCGCCACCGGCGGGATTATGGCCGCCGTCGAGCCAGATTTCGGATCCCTTGGGAGCAAATTCGAGAAGCTTGCCTTCGGTCAGGCGCTGCAGGCGCGCCGGCCATTCGACGCTCGTCATCGCCTTTTCCATCATTGCGTCCGTGACCGTGAAACCGGCCGCCTTGACGGCGCGGATGGCGGCCGCAGCATTGGCAAATTGATGGCGGCCCGGCAGGCGCGGCAGAGGCAGGTCGTGCAGGCCGTCTTCATCCTGATAGATCAAGCGACCGAATTCCTCGTGGGCAGAAAAATCCTGGCCATAGACGGTGAGCGGACAGCCAAGACGGTCAGCCGTCGAGATCAGGACTTCACGGGCTGCCTCGAATTCCTGGCTGCCAATGACGACGGGGCGTCGACGTTTCATGATGCCCGCCTTTTCGGCGGCAATCAGTTCCACCCGATCTCCCAGATAGGCCTGATGGTCGAGCGCGATCGGCATGATGACCGAAACGGCAGGCTCGGGAATGACATTGGTGCTGTCGAAACGACCGCCGAGACCCACTTCCAGGATAACGGCATCGGCCGGCTTTTCGGCAAATAGAAGGAAGCCGACGGCTGTCAGCATTTCGAAAACGGTGATCGTCTCGCCGCCATTAGCCTCTGCCACCCTGCGGACGGCATCCGCGAGGTCCGGATCGGATACAAGTTCCCCGCGACCACCCTTGACGCCCAGACGATAACGCTCGTGCCAGCGCACCAGATGGGGCGAGGTATCGACATGAACAGAATAACCGCCGGCTTCGAGAAGTGCACGACAGAAGGCCGTACAGGAGCCCTTGCCGTTGGTGCCGGCCACGTGAATGACCGGCGGCATTTTCAGATGCGGATTGCCCAGCGCCTCAAGCAGGCGCGTGATACGGCCCAGCGAAAGATCGTAGCCCTTCGGGTGAAGGGCCAGCAATTTGGCGATTTCCTGCTCGGCCGCGCTCGCGACGGGCTGGTTCATGATTGTCATCCCGAAGCTCAAGCCTTGCCAGTCAAATTTCAGGGTCAGTCAGATTTCAGGCGGTAACCGCGGCCGCGACCGGCGCCGGTTCCGGCTGGGGTACAGGCGCGGGAAGCGCTTCCTGCACCGGTTGCTTCATCAACATACGGATGATTCGGGCGAGCGTTTCCGGAATGTCGTGGCGGTTGACGACCATGTCGACCATACCATGCTCCAGCAGATATTCGGAGGTCTGGAAACCTTCCGGCAGCTTTTCGCGCAGGGTCTGCTCGATGACGCGCTTGCCGGCGAAGCCTATCTCGGCGCCCGGTTCTGCGATGTGGACATCGCCCAGCATTGCATAGGATGCGGTGACGCCGCCGGTGGTCGGGTTGGTGAGGACGCAGATGTAAGGAAGACCGGCTTCCTTCAGCATGTCGACCGCAACCGTGGTACGCGGCAACTGCATCAGCGACAGGATGCCTTCCTGCATGCGGGCACCGCCCGAAGCCGGAAAGATGATCAGGGCGCATTTTTCCTTCAGCGCACGCTCGGCTGCCTTCACGATCGCTTCGCCGGCCGCCATGCCAAGCGAACCGCCAATGAAGTTGAATTCATGCACGACGGCAACGAGCTTGACACCCTGAACCTTGCCCAAGCCGGAGAGGATCGTATCTTCCTGCTCGGTCTTCAGACGGCTGTCCTTCAGACGGTCGGCATATTTCTTCGAGTCGCGGAACTTCAGCGGATCCTGAGCGACCTTGGGCTGTGGCAGTGCTTCGTATTCGCCGCCATCAAACAGGTCCCGCAGGCGCGCCTTTGCCGGCATCTTCATATGGAAGCCAGAGGCGGGAATGACCCACTTGTTCTCTTCCAGATCCTTGTGGAAGACCATTTCGCCAGTTTCAGGGCACTTGATCCAGAGGTTTTCCGGAACCTCGCGGCGGCCAAGCATGGAATTGATGCGCGGTCGAACGTAATTGGTGATCCAGTTCACTTGGGGGTACTCCGATAAAACAGTTCGGGCCGTATTTGGGCCAGTTATTCGGCGGCAACAAGGCGGGCGGAACGAACGCCGGTCGCCAGGCCACGAACGAAGGTTGAAACAGCGGAAACCGTGTCAGCGGTTGCAGCGCCATCCCTGGTGAGACTGCCGGCAACCTGTGCGACGATCGCCGTGCCGACGACGACGCCATCCGCAGCGGCGCCGATCGCCTTGGCGTGATCAGCGGTCTTGACGCCAAAGCCGACGCAGACCGGCAGATCGGTGTGATCCTTGATGCGGGCTACGGCACCGGAGATCAGCGACGGATCGGGCAGAGCCGAACCGGTAATGCCGTTCATCGAGACGTAATAGACGAAACCGGATGTATTGGTGAGCACCTTCGGAAGACGTTTTCCGTCCGTGGTCGGCGTTGTCAGGCGGATGAAGTTGATACCCTTGGCGAGCGCCGGGATGCAGAGTTCATCATCCATTTCCGGCGGCAGGTCGACGATGATCAGGCCATCGATGCCGGCAGTGATGGCGTCGTCAAGAAATTTGTCGACACCGTAGATATAGATCGGGTTGTAATACCCCATCATGACGATCGGGGTGTCGTTGTCGCTCCTGCGGAAATCGCGGGCAAGATCGAGCGTTTTCGCCAATGTCTGGCCACCCTTCAGGGCGCGCTGACCGGCGAGCTGGATGGTCGGGCCATCGGCCATCGGATCGGAAAACGGCATACCGAGTTCGATGACATCGGCACCGGCTTCCGGCAGAGCCTTCATGATGCCGAGCGAGGTTGCGTAATCCGGATCGCCGCCCATGAAATAGGTGACGAGTGCGGGGCGACCTTCAGCCTTCAGCTTGGCGAAGCGTGTGTCCATTCTGGAAGTCATGATTACAGCCCCATTCCAAGAATCTTGCCGACGGTGAAGATGTCCTTGTCGCCGCGGCCGGACAGGTTCATCAAGATGATCTGATCCTTGCCCATCTTTGGTGCGCGCTTGATCACTTCGGCAATCGCGTGGCTCGGTTCCAGTGCCGGAATGATGCCCTCGAGCTTCGTCAGAAGCTGGAAAGCTTCGAGCGCCTCGTCGTCCATGATCGGGACATATTCGGCACGGCCGATATCGTTCAGCCAGCTATGCTCCGGACCGATGCCGGGATAATCGAGACCGGCGGAGATCGAATGGCCTTCGAGGATCTGGCCATCCTTGTCCTGCAGGAGATAGGTGCGGTTGCCGTGTAGCACGCCGGGAGAGCCGGCGGTGATCGAGGCGCAGTGCTCGTTGCCGTCGAGGCCATGGCCGCCGGCTTCGACACCGACGATCTTGACGCCCTCGTCATCGAGGAAGGGGTGGAAGAGGCCGATGGCGTTGGAACCGCCACCGACGGCTGCGATCACGACATCCGGCAGCCTGCCTTCGGCTTCCAGAATCTGCTCGCGGGCTTCCTGGCCGATGACGGCCTGGAAATCACGGACCATTTCCGGATAGGGATGCGGGCCGGCAGCGGTGCCGATCAGGTAATAGGTGTCGTCGACATTGGTGACCCAGTCACGCAACGCCTCGTTCATGGCATCCTTCAGTGTGCCGGAACCAGCCGTGACAGCCTTCACTTCGGCGCCGAGGAGCTTCATGCGGAACACGTTCGGCGCCTGGCGCTCGACGTCGGTTGCGCCCATGTAGACGACGCAGGGAAGGCCGAAGCGGGCAGCGACCGTGGCGGATGCCACGCCGTGCTGGCCGGCACCGGTTTCCGCGATAATGCGGGTCTTACCCATGCGCTTGGCAAGCAGGATCTGGCCGATGCAGTTGTTGATCTTGTGCGAACCGGTGTGGTTCAGCTCTTCGCGCTTGAAATAGATCTTTGCGCCGCCGAGATGTTCGGTCAGGCGTTCGGCATAATAAAGCGGGCTCGGGCGGCCGATATAATGCGTGCCGAGATCGGCCAGCTCCTTCTGGAATTCCGGGTCGTTCTTCGCCTTTTCCCATTCGCCCTGGAGATCCAGGATCAGGGGCATCAGCGTCTCGGCAACAAAGCGGCCGCCGAAAATGCCGAAACGGCCATCCTCATCGGGGCCGGAGCGGAAGGAATTGGGTTTTGGCGTCTCGTTCACTCTCTGCTCCTTCAGCGCTTTTCAGCTTTCGCATCGGCGACAGCATCAAAAAACGCATCGATCATTCCAAGATCTTTCACACCCGGCGCGCGTTCCACCCCGGACGACACATCGATACCCGTTGCTCGCGTGGATGCGATCGCAGACGCGACATTATCCTTGTTCAGCCCTCCCGAAAGCATGTAATCCACGCCTTCGTCAAGCGAGGCCATCAGGCTCCAGTCAAAGGAAACCCCGTTGCCGCCCGGCAGTTCCGATCCCTTCGGTGCCTTGGCATCGAACAGGAAGCGGTCGGCAACACCGATGAACGGATCGACACGATCGATATCGGCCTGATCCCGGATGGAAAAGACTTTCATCACCGGCAGGCCATAAAGCGCCTTGACGTGAAGAATGCGCTCCGGGCTTTCGTGTCCATGGAGCTGGAGGATGTCCGGACGCAGCAGCGAGACGATATCATCCAGCTCCTCATCATTGGCATCCACCGTGACGGCAACGATTTTTGCCCGCCCGCGGATCCTGTCCGCCAGTTCGCCGGCGATCTCGGGCGCAATGTTTCGCGGGCTTTTTTCGAAGAAGATGAAGCCGATATGGGTGGCGCCGCGCTCGACAGCGCGCTCCACGGCATCCGCCGTCGACAAGCCACAAATCTTGACGTCGAGTTTCATGACGGCGGAGTGACACGAAATGCCGGCGGAGTCGAGAATCTTTTGCGTTGAGAGACGTATCCCATCCCGCAAATACAAAGAATTAACCATCATGCGGCAGATACGAATCGTGGCGTGCTCACGCTTCATGAATATGTGACATATCAGTTTTCACTCATGAAAGTTTATGACCGAGGAAACCAAAAAGGAATGGAATTTCCGGGCCTTGGCTGACTATGAAAGATAATTGATAAACGACGCGAATTGAGGTAGCTTATTCCTCAACCAGACGATTTTTGAAATTTTTTGGCGGGGTACCATGACGAGGATTACGACGGCTGCCTGGCGGGCGGCTTTATGTCTGGCTGCTGGAGGCATGCTCACGGCATGCAACAGTACGCAGGCGGTCTCGTCGTTGGATGCCAAGGACAAGACGACCAAATTGGCGGCTGTTCAAAACGGCTCCCAAAAAGAGGTCTACAGCTACACCAATAAAGATCGCGAATGCCTCAAGCGCGCGATGTATTTCGAGTCCAGGCGGACAAGCGAAAAGGGTTTTATTGCTGTCGGCAGCGTGATCATGAACCGGCTGACCTCAGGCATTTACCCGCAGACGATCTGCGGCGTCGTTGCCCAGAAGAACCAGTTTGCGCCCGGTGTGATGACCCGCAGAATGGATGAGGCGACTGCCCCCGATCTCAACAATGCTGCGGACGCGGTTCTCAAGGGAGCCCGTCATCCCGATGTAAAGAACGCGATGTTCTTCCATACCGAGGGATACAGTTTCCCGTATAACAACATGCATTACGTTGCCGCTGCCGGTGGCAATGTTTTCTATGAAAAGCGCGACGAGGACGGCAATCTGCAGACGGCGACGCCAAAGCCCGCCAACAGCTACATTCTTGCCTATGCCTCCAACGACCCAGAGCAGAATCCAGCGCTGTCGTCATCGGTCATAGCCGAGGCTGCGAGCGCCGCGGCTGCCGGTACACAGGTTGCTGAAGCCTCCGCTCCTGCCGCTGGCACGGTTGTTGCTGTTGCGGAAAAGGAAACACATCAGGCCTCCCAACCGGCTGCGCCTTCCTCCAATCCGCCGCTCGCGCCGGTGATCACGGCAGCGATCGCACGTTCCAGCATGGAAGAAGCATTCGACACGGCCTATGCAGTGCCGCAGAACTCCTCCTACACACCGGCCCGCTTGCATCAGGCGAGCCTCAGCAGCAACGACGTGAAGGTTCCCGTTCCTGCTACACGGCCGAATGTGCATAAGCGCCCGGGTGCCGGAATGGCAATGGCTGAACCGGCATCCGGTGTAAGCCAGGAAAACTGGATGATGCGGACCGGCGACTGGCGGTAAACCCAGAGCCGTTCAGGGGTATCGTTCTCTTCGACGCGATTGTTTCAGCTGAAATCGATAGCGTGGAGCTGCGAGCCGTGCAGCTTCAACCAGCGGCGCGCCTCATCCATCCTGGGGCATAGATCCTTGCAGAGTGCCCAGAATTTCGGGCCGTGGTTCATCTCTTTCAGATGCGCGACCTCGTGAGCTGCGAGATAGTCGATGACCAGAGGCGGCGCCATAACGATACGCCAGGAAAAACTAAGATTGCCATCCCAGGAGCACGAACCCCAGCGGCTGCGGGTATCCTTCATCGATACCGAGGCGATTGGCTTGCGAATCGAAGCGGCATGACGCCGGGCGAGTGTCTCGAGATCGTACCGTGCCTCCTTCTTGAGGAAGGTCGAGATCCTGCGGCCCATATGATCTTCCAGACCGCTCACCCTGAGGACCGGTTCGCCATCGATGATTATGGCTTCCGTCACCCCGCGCAAAGATCCGGTATGCTCGATACGATGCTCGATGCCGCGAATTGAAATGCTTCCACCCGGCTGGATGGGATTGTCGAGAGAGAACTTGGCAAGCTTGGTTTTCAGCCAACCCTGATGGCGAACGAGAAAGTCATCCACTTCATGGTGTTTCAGTCCTACCGGTATGGTGAGATTGAGCGCCCTGCCACCCGGCTCGATCCTCAGCGTGATGCGGGTCGCGCGGCTGTTTTCCTTGATGGTGAGTGGCATCGCGCGATCACCCACGGCCAAAGTGCGCTTAACCGTCTGGAGCGGCTGGGGTGAACGGCGAACTGGCTTCTTGAGGAGCGCGAACATGATCTCTACTTATCTGATTCACCGGGATTTTTCCCATCAAAAAAGCCGGCACCGCATGGGCACCGGCCTTTGAGGCAACGGCCTTCAATCAAGCAAAGCCCGTTTCGATGTCAGACATCGACAACCGGCTGGTCACCGGATGGGCGGTTCCTGCGTTCGCGCATGAAGCGGTCGAACTCTTCCTGATCCTTGGCGCGGCGAAGTTCGCGCGCATAGGCATCGAAATCTTCCCGCATCTCATCAAGCTTGCGGCGTTCTTCGTCCAGACGGTCCAGCTCGGCCTTGCGCCAGTCGTCGAATGCGACATTGCCGGTCGAGAAATGCGTGTTGTATCGGCTGGTCGCCTTGCGGCAGCCGGCGAACCACTTGCTGGCCATCTGGTCGGCGCGATCATTGGCATCACGCTTGAAGCCGTGAAGCCGATCCCCGAAAATGATATAGGCGAGCATAGCAAGGCCGAGCGGCCAGAAGACTATGAAACCGAGCACCATGAGAGCAATGGTGGCCGGCGTCCCACCCGGACGTATCAATGCAGACTGGTTCATAGGTCACACCCTTAGGGTTAGAGCGGGTGGCCGTATGCCAGCCCGACGGGAATCGATTTGGTGAGCCCCGGATCGCGCTTCAAGAAGATCGAAGATTAAATTCGACAAATGGCGGAAATTGCTGGCGGAATTCGATGTGGAGCGTGTCGCGATCCTGCGGATTCGCTCCTATGCTCTAAATTCGTATTATCGAATGTCTTTTGCGCAAAACACCGCTGCGCACTTTCGCGCAACATGCTTTAGCCGGACTTTGGTGTGCTTTTGCGGTTGCGTTTCGGCTTGGTCACTGCAGCGCCAGGCTGATCCCTGGCGTTCAATCTGGTGAACTCGACGATCCGCGGGGCAATTTCCTGGCGGAAGCGCGATCCGTTGAAAACGCCGTAATGCCCGACATCCGGCTGCATGTAGTGAAGACGCATAGTGTCCGGGATATTGGGGCATATCGTGTGCGCGGCATTGGTCTGCCCCACGCCCGAAATATCGTCGTTCTCCCCCTCGACCGTCATCAGCGCGACATTGCGGATACCCGCCGTGTCCACAGGAACATCGCGATGCATCATCTCGCCCTTGGGAAGGGAATGGCGGATGAAAACGGTATCGACCGTCTGGAGGTAGAATTCCTCGGTCAGGTCCATGACGGCGAGATATTCGTCATAGAAGTCGCGGTGCCTTTCCGCCGACTCGCCATCGTTCTTGACGAGATGATCGAAGAATTCCCGGTGCGCCATGACATGGCGGTCGAGATTCATCGACATGAAGCCCGAAAGCTGGAGAAAACCGGGATAGACGGGCCGCATGAAGGCGGGTTGCGGGAAAGGAACCGTCATGATGACGTTGTCCTTGAACCACTCGAGCGGATGCTCGTTCGCCAGCTTGTTGACCGCCGTCGGGTTGATCCGAGTGTCGATCGGGCCGCCCATGAGTATCATCGAGGCAGGCAGCATCGGATCCTTCCGCGTCTCCATGATCGCAACCGCGGCGAGCACAGGAACGGAAGGCTGACAGACGCCAGCGACATGCGCGCCGGGGCCGAGCTGGTGCAGCATCTCGATGATGTAATCGATATAGTCATCAAGATCGAAATTGCCTTCGGTGACCGGCACGATGCGGGCATCGACCCAATCGGTGATGTAGATATCGGCGTGAGGCAGAAGGGCTTCCACGGTGCCGCGAAGCAATGTCGCGTAATGCCCGGACATGGGAGCGACCAGAAGGATCTTCTGGTCGGAACCATGCGAGGAAGGAAGATCCCGCCTGAAATGGAGAAGATTGCAGAAGGGTTTAGACCAGATGATTTCTTCCGTCACCGCGACGGGTTTTCCATCCACGATCGTTTCTTCGAGGCCGAAAGCGGGCTTGGCGTAACGCCGGGTCGCGCGTTCGAAAACCTCCAGGCTGGCGGTAAGCGTTCTGCCCAATACAGTCTGTGAAAGCGGGTTGAGCGGGTTGCTCGACACATAGCGAAGCGCTTCGGCACCGGCGCGAAACGGCGCGAGTGCAGCGTGATTCAACTCATATAGCTGATAAAACATGATCGCGCTGCCTTTCATGGCCGTGCACTCCTCCCCGCATCAACTCCTCATAACACCGCTCAGGGCGCCTCCTCACCTCTTTCATCTATGACCGATGCGCGCCGGCTTGTCACCTGCGCAAGGCGCCCCATGCGATTGCCAATGGCTCAACGAAGCTTATGTTCCCGACAGCAGACAAAGGAGGCCCTGATGACCAGCAGCAATTCCCGCACATCCGAATTCCCGATTGACGCCTATTTCCTCGACCGCTGGTCGCCACGCGCTTTTACCGACGAGACGATGGATCGCCAGCAGATGCTGACCATTCTCGATGCCGCGCATTGGGCACCCTCTTCCGGCAACAATCAGCCCTGGCGCTTCATCTATGGTTTGCGCGACACGCCGGCTTTCGAGGCGATCCTCGATCTTCTTGTTCCGGGAAACCAGCGCTGGGCAAAGAACGCGGCTGCCCTGATCATCGTCGTTTCGAAGAGCTATCGGATTTCCTCCGACGGCGACAGGAAGCCGGCCTATACCCATTCCTACGATACGGGCGCCGCATGGTTTTCGGTAATCTGCCAGGCGATGAAGCTCGGCTATCACGCGCATGGCATGGAGGGATTTGACAAGGAAAAGGCAGTGAAGGTTCTCGAACTTCCGGAGGGCTTCCGGGTCGAGGCCGCTGCCGCGATCGGGCGCATTGCCGCGAAAGAAACGCTGCCGGAGGATTTGCGCGACCGGGAAGTGCCGAGTGGGCGCAAGCCGGTTTCAGAGATTGCATTCGAGGGCAAGTTCAGCGGCGATCCGTGATTCAATGCTGTTTCAGATGCATCCTTAGCCGGATGTGAAAACGGGGCCTTTCGGCCCCGTTCGAGTTTCATATAGGCTGCCTCAGCTCAAATATCGAGGTTAGCGACGCTCAGTGCATTGTCCTGGATGAACTCGCGGCGTGGCTCAACCTCGTCGCCCATAAGGCGGGAGAAGAGGCCGTCGGCATCGGTCGCATCGTTGACCTTGACCTGCAACAGCGAGCGGACATTCGGATCGAGCGTGGTTTCCCAGAGCTGCTCGGCATTCATTTCGCCAAGGCCCTTGTAGCGCTGCATCGACAGACCCTTGCGGCCGGCGGCGAAAATCGCGTCCAGAAGCGCGCGGGGTCCGGAGATCTCCAGCTGACCGTCCTTACGGGCAAGGACCGGAGAGGTCGAGTAGATTTCCTGCAGGCGGCCCGACAGCTGATCGATATGGCGGGCATCGGTAGAGCCGATCAGCGCGTTATCGATGAAGGCGACTTCGCGGACACCGCGGACCATGCGTTCGAAACGCAGGCCGCCCTCTTCCGTGACATGACCGCTCCAGCCGCGTTCGGTCTCTTCCGCAATCATATCCAGGCGCTTGGCGACCTGATCGGCCGTTTGCTGCGCACGTTCGCGATTGTCGGTAAGCTCGGGGTTGAGCGCACCGGCAATTGCCGCCTGTTCGATGATCGAGCGGTTATAACGGGAATGGAGACCATCGACGAGGGAGCGCAGACGCTGGGCATCGTGGATGACTTCACGCATGTCTGCGCCGGCGCGAACTTCACCGGAACCTACGGTGAGGGTCGCTTCCTCGATACCCATGCTGATCAGATATTCTTCCAGCGCGGCCTCGTTCTTCAAGTACTGAACCGACTTGCCACGCGCGACCTTATAGAGCGGCGGCTGGGCGATATAGATATGGCCGCGTTCGATCAGTTCCGGCATCTGGCGGAAGAAGAAGGTCAGGAGCAGCGTGCGAATATGCGCTCCGTCGACGTCAGCGTCCGTCATGATGATGATCTTGTGGTAACGCAGCTTGTCTGCGTTGAACTCGTCCTTGCCGATCGATGTGCCGAGCGCGGTAATCAGCGTGCCGATTTCCTGGCTCGACAGCATCTTGTCGAAACGGGCACGCTCGACATTGAGGATCTTGCCGCGCAGCGGAAGGATCGCCTGATTTTCACGAGAGCGACCCTGCTTGGCAGAACCGCCTGCGCTATCGCCCTCGACGAGAAAGACTTCGGACTTGGAAGGATCGCGCTCGGAGCAATCGGCCAGCTTGCCCGGCAGGGAGGCGATGTCGAGAACGCCCTTGCGGCGGGTCAGTTCGCGTGCCTTGCGGGCGGCTTCACGGGCGACAGCGGCTTCGACGACCTTGCCGACCAGAACCTTGGCTTCGGCAGGATGCTCTTCAAGCCACGAGCTGAGCGCTTCGTTGACGAGGCTTTCCACGACCGGGCGGACTTCGGAGGAAACCAGCTTGTCCTTGGTCTGCGACGAGAATTTGGGATCCGGCACCTTGACCGAAAGAACCGCAGTCAGACCTTCGCGGCAGTCATCGCCGGTCAGCGAGACCTTTTCGCGCTTCATGATGCCAGACGTATCCGCATAGGAAGTTATCTGGCGCGTCAACGCACCACGGAAACCGGCCATATGCGTGCCGCCATCACGCTGCGGGATGTTGTTTGTGAAGCAGAGGACGTTTTCGTGGTAGCTGTCGTTCCACCACATTGCGACTTCCACCGTCATGCCGTCCTTCTCGCCCTTGATGGCGACCGGCTTTTCAACCAGCGGCTTCTTCGCACGGTCGAGATAGCTGACAAAGGCTTCGAGACCGCCGTCATAGACCATCTCCTCTTCCCTGACGTCCGGCTTGCGGCGGTCCGTGAGCCGGATTCTGACGCCGGAATTCAGGAAGGCCAGTTCGCGCAGGCGATGTTCGAGCGTGTTGTAGTCAAACTCGGTCATGGTGAAGGTTTCGGGGCTGGCGAGGAAGGTGACTTCCGTGCCCGAACGGCCTTCATAGTCGCCGATCACCTTCAGCGGCGCATCGGCAACACCATGGGTGAAGGCGATCTCGTGAACCTTGCCGTTACGGCGGATCTTGAGCTTGAGCCAGACAGACAGGGCGTTGACGACGGACACGCCGACGCCGTGCAGACCACCGGAAACCTTGTAGGAATTCTGGTCGAACTTACCGCCGGCATGGAGCTGGGTCATGATGACTTCCGCTGCCGAGACGCCCTCTTCCTTGTGGATGTCCGTCGGGATGCCGCGACCGTTGTCGGTCACGCTGACGGAGCCGTCCGCATTGAGCGTCACGGTGACGATGTCGGCGTGGCCTGCCAGCGCCTCATCGATCGCGTTGTCGACGACTTCATAAACCATGTGATGAAGGCCGGAACCATCATCCGTGTCACCGATATACATGCCCGGGCGCTTGCGAACGGCATCCAGGCCCTTCAGCACCTTGATCGAATCGGCACCATATTCTGCACTCGCACCATTTTCGCTGGCGGGTAGATCGGTCATTCAGCTTCTTCCAGGTTGGTTCTTCTCGGTGACGCGCGAATCACCGCTTTTTCCGTTTTCAATATAGGAAATCGCGGGCGGCTTCTAAAGGTTGAGCACACCATTATGGCAGGAAAGCCGTGGTTCTTCCCGAGAAAAATGGCTATTGAGGGCTCTTCAGGAGCTTGTTGATCTCTTCTACCATCTCCGGCGTCAAAGTCCTAATCCGTTTCGACAGTTGGTTGGCAAGAAGCGTATAGTCGGGCGGCAGGCCCGACGTGTCGATCACGACCTTCGGATCGGATGTATCCGCCAGGCGGAACAGATCATCCGCCTCATCCCAGATGATGTTGAAATAGCCGGCAATCCTTTGAAGGAGTTCGAAGGTGGGCCGTCCGCGGTGGCCATGCTCCAGAGCGGAAAGATAGGCAGGCGTGACGCCGATCGCCTTTGCCAACACACGCTGGGTGACGCCCTTGCGCTGGCGAAGTTCGCGCATCGCCTGACCAAACGGGGTCACCGTTCAATCCTCTCGGTGCGGGCCAGCCGCACATAGAGAGCGCCCTCGCCGCCGTGATGGCGTGCCGCCCATTCATAGGACGAAATCAGGAAGCGAAATTCAGCCTTTGAGAACCAGAGCGGGACTGCGCGACGAAGTGCGCCTTCGCTGCCCATCGAACTGCCCTTACCGGTTATCACAAGAACGTGGCGCAGACCTCGCTCGTGAGCGCGGTAGATGAAATCGAGAAGGAGATCGTGCGCCTCGCCCTGAAACATGCCATGGAGATCGAGGCGGGCTTCTATCGACAACCTGCCCTTGGCGAGCTTTTTCTTTGTCGGCTTTTCCAGCGGATAGTGGTAGCCGGCCGGTTTTTTCGATGTCTTTATCGGCTCAGCCGGTTTTTCCGAAACTTCTCTCGGTAGCGATGGGGTCGATTTTTCGGATTCTACTGCGCGAGCGAGTTCTTCCGCTTCAAAAGCCAAAAGATCGTTTCGGCGTTCCGCAAAGGCACGGGTAGACTTGGCAACCTTGCCCCAGAGAATCCGTTCCTCGGAATTGAGTTTACGCCCGCCGCTCATGCTCCAAACCTGCTTGCCGCCGCTTTGGGGATCAGAATGTAAAAATCCGCTTCATTCCTGACCGTTCCGGCCAGTTCGCCTGCCTCATATCCGGAGCCCGTAAAGATATCACCACGGCTCGGGCCGACAATAGCCGATCCGGTATCAAGCGCCAGCATCAGCCTGGCAAAGGGCCGGCCATGATCGAGATGGATGAGCGTCGGAGCATGGATGAAGAACGGATAGCCGAATGTGTGGATCATCCGGTCGACGGCGAGCGAGCGCCCGGCAACCAGCGGCACCTTGGCCGCAGCGACGGGGCCGAGCGTGTCTTGCGAGACATCGGCATCGCGGAAGAAGATATAGGAGCGGTTATGCCAGAGAATTTCATCAACCTTAGCCGGATTCTCTGCCAGCCATTTCCTGATGCTCTGCATCGAAATCTGTTCGCGATCGATTTCACCGAGATCGATCAGAAGCTTGCCGATCGGTGAAAACGGATGGCCTGCCTTTGCCGCATAAGTGATCCGGCGGATGCTGCCATCGGGATAACGAAGCCTGGCGGCGCCCTGGATATGAGCGAAAAAGACGTCGACCTTCGACCGGGCCCAGGCAATTTCGAGATTGCGGCCTGCAAGAAAGCCTCGGTCGATCGCCTTGCGATCCGGATATTCGGTCACACCGGCCGGTGTCATCCGACCGAACATGTAGCCGGAGTCCATATTTGCCGCGCGGTTGTTTTCGTCGAGATCGACCAGATCGCCCGGGCGGAAGTAGAAAGGGTGAGTGAAGGTGTCGTCGGTTTCTGCGGAAACGTCGACTTCCGGCTCGTAAAACGCGGTTACCAGACCCGCTTGCCTATCGTCCCGCTCAATGCGAAACGGAACGCACATCTCTTGGAAAAAGAGCCGCGCCTCGGCTGCACTCATTTTCGCCGATCGTTCACCGGCAGTGATAAGAAGAGGCAGGAGATCGTCCGCGGTGAGGCCGAGAGAGCCTGTGCGGTAAGGCTTGATGGTGCTTATATGGGAAAGACACCGCGCCATGGCATCGAACAGGGCGCGGGGGTCGTCCTTTTCCCAACCCGGAAGGTCGCCGAAGGATACTGGGAACAGGCGGTATCCTGGCGATGCCGGGCTCATTGCTCGGATTCGGTCGCGATCAGTTTCCAGTTCGGATCCTTGGAGCGGACATCCCGCGCAAAGGTCCAGATGTCGGTAACCTCGGCAACATTCTCCTGATCCCCGTCGATCAGCTTGCCATCCTTGTCGAGGGTAGCGGAAATCAACTGGCTGACGATGCGAACCGTGACCTGGGCTTCCGACTGCTTGACAGCGGCTTGGGTGAAGGCGGCCTTGTCGATACCGACAAAGGTGGATTTGACCACCTCGCCGCGGGCTTCTCGCTCGCGAATGGCAGCGTCGAAACCATCGAAGACTTCCTTGGAGAGAAGGCCCTTGAGGGTTTTCCTGTCGCCATCGGCAAAGGCCATGACGATCATCTCATAGGCCATCTTAGCGCCGTTGAGGAATTCCTTCGGCTGGAATGACGAATCTGCCTTGATCATCGACTTGAGAGATTCGTTCAACTCGCTACCGGGCTGTGCAAGCGCATCAACATCGGCAAAGCGCTGATCTTCCTCGCCGGCTTCACGGCGCGGCAATGTTACAACCTTGCCGTCATCCGCAGAGCCGGGCGTTTTCAGCGCTTCCCGCGAGGCGTATGTTTCCGGCGGCTTCTCATTTCCTGTCCGCCGACCGAGCACGCTGCGCAGCTGCAGGAAAATCAGGACGGCCGCAACAAGGAAAAAGAGTGTAATGAAGTCGTTGGAGCCCATATTAACCCGCGATTACCGTTTAAAAGTTGAATTCACATCATCATATAGTCTGCATTAAGCCATCTTCAAATAGCGAAGGTGTGAGCCCCTCGAAACGACCTCGTACAACATTCATTGGATCATGCGCCGAATTATTGCTCTTAGCGTGCTGCTTGCCTGGCCTTTGGCCGAAATCGCCGGATTTGTCGTGGTCGGGCGTGCGCTCGGCCTGTGGTGGACACTTGGCCTTGTCATTGGTACCGGGTTGCTCGGTGCCTTCATGATGCGCCAGCAGGGCCTGCATCTTCTCAAAAAACTTTCGCAAGAGAGCCAGCAGGGCCAGATCCCGGCAAGCTCCGTGATCGACGGAGCGATGATCGTCGTGGCCGGCATCTTGCTGCTCCTGCCCGGTTTCGTCACCGATATCGTCGGTATCGCACTTTTCATTCCGTTCGTAAGACGGCTGCTCTGGTCGGCGATCGGCAAGCGCGTGGTGGTGGTCGGACCCCGCGGCAGAGGTGGCTTCAGTCGCCCGGCCGGCGGCCCGAAAGAGAGTTCGAATACCGCGGGCAAGGTCGTCGATCTCGAAGATGAGGAATTTCACCGGACCTCCGATCCAAATCCGTCTTCGCCCTGGTCAAAGGGCATAGATCGCGATCCGTGACCATACGGCAGGGCCGCAACGGGTTGTAAGCGAAAAGCCTAAATGTTATGCGGCCTCAACCCATCAGTCCTGAGGATATCCCATGGCAGACGAAAACACGCAGACGGCGAGCCCTTCGCTCAACATTCTCGCCCAGTACACCAAGGACCTTTCCTTCGAAAATCCAGGTGCGCCCCGGTCGCTTCAGGCACGTGACAATGCGCCGAACATCAATATCGGCGTCAATGTCAACGCCAACCCGCTGTCGGATACCGATTTCGATGTCGTTCTGTCGCTGAACGCTGAAGCCAAGGATGGCGACAAGGTCGTGTTTGCCGCCGAACTGGTTTACGGCGGCGTTTTCCGCATCACCGGTTTCCCGCAGGAACATATGCTGCCGGTTCTGTTCATCGAATGCCCGCGCCTGCTGTTCCCGTTCGCGCGTCAGATCATCGCAGACGTGACCCGCAATGGCGGTTTCCCGCCGCTGATGATCGATCCGATCGATTTTGCCCAGATGTTTTCGCAGCGCATGGCCGAGGAACAGGCCCGCGCCAAGGTTCAGCCGCTCAACAGCTGATCTTATCCCACACAGTAAAAAGCCCGGGTTTTCCCGGGCTTTTTTGTTGTTTAATGTCTTTGTTTTTTACGCAATTCCGGACGCAGAACCGGTTCCACCTTTGCCAAAGCAGCTCTAGTCCTGACGGTATTTCTGCCAGATCGCCTTGCCTTTCATGGAGGAGATCATCGACGCGTGGGTCTCGATATCCTGCGGGGTCAAACGACTTGGCAGGGCCCGCGGGCGTACCTGATCCGTAATGATCACGGCTTCTTCAGCCTCGGCAACTTCCTCGATTTGATCGGAACCGACCAGACCGAGAGCCGCCTGCCTGCCGCCGTTCATCTCGATATAGACTTCGGCGAGCAATTCGGAGTCGAGCAACGCGCCGTGTTTGGTGCGGTGCGTGTTATCGATCCCGTAACGACGGCAAAGGGCATCGAGCGAATTCGGCCCCATCGGGTGCTTGCGGCGCGCCATTGCCAGCGTGTCGACAACCTGCTCGGCCGGGACAGGCGGCAGGCCTATCCGCTCGAACTCCGCATTGATGAAGCCCATGTCGAAGTTGGCGTTATGGGCGATCCATCTGGCGCCGTCGAAAAATTCCACGATTTTCTGGGCGACTTCCGCAAAACCCGGTTTGTCCTTGAGAAATTCATCGGTAATCCCGTGGACGGCCAAGGCATCCGGGTGAACCTTGCGGTCGCCCGGGTTGATGAAGATATGGATCGTCTTTCCGCTCGGAAAATTGTTGATCAGCTCGACGCCGCCGATTTCGATGATGCGATCCTGCTTCGATTCAAGCCCGGTCGTTTCCGTATCGAAGATAATGTCACGCATGTCTTTCGCTCCGTATGCCCGATCGCAGAAGGGCGATGATCTGCTGCACCCGCTGTTTTGCCTGGTTCAGGCCAGCGCCCGTATCGACCAGGAAATCCGCACGTTTGCGTTTTATCGAATCAGGCAGCTGACGATCCAGGATCAGTTTGAACTTTTCTTCCGTCATGCCCGGTCTGGCAAGAACACGCTGCCGCTGTATCTGTGGATCACAGGTCGCGACCACAACCACATCGACGCGATTTTCAGCACCGGTTTCGAAAAGCAACGGGATATCGAGAAGAACAAGGTCCGCGCCGACCGATCGCCGGGTTTCGAGAAACTGTTTTTCTCGCTCTCTGACCAACGGATGGACGATTGCCTCCAATCGACTAAAACCAGCCGGATCGAGAGAAAGCTGTCGGGCAAGTTCCGCCCTGTCGATGGCGCCGTCACGGATCGAACCTGGAAAGGCCTTGCTGACTGGCTCAACGGCATCGGTTTTATAGAGGTCATGCACGACGGCATCGGAATCGTTGACCGGGATGCCTTCATCCCTGAACATGCCGGCAGTGGTTGTCTTGCCCATACCGATCGATCCGGTCAATCCGATAACAATCATCACGCCGCCTGAATATCCTGGATGATGAATTCGCGCAGAGCATTATCGACGACCGGACGATGGCCGAACCATTTTTCGAACCCCGGGACAGCCTGATGCAGAAGCATCCCCAATCCATCAACGGTGGGATATCCCTGTTCGCGCGCCTGTTTCAGAATAGGCGTTTCGAGCGGCACGTACACGATATCCGTCACTAGGGCGCCAGCCTTCAGACCGGAAAAATCGAAGACTGCCGATTCTTCTCCATCCATGCCGAGCGATGTCGTGTTCACGAACAATCCGGCACCGGCCATGACCTCGCTCAGGGCAGGCAATCCATGCGCGTGGACTTTTGAACCGAAACGATGCGCAAGTTCCTGTGCACGTGACACGGTGCGATTGACTACATGGATTTCGCTGACGCCGCGATCACGGACGGCCTGGATGACCGCACGGCTTGCGCCGCCAGCGCCCAGAATGACGGCGCGATCAACCTTGTCCCAGCCGGGATGAAAACCATCGAGATTGGCGGCAAAACCGTATCCGTCGGTATTGCTTGCGTGAAGACGGCCTTCCTGCAGCCAGAGCGTATTGGCAGCACCCAGTTCCTGGGCCAGTTCATCGGGCTCGTCGCTGAGGCGGAAAGCGGATTCCTTGTGCGGGATGGTGACATTGCCGCCGGAAAAACTCGAGCTGCCATCCTTCAGTCCGGCGACAAAAGAAACGAAATCCGCTTCGGAAACCGCAACGGCATCATAACTTCCCGCTACCCCATATTGCTTCAGCCAATGGCGATGGATGATCGGCGAGCGGGAGTGTTTGATCGGCCAGCCGGTCACGAATGCCGCGGGCGATGTATTTTTCGGTCCATCAACCATCGATCGCTCCCACCCGGCGCAGTTCTTCCAGAAGCGGAAGCATGGGCAGGCCCAGAATGGTGAAATAGTCACCTTCGATGGCCGAAAAAAGATGAATGCCTTCCCCCTCCAGCTGATAACCGCCGACACTGGAAAATGCCTTCTCGCCGATCCTGTCGAGATAACGATCGACGAATCCTTGCGTAAACTCACGCGCGGTCAGCTCAGCATAGGCGATGTGTTCCCAGATGACGTCGCCATTTTTCACAATGGCGACAGCGCTGTTCAGCCTATGGGTCCGGCCGGAAAGCGACATCAAGTTCTCCCGAGCCTCGGCACGGTTCTTTGCCTTGTGATAGACACGATCTCCAAGAGACATCGTCTGGTCTGACCCGATCACCAGCGTGCCGGGAAAATGGCGCGATACATCCTGCGCCTTGGCTCTTGCCAGAATCCCCGCGACCACTTCCGGGCCGGCATGGTCTTCGGAGGCCTCTATCTGCCGCTCATCGATATCGGCTGCCTGCGATTCAAACGTCAGACCGGCATTTTCCAGCAGCATTCGGCGAAAGGGACTTGAGGAGGCAAGGACGAGTGTCACTTCAGGTATCATCTCCGATGACAACAATTCGGGCGAAAAACAATCCGGGATTATCTGAGCCTTGGGCGCAGGGCAAGAATTGCGGCGGCAGTCTCTTCAATGGAGCGCCGGGAAACATCGATGATCGGCCAGTTGTTTCGCGCGCAGAGCGCTCGAGCATATTTGAGTTCTTCGTTGATGCTGGCGCGATCGGTGTAGGTATTCCGGTCGAGACCCTGGGAAGTGCCGAGTTCGCGATTTTCCCTGATCTGGGAAATACGGTCGGTCGTGGCAATAAGTCCGACTATCAATGGACGCGTCGCACCATAAAGAGCGCTCGGCAGTTCGACTCCAGGCACGATCGGGATATTGGCCGTCTTGATGCCCCGGTTTGCCAAATAAATGCTGGTCGGCGTTTTGGATGTACGGCTGATGCCGATCAGAACGACATCCGCCTCGTCATAGGTCTCCGGCATCTGGCCGTCGTCATGATCCATCGTGAAGTTGAGCGCCTCGATCCTGGCGAAATAGTCTTCGTTCAAAGCATGCTGCGCGCCGACACGGCGACGCGACGGTGCGCCCAGATAGGTCTGGAAGACGCCAAGCACCGGCTCGAGAACATTCACGCAGGGTACACCCATTTCGCGACATCGAAGATCGATCAACGAGGCGAGATCCTGGTCGACAATCGTATAAAGAACGATGCCGGGTTCCGCATCGACCGCATCCATGACCGCTACAAGCTGCTTCCGGTTCCTGATCAGCGGATAGACGTGTTCAAGCGCATAACTGTTCTGGAACTGGGCGGCTACAGCGCGTCCGGCGGAGATCAAAGTCTCGCCGGTGGAGTCAGAAACGAGGTGCAAGTGGAAGAAGTTTTTCCGGTTCTCCACGTTATTCTTTACCGTTTGTTGATAACTCGGGACAGGCGACCAACCTTATGCGGAGGACGGGCAGGCGTCGGGAAAACTGCCTCGTTTTCCACAATCAGCGATCTGTCGGATTGATGGAACGCGAGGATGTGATTTGCGTGGACAATTGTCATTTGTGCCAAACTTATCCACATGTTGTCTACAGATCGAAACTCTTGGCGATACCGATCAGGCTATTGATTTTTTTATAAAATCCGAATTTCTCCCCACAATCTAAAAATTCCGCGAGACACTTTTTATAGCGACCTGCGAATGAGGGCAAAATTCTGGTTAACCTGGGGTTTGACTTTAATCCTTGATACACACCGACTCTAAGAAATAGAAACCAATAGAAATTGGATTCTTTTTATAGGGGATAGATGCCTTTGCCTGCGAAACGGAAGATAGTCGAGGTGCTTGAGGGAAAGACGGTAACACCCCCTCCACTCTGGCTCATGAGACAGGCAGGCCGGTATCTTCCCGAGTACCGTGCAACGCGCCAACAGGCGGGCGGGTTCCTCGATCTCTGTTACACGCCTGATCTGGCTGTCGAGGTCACCCTCCAGCCGATCAGGCGTTATTCGTTCGATGCGGCAATTCTGTTCTCCGATATCCTCGTCATTCCTGATGCTCTGGACCGAAAGGTACGCTTCACTCCCGGTGAAGGCCCCCAGATGGATCCAATCGATGAGGCAAGCATCCACGCCTTGAAAGCAGAGGGTGTACTTGCGCATCTCTCCCCGGTTTTTGAGACAGTAAAGCGACTGAGACAGGAGCTCCCTGTCGAGACTGCTCTTCTCGGCTTCTGTGGTGCTCCCTGGACCGTTGCGACCTACATGATTGCCGGGCGCGGTACGCCTGACCAGGCCCCTGCCCGTCTCTTCGGTTACCGCAATCGCAAGGCGCTTGAACATCTGCTGATGTTTCTTGCGGAGGTTTCTGCCGATTATCTCGTGGCGCAGATTGATGCGGGCGCAGATGCGGTTCAGATCTTCGATTCCTGGGCGGGGGTTCTCGGCGAAGCGGAATTCGAGGCTTTCGCAGTGAAGCCGGTGGCGCGGATGATCGAGATCGTGCGCAGCAAGCGACCGAATGCGCGCATCATTGCCTTTGCCAAGGGCGCCGGCATGAACCTGCGCCATTACCGGCAGAAGACAGGTGCTGATGCGATCGGGCTCGACTGGAGTGTACCGCTTTCATTTGCGACTGAACTGCAGAAGGATGGGCCGGTGCAGGGCAATCTCGATCCGATGCGGGTCGTGGCCGGCGGTCAATCGCTGTATGACGGCATCGATGCAATCCTGCAGGCTCTCGGCAACGGGCCGCTGATCTTCAATCTCGGCCATGGTATTACACCCGAGGCGGATCCGGAAAACGTTGCCAGACTGGTGAAGCGCGTCAGAGGGCTGGACTGATGGCCCCGAACGAGAAAGCAGGTCAGGAAGGCGCCGGCGGGAAGGCCAAGACGCGCGCGCTCATAGCACTTTCGGTATTCCTTCTCATACTGGCCCTGACCTACGTTCTGCGACCGGACGATTTCATCCTTTATGTGAAGGCATTTCACGTCATCGCGGTGATGTCCTGGATGGCGGGACTTCTCTACCTGCCGCGGCTTTTCATCTATCACACGGATGCACCGATCGGTTCCGAGCGATCGGAGACGTTCAAGATGATGGAAAGGCGGCTGCTCAAAGTCATCATGAATCCGGCGATGATGGTGAGCTGGATGCTGGGCCTTTACCTCGCCTGGGATGTCTACGGGTTCCAGGGCGGATGGCTTCATGGCAAAATCGCCATGGTCGTGGCGCTGACGGGCGTTCATGTGCTGTTTGGTCGCGCCGTCCGCGATTTTGCCGCAGACAAGCCCAGACGCCCGGCAAGACACTGGCGGATATGGAACGAAGTGCCAACGGTTTTGATGATCGCAATCGTAATCCTCGTCATCGTGAAGCCCTTCTGAGAAAGGGCTTGCCTTTTTCTGAATAAGCCTCTTGCGGCGCGAGGCGGGAATCGCTATTTTTCCGACACCTCCATCTCGTGGCATGCGTGTAACCGACGTTGTCCCCGGATTTCATCCGCGGAAGCGAATTCCACCGACACGCCAAATTCCCTTATATTTTCTCAAGTGGTCCCCTCTTCATGGCTGAAATGAAGCTTCAAGAACTTAAGAGCAAATCTCCGACTGATTTGCTGACCTTCGCAGAGTCGCTGGAGGTCGAAAACGCCAGCACCATGCGCAAGCAGGAGTTGATGTTTGCAATTCTCAAGGTTCTTGCCAGCCAGGATGTCGAAATCATCGGCGAAGGCGTTGTCGAAGTTCTCCAGGACGGGTTTGGCTTCCTGCGTTCCGCCAATGCGAACTATCTTCCCGGTCCGGACGATATCTACATTTCGCCATCGCAGATCCGCCGTTTTTCGCTGAAGACCGGCGATACGGTCGAAGGGCCGATCCGCGGACCGAAGGAAGGCGAGCGTTATTTTGCTCTGCTGAAGGTCAACACGATCAATTTCGACGATCCCGAAAAGATTCGTCACAAGGTTCACTTCGACAACCTGACGCCGCTCTATCCGAACGAGCGGTTCAAGATGGAACTCGATATCCCGACGTCGAAGGATAATTCCGCGCGCGTCATCGATCTCGTCGCACCGCTCGGCAAGGGCCAGCGCGGCCTTATCGTGGCGCCGCCGCGTACAGGTAAAACAGTTCTTCTGCAGAATATCGCGCATTCGATTACGGCCAATCATCCGGAATGCTATTTGATCGTCCTTTTGATCGACGAACGTCCGGAAGAAGTGACGGACATGCAGCGCTCGGTGAAGGGCGAAGTCGTTTCTTCCACCTTTGACGAGCCGGCCGTGCGCCACGTGCAGGTCGCCGAAATGGTTATCGAAAAGGCCAAGCGTCTTGTCGAGCACGGCCGTGACGTCGTTATCCTGCTCGATTCCATTACCCGCCTTGGACGAGCCTATAACACCGTCGTTCCCTCTTCCGGCAAGGTTTTGACGGGTGGTGTGGATGCGAACGCATTGCAGCGGCCGAAGCGTTTCTTCGGTGCAGCCCGTAATATCGAAGAAGGCGGTTCGCTCACTATCATCGCGACGGCGTTGATCGATACCGGCAGCCGTATGGATGAAGTTATCTTCGAAGAATTCAAGGGAACCGGTAACTCCGAAATCGTGCTCGACCGCAAGGTTGCGGACAAGCGTATCTTCCCGGCTATGGATATTCTCAAGTCCGGTACGCGTAAGGAAGACCTGCTCGTTCCGCGCCAGGATCTGCAGAAGATTTTCGTTCTTCGCCGTATCCTTGCGCCGATGGGCACAACGGATGCGATCGAATTCCTGATCGACAAGCTGAAGCAGACGAAGAACAATGCAGACTTCTTCGACTCGATGAATACATAATCCTTAGCCGGATTCTTCAGTGATCTTGCGGGCGCCCGATATTCGGGCGCCTTTGTCTTTTGTGGATATGGAACGAAGACAATGACACAGGCAACCATCTTCGCGCTCTCCAGCGGACAGCCGCCGGCCGGCGTAGCCGTCATACGCATCAGCGGACCCTCAACGAGAGCCGTGATGGAAGAGCTTTCCGGTCCGGTGCCGGCGCCGCGGCAGGCAAGCCTTCGAACGATTCGGAATCGAAACGGTGAGATGCTCGATCAGGGCCTGGTGCTTTATTTCCGCGCTCCGCATTCGTTTACTGGCGAAGACTGTGCTGAATTGCAGATTCATGGCAGCCGCGCGGTCGTCAACGCGGTTGGGGAAACGTTGCGAGAAATGGGTCTTCGACCGGCCGAAGCAGGTGAATTTGCCCGGCGAGCTTTCGAGCACGGGCGACTCGACCTGGTTGAAGTCGAAGGACTGTCGGATCTCGTGTCCGCAGAAACGGAAATGCAGCGAAGGCTGGCCCTCCAGACCGGGATGGGAGCTCTTTCAGCTCAATATATTGGATGGGCAGAGCGACTGACCTATGCGCGGGCCATGATCGAGGCCGAACTGGATTTTGCAGACGAAGAGGATGTACCGGCCTCGGCAGCCGATCTGATCGATGCAGATCTCGCAATTCTGATGAACGAGATGTCCGCGGCATCCGCTTCTGCGAAATCGGCCGAGATCATTCGGAACGGTTTCAAGGTGGCAATCATCGGCGCCCCGAATGCCGGAAAATCGAGCCTGCTGAATGCAATGGCGAGGCGTGAGGTTGCGATCGTAACAGATATCGCGGGAACGACGCGTGACGTTCTGACGGTCGAGCTGGATATGGAAGGTTATCTGGTGCGCCTTTTCGATACCGCGGGTCTTCGCGAGGCTGAGGATATCGTCGAGCGCGAGGGTATACAGCGCGCCAGGGCGGCTGCGCGTTCTGCGGACATGATCCTGTATCTCAGGGATGCAGGCTCCCCTATCAATGTTCGTGAGGACTATGACGTTGCTTATCTCGATATCGAGACCAAGGCAGACCTTCATCCGGATACTGGATCTAGCGCTATACGCATTTCTTCGATGACGGGAGAGGGTCTTGAAAAGATCCATCATGCGATCGTGGATCGGGCTCGCGAGACTTGGAACGCCGGTTTGCCCGCAAGTAACGAGAGGCATCGCGAACATATCGCGCTGGCTTCCAAATTCATCCAAAATGCAGTAGATGAACCCCGACTTGAATTGAAAGCCGATGCTTTGCGAGCGGCTGGAGATGAGCTTGGCAGGATTACCGGTCGAGTGGACGTCGAAGATCTTCTCGACGTGATCTTTTCAAAATTCTGTATCGGCAAATGATTCACGTGAAACACAGAGGCTTCCATGGCTGAAATGACCTTTGATGTGGTCGTCGTTGGCGGCGGGCATGCCGGATGTGAGGCGGCAAGTGCTGCAGCTCGCGTCGGATCCTCCGTTGCGCTGGTGACGCATAAGCGCGAAACCATCGGCGTCATGTCTTGCAATCCTGCGATCGGCGGATTGGGCAAAGGCCATCTCGTACGTGAAATCGATGCGCTGGACGGGTTGATGGGACGCGTGGCCGATGCTGCCGGCATCCAGTTCCGCCTTCTCAACCGAAAAAAAGGCCCGGCCGTCCGTGGTCCGCGCACCCAGGCAGACCGTCGTCTCTACCGCGAAGCAATGCAGCGCGAGATCAACAATCATGCCAATCTGACGGTTGTGGAGGGAGACGCATTCGATATCGAGATTGGGGAGGATGGATCGGTAGAAGCTCTTCTTCTTTCCGATGGACGTCGCATCTCATGTGGCGCGGTTGTCTTGGCAACCGGCACTTTTTTGCGCGGTCTTATTCATATCGGTCAGAAGAAGATACCAGCCGGGCGAACGGGAGAAGCGCCGTCACTTGGTCTTTCGGAGACGTTGAAACGGCACGGGTTTGCTCTCGGCCGCCTGAAGACCGGAACCCCTGCCCGATTGGACGGGCGAACGATTGACTGGGCATCGATCGATCGGCAGGAGGCGGATGATATTCCGACGCCCTTCTCGTTCATGACAGACCGCATTAACAATCCCCAGATTGCCTGTGGCGTTACGCGGACAACACCGGAAACGCACAAGATCATCGCCGATAACATCCATCTGTCTGCGATGTATTCCGGACAGATAGAAGGCGTCGGTCCGCGTTATTGCCCATCCATCGAAGACAAGATCGTTCGCTTCGGCGAACGCGATGGACACCAGATCTTCCTTGAGCCGGAAGGCCTCGACGACGTCACTGTTTATCCCAATGGTATTTCCACATCCCTGCCGGAGGATGTGCAGCAAGCCTTTGTTCGAACCATACCCGGGCTGGAGAAGGTGACTATCCTCCATCCGGCCTATGCGATCGAATATGATCATGTCGATCCACGCGAGTTGCAGCCATGGCTGGAGACCAAATCGGTAAAGGGATTGTTCCTGGTTGGTCAGATCAATGGCACGACGGGTTATGAAGAGGCCGGTGCGCAGGGGCTGGTCGGTGGACTGAATGCTGCCCGCCGTGCACAGGGATTGCAGCCTTACAGTTTTAGTCGGACCGAATCTTACATCGGCGTCATGGTCGATGACCTCATCAACCGCGGCGTGACTGAGCCCTATCGGATGTTCACGTCCCGCGCCGAATTTCGGCTTTCACTTCGTGCGGACAATGCCGACATCCGCCTGACGGATTTGGGGATTAACTTGGGCTTGGTGGGAAGAGCGCGTTCCAGCAAATTTGAATCCTATATCGAAGCGCTCGATACGGGACGTCATCAATTGCGGACTTTGACGCTCACACCGAATGAGGCGGCTCAATACGGGCTGCATCTGAACAAAGATGGGCAACGGCGGAGCGGATACGAGATATTATCTTATCCCGACATCGACATCGCGCGGCTCACCTCTATCTGGAGCGAGCTATCGAACTTGTCGCCGAAGATCGCCGAGGCTCTGGAGATCGAAGCGGGCTATTCGGTCTATATGGAACGGCAGGCCAATGACATACGGTCGGCTCGACGGGATGAGGCGCTTGAAATACCAGAGGCTTTCGATTTCGATAGTTTGTCAGGTTTGTCGAACGAATTGAAATTGAAGCTAAGTCGGGCTCAACCTCGCACGATTGCACAGGCTGCCAAAATAGAGGGAATGACACCTGCTGCCGTTACCCTGCTTCTGGCGCTGGTAAGAAAGGCAGAAAAAAATATGAGGCAGGCATCTTGATTCCCGGTGTTTCACGTGAAACGAAAGATAGGCTCCAACAGTTTGCCGATTTATTCCAGAAATGGGCAAAGACGGTCAATCTCGTCGCCCCCTCCACCCAAGAGGATATGTGGCAGCGCCACATTGCCGACAGCGCGCAAATATTCAGGCTTGCCGATAAAGTCGGGACATGGGTCGATCTCGGTTCGGGCGGGGGATTTCCCGGCGTAATCACTGCTATTCTCCTATCTGAGCACCAGGATGGATGGGTGCATCTTGTCGAGAGTAACCAGAAAAAGGCCGCTTTCTTGCGTGTTGCTCTCGCCTCAACGGGAGCAAGAGGGACTATTCACGCAGTACGCATTGAGGACGCCCCAATGCTTATTCCAAAATGCGACTTCGTTTCGGCGAGAGCGTTGGCAGACCTGGACAAGCTTTTGGGATATGCTTCACCCTGGCTTCTCGATAAGCCATCAACAGCTTTCTTCCATAAAGGTCGGGATTATGAATCCGAATTGAAGAAAGCGCATGGCCGCTGGCGTTTTGATTTGGTAAAACACCAAAGTTCAATCCAAGCGGATTCGGTTATCCTAGAGATCGGCAATCTGCAGCGGACATAACCGTAAGGCGGGTGCCAGATGTTTGATAAGCGTCGGATCATCACAATTGCAAACCAAAAGGGTGGAGTCGGCAAAACGACGACGGCCATCAATCTCGCGACTGCATTGGCTGCCATTGGCCAGAATGTTCTGATCGTCGATCTGGATCCTCAGGGCAACGCGAGTACCGGGCTGGGAATTGATCGCCGCGATCGTAAGATTTCGTCCTACGATATTCTGGTGGGTGAGGCCTCTGTTGGTGAAGCAGCGGTCGAGACGGCTGTTCCGAACTTATCAATCGTACCCTCCACGATGGATCTGCTTGGATTCGAGATGGAGATATCCCAAGCGCAGGACAGGGCTTTCCGACTGAAAAAAGCCCTTGTGTCGGAAGGCGCCGAGAAATTCAACTACATCCTGCTTGATTGCCCGCCGTCGTTTAACCTCCTGACGATGAATGCGATGGCTGCAGCTGATTCCGTTCTGGTTCCCTTGCAATGTGAATTCTTCGCACTTGAGGGGTTGAGCCAGCTGCTGGAAACGGTTGACCAAGTCCGCCGTACGGTAAATCCAACTCTTGATATCCAAGGCATCGTACTGACCATGTTCGATGCTCGTAACAACCTGGCTCAACAGGTTGTGAACGATGTGCGTACCTATCTCGGAGAGAAGGTTTATCAAACACTTATCCCGCGCAACGTCCGAGTCTCCGAAGCGCCTTCATATGGTAAGCCGGCTATCCTTTACGATCTGAAATGCGCAGGTAGCCAGGCATATCTTCAACTGGCTTCGGAAGTCATCCAGCGCGAAAGAATGCGCAAGGTCGCAGCCTAACAAGACGCAGAAGACAGGGTAAAGCGTATGAACGACGATGTATCAAAGCGGCGTCTGGGTCGCGGACTGGCGGCGCTGATTGGCGAAATGGATCAGCCTATGCCGACAGGCAACACGCCGGTCAACGTCAGCCCGGACCGAATGGTGCCAATCGAAAATATCACGCGCAACCCGCGTAACCCTCGCCGCCATTTTGATGAGAGCGAGCTCCAGGATCTCGCAAGTTCGATCCGGCAACATGGGATCGTTCAGCCGGTGGTCACGCGTATACTTCCGGATGGGCAGTTCGAGATTATCGCGGGTGAACGCCGCTGGCGTGCAGCGCAGCTTGCCGGCCTGGTAGAAGTGCCGGTCATCGTGCGCAACGTCGACGACAGGACGGCGCTCGAGATTGCTATCGTGGAAAACGTCCAGCGTTCGGATCTCAATCCGTTGGAAGAGGCGTTGGGTTATGAGCAGCTTATTGCCGAGCATGGATATACGCAGAACGACCTGGGCGACATTATCGGCAAGAGCCGAAGCCATGTGGCAAATAGCCTGCGTCTGCTGAAGCTGCCCTCCCCGGTTCGCGACATGTTGTCATCCGGAACACTTTCCGCCGGCCATGCACGTGCGTTGATCCCGACATCGGATCCCACTGCCCTCGCAAAAACGGTCGTTTCAAAAGGCATGTCGGTTCGTGACGCCGAACGTCTCGCACAAAACGATATCCGCGCGCAGTCGGAACCGCAGGCAGCAGCCAAGCCGGAGAAGGATTCCGACACGGTCGCGCTGGAACGGACATTGACGGACTCGCTTGGTCTTGAAGTGAAAATAAATCACAAGGGCGGTCCAGGCCAGATCAGGATTTCCTACAAGACCCTTGAGCAGCTTGAGGAAATCTGCCGCCTGCTGGAACGCCGCTGAGGCGTTCGGAAAATTCTAAAGTTCTTGAAAAGCCGCGTAAAACAAGAGTTTTCGTGGCTTTTTCAATGCTTTGAAGCCTGAAGTGCCGCACCGAGCAGAGCATGAAATACGATGCTTGGCTCAAGAGTCTGTCTTTGGCGGGACATGAGCACTGCGGACTGGATGCGTGCAGCTTCACGGCTGACCGCCTCCGGTCTCCAGACCCTGAGGGCCTTTTCGAAAACAGGCTTGCGCTTGAAATGGATATGCCGGCCGAGCGTCGCCATGACCTGACCAGCCGGCGTCCGCTTCTCTTCCATTTCGATCTTCATCGCGTCAAGCAGTTGAAACTGCTTCAGGCATGATTGCAGGATAAGGAAAAGCGGTGTCTTGGACGTCAGAATCTTCTGAAATGCGCGATGAAAGGCCGGCAGATCGCCGGTCAATATGGCATCGACGGCATCATCTGCGGATACGCTGCTTGCGTCCCCGATGATCTCGTTAACATGGTGTTCCTCGATTCTTCCCATTCCGCGACAGTAGAGCGCCAGCTTGCGGATCTCGTTGCGGGAAGCCACCCGGTCGCCGCCGAGCTGATCGATAAGCTGCCGCCGGGCCTCGTTGGTGATAGTGAGTGCTTCGCTTGCCAGCTCCGCGTCTATGAGGGCATTCAGCGCTCGAGCGTCATCCGCATAACACGGGATCACGGCGACGGATCTGGATGGCTCCACGATCTTTCTAAGCCCGCTTCCCTTTTTGAGATCGCCGGCTTCTATGAGAAGCGTATTGGCAGGTGAGCCCTGCCCCAGAATGGTCTGGACAGCGTCGAGAACAGGCTTCTCGTTATTCACACCTCGCAGCCATATGAGCTTTTCACCACCGAAAAGCCCGAGCGCGTTCACTTCGTCCAGAAGCCGCCCAGGGTCGCCCTGGAGGTCCGATACGTCGAGTTTCAAAAGTGAAAAAGGATCGTCGAGTGAAACCCCGCTACGCTTAGCAAGGAGGTTGGCTCGCTCGGAGACAAGTCCGCGATCAGGGCCGTAGATAACGTAAAAGCGGTAAAGTTCGGCCCCCTTTTCAAGGAAGCGCTCGAACTCATGCGACTTTATTTCTGCCATGCGGGTTGCTGCAGCGGCGGTTCCTTGGCGAGCACAATGGCGACATCCGCACGGATGAACTCAGCAAGTTCCCGCGCTGCGCGATTTTCGCCATCCCGGATGGTGCGGAGCTTGGCGAAACTCTGGCTGGAAACGTCAATCAGTGAAACACTGGAATGCTCGCTGCGTTTGAGAACCTGTCCATCGGCGGTGCGCGTGAGCGTATAGGATCCCGTCACCTGAACGCGTCCGGGCACCGGAGCATTGACTTCCGCCAGACCGTCGTCGTCGAGCACGTTCGACGCGGTGCTGGAAACACGCAAAGTGAGGTCGTAAGCCGGATTCAAAGGCTCACCAGCGCCGCCGGCAGCCAGAAATACGAGCTCATTGCGGACAACCTGCTCAACACGGTTCTTCGGCTCGGAAAAGCCTACGGATGCGAGCTTGGGAGCCGTGCCCCCGGCTTGCGAATACAATGGCCTAACTTGGCAGCCCGCCAGGCCAACGCAGAGTGCCAAGCCTAGCAGAAGGGCGCCACGGCGCGGCAGTGATGAGCGGTCAGGCAACAATGTTCACGATCCTCTGTGGGACTACGATGATCTTCTTCGGCGCACGGCCTTCAAGAGCGGCTTTCACCACGTCCAGAGCCAGAACTGCGGCTTCGACAGCAGTTTGATCCGCGTCGCGCGCGATTGTCAATTCGGCGCGCTTCTTGCCATTGATCTGGACGGGCAGTGTAACCTCATTTTCGACAACCAGAGCCTGGTCAAACGCCGGCCATGCGGTTTCTGACACCATTTCGCTGTTGCCGATAACGGTCCAGCATTCTTCTGCCAAGTGCGGAGTCACCGGGGCGACGATCTGGATCAGGATCTCGGCAGCGTTGCGAACGGCGGCGCGATAAGCTTCATCGCCCTTGCCGGCGGCAACATCCGTCAGTGGCGCTGCAAGCGCATTCACGAGCTCATAGATGCGTGCCACGGCCTTGTTGAAGGAGAGCTTGTCCAGATCACCCTGAACCGCCTGCAGCGTCTTGTGGGCGAGCTGCGAGATCGCCAGACCGTCACCGTCCTTGGCGGGAGCGGGGGAGACGGTCTTCAGGTTTTCGGCTGCTTCCGAGATCAGACGCCACAGGCGCTGGGTGAAGCGATGCGCGCCTTCGACGCCGGCTTCCGACCAGATCACGTCACGATCCGGCGGGCTGTCGGAGAGAACGAAGAAGCGGGCGGTGTCGGCACCATAGGATGCGATAATGTCGTCCGGATCGACGACGTTCTTCTTCGACTTCGACATCTTCTCAATCGAGCCGATGGTGACTTCTTCGCCGTTCTTTAGCAGCGTAGCTGTGCGCTTGCCGTCGGTTTCCTCGATCTTGATATCGGCCGGAGCGACCCATTCGCCCTTCTGGCCTTCAGCGCCGAGACGGTAGGTTTCATGCACGACCATGCCTTGGGTGAACAGGCCCTTGAAGGGTTCCTTGACACTGACATGGCCGGTTTCGCGCATGGCGCGGGTGAAGAAGCGGGAATAGAGCAGGTGCAGGATCGCGTGCTCGATGCCGCCGATATACTGATCAACCGGCAGCCAGTGGTTGGCGACGGCCGGATCGGTCGGTTCGTTCAGCCACGGTGCGGTGAAGCGGGTGAAATACCAGCTGGAATCGACGAATGTATCCATCGTGTCCGTTTCACGACGGGCGTCGTGGCCGCATTGCGGGCAGGAGACATGGCGCCAGGTCGCGTGGCGATCCAGCGGGTTGCCCGGCAGGTCGAAGGTAACGTCGTCGGGCAGCTGGACCGGCAGGTCTTTCTTCGGCACCGGCACGACGCCGCACACTTCGCAATGAATGACCGGGATCGGGCAGCCCCAGTAACGCTGACGGGAGATACCCCAATCACGCAGGCGGAAATTGACCTTGCGCTCACCTTGCGGTGCATCTGCCAGCGCCTGCTGCGACAGCTTGTCGGCGACGATCTGGAAGGCTTCTTCGGTCGTCTTGCCGTTGAGGAAGCGCGAATTGATCATCACGCCATCATCGACATAAGCGGTTTCGCCAACTTCGAATGAGGCGGCATCGCCATCGACCGGCATGACGACCGGAACGACCGGAAGATCATATTTGCGGGCGAAATCGAGGTCGCGCTGGTCGCCGGAAGGGCAGCCGAAGATGGCGCCCGTGCCGTATTCCATCAGTACGAAGTTCGCGACATAGACCGGCAGTTCCCAGGAAGGATCGAGCGGGTGTTTCACGCGAATGCCGGTGTCGATGCCCTTCTTCTCGGCCGTTTCCAGCGCTGCGAGAGAGGTGCCCTGACGGCGGCATTCTTCGGCGAAGGATTCGATAGCCGGATTCCTTGCCGCTGCGGCCTTGGCCAGCGGATGGTCGGCGGCGATTGCCAGGAAGGAAGCACCGAACAGCGTGTCCGGACGAGTCGTGTAGACAGTGACTTCGGTTTCGTCGGCCGGAGCGGTGGAAGATACGATTTCCCAGCGCACCGCCATGCCTTCGGAGCGGCCGATCCAGTTCTTCTGCATCAGGCGGACCTTTTCGGGCCACTGGTCCAGATGATCCAGTTCGTCGAGCAGGTCCTGACTGAAATCGGTGATCTTGAAGAACCACTGAACCAGTTCGCGCTGCTCGACCAGCGCACCGGAGCGCCAGCCGCGGCCGTCGATAACCTGTTCGTTGGCGAGAACCGTCTGGTCGATCGGGTCCCAGTTGACCTTGGACTGCTTGCGATAGACCAGGCCTTTTTCCATCATGTCGAGGAAGAGGTGCTGCTGCTGCTGGTAATATTCGACGTCGCAGGTGGCGAATTCGCGAGACCAGTCCAGCGACAGGCCCATGGCCTTCAGCTGCTTCTTCATCGATTCGATGTTCTGGTAGGTCCAGGCCTTCGGATGGGTCTTGTTGTCACGCGCGGCGTTTTCCGCCGGCATGCCGAACGCGTCCCAGCCCATAGGATGCAGAACGTTGAAGCCGCGGGCGCGCTTGTAGCGGGCAACCACGTCGCCCATCGCATAGTTGCGGACGTGACCCATGTGGATGCGGCCGGATGGATAGGGGAACATCTCAAGGACGTAATATTTTTCCCGCGGGTCGGCGTTGTCGGTTTCGAAAACCTTCGCCTCGTTCCATTTCTGCTGCCAACGGGGTTCGGCATCGCGCGGGTTGTAACGTTCAGTCGCCATCTGGATGATATTCCGGGAAATCAGGATAAAAGTTGCGGGCAGACCTTCACCATGAATGGCCGCAAGCGTCAAGTTTTTGAGGCTTGCCGGGTGTCGAACTTTGATGCGGAATGCTCTTGGCAGAGCCTCATATGGGCTTTAATCGCTGATCTCACAAGAAATGCGGAAAAGGATGCGGGCAATGGATATCGAAGACCGGTTGCAGGACGTGAAAGGCAAAATTGCCAAGGCGGAAAAATATGCCAAACGTCCGGCAGGTTCCGCGACGCTGGTTGCTGTGTCCAAAACCTTCGATGCCGACGCGATCCGTCCTGTCATCGCGGCAGGCCAGCGTGTGTTTGGCGAAAACCGCGTGCAGGAAAGTCAGGGCAAGTGGCCGCAGCTGAAGGCTGAGACTGCCGGGATCGAACTTCACCTGATCGGGCCACTGCAATCCAACAAGGCTGCCGATGCGATTGCGCTGTTTGATGTGATCGAAACGGTTGATCGCGAGAAAATTGCCCGAGCCCTGGCCGAGGAGATCGCGAAACAGGGCAAGACTCCTAAACTGTATGTGCAAGTCAATACCGGTCTCGAATCGCAGAAGGCGGGTATCGCACCAAAGGAAACGAAGGCCTTTGTCGAATTCTGCCAAAGGGATCTCGGGCTTTCCATCGAGGGGCTGATGTGCATTCCGCCGGCGGAAGAAAATCCGGGTCCGCATTTCGCGCTGCTTGAAAAACTCGCCAAGGAATGCGGCGTCGAAAAGCTCTCGATGGGCATGTCCGGGGATTTCGAAACGGCCGTCGAGTTCGGCGCGACCAACGTCCGCGTCGGTTCCGCCATCTTCGGAGCGCGCTGAACCGCTCTAACTCCTTCGTCGGGCTTTCCGGCTCTCCCTCCCCGGCCTAGATTGCTTTTATCAGGCTAGGCTCATGTAACGGGAGGTGCATATGCAAAGCCGCTATTTCGACGTGTATGACAGTTGGAAGAAGGATCCCGAGGGGTTCTGGCGGGACGCTGCGCTGGCGATCGACTGGTTCAGACCGCCGGATGTGATTTTCGATCAAAGCCAAGGTGTCTATGGCCGGTGGTTCGTGGGCGGTGAGACGAATACCTGTTACAACTGCCTCGACCGGCATGTGGCGGTGGGGCGGGGCGAACAGCGGGCCTTCATCTACGACAGCGTCATGAATGGCGTGAAACAGTCCTTTACCTATGCCGGGGTTCTCTCCGAGGTAAAGGCGATCGCGGCCGTGCTGCGCGATCTCGGCATCGGCAAGGGCGACAGGGTCGTCATCTATATGCCGATGGTGCCTGAAGCGGTATTTTCTATGCTGGCATGCGCCCGCCTCGGGGCTGTCCACTCCGTCGTGTTTGGCGGTTTTGCCGCTCAGGAGCTTGCGGCACGGCTAAACGATTCGGAAGCGAAACTGATTATTTCCGCAAGCTGCGGGCTGGAGCCAGGTCGTGTCGTTGCTTACAAGCCATTGCTCGACAAGGCGATCGAGCTGGCACAGGTCAAACCGGATCATTGCCTAATCCTGCAGCGGCCCGAGCTTTCAGCGCCGATAAATCAGGAGCGCGGTGAGTACGACTTCAGTCAGCTGCTGGAAAAGGCGCGGGGTCGTGACATCGAATGCGTGCCGGTCAAGGCGACCGATCCGCTCTATATCCTCTACACATCCGGCACGACGGGGCAGCCCAAAGGTGTGGTGCGCGACAATGGCGGGCATATGGTGGCGCTGCAATGGAGCATGCCGAACATTTTTGGCATGACGCCCGGCGAAGTGTTCTGGGCCGCCTCGGATATCGGCTGGGTGGTGGGGCACTCCTATATCGTTTACGCGCCTCTATTGAATGGCAATACGAGCGTCATTTTCGAAGGCAAGCCGGTCGGCACGCCTGATGCGGGCACGTTCTGGCGCGTTGCGGCGGAGCATGACGTGAAAGTGTTGTTCACGGCGCCGACCGCTTTCCGCGCGATCAGACGTGATGATCCCGACGGAGAGTTCGTCGAAAATTACGATCTTCTCGGTCTGCGCGCTCTTTTTCTCGCCGGTGAGCGCGCCGATCCCGAGACGTTGAGATGGGCGGAAGAGAAGCTGAAAGTGCCGGTGATCGATCATTGGTGGCAGACGGAAACCGGGTGGCCGGTTGCGGCAAACACGATTGGGCTTGGTTTGATGCCGTTTAAGCATGGCTCTCCGACGCGACCGATGCCAGGTTATGCAGTGGAAGTGGTTGATGATGCCGGAAAGCCGGTGCCGTATGGGGCACTTGGAAATATCGTGATCAAGCTGCCCCTGCCCCCGGGTTGCCTGCCGACCTTCTGGAATGCCGAC
The DNA here is from genome assembly GCA_023451735.1 of Pseudomonadota bacterium. Classification (GTDB taxonomy): domain Bacteria; phylum Pseudomonadota; class Alphaproteobacteria; order Rhizobiales; family Rhizobiaceae; genus Neorhizobium. The sequence goes on along the minus strand of JAEXYH010000001.1, from coordinate 39,074 downwards.
GGGCGGTTTCGGGAGAGTTGCCTTGAAGAGTTTCCCGGTTACTACAAGACGGCGGATGCCGGTATCATCGATGACGACGGCTATATCTTCGTCATGGCGCGTACCGACGATATCATCAATTGCGCCGGCCACCGCCTGTCGACCGGCTCGATGGAAGAGGTCTGCGCAAAACATCCGGATGTCGCCGAATGTGCGGTCATCGGTGTGAAGGACCGGGTCAAAGGGCAGATACCCTGTGGTTTCCTGGTGCTGAAGAACCATGTTTCACGGGAAACGTCGGAAATCGCCGCAGAGGTTGCCGGAATGGTCCGAAACGAGATCGGGCCGGTCGCTGCCTTCAAGACCGTGATGGTGGTTCCCAAACTGCCCAAGACGCGGTCGGGAAAAATACTTCGCGGCACAATGCAGAAGATTGCCGACGACATGCCGTGGACCATGCCGGCAACGATCGAGGATCCGGGAACGCTCGATGTGGTTCGGGAAACCTTAAGGAAAAACGGTTTTGCCCATGAGGAAAAGAGCACGGTCGCGCCGGTCGTATGAGCCAAAAAATAAAGCCCCGGATATGATCCGGGGCTTTCGAATTTATCGAGAGAGGCGAGCGCTTAGAAGCGATCTTCCTCGTCTTCCTCTTCGGTGCGGGTCGACTTGAGCGAAGAAAGCTTGGCGAACACGGCGTCCGCGTCGATTTCCTTCTCTTCCTCGCGCTCGCTGCGGTAGTCGCCGAAGCCGAGGTTTTCGGTTTCGGAAGCCGGCTGCAGGGAGGCGCCGAGTTCGGCAGCGGTCGGCAGCGGACGGTTCTTGGAGGCCTTTTCGACTTCAAGGTCGAGGTCGATCTGCGAGCAGAGGCCAAGCGTTACCGGGTCCATCGGAGCGAGGTTTGCGGCGTTCCAGTGGGTACGCTCGCGGATCTGCTCAATGGTCGACTTGGTCGTGCCGACGAGACGCGAAATCTGGGCGTCCTTGAGTTCCGGATGGTTGCGAACCAGCCAGAGAATGGCGTTCGGACGGTCCTGGCGTTTGGAAACCGGCGTGTAGCGCGGACCGCGGCGCTTGGATTCCGGAACGCGAACTTTTGGCTCGGAAAGCTTCAGCTTGTGATTGATGTCCTTTTCGCCACGCTCGATCTCATCGCGGGACAGCTGGCCGGTGGCGATCGGGTCGAGGCCCTTGATACCCTGGGCGGCTTCACCATCGGCGATCGCCTTGACCTCGAGCGGATGCAGTTTGCAGAACTGCGCGATCTGGTCGAAGGAGAGGGCCGTATTGTCGACAAGCCAGACTGCGGTGGCCTTCGGCATAAGCAATTGTTGAGCCATGGATATAGTTCCTCTGTCCGTCCGCGCCGGTGTCGCGGGCCGTGGGTATCAACCACAATTTCCGGGAATTCATCGCCGTATAATCGAATTAGGACAGAATTGCAATTCTCTGAAACAGGATCGTTGCCGATCGTATTCAGACCCTCACAGCCATTTGTCTAATTGCCGCTTCCGCCCCAATTGCTATGAATGCCAAAATGTCGCACCGATGACGTATGTCAGGTCGACGGTGCAAGTGAGGGAGGAATCACATGTCCGAAAAAGTCTATCCGGTTCTCAAGTCCACCAAGGCTAAAGCGCTCATTGACAAGGACAAATACGAAAAGTGGTATGAGGAGAGCATCGAGGATCCGGACAAATTCTGGGGCAAACATGGCCGCCGGATCGACTGGTTCAAGCCCTACACGAAGGTGAAGAATACGTCCTTCAAGGGACGGGTCTCGATCAAGTGGTTCGAGGACGGGCTGACAAACGTCTCCTACAATTGCATCGATCGCCACCTGAAAACCCATGGCGAGAGAACGGCGATCATCTGGGAGGGCGACAACCCCTATATCGACAAGAAGATCACCTATAATCAGCTCTATGATCAGGTCTGCCGCATGGCGAACGTGCTGAAGAAGCACGGGGTCAAAAAGGGCGATCGCGTCACTATCTACATGCCGATGATCCCGGAAGCGGCCTATGCGATGCTGGCCTGCGCGCGTATCGGCGCGGTGCATTCTGTTGTATTCGGCGGCTTTTCGCCGGAGGCGCTTGCCGGCCGTATCGTAGACTGCCAATCCACCTTCGTGATTACCTGTGACGAGGGCGTGCGCGGTGGCAAGCCGGTTCCGCTGAAGGAGAATACCGACAAGGCGATCCATATCGCCGCCCGCCAATATGTGACGGTGAACAAGGTTCTGGTCGTGCGTCGTACCGGCGGCAAGACGAACTGGGCGCCGGGCCGCGATATCTGGTACCATCAGGAAATCGCGACGGTGAAGGGGCACTGCGAGCCGGTGAAGATGAAGGCGGAGGATCCGCTATTCATCCTCTACACGTCTGGTTCGACGGGCAAGCCGAAGGGCGTGCTGCATACGACGGGTGGTTATCTCGTTTATGCGGCAATGACCCATGAATACACATTCGATTATCAGGACGGCGATATCTATTGGTGCACGGCCGATGTGGGCTGGGTCACCGGCCATTCCTATCTGGTCTATGGGCCGCTGGCCAATTGCGCGACGACGCTGATGTTCGAAGGCGTGCCGAATTTTCCCGATCAGGGTCGGTTCTGGGAAATCGTCGACAAGCACAAGGTCAACATTTTTTACACGGCACCGACCGCGATCCGCTCGCTGATCGGGGCGGGTGACGAATTCGTCAAGCGTTCTTCACGGGAAAGCCTGCGCCTACTCGGCACGGTCGGGGAGCCGATCAATCCGGAAGCCTGGGAATGGTATTACAACGTGGTTGGCGAGAAGCGCTGCCCGGTTGTGGATACCTGGTGGCAGACGGAAACCGGCGGTCACATGATCACGCCGCTGCCGGGCGCCACCGACCTGAAGCCCGGATCCGCGACCAAGCCGTTTTTCGGGGTGAAGCCGCAGCTGGTCGATAACGAGGGTAATGTTCTCGAAGGAGCGGCTGACGGAAATCTCTGCATCACCGATAGCTGGCCGGGGCAGATGCGCACCGTCTATGGCGACCATGATCGCTTCATTCAGACCTATTTCTCCACCTACAAGGGGAAATATTTTACCGGTGACGGCTGCCGGCGCGACGAGGATGGATATTACTGGATTACCGGCCGCGTCGATGACGTGCTCAACGTGTCCGGCCACCGTCTCGGTACGGCGGAAGTGGAATCGGCGCTCGTATCGCACCATCTCGTATCTGAGGCGGCCGTGGTCGGGTATCCGCATGGGATCAAGGGCCAGGGCATCTATTGCTATGTCACGCTGATGGCGGGCAATGCCGGGACCGACGAATTGCGGCAGGAGCTTACCAAGCATGTCCGCAACGAGATCGGCCCAATTGCAGCGCCCGACAAGATCCAGTTCTCGCCGGGATTGCCGAAAACCCGTTCGGGCAAGATCATGCGCCGCATCCTGCGCAAGATTGCCGAGGATGATTTCGGAGCGCTCGGAGATACGTCGACACTTGCCGATCCCGCGGTCGTGGATGATCTGATTGCCAACCGTCAAAACAAGGTCGACGCCTGATCTTTTCACATATTCAGCTGCCGCAGGCCTCTCTTGGCTTGCGGCCGCCATCATAGGTTCGGACGAGGCCGGCAAGTAGCAGGCCGTCTGCCACACTATGGCCGTCCAGTAAGATGACATCGGCGACGATACGGCCGAAATATTTGTCGCCGGAAATTCGCATTAGCTGAATTCGCGAGGACTGTGCCGCCATGGTTTCAAGCGCATCTCGGGCATCCAGCCCCGCTGCCCTTATCGATTCACATTTCGACTTGAGTTCTGGCGCGTCGATGCCGCGAATGCGGACATAGACTTCCATCTTTTGCTGCGGCCATGGCTGGGCTTCCACAAGCAGCGTGTCTCCGTCGACGACGCGCAGAATTTCAGCAGAAACCGGTCCGGATATTTCATCACGTGCCATCGCTTCGATCGTGAAGATCGACAAAATGACCACAATAAAAAACAGAGCTTTGACCATGAAAGGAATAAATTCCGACCATCAATCAAAGTCAATAGGAATTTTATCTTAGGATACCGATGGAAAATTCAGAAATCGATGGCGCGGCCATTGATTTCCCAGTCGCCGAAACGGGCCGGGTCTGCGCCGCCGCGTCCGCCGAATTCTTCCGGCATATTGGCTTTGGCCTCCGCTTGGCGACGTTCTTCTGCTTCCTTCAGGGCGCGCTGTGCCGCTGGCGAAAGCGGTTTTTTCGCAGTGCCCTCTTCCGAGACGTTTTCCATATTGTCGTTGTCCGCGCTTTGCATATCCCGCATCACCGCAAGGTTTATTGAAAAATCAGGTCGAATTGACCACATGATAGGGCGTTCACAACCGCTAGAAAACCCTTGGCTATGTTTTGGATCGCTTAAGGGATGAAATCGGCAACGGAGAGATGACGATGAATGTGATGCGCACCGCCATGCTTCTGGCCTTCATGACCGCCCTGTTCATGGGGGTCGGATTTCTGATCGGCGGCAAGGGCGGTATGATGATCGCGCTGGTGATCGCCGCTGGCATGAACCTGTTTTCCTACTGGAATTCGGACAAGATGGTGCTTCGTGCCTATCATGCCCAGGAAGTGGACGAGCGTACGGCGCCGGAATTCTACCGGATGATCCGCGATCTTTCGGCCAATGCCGGATTGCCGATGCCGAAAGTCTATATTTACGACAACCCCCAGCCGAATGCCTTTGCGACAGGCCGCAACCCGGAAAACTCCGCTGTCGCGGCTTCGACCGGCCTTCTGCAGCGGCTCACCCACGAGGAAGTCGCGGGAGTGATGGCCCATGAGTTGGCGCATGTGCAGAACCGCGATACGCTGACGATGACGATCACGGCGACGCTTGCCGGTGCGATTTCCATGCTCGGCAATTTTGCTTTCTTCTTCGGCGGTAATCGCGAGAACAACAGCAACCCGCTCGGTTTCATCGGCGTATTGGTGGCGATGATCGTGGCGCCGCTCGCCGCAATGCTGGTGCAGATGGCGATTAGCCGTACCCGTGAATATTCGGCAGACCGCCGTGGCGCGGAAATCTGCGGCAACCCGATGTGGCTGGCCTCGGCGCTTGCCAAGATCGCAGGTGCTGCTCATGCCATTCCCAACCATGATGCCGAGCGTAATCCGGCAACCGCCCATATGTTCATCATCAATCCACTCTCCGGCGAGCGCATGGATAACCTGTTCTCGACGCACCCTAATACGGAAAACCGGATCGCGGCGCTTCAGCAGATGGCTGGCGAGTTTCGCGGTGGTGGCTCGACGCGGCCGTCTTCGGCTGATAGATCGCAGCGCACCGCGCGCTCTGTGCCGAATACCGGCGCAAACAATCCCTGGGGCCGCGGATCGGATGAACCGCGCAAAGGTCCCTGGTCTTGAACGAGCAGAAAAACAAGAAACCTCATAAACACTCGCCCAGGAAGCCGGCACCTGATCGTGCAGGTACTGAGCCGAGAAAACCCGGGTTTGAAGTAAGGGCCACCGCTGCGAAACTGCTCGCCGCAGCGGTCGACCGAAAGACGTCGCTTGACGGCATGCTGGACCTGACCCACGGCAACCCGGCCTACAAGGCTCTGAACGATGCCGATCGCGCTCTGACGCGCGCCATTCTCACCACTGCTCTTCGCCACTTGCCGCGGCTTGAGGCAGCGATTGCCTCGCTGATCGAGACGCCGCTACCGGAAGGTGCACGCGCGCTCCAGCATGTGCTGATCGTCGCTGCTGCGCAGATACTGCATCTCGACGTGCCCTCTCATGCGGCTGTCGACCTTGCCGTCGAGCAGGCCAATCGCGATCCGCGCAATCGCCGTTTCGCCAAGCTCGTCAACGCGGTCCTCCGCCGGCTGGTGCGGGAAAAGGACGAGGTTCTGGCCGCCACTGCATCCGTTTCTCCGGTGCCGGACTGGTTCCGCAAGCGGCTCGTCAGTGCCTATGGCGAAGCAGAGGCCGAGCGGATCGCAGAGGCTCAGCTTACACCGCCGTCGATTGATCTGACGGTCAAGAGCAACCCACAGGCATGGGCCGAAAAGCTCGGCGGCAGAATCTTGCCGACTGGAAGTATTCGTCTCGGACAATTCGAGGGATCCGTTACCGGGCTCGAAGGTTTCGATCAGGGCGAATGGTGGGTGCAGGATGTTGCGGCCAGTATTCCCGCCAAGCTGTTCGGGGATCTCAAGGGCAAGCATGTCGCGGATCTCTGCGCTGCGCCGGGAGGCAAGACCGCCCAACTGATTGCGGCCGGTGCCACGGTAACGGCCGTGGAACAGTCGTCCAACCGACTTGCGCGACTGACGGAAAATCTTGCCCGTCTCGGCATGACGGCCGAGCTGGTTGGCGGGGATCTTTTCAAATATTCGCCTGACGAGAAGCTTGACGGCGTGCTTCTCGATGCACCCTGCTCGTCCACCGGCACGACGCGCAGGCATCCGGACGTGCTCTGGACCAAGGGCATGCAGGATATCGAGAAGCTGGCCGCGCTGCAGGAAAAGATGCTGCGCCATGCAATAACGCTGGTGAAAAGCGGCGGCGTGATCGTTTTCTCGAACTGCTCGCTGGACCCGATCGAAGGCGAGGAACTGATCGAACGGGTTCTGGCCGATACTCCATCCGTCGAGCGTGTGCCGGTCGATCCGACACACTGGCTCGGGCTTGAACATGCGATCACGGCTCAAGGCGATTTCAGGACGACGCCGGCTATGATTCCGCCTTCGGACGGTTTTGCCGGTGGCATGGATGGTTTCTTTGCCAGCGTGCTGCGTGTCAGGTAAGATTTTGTTCACCATACCGGCAGCATACTTGCCATCCATCTAAAATTGATTCAGCTGATCTAGCGACAGCCATTCCGGCGGAGAAACCAGAGTGACCATGCGGCTCGCCGATCGCCGAAGGCTTCTGGCTTCCGGTATGAAGGAAATGCGGCGGCGTTTGCGCCTTCGCATCGCGCCCTATCGCGTGGCCCTGTCTGCTCCTTTCTCTTCCGTCCCAGAGCGTTTGATCGTTGCCCCAACGGACTTGCGGCCTGCAGATCCCTTCATTGCCCATGAGATTTTCGATGGACGTTTTCCTTTGGCAGGGAGGGTTCTCGAAACATTTGGGGATTCGCCGTTCGAACTGGAATTGCCGTCGCGAGCCTTTGCCGAGCGTCTGCATGGCTTCGGATGGCTCCGGCATATCCGGGCAGACAAGACGGAAGCCGGCTGCGCGCATGCAAGGCATATTGTTTCGGATTGGATCAATATCCATGGCCGCCGCCGCCGAGGCATAGGATGGGAACCGAATGTCGTAGCGACACGCGTGATCGCGTGGTTATCTCACTCGACGATCATTCTCCACGCGGCGGAGGCGGGTTTTTATCGTCGTTTCATGAAAATCCTCGCCTATCAAATCAGCTATCTCCGGAAGATTGCCGGCAGCTGTCCCGATGCCGAAAGCCGGCTCAGGGTCAGGACAGCGCTCGCGATGGCGTCCCTTTCTCTGCCGACGCGTGTGACGGGAATCAAAAAAGAAGCCATGCTTCTGGACCGGGAGCTCGATCGCCAGATTCTGGCCGACGGCGGTCATGTTTCGCGAAACCCACGCGCCATTCTCGATATCCTGATCGATCTTCTGCCACTGCGTCAAACCTATATAAATCTGGGCCACGATCTCCCGCCGAAGCTTATCCCTGCGGTGGATCGCATGTATCCAGCCCTGCGTTTCTTTCGCCATCAGGACGGCGATCTGGCATTGTTCAATGGCGCGGGCGCAACTTCAGCCAGCGAACTGATGTCGGTGTTGCGCTATGACGAATCTGCCGGCAAGCCTTTCAAGGCGCTGCCACAAATGGAATACCAGCGACTTTCTGCGGGCAATACCGTCATCATCGTCGATACGGGATGCCCGAATTCGATCAAGACATCCCAAGGCGCACATGCCGGTTGCCTGTCGTTCGAGATGTCATCGGGTCGCAATCGCTTCATTGTCAATTCCGGATCGCCTAAGTTTGCGAACCGCTTCTATAAGCATCTTGCTCGTTCCTCCGCGGCGCATTCAACGGTCATCATCGAGGAAACATCTTCCAGCAGGGTCATCAGTTCCGCTTTCGCAGGTTCCATCCTCATGCCCGGCGTTTCGGAGATCGATGTCGAACGGTGGGATGATAAACACGGCAACGACTGGCTGCGCGCCCGGCACAACGGCTATGTCGAAACCTTTGGATATACCCATGAGCGCGAAATCGCGCTCAGCGCGGCGGGCGACAAGATCAAAGCATGTGATCGGCTTATTCCCCGGGAAGATAATGACGAGCATAGCCTCACAGCCGTCGTGCGCTTTCACATCCACCCGGCGATCCACTTGGCGCGCCGAGATGGCGAGAGCACAGTGTTGCGCGCGCCGGATGGCGAGACATGGATTTTTGCGGCACCCGGTCTCACTTTGCTGATCGACGAGGATCTCTACTTCGCCGATGTTTCCGGCATGCGGCCGAGCCAGCAATTGGCGATCGAGGCGCCTGTTTCGGGCTTGCGAGAAATTCGCTGGATGCTGCGACGAAGCGAATAGGCGTTTCCTCTTGGCGCCAGCTGTGCTAACCGCGGCCCATCCCCTTCCCGCCCCTCTGTGGCAAGCTCTTTCAGGAGAGACCGATGGCCGTTGCTTCCAAAAAAATCCCCGCTCCCGATCGCGTGAAAATCCGCACCGCTTTGCTGTCCGTGTCGGACAAGGCCGGTATCATCGAACTGGCCAAGGCGCTCACCGAACAGGGCGTCAGGCTGCTGTCGACCGGCGGCACACACAAGGCTATCGCTGCAGCCGGCCTTGCCGTCACTGACGTCTCCGAAGTGACAGGCTTTCCGGAAATCATGGATGGCCGCGTCAAGACGCTGCATCCGAACGTCCATGGCGGGCTTCTTTCGATCCGCGACGACGAAGAACATGTCGCTGCGATGAAGCAGCACGGCATCGAGGGCATCGATCTTGCCGTTATCAATCTCTATCCGTTCGAGGAAGTACGTGCCGCTGGGGGCGACTATCCGACGACGGTCGAGAATATCGACATCGGCGGGCCGGCAATGATCCGTGCTTCAGCCAAGAACCATGCCTATGTTGCGATCGTCACCGATCCGGCTGACTATGCGCCGTTGATCGAGGCCCTCAAGGCCAATGGCGGCGAGACGGAATATGCTTTCCGCCAGAGGCTTGCCGCCAAGGCCTATGCCCGTACGGCAGCCTATGACACGGCGATCTCCAACTGGTTTGCCGAAGCGCTTGAAATCGAGACGCCGGCTTATCGCACGATCGGCGGCGTGCTGAAGGAGGCCATGCGTTATGGCGAAAACCCGCACCAGAGCGCCGGTTTTTATGTGACGGGTGAAAACCGTCCCGGCGTTGCGACCGCCACGCTGCTGCAGGGCAAGCAGCTCTCCTACAACAACATCAACGACACGGATGGCGCCTTCGAGTTGATCGGTGAGTTTTCAGCCGAACAGGGTCCGGCCTGCGCGATCATCAAGCATGCCAATCCGTGCGGCGTCGCCACCGGCTCTACGCTGAAGGACGCTTATCTGCGGGCGCTGGCCTGCGACAGCACCTCCGCCTTCGGCGGCATCATTGCGCTGAACCAGCTTCTCGATGGTGAAACGGCGGAAGAGATCGTCAAGCTGTTCACCGAGGTCATCATTGCTCCGCAGGTTTCCGAGGAAGCCAAGGCGATCATTGCCAAGAAGCCGAACCTGCGCCTGCTGGTTACCGGCGGCCTGCCTGACCCGCGGTCGCGCGGTATTACCGCCAAGACGGTTGCCGGCGGCCTTCTGGTCCAGAGTCGCGACAGTGGCGTGATCGAGGATGTCGATCTCAAGGTCGTCACCAAGCGCGCGCCGACGGCAACCGAGCTGGAAGATCTGAAATTCGCCTACAAGGTGGCCAAGCATGTGAAGTCGAATGCCATCGTCTATGCGAAGGAAGGCCAGACGGCGGGTATCGGCGCCGGCCAGATGAGCCGTATCGATTCCGCCCGTATCGCAGGCCTCAAGGCGCAGGATGCCGCCAATGCCATGGGTTGGGCCGAGCCGATGACCAAGGGTTCGGCGGTTGCTTCGGAAGCCTTCTTCCCGTTCGCTGACGGTCTGCTTTCTGCGATTGCGGCCGGTGCGACGGCCGTGATCCAGCCGGGCGGCTCTATGCGCGATGCAGAGGTGATCGCCGCTGCCGACGAGCATAACGTTGCCATGGTCTTCACCGGCATGCGTCACTTCCGGCACTAATTTAGCCGGAGTCACATATTATCTTTCGGCCGGATAGGGTGTCCTCATCAACAGAACCAGTCCGGCCGCCAGAAAGACGACCAGCATTGCCATACCGAGATGAGCTGAACCGCTCGTATAGGTGACGATCGAAAAGGACAGGGTGGCAAGGAAACTCGTCGCCCGTCCCGACAGCGCGTAGAGGCCGAAATAGCGGCCGCTTTCCGAAAGACTGATAGAGCGCGCGAGATAGGATCGTGACGAGGCCTGGACCGGGCCGAAGGCGATGCCGATCAACAGGCCGAACAGAATATAGGCTTTTTCCGCCGCGGTGCCGAACCAACCGCCGCTGTCTATTTCCGAAAGCGGTATCAGGCCGAACAGGACCGAGTCCGGGCGGGTGGAGACGATCCCGATCGTTGCGATAAGCAGTAGGATCAGGCTTGTGATTATCACGGTTTTGGAGCCGAGTGCCCGGTCCAGCAGACCGGCGGCGATGCAGCCGAAGATCGCGACGACATTCAGGATGATGCCGTATATTCCGATCTCGATCGTCACCCAGCCAAACATGCCGGCAGCAAACGTGCCGCCGAGGATCAGCAGGCCATTGACGCCGTCCTGATAGAGCATGCGGGCGATCAGGAATTTTGTTAGGCCTCGCCGCTGCTTCAGTTCCTGCAGGGTGCTGCCGAGCTCCCGAAACCCGGAGCGGACCGCAGCGCCGAGCGGCAATCCCTTCTTCACGTCCGGTGTGAAGAGAAACATTGGCACTATGAAAACGAGATACCACAAAGCCGCGATCGGGCCGGTGATGCGGGCATCCTCGCCGAGCGCCGGATCCAGGCCGAAAAGCGGGGGGATGCCGATCAGGGTCAGGCCGGTTTCGGGATTTGCGGCGAGCAGCGTTACGACGGCGATCAGCACGATCATGCCGCCGAGATAACCCAGACCCCAGGCGATGTTCGAAATTCTGCCAACCTCATCGCGGGAGACGAGGCGCGGCATCATGGAATCGTTGAAGACGATGGAAAATTCCGCCGCGATCGAGGCCAGGATCATGAAGGTGATCGGCAGGATCAAAGGCGAGCCGGGCGCAGCGAACCACAACATCAGCAGGCTTGCGATCTTCATGACGGCAAAGCTGGCGATCCACGGTTTGCGGGCGCCGGACTGATCGGCAATCGAGCCGAGGATAGGCGACAGGATGGCGATGACGATCGAAGAGATCGTTGCCATGTTGCTCCATGCCGCCTGGGCCGAGATCGGGTCCTCGGTCAGCCGCGCGACGAAATAGGGGCCGAAGATGAAGGTCGTGACGACGGTGAAAAAGGGTTGCGCCGCCCAGTCGAACAGCATCCAGCCCCAGATACCGCGCCGGCTCGTCTTCGCCGGCGCTTCATCGATGTCGTGACCTCCCATCCGGTACCTCGCTCTACGCCAGTCGTCCGTGCGCCAGGTCCCCGAGAAGGCCGGCCGCGACGGAGATCTTCGGCAGGGTGAGGTCACCGCTTTCGCTGAGTGCCATCAGTTCGGCTCCTATGCGGTTCACACGCACGCGGTCTGCGGTAATCCAGGCCTGCACCGGCTTCTTGTCCTTCCGGTGTTCCGTGAGCGCCGTGATGACGATGTCGCGCCGCGCGGAGGCGAGCTGCTGAAGAGCACGGGAGAGCGCCAGGCTCTCGTAGTGATCGGACGTGCCGATCCTTTCGCCGGCAACGATCAGGCGATTGACGCGGAAGGTTTTGGTCACGCTGAAATAGCTTTCCGCAGCACGAGCCATGCTTTCGCCCGTCCGGTCGGCGATCAGCATGATCTCTGGAGCGATGACAAGAGCCGACAGCGTACGGATATCGGCGATGAGGCTTGCAGGTGCGCCTTGGGCTTCCAGCTCTGCCGCGAGCGGTGCGGTCTCGGCGATCACCTCCTCCGTCATGGCGCCATGCAAGCCCTTGATCGCAGCCTTGAGCCTTGTAACGGCTTCGGTCAGGGGTGCAGCACTGATCTGCGTCTGGAGAGCGAGGTAGGTACCGATGACGATGATGCGGTTGATCTGCGCATGGAGATCGTTCTGGGCTTTGCCTGGAATGCGGTTATCCAGTGCATCGACTTCTGCCCACAGACGCGGCAGGTCGAAGCCGTCGCGGATAAGGAAAACGGCTTTCACGATATTCGCGGCGGTTGCACCGGTCATGTCGCTCATCATCTGCACAAAGCCGGGACCGCCACGATTGACTGCTTCATTCGCGAGTGCGGTTGCGACGATTTCGCGATGCAGGCGATGGTTTTCGATATCGCCGGCATAGGGCTTCTGCATCTTTGCAGGGAAGTACGCCTTGAGGATGGCCGCGAAATACGGATCATCCGGGATGGCGCTTTCCAGCAAGGCGTCGAAGAGAACGATCTTCGAATAGGAAAGCAGAACACCGATCTCGGGTCGGGTCAGCGGCCGACCGGCCGCATAACGTTCCGCGAGTTCGGCATCATCGGGGAGGGTCTCGACCTTGCGGTTGAGCTTGCCCTGCCCTTCCAGCACGGCCATCAGGCGGGAGAGCTGCTCTCGATTGGTCACACCCCTTCGCTCGATAAGTGAGATCGATAGAGGTTGGAGATAGTTGTTGCGAAGCACCAGCTCCGCAACTTCATCGGTCATCGAGGCCAGAAGTTTGTTGCGCTTGTCGCGGGGCAGACGGCCGTCCTGCATGGCTGCGTTGAGCGCGATCTTGATATTGACCTCGACGTCGGAGGAATTGACGCCTGCGGAATTGTCGATCGCATCGGAATTGCAGCGTCCGCCTGCAAGCGAGTAAGCGATGCGGCCCTTCTGGGTGACGCCGAGATTGGCGCCCTCGCCGATCACCTTGGCGCGCACTTCGCTTGCTGTGATACGGATCGGATCATTGGCGCGATCGCCGACTTCCGTATCGGTCTCGGCGGCAGCCCGGATATAGGTTCCGATGCCGCCGAACCAGAGAAGATCGGCTTCGCTTTTCAGGATCGCCGTCATGATCTCGAACGGGGTGGCGGTGGTCTTGTCGAGTCCGATCGCAGCTGCCGCCTGCTTGGTCAGCTTGACCGACTTTTCGGAGCGCGAAATGATCATCGCGCCATCCGAAAGCGTGCTGCGATCGTAGTCCTGCCAGCTCGACCGCGGCAGGGCGAACATGCGGCTGCGCTCGGCGAAGGACTTTTCGGTATCGGGGGCAGGATCGATGAAGATATCGCGGTGATCGAAGGCGGCGATCAGCCGGATTTTTGGCGAGAGCAGCATGCCGTTGCCAAAAACGTCGCCGGACATGTCGCCAACGCCGATGACATCGAACGGGGTCGTCTGGATGTCGATATCCATCTCGCGGAAATGCCGCTTGACGGCTTCCCATGCGCCACGGGCGGTGATGCCCATCTTCTTGTGGTCGTAACCTGCCGATCCGCCCGACGCGAAGGCGTCATCGAGCCAGAAGCCGGCTTCCTGGGCCAGGCCGTTGGCGGTATCGGAGAAGGTCGCGGTTCCCTTGTCGGCAGCGACAACGAAATAGGGATCGTCGCCATCGATGCGAATGGTTTCATCTGGTCCGACGATCTCACCCTCGACGATGTTGTCGGTGATCGACAGAAGCGTGCGGATATAGGTCTTGTAGGCTTCCTTGCCGACATTGAAGATTTCGTCGCGCGAGCCGCCAACGGGCAACATTTTCGGGAAGAAGCCGCCTTTCGCACCAACCGGCACGATGACGGCATTCTTCACCTGCTGGGCTTTGACGAGGCCAAGGACTTCGGTCCGGTAATCCTCGCCACGATCCGACCAGCGCAGGCCGCCGCGGGCAACCTTGCCGAAGCGCAGATGCACACCTTCGACCTCAGTGCCGTAGACGAACATTTCGCGGAAGGGTCGAGGCTGCGGCAGGCCGTCGAGAAGTTCGGGGTCGAACTTGAAGGCCAGCATTCTTTTAGGGGCGCCGTTTTCATTGCGCTGGAAATAGTTGGTGCGCAGCGTCGAATCGATCGCGTTGACGAAGCGCCTAAGCGTCCGGTCCTCGTCGAGGCTGGGAACGGAGGAGAGGCTTATCTCCATGGCGCCGTGGAGCTGCACCAGCTTCTTCGTTCTCGCTTTTTCAGCAAGATCGGGTTCGAAGCTGGTCTGGAAAAGCTTGAAGATGGTGGCCGCCGCCTCGGGGTATTTTACCAGCGTGTCGGCGATATAGGTCTGGGAGTAGACAATGCCCGTCTGGCGCAGGTAGCGGGCATAGGCGCGCAAAACAGTGGTTTCGCGTGCGGACAGGCCGGCCAGGAGAACAAGGCGGTTGAAGCCGTCATTGTCGACCAGTCCTTCAAATGCCAGAAGAAACGCCTCTTCGAGAAGCGGGCCTTCCTGCTCAAGATCGATCTCGCGTCCTTCACGGAGCTGCAGTTCCATGTCATGCAGGACGATCAATTTGGCGTCCGGGCCGACATGGATTTCAAAAGTCTGCTCGCTGACCACACGGAAGCCGAGGTTTTCCAGAAGCGGAACGCGGCGCGAGAGCGACAGGTGATGGTCGCCGTGAAAAATCTTCAGGGAGACGCTGTTGGCCTCATCTGTCGGGCGCTTGTAGAATTCGATACGGATCGTCTCGCCGGATGCGCAGGCTGCGATGTCCGGCAGATCGGCAAAGGTCTCTTCCGGCGTGAAGGCTTCCTGGAAAGCTTTTGTTACCGACAGACGAAGGCCATTTTCTGCCAAAAGAGAGAACTGTTCCTCCCAAGGCGTGGCAATCAGGCGAATTGCTTCCTCGAGTTTCGCTTGGGCTATGCGGGGCGTCTTGCCGCCGCGGCGCCCGATGATGAAATGGACGCGTGCCACTCCGCCTTCCGGGAATGCAGGATAATAGGCAGAGACATGGCCCTCGAAAACCTGCGAAAGATAGGCGCCGACCTTTTCCCGAACCAGTGAATTATAGTCCTCGCGGGGCACGTAGACGATGGTCGAAACGAAGCGATCGAAATGGTCGATGCGGGCAAGGACGCGAACTCGCGGCCTTTCGCTCAGCTCCATGATCTGTTCACAGAATTTCGCCAGAAGGTCTGCATCGATCTGGAAGAGGTCGTCACGCGGATAGGATTCGAGCGTGTTTTCTAATATGCGGCCGGAATGGCTGTAGGGGTCGAAGCCAAAATGCTGATCGATACCGTCGACCTTTGTTCTCAGCAGCGGAATTTCACGGACGGACTGGGTATAGGCGGTTGCGGTGAAGAGGCCGACAATCCGCAACTCGCCGACGACGTGACCGCTCTCATCGAAGCGTTTCACCCCGATATAGTCCATATAGGCGCGCCGGTGGACGACGGACTTCACATTGGCCTTGGCGACAATGAGAAATTGCGGTCCGTCCAGGAATTCGAGAATTTCCGGTGTAGTCGTCACCTGATCCTTGCCCTGACGCAAAACCAGGACATCCGGGTCGGAGAGAGTTCCGAGACCCCTGCCCTTGCCGCGTTCCACGGTCGCCGACGATCCCTTGCCGGAATAGATGTATTCGCGCATGCCGAGGAAGGTGAAATTGTCGTCCCGCAGCCAGTCGAGGAAGGCCAGCGCTTCTTCGCGGTCGGCGCCTTTGCGAGGCTTGGCGTTCAAGAGCTGCTTGGCTGCGCCATCCAGGGTGTCCAGCATGGCGGACCAGTCTGTGATCGCCAGATGCACTTGGTCCAGAATGAACCTGATGCGCTCGATCAGATGGTTGGCCTGCTCTTCGGTCAGTTGAGCGATATGGATCTGGATGAGGCTGACCTGATTTGCGGGGTCGGTAGGCTCGTCATTGCTGCGCAGCACCGGCTCCTTGCCTGGCTCGATCGTCAGGATCGGGTGCACGGCCATGGCGATGCCGCGATGGCTGGCTGTGACCTCGCCCATGATCGAATCAAACAAAAACGGCATGTTCCGGTCGATCACAGTCAGAACCCAAACCGGTATCCCGTCCGGTTCAACGCCTGGTATCTGGGAGACGGTGATATCAGCACGGACGCGGTTCCATGCCTTTAAGCGGGTTGCAGCATGGGTCGCGGCAATGCCAAGCATTTCCGGAGTGTAGCTTGTGAGATCGTCGTCGCTCGCGCGTCCGAACAGAATGGCTGGATCGAGAAAGTCCTTGCCGGCCTTGCTCGCGAATGACCGCGCCCCGTCCATCTGCTTGCTGCGCTTGGGGCTATTCTTCCAGACCATGATCTCTCCCTTTTCTGGCTGAATGCTGCAAAGAACGGCGCGAATCCGTCCACTTTGGAGCAATTAGCATTGTTTTGCCCAGCAATGTTGACAGGATTTGGCAAAGAATTGTTGCCACGACAATAAAATCGATTTTTTCAAGCATGTGCAGCCCGACATCGCTCGATACCCCCATAGGATATGTAAATAGGCCAATGCAAAAGGCTATGAGGCCAAAGCGAGCGAGGCAGCGGATTGCGCGTAACGGGCCGTTGATCTTGGTTCAAAGGCATAATATTCGTAGCCCTCATGACCTATTTTCCAGCCAAACTGCTTGCGGGCTACCGCAATTTCATGAGCGGACGCTACACCGATGAGCGCGAGCGTTATCGTGTGCTTGCTGAAAACGGGCAGAAGCCGCACACGCTCCTGATTGCCTGTTGCGACTCTCGCGCCGCACCGGAAACGATTTTCGACTGTGGGCCGGGCGAGCTTTTCGTGGTGCGCAACATCGCCAACATGGTGCCGCCCTACGAGCCGGACAGCCAGTTCCACGGCACGTCCGCTGCACTCGAATATGCCATTCAGGTGCTGAATATCCGGGATATCGTAGTTATGGGGCATGGTCGCTGCGGCGGCATCCAAGCGGCACTGGATCCGGAGCTCGCCCCCTTGTCACCCGGCGACTTTATCGGGAAATGGATTGGTTTGGTCAGGCCTGCGGCTTCGCAGATCCAGAGCAACGACCTGATGACCGCATCGGAGCGGCAGACGGCGCTTGAGCGCGTCTCCATCCGCAATTCCATTGCCAATCTGGCGAGTTTCCCGTTCATCAGGGCTCTGACGGAAAAGGGCGAGCTTTCCGTCCATGGTGCCTGGTTCGATATTTCGAGCGGGGAGCTGTGGGTCATGAACCAGAAAGGCGATTTCATTCGCCCTGATCTGGATGCACAACAGGCGCCTATCGAAGACGATGAGGCGCCTGCTGCCTGATTTTTCCTAGCCGTCTGATGTTAACGGCCGTCGATCTCAGCGCCCATATAGGCGATGGCGCGCTGATAGACCGTTGCGGCATTCCAGCCTTGGATAGCGACGAAGCTCGGTTGGCCGGGCTGGTAGCCGGCACCGGTTACCCAGCCATGGCCCTTGAGGAAGTTGGCGGTCGATGCGAGTGCATCGGCACGTGATCCGACCATATCGATATGGCCGTCCCCATCGCCGTCTGCGCCGTAACGGATGACGTTCAGCGGAAGGAACTGGGTCTGGCCTATTTCGCCATGGGCAGCGCCCTTTGCGGTGGTGCTCAGGTCGCCGCGGGCGACGAGCTTCAATGCGGCATAGAGCTGTTCGGTAAAATAGTCCGAACGGCGGCAGTCATAGGCAAGCGTTGCGACAGCCGACAGGGTATGCTGGTTGCCCAGAAACCGGCCAAATCCTGTCTCCATGCCCCAGATCGCGATGATCGGGCCAGCCGGGACGCCATAACGGCGTTCAAGGCGATCGAAGAGCGAAGCATTGGCGGACTTCATCTTTTTGCCTTGCGAGATGATAGTCGTGGCACCGCGCTTCTTGAGGAACTCATCGAAGGAAAGCTTGAAGCTTTTCTGACCACGGTCAGCGCTGATCGTGGCGCGATTGTAGCTCACGTTCGCGAAGGCACGCTCGACCACTGCCGGGCTGATGCCATTGGATGGCGCAATCTGCTTGAAATCCTGTACCCAGCGATTGAAGCCGGATGAATCATTACCGCATTGCTGGGCAGCGGCTGGGCCTGCGATTGTTATTGCGGTGAAAGCCAGTCCTGCGAGTAGAAGCTTTTTCATGCTTTAATCCGTGTTTGCCGGTCAGCGGCGGTGTCCGTGCGCACTATTCCTTGCAAACGAGGTGGCTTGCAAGCAAACACCACTCGAACGCGCATGAATAGTTCGTGAGGACATTCCTACGAAAAGAAAACCCCGCCTGTTGGCGGGATTTTCTAGATCGATATGCTTAATAATTTCTGATTTTTCAGGCGGCTGCCTGACGCGGCTTGATCAGCCCGCGATTAACCAGAAGTTCAGCGATCTGAATAGCGTTCAATGCAGCGCCCTTGCGCAGGTTGTCGGATACCACCCAAAGGTTGAGGCCGTTTTCAACCGTCGCATCCTCGCGGATACGGGAGATGTAGGTCGCATCTTCACCGGCGGATTCGATCGGTGTGATGTAGCCGCCGTTCTCATGCTTGTCGATGACGAGGCAGCCCGGCGCTTCGCGCAGGATGTCACGGGCCTGATCGGCGGTGATCTCGTTCTCGAACTCGATGTTGACCGATTCCGAGTGACCGATGAAGACCGGAACGCGCACTGCGGTGCAGGTCACCTTGATCTTCGGGTCGAGCATCTTCTTGGTTTCGGCGAGAACCTTCCACTCTTCCTTCGTATATCCGTCTTCCATGAAGACATCGATATGCGGGATAACGTTGAAGGCGATGCGCTTGGTGAACTTCTTCGATTCGATCGGATCGGCAACAAAGACGGCACGCGTCTGGGTGAAGAGCTCGTCCATGCCTTCCTTGCCGGCGCCGGAGACGGACTGATAGGTGGAGACGACGACGCGCTTGATCTTGGCGAAGTCGTGCAGCGGCTTCAGCGCAACGACGAGCTGGGCAGTCGAGCAGTTCGGGTTGGCGATGATATTCTTCTTGGTAAAGCCGGCGACGGCATCCGGATTGACTTCCGGAACGATGAGCGGCACCTCGGAATCGTAGCGCCAGGCGGACGAGTTGTCGATCACGACGCAACCCTGCGCGCCGATCTTGGGCGACCACTTCTTGGAAATGTCGCCACCGGCAGACATCAGGCAGATGTCGGTGTCGGAAAAATCGTAGTTCTCAAGGTTGGAAACCTTAAGCGTCTTGTCGCCGAAAGAAACTTCGGTGCCCTGGCTGCGTGCGGAAGCCAGAGCCACAACTTCAGAAGCCGGAAAGCCGCGTTCTGCCAGGATGTTCAGCATTTCTCGGCCGACATTGCCGGTTGCGCCGGCGACTGCAATCTTGAAACCCATGTCTATGCTCTCTTTCTATCTCTCCTCGGTCGGTGAGGGGGAAGCCGGGCCATTCGGCACGGAATTCCTTGTCCCCGGCCTTACCGGGGAGAGAGCGGTGGCCAGAGACGTCAGACGGTTTTCGTCGTCGTTTTGGCCTTGGTTTTGGAGAAAGCGAAAAAACGCTGTCCGGCTTGTTCAGCCGGCAGGCAAGATGCAGCGATGTCAAAGTCGCAGGCGATCATATGGGCGTTTTCCCGTTCGAGCCCGTGTTTAGAACATTCTGCAAGGGAGTCAAGGTGTGCGGAGCGCCGATGCGACTTCGCGTAGACGTCGTTTTATAGACGAAAGTCATAATCCCAAAGCATCACTCACCGGATGTCCTGATTTCTGTCAATCTGGAAGCATCGCGTCACGGTTTGCTTTGGCGAAGGAGGAAAAGCCAAAGCAGTCACCGCTGAGCGGGTTTCACCTTGTTGGGAGGACGACAATGGCAAACGTCACGACGACGGCCGGCACAAAGGCCGCACCTATGACGCGGGAGGAGAAGAAAGTCATCTTCGCATCCTCTCTCGGTACCGTATTCGAATGGTATGACTTCTATCTCTACGGCTCGCTCGCCACCTATATCGGAGCGACCTATTTCACCCAGTACCCTGAGGCCACGCGCAACATCTTCACGCTGCTTGCGTTTGCTGCCGGCTTCCTAGTGCGTCCGTTCGGTGCGCTTGTCTTCGGTCGCCTCGGAGACCTTGTCGGACGTAAATATACGTTCCTTGTCACCATCCTGATCATGGGTTTTTCCACCTTCCTGGTGGGTATTCTGCCGGGTGCGGCGACCATCGGTATCGCTGCCCCGATCATTCTCATCATCCTTCGCCTGTTGCAGGGGCTTGCGCTGGGCGGTGAATATGGCGGTGCCGCGACCTATGTGGCGGAACATGCACCACATGGCCGGCGTGGCTATTTCACCTCCTGGATCCAGACGACAGCGACGCTCGGCCTGTTCCTCTCGCTGATCGTCATCGTCACTGTGCAGTCGATCCTAGGCAATGAGGCTTTTGCCGCCTGGGGATGGCGTGTTCCATTCCTGCTTTCGGTTGTTCTCCTCGGCGTGTCCGTCTGGATCCGCGTAAAGATGAACGAGTCGCCTGCCTTCCAGAAGATGAAGGCGGAAGGCAAAGGGTCCAAGGCGCCTCTCACGGAAGCATTCGGTACCTGGAGAAACGCAAAAATTGCCATCATCGCGCTGCTTGGTGCTACGATGGGGCAGGCGGTCGTCTGGTATGGGGGCCAGTTCTATGCCCTGTTCTTCCTTCAGAACGTGTTGAAGGTCGATCTGCAGTCGGCCAATATCATGGTCGCGATCGCGCTTCTTCTTGCAACACCCTTCTTCGTGATCTTCGGTGCGCTGTCGGACAAGATCGGCCGCAAGCCGATCATTATGGCAGGCCTGTTGATTGCAGCAGTCACCTACATGCCGCTGTTCAAGGCGCTGACCCATATGGCAAACCCGGCGCTTGCCGAAGCCCAGGCTTCGATCCGGGCAACCGTTACGTCAGATCCGGCAGACTGCAAATTCCAGTTCAATCCGACGGGTACGGCGAAGTTCACCAGTTCATGCGACATCGCCACCGCATTCCTAACCAAGAACTCGGTACCTTATGAAGTTGTGCCTGGCCCGGCTGGACAGCCTGCAACAGTCAAGATCGGCGATAATACGGTGACCAGCTATGACGCGATCGCCGCTGGTGCCGACGCCAAGGTCCAGCAGACTGCGCTGGAAAAAGGTATCAACGTTGCGCTTCATGATGCCGGCTATCCGCTTACCCGCGGCGCCGTAAAGGTACCGGATTCCAAGCTTGACGGCTTCATTGCCGCCAATCCGGAACTCGGGCTGAATGCCGATGCCGTTCGTGCGGGCGACAAGGCAACGGTCAGTTCTGCCGACCTCGTCACGCAGAAGCTTCTGACCGCCGATGAAGCGAAGGCCGTGGCCGACATGCCGGTCTATACGGTCGCAAATGGCGGCGCATTTACGATGAAGGCCGACCCGGCCCGGGTAAACTGGGTGGGTACGATTGCGGTTCTCTTCGTTCTCGTTCTCTATGTGACTATGGTCTACGGCCCGATTGCGGCGCTTCTGGTCGAGCTCTTCCCGACCCGCATCCGCTATACGGGCATGTCGCTGCCCTATCACATCGGTAACGGCTGGTTCGGCGGCCTGCTTCCGGCAACGGCTTTCGCCATGAGCGCCGCCGCCGGCAACATCTACTATGGCCTCTGGTATCCGATCGTGTTCGCAGTGATCACGCTGGTCGTTGGCGTGCTGTTCCTGCCGGAAACAAAGGATCGCGACATTCACGCGGAGTGATTGCCCGACATCGTAGGTTCAAAACGAGAAAGCCCGGCACATGTGCCGGGCTTTTGCATCTTCATCCTATAAACTGGCGGTTAGGCGCAAAGCGCCTGGAATTCCTTGAGGATGGCATCGCCCATTTCAGACGTGCCAACCTGGCGGCAACCTTCGGCCATGATGTCGCCGGTGCGGATGCCCTCGTCGAGCACCGTCGCGATCGCTTTTTCAAGATGATCGGCTTCCGCAATCATGTTGAAAGAGTAACGCAGGCACATGGCGAACGAGGCGATCATCGCGATCGGATTGGCGACGCCCTTTCCGGCGATATCCGGTGCCGAGCCGTGCACGGGCTCATACATGGCCTTGCGCTGGCCGGTTTTCGCATCTGCAGCGCCAAGCGAGGCGGAAGGCAGCATGCCGAGCGAGCCCGTCAGCATGGCGGCAACGTCCGAAAGCATGTCGCCGAAGAGGTTGTCGGTGACGATGACGTCGAACTGTTTTGGCGCGCGAACGAGCTGCATGCCGCCGGCGTCGGCCAGCATATGTTCCAGCTTCACGTCAGCATAGGCGCGCTTGTGCGTTTCGGTCACGACCTGGTTCCAGAGGACGCCGGATTTCATGACGTTGCGCTTTTCCATCGAGCAGACGGTGTTGTTGCGCGTGCGGGCAAGTTCGAAAGCGACGCCGGCAATCCGTTCGATCTCGTAGGTATCGTAGATCTGGGTGTCGATACCGCGCTTCTGGCCGTTGCCGAGATCGATGATCTCCTTCGGTTCGCCGAAATAGACGCCGCCGGTCAGTTCGCGAACGATCAGGATGTCGAGGCCTTCGACCAGTTCCGGCTTGAGCGAAGAGGCCGAGGCGAGTGCCGGATAGCAGATTGCCGGGCGCAGGTTGGCGAAAAGTTCCATATCCTTGCGCAGGCGCAGGAGGCCAGCTTCAGGCCGAACTTCATAGGGAACCGCATCCCATTTCGGGCCACCGACGGCGCCGAACAGAACGGCATCCGCCGCCATTGCCTTAGCCATGTCCTCTTCGGAAATAGCAATACCATGCGCGTCATAGGCGCTGCCGCCGACCAAGCCTTCGTCGAGCGAGAAATCAGCTTTCATCGCCTCGTTCATATAGGCGATGATCTTGCGGACTTCGCCCATGGCCTCGGGGCCGATGCCGTCACCGGGAAGAAGGAAGAGGTTTTTTGCCATTCGTCTGCTGTCCTTGCAGTTTTGCAAACTCACAATTCCTCACGCAGCTTGGCTGCGCCTGGAAATCCCTCATCCGAGCCTGCCGCAGGACGAGGGGCCTTGTCGTCAGAGCCAGGGACGATCGCTGCGATTCTTCGTCTCGAAACTCGAGATGGCGGCATCGCTTTTCAGCGTCGAGGCAATATCGTCCAGTCCTTCCAGCAGAATCTGGCGGCGGCCGGCATCGATATCGAAATGCAGACGACCACCATCCGGGCCGGTGATTTCCTGGGCTTCAAGATCGACCGTCAGGATGGCGTTCGAGCCGCGCTCCGCGTCATCCATCAGCTTTTCCAGATCTTCAGGGCTGACCACGATCGGCAGGATGCCGTTCTTGAAACAGTTGTTGTAGAAAATGTCAGCGAAACTGGTGGAGATCACGCAGCGGATGCCGAAATCCAGCAATGCCCAAGGAGCGTGTTCGCGGGACGAACCGCAGCCGAAATTGTCGCCGGCAACGATGATCTTGGCAGCGCGGTAAGCCGGTTTGTTCAAGACGAAGTCGGGGTTCTCGGAACCATCCTCGCGATAACGGGCCTCGGCGAAAAGGCCTTTTCCAAGGCCCGTTCGCTTGATGGTCTTGAGATAGTCCTTCGGAATGATCATGTCGGTGTCGACATTGACAACCGGAAGGGGGGCGGCAACGCCCGTCAGCTTTTCGAATTTTTCCATGATCGGCCTCCACGAAGACTTTATAGCGCTGCCATAAAGTATTTTCGGGAGAATTTGAAGTCCGATTCAGTACCAATCGGTACGCTGTTTGATGGCGACCCAACTGGGCTGATTTCAGGGCTTACATGTCGATGATGGTGCCGCGGCCGTCGTTCCAGACGCGCATATCGCTCTGCTTGTTTTTCGCACGAGCTGGCACGGGCTTCAGCTTGCTCGAAAGCGCCTTTCCAATGGAAAGAATGGCAAGCGTACCCATGAGCGCGATCGTCAGCGATGCCGTCAGCAACGCTGCCGCGGCAAGCAGGGCAATGGCAGTCACGATAATGAAGAAGGACCGAATGTTTTGCATGTCCAAACCTTTCTACATGTGAAAATGTGGGCCTTGTCATCCCGGCTTGCAAGAGGTTTGTGCGGGTTTCATTGTTGGGATCTTAAAATATTGGCAAAAGAGAGCGATGGAGTTCTTGAAAAATCATATTACGCCCGTTCGCCGCTCCCTTCTCAGTGTTCCGACCGATAACAGGCGCGCCCTGGAAAAGGCGCCGAGTCTTGATTGTGATGGGGTGATCTACGACCTGGAAGATTCCGTTGCGCCTGGGAAAAAAGCGGAAGCCCGAGACAATCTTGCCAATGCTTTTTCCCGGCAAGGTCAGTCGCAGCAGGAGCGGATCATCCGGATCAATCCGCTCGAAAGCGAGTTCGCGGCAGATGACCTGAAACTGGTTGCCAAGCTCATGCCGGATGCGGTTGCTCTTCCCAAGGTTGAACGGGTTTCAGAAATCGCTGAGGTGACTGAAACACTTGCCCAGTTCGCTCCCGCAAGGCCGATTGTCATATGGGCGATGATCGAAACACCGAAGGGTGTGTTGAATGCTGCGTCCATTGCTGCGGAGGAGAACGGCCCGAAATGCCTTGTGGTCGGCTTGAACGATCTACGCAAGGCGACCGGCGTGTTGCCGCAGCCGGGCCGAGCCTATCTCGTGCCGTGGCTGATGCAGATCATACTTGCCGGCCGCGCTTATGGCGTTGATGTGATTGACAGCGTTTTCAACGACTTCAAGGACGATGCCGGTTTTGCTGCGGAATGTGGGCAGGGGCGTGCGATGGGCTTTTCAGGCAAAATGCTCATCCATCCGGCGCAGATCGAAATTGCCAACCGGCATTTCGGGCCGGACCCGCAAAGCATTGAGGAAGCTGAATTGATCGTTTCGGCTTTCGAGCGACCTGAGGCGAAAAACCTCAACGTTATCAACCTCAATGGAAAAATGATCGAGCGCCTTCACTTCGAGGAGGCTAAGACACTTCTGGCGCAGGCCGCCATGATTTTTGCAAGGAAGAAGTCTCAATGAAACTTTATCGACTACTGACTGCTCCGGACGATGCCTCATTCTGCCACAAGGTTACGGCCGCCTTGAACAAGGGATGGGAACTTTACGGCTCGCCGACTTACGCTTTTAATGCCGCAACCGGGATCATGCAGTGCGGGCAGGCGGTTACGAAAACCGTCGAGGGCAAGGACTATCATCCCGATATCAAACTCGGCGAACAATAAGACGCTGCCGGTCAGCGCTGGGTAGCATTCTCGGCGCTGGCCTCTATGCGTTCCATGTCTTCGTCACTCAAGCCAAAATGATGGCCGATTTCATGGATCAGAACATGGGTGATGATGTCGCCCAGAGTTTCTTCGTTTTCAGCCCAATAGTCGAGGATCGGGCGGCGGTAGAGTCGAATACGGTTCGGGAGTTCTCCTGTTTCGACAGTGAAACGTTCCGAGATTCCACGCCCTTCGAAAAGACCAAGCAGATCAAATGGCGTTTCCAGCGCCATGTCCTCGAAAACGTCATCGTCCGGGAAATCTTCAATCTCGATGATGAGGTTGGTGGTGAGGGCCCTGAACTCCTGCGGCAGATGACCATAGGCATCGATTGCCAGCGACTCGAACGTGTTTATCGTTGGCGCATGGCGATCCTGCCAGTCATTGGTTTGGTCAATACGAGCCATTGGTTCTCCCTTTTGTGAGAGACATATAAGGCCGATGCTCCTTTTTTTCGAGATAAGAATCATTGCTATAGCAAATGAGGAAAAGATTCCTGTCTTGTGATGATTGACTCTTATTCTGCGCTCTGGAATCAATGAGAACATAAAGTGAACATTTTGAAATGGAGAGCTGACGCCATGGCCCGTGAAGCCGCGGCGCAGGAGAAGCTTTTTGCCCTGCGTGAACAGATTGCCCGACTGGAAGGCAGAAACCTGCCGGCAATGGCTGCGGCGGAGATGGAAGACTTTGTCGTTCAGTCGAATGACGGTTCGCGTTTGCCCTTCGGTATTCCGGCTCTTGACGGTGCGCTGAATGGCGGTCTGCTGCTTAACTCCCTGACCGAGATTCGCTCCACTTCCTTTTATGATGCCGGGGCGGCAAGCGGCTTTACCCTTTCGCTGGTGGGGCTGATGACAGCTAGGAAAGCCTTGAAAGGACCGATGCTCTGGATCGCGGACGGCTTCTCCGTTTGTGAAACAGGTGTTCCTTATGCCGGAGGTATCAAGCAGTTTGGCGTAGATCCGCATACGATCTTTTACGCATCGCCCCGCAAGCTGGAGGACGCCCTGTGGCTCGCGGAGGCCGCACTTGAAAGCAGGGCCTTTATCGCGACGATCTTTGAAATCCATGGCAATCCAAAACCCTTTGGCTTGGTCGAAAGCAGAAGGCTCAATCTTCGGGCAAAGGCGGCGGGGCGGCCGCTTTTCCTTTTGCGGCATGCAGGGGGCGAGGAGGCCAGCAGCGCTTCCTTCCGCATGTTTGTCGAACCGGCGCCGGCTTTAGAGCGGCGCCTTCCGGATGGTAGCGTGCTTGGCGGCAGTATCGGACATCCGGTTTTCAATCTCACCCTGGAGAAAAGCCGAAACCCGGCTCCTCTCAACTTTTGTCTGGAGTGGAACCTTCATGACCGCCAATTTCACCTCATCCGAAATCCAGGCAAACCTTCTTTCAGCAAGTGGCCAACGCATTCTGGCACTGCACTTTCCGTATCTGCCGACCGACAGGATCGCGCGAACTCTCTGGGGGCTGTCGTGGCGTTCGAAAGGGCGTCCTGACCATCCGCCGATCGTCTGCGCTGGCAGGCGCAATAATGCATTGCGGCTGGTCGCAATCGACGACGTGGCCGAAAGATGCAGCCTGAAACAGGGGCAAGGGCTTGCCGAGGCGCGTGCGATGTATCCCGACATCGATGTTTTCGATGAGGACACAAGAGCGGATTTTGCCCTTCTGGAAGCGATTGCCGATTGGTGTGATCGTTACACGCCGCTCGTTGCCCTAGACGGAAGGGAAGGCCTCTTCCTCGATATTACCGGTTGCACCCATCTTTTCGGGGGCGAGCATGCAATGCTTAGCGATGTTCTTACTCGCCTAGCTCAAATGGGTTTTGACGTGCGTGGATCGATTTCGAGCACACCGGGATTGTCCAGTGCTGTCAGTCGGTTCGGGCGTGGCGGGGTGATAGCAAGAGAGAATATGGTGACCGTACTCGGTGCCTTGCCCGTTCATGCGCTTCGCATTGATGAGGCAACGATCGCCTCACTTTGCAAGCTTGGCCTGAAGCGGATTGCCAATCTCATGTCCATGCCAAGAGCGCCTCTTGCGCGCCGGTTTGGTGCGCAATTGCTGATAAGACTCGATCAAGCACTTGGTGCCAACGAAGAGGCGATATCGCCGCGGCGCCCGGTGGCATCGCTGTCAGCAGAACGCCAGTTGAGCGAGCCGGTCCAGGCTGAAGAAGATATTCTCGGTCTTGCAAACGAGATTGCTTCTTCACTCAAGCACAGCCTGGAAAATCGGGGTGTCGGCGGCAGGGTTTTCGAACTTGTTCTCTTCCGTGTCGATGGACGGGTCTTTCGGATTTCGGCAGGCGCTTCGCGTCCGTTACGAGACCCAAAGCGGATTTCCGGCCTGTTTTCAGAGCGCCTGAATTCAATTCATGATGATCTGGATGCGGGTTTCGGTTTCGAATTGCTGCGGCTCAACGTGGTGCAGCACGATATCTTCGATGCACTTCAAAGTGATTTCGCCAGAGAAGAGGGGCAAGAGGCGTCCCTTGCGGATTTCATCGACCGGGCTTCCGCCCGGTTTGGGGTACATTGTCTTCAGGTCTATCAACACTGTCAGAGCCATATTCCGGAACGTGCCGAAATTCTTGTTCCGGCAATTGCAGCACTGGAAGGGCGGCCTGATACCGGCACTGCTCTGCAGTTCCTGCCGCGGAGCGATCGTCCTTTGCGGCTTCTGCGTAATCCGGAGCCGGTTGAAGCTTTTGCCGCTCTCGTACCCGATGGCCCGCCGCAGCAATTTCGCTGGCGGCATGTCATGCACATCGTCACCCGGGCCGAAGGGCCGGAGCGGATTGCGCCCGAATGGTGGCTTGACGACGAAAAGGCGAAGGAACGCGATTATTTCCGTCTCGAAAGCGGGTCCGGACGACTTTTCTGGGTTTTCCGGTTGGGCCGCTATGGCGACAACCCTCCTCCGACCTGGCGTATCCATGGGGTCTTCGCGTGATGGATTTTGTTAGCTTTTTCGAAATCGGCGCCAAGACGAATTTCTCTTTTCTTGAGGGAGCAGCAAGACCTGAGGAGATGGTCTTGTCCGCGAGTGTGCTCGGTCTTTCCGGCTTGGGGATTGCCGATAGGAACTCAGTTGCCGGTGTGGTGCGTGCCTATAATCAGGTGAAGGAGATGGCTGCGCTTTTCGAGCGGCAAAAGGAAAAGGGCAAGGATGACGGTGAGGACGAAGCTGTAGAGCCTTGCCAGTTTCATCCCGGTGCAAGGCTCGTTTTTGCGGATGGTACGCCTGACGTTCTCGCCTATCCGCAGAACCGCAAGGGTTGGGCCAATCTTTGCCGGCTGCTCAGTGCGGGCAATCTGAGAACCGAAAAGGGATCCTGCATTCTGGAAGAGTGGGATCTTCTGGAATGGTGCCATGAGATGATGCTGGTGGTCGTGCCGGATTTTTCGCGTGCCGAAGACAATGCTTATCTGGCAAATCTCAATGAGCGGCTGGGCTTGTATCGGGAGAGGTTCCGCAAGACCATCTATCTTGCCTTGTCACCAACCTATGACGGGCGTGACCCATTCGTCTTTGGGGTTTTCGCCCAGATTGCGCGACAAAATCGTGTGCCTCTGATCGCAACGAATCTTCCGATTTTCAGCCTGCACTACCGACGGTCGCTGGCGGACGTCGTGACTGCCATTCGTCATCACGTGACAATACAGGAGGCCGGCTTTCGGCTTGCTCCGAACGGCGACCGGCATCTCAAACCGGCATCCGAGATGGCGCGACTCTTTCATGCCTATCCGGATGCGGTGAAGAATACGGCGATATTCTTCGGCAAGTTGAGCTTCTCTCTTCGGGAGCTGGAGCATAACTATCCGGATGAAAGTGTAACAGGAGAAACCGTCTCCGAAACACTTGAACGGCTGACATGGGAGGGAGCGGAAAGGCGGTTTCCTGAAGGGGTTCGGTCAGATGTCTCCAAGCAAATCCGCTATGAGCTCGATCTCATCAAGGAGATGGAATACGAACCCTATTTCCTGACCGTACGCCACATTGTATGGCATGCGCGCCATGAGTTGAAAATCCTGTGCCAGGGGCGAGGCTCTGCCGCCAATTCAACGGTCTGCTTCTGTCTCGGAATTACCGACGTCAATCCCACCCATACAACCTTGCTTTTCGAGCGCTTTATTTCAACGGAGCGGAACGAACCGCCGGATATCGATGTCGATTTTGAACACGAGCGGCGCGAGGAGGTCATCCAATATATCTACAGCCACTATGGCTATCGTCATGCAGGGCTGACTGCAGCGGTGACGAGTTATCGGACCCGCATGGCCGGTCGTGAGGTCGCCAAGGCCTTCGGATTGTCGGAAGACGTTCAGGCTGCACTCTCAAGCACGGTCTGGGGCTGGTCGGAAGATGGGCTTTCGGAGCGTGATGCCAAGGTAGCAGGTCTCGATATCAGCGATGCCCTGACAAAAAAGGTCATTGAACATGCAAGGGAATTGATGGGATTTCCACGGAACCTGACCCAGCATGTCGGCGGTTTCCTAATTACCCGAGATAGGCTTGACGAGGTCGTGCCGATCATGAAAACCGCGATGCCAGGCCGTTACATGATCGAATGGGACAAAGATGATCTCGATACGCTGAAGCTTTTGAAGATCGATGTCCTGGCGCTCGGCATGCTGACTTGTTTGAAAAAGGCTTTCGGGCTCTTGCAGCATCACTACGGTCGCGAAGAAACCCTGTCGGGTCTTCTGCAAAAGGATAAAGATCCCAATGTTTACAGTATGATCTGCAGAGCTGATACGATCGGAGTTTTTCAAATCGAAAGCCGGGCGCAGATGAGCATGCTGCCCAGGCTCAGGCCCGAGGAATTCTATGATCTAGTCGTTGAAGTAGCGATCGTGCGACCCGGTCCTATCCAGGGCAACATGGTTCATCCCTATCTCAAGCGCCGGGAGGATCGCCGCCAGGGACGGCCGATAGAATATCCAAATCCGGAACTTGAGAACGTTTTGAAGAGAACGCTGGGCGTCCCTTTGTTTCAGGAGCAGGCGATGCAAATCGCCATTACCGCGGCTGGCTTTACTGCCGCTAAAGCGGATAAACTTCGGCGTTCCATGGCGACCTTCAAGCGGTCCGGTCGCGTCAAGGAATTCGAGCGCGATTTCATCAACGGAATGCGCGAGAAAAATTACTCCGAAGATTTTGCAAAACAGTGCTTTAGCCAGATCG
This sequence comes from Pseudomonadota bacterium, assembly GCA_023451735.1. Classification (GTDB taxonomy): domain Bacteria; phylum Pseudomonadota; class Alphaproteobacteria; order Rhizobiales; family Rhizobiaceae; genus Neorhizobium. Next base: position 8,596 of record JAEXYH010000001.1, on the reverse strand, counting down.
AAGGATTTGCGGAATACGGTTTTCCGGAAAGCCATGCGGCATCTTTCGCTCTCCTTGTCTATGCGTCTTGCTGGATCAAGACATATTATCCGGATGTCTTCTGCGCGGCCTTGCTGAACTCGCAGCCCATGGGCTTTTATGCGCCGGCGCAGCTTATCCGGGATGCACGCGAACATGGGGTGAGCGTGCTTCCTGTCGATATTAATCGGTCGGAATGGGACTGCCTCCTGGAGGAGTTATCCTTCGATCCGGGCAGGATAGACCGGCGCCACGAGAGCATGCGGGGCGTCATCAAAACCCGGTACGGAATAAGGCTTGGCTTCCGTCAGGTCAAAGGTCTTAAGGAAGAGGATATTCGCGACAAGCTTACGGCCAATCGCAGTGAAGGTTATCAGAGTGTTCACGACCTTTGGTTTCGATCCGGATTGGACAAAGCCAGCCTCGAACGGCTTGCCGATGCCGATGGTTTCAACTCGATCGGCTTATCCCGCAGACAGGCATTATGGGCGGTGAGGGGCCTCGATGTGAAAAATGCCCTGAACCGTGCTCCCTTGTTCGAACTCGCAGAGCGTACCGACCTTCGGCCGGAGCCTCACGCTCAATTGCCCCTTATGCTTCCGGGGGAGGAGGTAATCGAAGATTACCGTCACCTCTCGCTTTCCCTCAAGGCCCATCCTGTCTCCTTTCTGCGCGAGGAATTTCGATCGATGGGTATTACACGAAGCGTGGATCTTCTCACTATCCGCAATGGTCAACGAGTGACGATCGGTGGCATCGTGCTGGTGAGACAACGTCCAGGGTCGGCGAATGGGGTAATTTTTATCACGATCGAAGACGAGACGGGTGTTGCCAATGCCATTGTCTGGCCGAAGATTTTTGAAAGATATCGCTCTGTAGTGATGGGCGCCCGATTGGTGAGAATTCGGGGGAGGCTGCAAAGCCAGAGCGGGGTCATCCATACGGTCGTTGAGCATATCGAGGACGTTACGCAGATGCTTGGCCTGCTACAGAAGGAAGATAGGCGGTTCGGCGTCCCAAGATCCAACGAGGTGCTCAAATCCGGTAACGGTTCATGGCGGCCAAAATCGGATTCTCTTGTGAAGCGAGATATCAGTCCCTCCGGCACAAGCCATCTACAAGGCTCAGATCCGGCGCAAGTCATGCCAAAGGGGCGCAATTTTCATTAGAGTGCCAAATCACCACCTTGCTGGAGCGTTTTCCGTCGTCAGGAAGCGGCCTCACTACGAGCTAAGTTTTGCAAAAGAGCGCGTCAGTAAAGCCAACTATTTGGCATCGCGGAATAATCAGGAGACGATATCAGGTAGTTTTTAGATTTAGTGAGACAAGGGACCAATATACTAATCGGCGTTGATTTCGCCGTATGGAAACGAAGCTTGTGAGCAGATTGGTCGGGACCGTTCGAATACGTCTTAAACCACAATGATTAGAAAATCGGCATTACGGTCCACAACAGACCCTCGCAATTATGGCGGAGAGGGTGGGATTCGAACCCACGGTGCCCTCGCAGGCACGCCGCATTTCGAGTGCGGTGCTTTCGACCACTCAGCCACCTCTCCGCTTTGCTGGTCGGCGCAAGTTGTGCGCGGGCTGTCTCATAGCGGCGAAAAATCGGGCTGGCAAGGGGCGAAATGCAAGTCTTCATATCCTTTCGACTTGACAGTTTTTTATCACTCGCGTAAGCCCGCGTGCGTTCAGGTTGTGGAAAAGCGTCCACTCCTGTCGATTGCGGGGAGTAACCTAGGTTTCCGCGTGATTTCACCGGCAGATCCGTTTGAAAAGATTTTCTCTTTCCTGACCTCCTGCTTAAGACCGACTGATAAAAAGACGGCCCTTCCTTTGGAAGAGAGCCGGAACGAACATGAAAGGATATAAAATGTTCGCAGTCATCAAGACCGGCGGTAAGCAGTACCGCGTGGCCGCCAACGACGTGCTGACCATCGAAAAGCTGGAAGCCGAAGCTGGTGCAGTAATCGAATTCAACGAAATCCTGGTCGTCGGCGTTGGCGCCGATGCCAAGATCGGCGCACCGTTTGTTTCGGGCGCAACGGTCAAGGCCGAAGTTGTCGAGCATAACCGTGGCAAGAAGGTTATTTCCTTCAAGAAGCGTCGCCGTCAGAATTCCAAGCGGATTCGCGGTCATCGCCAGCATCACACGGTCGTCCGCATCACCGACATTCTCGGCTAATCAGGTTTCGAAGGTAAAGGAGAACTCCCATGGCACATAAAAAAGCTGGCGGTTCGTCGCGTAACGGTCGCGATTCCAATTCCAAGCGCCTCGGCGTGAAGAAGTTCGGTGGCGAATCCGTCGTTGCCGGTAACATTCTCGTGCGCCAGCGCGGCACGCAGTGGCATCCGGGCGCCAATGTTGGCCTCGGCAAGGACCACACGATTTTTGCGCTCACCGAAGGCAACGTGAATTTCCGCACGAAGGCTAACGGCCGCGTATACGTGTCCGTCATGCCGAAAGCGGAAGCCGCAGAATAAAGCCGGCAAGCGTTATGCAACCGGCGTCTCATCGACCCGGTTGAACGTTCAAGGTTCAGTCAAAGAAAAGGGAAGATGGGGCGCTACCCATCTTCCCTTTTTCTTTTACCCCAAGAGGAGACTGAACCATGCAAGTCGAATTGTTGAGGGCGAGCCAATCCCGGCCGCCGGAAGAACGGCTGCGGCCGGACCGGTCGCAGGATCGGTCGAGAAGCGAGTGCCCCGTCTTACTGTCGCCGAGACTGGTTCTCCGCGCCCCTCATAAAGAAGACATTGACGCACTTGCCCATCTCGCCAACAATGCTGCCATCGCGACCATGGTGTCGCGCATGCCGCATCCCTACACGGCGAAAGACGCAGCCGATTTCGTGCGACGCACGAATGCAGGCGAGATTGGCAAATGCGTCTATGCCATTACCCGAGGAAATGACGGTGCCTTTCTGGGTTGCTGCGCATTGGAGCCACAGCAGGACGAGCGCACGCTCGAAATCGGCTATTGGCTTGGGGAACCTTACTGGAACAAGGGGTACGGCACCGAAGCCGCCCATGCGCTGATCGACATGGCCTTCCGCACCAGAAGCGAAATCGACCAGATTGATGCGCGTTGCCGGGTTACCAACATCCCGTCCAGACGCGTGATCCAGAAATGCGGCTTCCAGTTTCAGGGGGCGGGCATGATCGATTGCCTAGCAGAAGGTGCCATGGTGCCTGTCGAATGGTTCCGCCTGGACCGGAAGACCTGGATATCGTTGAGAAGCTGGGGAGAGCTGAGATGAACGCAGCAGTCGTTGAAAGGCCTGTCGAAGCAAGGCTGTCGCCCGGCCCGTGCCCGGTCATCCAGTCTTGCCGGCTGACCTTGCGACCTCACCGTCTTGCCGATGCGGATGCGATTGCTGCGTCGCTCGCCGATTTCAAGGTTGCCCGGATGTTGTCCCGTGTTCCTCAGCCCTACCATCGGGATGACGCGCTTGACTGGCTGGTGCGCCAGACATCGGGCCTGATGTCGGACTGGCATCTGGCGATCACCACCGGCGACGATGTCCATATCGGCGTCGTCGGCCTGGAACTGCGCAGGAACGGCTGGCACCTGGGGTACTGGCTGAACCGGTACTACTGGGATCATGGATACATGACGGAAGCTGCGGGCGCCGTGTTGGAGCGTTTTTTCCGGCGCATGCCGGACGCGACGGTTCATTCCGGTGCTTTTGCCGACAACCTCGCTTCGCTCAATGTACAGAGAAAGCTGGGCTTCAGGATTGTCGATGCGGGAGAGGTTTTCTCCACTGCCCGCAATCGCATGGCGCCACATATCGAGACGATCCTCGGAGCCGGCGATCTGGTAAGGGCAGGGGCTCGATGAAAACAGATGACGGCCTCCGGTATTTGCCGGTGGCCGTCGGTCTATTTAAAGTCAGACCGAGAATGATCCAACTTGCGCACTCCGGGGGCAATTTCCCGAAGCGCAGTGACATTGGTATCGGGGATGGAATCGACAATCCGCTGCGGAAGGAACCTTCCGTCCATACTACAGCGCGTATTGCGCGTTATAGCTGACAAACTTCATGATAATCTTTGACCTCAAAGGCAACGAACGGTATCGAAACGCACCGGTATGCGTCCAGAAACCCCTGATGACGTTGCGTAACACAAGACTGACGGCAGCAAGATGAAATTTCTCGACGAAGCAAAAGTTTATATTCGCTCCGGCGACGGCGGCGCGGGCGCAGTCTCGTTTCGACGAGAAAAGTTCGTCGAGTTCGGTGGGCCGGACGGTGGCGATGGCGGACGTGGTGGCGATGTCTGGATCGAGGCCGTGAACGGTCTGAATACGCTTATCGATTTCAGATTCCAGCAGCATTTCAAGGCCAAGATCGGCACCCATGGCATGGGCCGCAACCGTACCGGCGCCAATGGCGAAAGCGTGACATTGAAGGTGCCTGTCGGCACGCAGATCTTCGAGGAAGACAACGAAACACTGATCGTCGACATGATCAAGGAAGGCCAGAAGTTCCGTCTGGCCAAGGGCGGCAATGGCGGTTTCGGCAACACCCATTTCAAGAGCCCCACCAATCAGGCACCAAACTGGGCAAATCCCGGCCTCGAAGGCGAAGAAAAAACTGTCTGGCTCCGGTTGAAGCTGATTGCCGATGCCGGTCTCGTCGGCCTGCCAAATGCCGGAAAGTCGACCTTCCTCGCATCGGTCACCCGTGCCCGACCGAAGATCGCCAACTACCCATTCACGACGCTTCATCCCAATCTTGGTGTCGCGGCGATCGACGGGCGAGAGTTCGTACTGGCTGATATTCCTGGCCTGATCGAGGGTGCTCATGAAGGGATCGGACTCGGTGACCGCTTCCTCGGTCATGTGGAGCGCACTCGCGTACTGCTGCATCTGGTCTCCTCCATGGAGGAAAAGGTCGGCCAATCCTACAAGACGGTGAAGGCCGAGCTGGAAGCCTATGGTGGAGGCCTGACCGACAAGCAGGAAATCGTTGCACTGTCGCAGATCGATATTCTCGATGACAAGGAACTGAAAAAGAAGGCAAAGGAGCTGGAGAAGGCATGCGGCCAGACGCCATTCCTCATTTCCGCGGCGACCGGAAAAGGCATGACGGAAGTGTTGCGCGCCCTTCGTGATGTCATCATCGAGGCCAGCGAAGGCGATGAAACAGCTTTGCCGGAGCGGTCAGCCCCAGTTCAGGATTACGACGAGGACGACGAGCAATGACAAGCGGGCATGCAAGCGCCCGCAAGGCGCTCTCCAGCTACCGCCGGGTCGTCATCAAGATTGGCTCGGCACTTCTGGTTGACCGCAAGACGGGCCTGAAATCCCTATGGCTCAATTCTATCTGCAGCGATATCGCGGCACTGAAATCCGCCGGCGTCGATGTCCTGGTTGTTTCGTCGGGTGCAATTGCATTGGGGCGTACGGTTCTTGGTTTTCCGATAGGTGCGTTGAAGCTGGAAGAGAGCCAGGCGGCCGCTGCCGTCGGCCAGATCGCGCTTGCACGTGCATGGTCGGAAAGCCTTTCGCACGACGGGATCGTTGCCGGGCAGATCCTCCTGACGCTTGGCGATACGGAAGAACGTCGCCGCTATCTCAATGCTCGTGCAACCATCAAGCAGTTGCTGAAGATCGGTGCCGTGCCGATCATCAACGAAAATGACACCGTCGCAACTTCGGAAATTCGCTACGGCGACAATGACCGGCTTGCCGCCCGTGTCGCGACAATGACGGGGGCGGATCTGCTGGTGCTTCTGTCCGATATCGACGGGCTTTATACCGCTCCTCCGCATCTCGATCCTGAAGCAAAGTTTCTGGACATAATTCCGGCTATCACACCGGAGATCGAGGCGATGGCAGGCGGCGCTGCATCGGAACTGTCGCGTGGCGGAATGCGTACCAAGATCGACGCCGGCAAGATCGCAACCGGTGCCGGTTGCGCCATGATCATTGCATCGGGCAAGACCGATCACCCCTTGCAGGCTATCGAGCAGGGAACGCGGTCCTCCTGGTTTGCGCCCACTGAAACGCCGGTTACCGCGCGCAAGACCTGGATCGCCGGGCAGTTGCAGCCGGCGGGTGAACTTTATGTCGATAACGGTGCGGAAAAGGCACTCAGTCTGGGTAAAAGCCTGTTGCCGGCAGGCGTTCGCCGTGTAGAAGGCCACTTTCACCGTGGCGACACGGTTGCCATCATCGGCATCGACGGTCGCGAAATTGCACGTGGCCTCGTCAGTTACGATGCTGAAGAGGCGCGCCAGATTACCGGGCGGAAATCGGCCGAGATTGAAGCGATACTGGGTTATGCCGGCCGCGCTGCCATGGTTCATCGTGGCGATCTCGTGATGACCGGCGCGTTTCGCTCCCTGGCGAACCGCAAGGAGGATGTTGTCCATGCTGGATAAGGTTTCGATGCGCGATGTCGATGCGGTGATGGCCGAGATCGGCCGTAACGCCAAGGCCGCGGCACGTCATCTCGCCATTTCCTCGACGGAAGCGAAGAACAAGGCGCTTCATGCCATGGCGGACGCGATTATCGCCAATTCGGTCAAGATTCTTGCCGCCAATGCCGAGGATTTGAAAGAGGTTGAAGGCAAGGGACTTTTGCCATCCTTTATCGATCGGCTGACTTTGACGGAAAAGGCTATTGCCGGCATGGCGCAGGCGCTGCGCGAGATTGCCGATTTCAGGGATCCGGTGGGCGAGGTAATCGCTGAATGGGACCGTCCGAACGGGCTTCGGATCCAACGTGTCCGCACGCCACTCGGCGTCATCGGGGTGATTTATGAAAGCCGCCCGAATGTGACGGCGGATGCGGGTGCACTGTGCCTGAAGGCTGGCAATGCCGTGATCCTGCGCGGCGGCTCGGACTCAGCGCAGTCATCGCAGGCTATCCATGAATGCCTCGTCACTGGTCTGAAGGCTGCCGGTCTTCCGGAACATGCTATCCAGATCGTGCCGACGACCGATCGCGCAGCCGTCGGCGCCATGCTGTCCGGCCTTGATGGCGCGATCGACGTGATCGTTCCGCGCGGCGGCAAAAGCTTGGTTGCTCGAGTTCAGAGTGAGGCACGCGTGCCGGTCTTTGCGCATCTCGAAGGCCTCTGCCACATCTATGTGGATGCTTCTGCGGATCTTGAGATGGCAAGGAAGATCGTCGTGAACGCCAAGATGCGGCGGACGGGTGTCTGCGGCGCGGCGGAAACGCTGCTGCTGGACAAGGCGGCGGTTGAAACGCATCTCATGCCGCTTCTGCAAGGGCTGAAGGACGCTGGGTGCGAAATTCGTGGATCGGCCGAAGTCATGCTGGCCTGCCCGACCGCTGTAGCGGCGACCGAAGATGACTGGCGCACCGAATATCTGGATGCGGTGATCTCCGTTGCGGTCGTTGACGGCATCGATGGCGCAATCCGCCATATCAACACCTACTCCTCCAGCCATACGGAAGCGGTGATTGCCGAAGACGCCGCCGTCGTCGCACGCTTCTTCAACGAGATCGATTCTGCAATCCTGTTGCACAATGCTTCTACGCAGTTCGCCGATGGCGGCGAATTCGGCATGGGTGGGGAGATCGGCATATCGACCGGCAAGATGCATGCCCGCGGGCCTGTAGGGGTCGAGCAACTGACTTCGTTCAAATACCGTGTGCATGGCACCGGCCAGATCCGTCCATAGAGCCTCGGCCAAACGTGGAGGAACAAAGGATCGACCGCCGATATCTTACCATGCCGCATATCGAACGCGGCATGGCCGTCGGTCTGTTCGGCGGATCGTTCAATCCGCCGCATGAAGGCCATCTCCTGGTCGCCGAGATTGCGCTTCGCCGTCTCGGGCTCGACCAGCTCTGGTGGATGGTGACGCCGGGAAACCCACTGAAGAGTAGCAGGGAACTTGCGCCTCTCGCCGAACGGATTTCCCTGAGCGAGAGCCTTGCCCATGATCCACGCATAAAGGTCACCGCGTTCGAAAAGACGCTCGGCGGCTCCTATACGGCCGACACGCTGGCCCATGTTAAAGCGAGAAACCCTCAGGCCCATTTTGTCTGGATCATGGGGGCCGACAGTCTGCAGACCTTCCATCTCTGGCAGAAATGGCGCGATATCGTTTCGATGTTCCCGATTGCGGTCGTCGATCGACCGGGTGCGACCTTATCATTCCTGTCGTCGAAAATGGCACGTACCTTCGATTACGCCCGGGTGGATGAAGACGATATCGGTACGCTCTGGAAACGTCAGGCGCCGGCCTGGACCTTCATTCACGGTCCGCGATCAACGCTGAGTTCTACAGCACTTCGAGCGAATGGCCGCAAGAATCCAACCTGAGCCGTGCGGGCCGTTTGCATATGACAGTTTCGCGCCATGCGTTCACTTCTGATAGTTCTCCCTTGAAAGATTAACCATTCGGTGCCACCTTCAACGAAGCGGCCGACCTTGATCGGATTCGCTGAAAGTGCTTGTTGCTGTTACCTGGTAAGAAAGGACAAACCCTGACAACAGTACACGCCAAGGGAAAGATGGTTTCCATCCTCCCGCAGAGTTCCGAACGTGGCGCCGATGCCGCAGCTCGTGCTCTCGAACTGATCCTCAC
>JAEXYH010000088.1 GCA_023451735.1 Pseudomonadota bacterium | reverse complement strand
TTTTGCGCTTGCGGTCTTTGATTGACGCCCCTATAAGGGCGCCACAGCACGCGCCCTTCGTCTATCGGTTAGGACGTCAGATTTTCATTCTGAAAAGAGGGGTTCGACTCCCCTAGGGCGTGCCACTCCCCAAAATTTCCCGAGCATTTCCAGTGACTTGCAAAACCGTTTTGCTAACCGGGCATCCGGGTTAGCAGATTTCTGTTGTCCATCCGTTCTCATCATCACGCTTTCAGCTTCTTGATCGCGTTTTGGGCGAGCGTTTTCTTGTTCGCGGCGTCCACATAGGTCTGCACTTCCGCGATGTTCTGGTGGCCGGTGATCGCCATAATTTCACTCGCAGAACATCCCGCTTCGGCCAGCAAACGGCATGCAGCTTTTCGAAGGCCGTGCGGAGAGCGATGCGCCGGGAGATCGGCTTTCTGGGCAGCTTCGATTATCCAGTTCGTGAATGCCTTATCTGATCGGGCAGCACCGTGCGCGGTCACAATAAAGTTGAGGTGCTTCTTCTCGATGCCGTCCAGCACTTTGCGGAAATCACGGTGGATCGGGATATTGAGCTCTACCGTGTTGCCGCTCTTCTGTGTGGTCAGGACTATGAAGTCCCCTTGGATGTGCTGCCGCCCGATCCTCACCGCATCAGATCGGCGGACACCTGTGTAGAGCAAGATTTCGAACGCGATGCGCTGCGGCGTTTCGTCAGCCCAGAATGCACGAAACTTCTCAATGTCGGCATCGGTCCACGTCTGATAGCCCTTACTCTTGTGCTGGATGCGATCCACGAGGAGCATCGGGTTGTCCTTCCGATATCCCCACTTCACAGCCAGCCGCATCAACATTGAAAGACGCTTGCGGAGGTTCTTGGCCTGCGCTGTGGACTTGGCCGCGGTCTCGCCAAGCTGCTTATCGATGTTATGGGTCTGGAGCGTGGCCACGCGCTTGTCAGCGTGTTCCTTCCGATATGGTTCGAGGATCGATTTGTAATTCCGTTGAGTGGCGGCAGCCTTCGAGGTGAAACCCGCGCTCTGATAATATTGGACGATGAGTGCATTGATCGTGCCAGCCACGGTCTTGTTAGCCCCTGCCCCTTCGGTCGGCTTCGGTGTGTTTGCAGCAGCGGCCAGATAATCCTCCCAAAATTCAGGCGAGTTCTCAGGCCCACGGATCGCGGTCTTTGGCTGGCCGGGTCGATTGAAATAGATGCGCTCATTCTTCCCGTGCCTATCGGTGTAGACATGCAGGTACTTGGGCCGCTTGTATTTCGGGCGAGGCTTCTGCATGGCCTAGTCCCACTCGCTTGGCCCGGAGGTGTCCGAGATGCCTGGGGTTGTTGTGGAGACGGTGAAGCCGCCATCTCCGTTCTGGGTGAACCCGGTCACCGCAAGGCCCATGCTGGAGGCCAGCTTGGCCACCTGCTTCATCTTTGGGATGGAGGCGACTGCCTTTGGCTTGTCATTGGCGGCTCCACGCTTAGCGGCGGCTCGAATTGTAGCACCTAAGGTCTGGGTGCTGGCCGTGATCACCGGGAGGAAATCGAGGGCTTTAGGCATTTTCTGCCTCTTTCGTCGCGCGGTCCCGTTCGGCCTGAAGGATCGTAATCAGCTCGCCAGTTGCTGATCGATTATTTGCCTTGGCGCGAGCGTACAACCACTCTTTGATTTCCGGCGGCGTGCGGATAATGATCTTGGGAAAATCGATGACGTTCATTTAACTCTCCTTGTGGCTATGTGCCATACATATATGGCACACGTCATATGGAGGGTAAAGAGCATTTATGGCTACGTGCCATATGGAGAAAGTATGCGTCCAAGCCAGACCCAAGATAAGTTCATCGTTCGCTTGCCCGATGGGATGCGGGAGCAAATAAGCGAAGCGGCGACAGCCAACAAAAGATCAATGACGGCTGAGATAGTTGCTCGCCTGTCATGGAGCTTTGAGCAGGGCGGAACAGCGGCAGGATCAACGGGCCTCGAAAGTGAGATCGAGACGTTGCGGGCGCAAATTCGTTCTGAAGCGGATGCGCGTCAGGCATTGGAGGAGCGGCTAGCACGCCTCGAACGGGCAGGAACACCTGACCTTTACCACATAGAAATGCGACTGCATGCGCTGGAAAGGCGAAGCTAGGCTTCGGTTTCCCGATCAGCCCACGATACGAGTTCGGCAGTCACTTTAACGGGTCTGTTTTCCCAAACATCCGATATTGCGCGGAGCCGAGCGAGGTCTTTCTCGTCAATAGCGAGATCGATGCCAAAGCGATCTTTTAACTTGCTGCCTGTTTCATCAGCTAGCCGAAGCATTTCGGCGGCGAGATTGGTGTGTTGCGCTATCGCGAAAGGGTCATCAATACGAAACACAATGTCGCGTAGTTCTCCAATTCGTTTACCGTAAGCATCCGCATCCCTCACCACATTGCCGAATTCCTTTTGGATGACGTCGTTGGCCTTGGACTGAGCATTGAAGAGCGCCTTATTGTAGCCTCTGACGTTCATGCACATGTCGAACAAGAAATACGTATCCACTTCGCTCTTAAGCGCGGAGAAATCGATCTTCTGGCCGAGTTCGGCGTGCTGGCCTATCAACCTTTCGTAAAGTGGCCAAATCTTGCGCCATCGTTGTCCATCCGCAAATCGCCCTTGTTGAACAGAACCCTTGATGACCTCGCTTGTGTAGGTTGAAACAACGTCTTTAAGCCTATCGATCAAATCGGCCGCTTCCTGCTGTTTCTCCTCCCAAAGCTCGGCTTCCATTCCCAGGGCTTTGATGCGCTTGAACCGGGTCAGGTTTGAGAAGGCGAAGCATAGCAACGCGATGACGGTTATCCCGCTCGCACCAACTATGTTCTCGCGATAAACCGCGCCTATGGCAAACAAGAGGAAGACCACGCCCACCAAAAAAAGGACGATCCGTTCCCACTGAATTTTAGCCACGCTGCGCTCTCCTAATGCCACCGTGAAAGAGTACGATGGATCAGAGGATGTCGCGACAGGTGCCAACAGTTATGCACCAATAGATTAGATGAACCGTTTCCCGTTTAGCATGCCGCCCGAACGTTGTTCTCTACCTGCAAATTCGACCATCTTGTTTTCGAGAATGGTGTCCATCTCAGCGGATAGCCGCTCTACCATCGCCTGATCGGTTTCCTTGTTCCCGCTGGCCTGCACGGTGATGGGGATGGTCGGGGAGAACACGTTCGAGACATTGTTCACCGAACGGCCAGCACCGCCCTTGCCGCCGACTTTCATGCCGCCGATGCGTGGAGCTCTGCCGGAATTGATGGCCTCTAGCGCTGCGCGGTTCTGCCGGGTGGCGTCAGCGTTCACCACGAACTCCCCATCAGACAGATATGCCGGGATGCTGTCACTGCGCGATGTGCCGGGACCACGGACGTTGCCACCGCCTGCGAAGTGCTGGACGCCCTTGGGGGTAATGAAGCCGCCATCCTTCGCGCCGAAGATCGCACCGAACAGACCACCCAACAGACCGCCGCCGGATTTGCCACTGCCACCCCCCATGAGGCCCGCAAGCGGTCCCTCACCCAACAGCGCGGCCTGAAGCACCGCCTGCGCAAGGCTGGCGATCAACTGCTGGAGTGCCTGTTCGGCCGTCGTGGTGCCGGTGATGAGGCCGGTCAGCGCATCGGCTGCGGTAGAGGCAAAGAAGCTGCTGACCTGCTGGGCCTGTTCCTGGGTCATGGCATATTGCTGGGTCGCAGCTTCCGCCGTCGCCATGCCCTGCGCGAGCTGGGCAATTTCCTGCCGCTGCTGGGCAGAGAGTGGGATGCCCTGCCGCATCGCGTCGGCAAGCATCTGCTGCTCATAGCGATAGGCCATGGCCGCTTGCCCTGTCATTTTCAGGGCCTGTTGCTCGGTCTGCTGTCCCTGAGTGAACTGCTGGGCATCCGCGATAATGGACTTGTACGCATCGGACTGGGCCACGAGTTCAGTGGTTTGGCGGGTCAGCTCCTCAGATCGGGCAGAAGAACGCGCATCCTCATCCTCGATATGCCAATTTTCATTGGAGAGCGGGAAAGACAGACCGAAATTACCCGCGTTCTGATGCACCCACTGGCGAGCTGCAGCCGATCCATAACCGAGATCGGCAGCGTTGCCCTTATTGTGCTGGCTATTGCCGGGAGGTGCCACCCACTTACGTGCCGCTTCGGGGCTCCCGTATTTCTGGAGCGCGGCCAGCCACAGCTCTTGCTGCCGCTCCACCGAACGGTAGCCGGAATTGACGGTCACGCTGCCCTTGAGGTTGTCGGGCATGCTGGCCATCATCTTTGCTAGCTTCTGCTGAAAACCCGACTGCATGCCGGTGATGTGCTTGGCGTCCTTGCCACTGGCCAGCATCGCGGACAGGTAACGGCTAGGGTCATCAGTGGCAGATTTGATGTTGAGCGAGGACAGAGCCTTACCCCGCATCTCGTTTGCCAAAGCGATTTCCCGCTGCCCCTGCGCTTTGGAGACGGCCAGCCGGTGGACGGCATCAATGCGGGCCTTGGCATCGAGCTGGGCAAGATTGCTGGCTAGTTCGGGCACTTCATCCTTGAGAGCGCGGACGGCATCGGCAAAGCTCGTCAGCCCCTTCACCGCGTTGGCGGCTGCGCTGTTGGTGCCGGTAAGACTGGAGTTGAGGCTGTCGATAGGAGGCTTCGCCCCTGCCGCGTCCTGTCCGGTTTTGTAGATGAAATTCTCGTTGTAGCCATTCCGCCGGTCGAGGATGTCGCGGAGCTTCATCGCTTCGGCGGTCAGCCGTTCGATCTCCTGCTGCGACTGGCGAAGGTTCATCACGTCGGCCGGGGTTCCCATGCTGACGCTCTGGAGGTCGGCAAGGTGCTGCTTCTCGGCCTCAAGTTTGCTGTAAACGCCGGTCAGGCGATCCTGTACGTTCCGGGTCGATTGCTCTTCAATCTTATTAAACCTGTCCAGCAGGTCGTCGGCTGCGCCAACCAAACCTAGGATACTTTGCTTCGTCCAGGTGGAGATCGTTGTGCCGATGGCGTTAAATTTCCGGTCCAGTTCATCGGCGCGGGCGATGACTTCGTCCGACATGACGGCACCGAATTCGTGGGCCTCACCGATGAGCTTGCGGATGCCCTCGGCACCCTGCCCGATCAGCTCCACGAAACGCTCACCACCAGTGCCGCCAAAAAGCTCATCCGCGACACGGATTTGGGCTGCGCGGTCTAGCTGCTGAAGCTTGCCGATGATCTCCACGAGAAGTGCGGACGGGTCGGCCAGCTTCTTCTTCAGGTCGGATGCACCATACCCTAGACGCTGAAACGCCTCGGCGGCGCTGCCCTGCCCCGTCACAATGAACTCATCGGCGCGGAGAGACAGTTCCTTCATGCCATCGGTCAAAGCGTCCACGGGGATGCGGGCCTGTCCAGCGACATAAGACAGCTCTTGGAAAGCGCGAGCGGACAGACCGGCACGCTTCGCCTCGCTGCCGACGTTGGCAATCTCACGGGTCACGTCCCGAAAACGACTGGCGATGCCCTCGATTGCGCCGATGCTAAGGCCAGTGACAAGGCCAGCAATACCGCCCTTCACGGCGGCAAGCGCGAGGTTCACGCCCTTCGCGGCACCGGACATGGATTGCTCCAGCGTGTCGGCCGAACGCTTAGCTTGGGCCTCGATAGCCTTGAAGTTCTGACTGGAGGTGCGGTTCGCTCGCTGGAAATTGCGCTCGAAATCGCGAATACGTGCCTCAAGAGAGACCACAAGCTGTTCGGTATCGGTTGGCATGGTGATCTCCCTTAGAAGATGAGCAAGCCTTCGCTGCGCTCATCGGTTTCGTACACACTGCGGTCATCCTCACCGGTCGCGGCACGAGCGACGGCCATCGCACTGGCCACGGCACCGTCGATCTTCTCGGACGATTTGGTTTTGTTGAATGACTTGTTGCCCTTGCCGTCGTCTTGAATGGCGATGTTCGAGAAATTCCATCGGAGGACAGGATTGCCCCCATGTCGGAATTTCTTGGCGAGGATGGCACGCTCCAGCTCTTTGATCGCCGGTCCCATCGTCGCCCATCCTTGGCGAAAGGCGACACAAGGATAGCCATCTTCCATCAGATTGCTCATGATCATGCCCGCGTAATGCGGATCGAACGCGATCTCCCGGACCTGAAAATCCTCGCAGAGATCGCGGATGGTGGCCTCTATCATGCGATAATCGGTGACGTTGCCGGGCGTGGCGATGATCAAGCCGTCATCGCAATGGTTCGAATACGAAAAACCGGACTGGATGGTCCGCTTATCGATGTTGTCACCGGGCATGAAGAAGAACGGCAGGACGATATAGCCCTCCTCCACCTGCGGATCGCGGAATGCAGCGACAACAGCAGAGAGGTCATCCGTCATCCCCAGATCGACGCCTAGCCAGCAGGCTTGCCCCTTCAGCGCATCGAAATCCACGGGCTTGTCGCCCAAGTCGTATGTGGCCATGTCAACGAATGGTGACGTTGACCGATCCAACCACATATTCAGGTGAACCTGCTTAAAGGCATCCCGCGCGCCGGGGCTTTCCTCGGCTTCGCGGGCTTCCTGCCGCAAACGCTTCAGGCTTGGATACCCGTATGAGAGGCCGGGGTTAGCGAGGCTCCAAACCTTTTCGTCCCGCCAATCCGCATCGGCCGGGGCCTCGAACAGGAATGCAAGGGTTTCGGGATCGATGGTCTGCCCGCTGGCAACCTTCCGCGCCCGTTCGATGACTTCCCAGCCTATCGTGTCCTGCCCACGTCCGCCCGTCGTGATGGTGATGCGAAGTGAATTGTCGGTCTTGGCCAAGCCGGTACCGATGACATCCCAGAGGTCACGCTTCTTCCACGCATGGATTTCATCGATCAGAGCAAAGACCGGTGTTCGGCCGTGCTGGGTGCCGTGATCATTGCTGAGTGCTTCGAGGAAAGAGCCGTTCGGAAACCGGATGGTATTACGGTAGTCCTGAAATCTGATGGTTGTGGCCGGATCGGTCGATTTGTTCGCCTGCCCCTTTTTCCAGAGATCATTGTCGCCCGCCTGAAGGATGGCCGTTGCCTCAGAATAGGCGATGCGGGCTTGCTTCTGATCGCCAGCCGCAAACACGACTTCACCACCCGGCTGCGCTTCCGGTCCCATCGTGTGGAGGAGAGACAGCGCTGCACCTAGGCTGGTTTTCCTGTTCCCGCGCCCGATGAGGATAACGACGTCCGTGGCGATCCGGGTGCCCTGCTCATCGCATGGGCCATAAATCTGGCGGACTATCCGCTCTTGCCACGGGTCAAGCTGGAATGCCAGTTCAGGGAGCTTGGACTTCGGATGCTTCAGGCTACGGAGGAAATCGACTGCCCGCTGGCCGTAGCCGAACGGGTCAGGGATTTCCGGGAATGGGTTGTAAGTCTTGGTCTTCGTGCCACCAATTGCAATGACCTTCGGCCCAGCCTTTGCTGGTGCGGTCTTCGCAGGCGTTGCCTTCGCCTTCTTTTTAATGATCAGAACCATGGTCAGACACCCACGGCAACACAGCGGAGGTCGAGACCTTCACGACGGCCGAGTTCCTTGATCTCTTTCACGTCGTATGGCTGTCCCTGCATGGTGATACGATCAGCCACTTTGAGGCCATCTCGGTGACGGATGCGGAAGACCACGGCAGTTTCACCCGCCGATCCTGACGCTCGCATGAACTCCTCGGTGGTGGATTGCACGAGCTGAGCACGAACGGTGGCCACTTCCGTCCAGCCTTCCGTCTCGGTGCCGTAGTCATTTACGGTGAGGCCGAGACGTTCGATGGTGATGGTCTTGTCCAGCTTTCCGGCACGCATCATGCCACCTCCACGACGTTGGCGGTCAGGCTGATGATGCCGTGGGAGTGAATGCCGTTCGGATCACGCAAAAACCGGCTGGAGCTCACATAGAGGTCAGCGACATGCAGGCCGGTGGCGGTCCATCGGGTATCAGCCAGAGCGTCACGGATCGCACCCGCCAACCGTTTCGAGAACTCCAGCCCGGTTTCCTTCTGCCAGAGGTGGAGGTCCAGATAGGCGTCGTGACGGCGGCGGTCGATATCGCCACCGGGAACGGTCTGCCCCTCGCCGATGAGGATAGACGGGAACGTGGCAGGCACGCCGCTGCGATCCACGATGGAGGCGGCGGGCACGAGCGAGGTCACTGCCGACGTTTCTACGAGACGGAGGCGGATAGCCTTCTGGAGTTCGAGGGACGGTTCCATCATGCTGCCCTCGCGAACTGGCCGTGGAGGTCATTGGCCGCGAATATATATCTGGCATGCGCCTCGGCTGCCGTGGCAAACGAACCGAGATAAATCGTCTCCCGCTTATGCGTGATCTGGGCAATATACCTGCCAGTCTTCACCCGATAAGACACGCCTTTCGGTAGGGTTTTGCCGCTGCGCAAGCGGGTGTTGGCGGTGTTCCCCGCGCGGGTTGCTTTGCGGATATTGGTGAACCAGTTGTGGCTCGGATGACCATCCTTATGGTCAAGCTCGGGCGGGTGATTTTCACCGGTCATATAGAACCACGCCAGCCGGTGGCCGAGATATTCGACGCCATCAACCTTGACCCGAACGTAGCCGAGATCATCGGATCGACCGGCGACATCACCGACATGAATGCGGGTGCTGGTGCGAACGAGCCACGTCCAGATACCGGTCAGCGGATCGTAGTGAAGCACCTCATGGAGGCGGTCAAAATCGATCTCGATTGGCTTGGCATGCGTTTTCATTTTGCCTCCTTCACCGCCCTGCGGATCGCGCTCTTGATCCTGCTTGCCAGCTTCTTTTTGCGGAGGCGATAACTAATCCAGAAGAACGGCTGCGCTGGTGCATCTGCGGTACCATGCTCCACGAGATGGGCGTACCGAACATCAGAATTTCCGGCAGTTACGAGGACCTGATTTTCCTTCGCGATGGTCGATCCACCGGGCTGAGAATACGGCGGAGTAGCCTGTCCCGGCGCGGTGACATGAATGGATTTCTTGAGGTCACCCGTGTCTTCCGGGGCAAGCGTGCGCATGGTCACTGACAGATCGACACCCGCCCGGATGAGAGCCGGGGCCACAGCGGTCTTCACCGCCTTCGGGATGGCGTTCAAGCGGCGGGAAAGCCTGTCGGTCTGGGCGCTCAAAAGACATACTCCCGATGGGCAGCGATCAACGGCCAGACACCGAACGGGATTTCCTCGGCCGAGATGCCGACAAGCGAGGCCTCCCGGTTCTCATAGAAGTGGCCGGTGAGCTGGAGGATGGCTTCACGCACGTCGTCAGGCACGCCCGTCGAGCTGCCGAAACCCGATGCCAGGGTGAAGCCCAACAACTGTTCGATATGCGCTTCAGCAGCGTTGATCTTGCTCTGGATTACCGCGTCATCGGCCTCATCCGTGATGTTCAGGTGCTGCTTTGCCGTCGCCAGCGTCACGATGCTCATGTGAATTTCTCCGTTTTGGATTGCAAATCGCGCGCGTGCCTCCCTCCGCCGGTTCCCGACGATGAGGTGAAAGTTGCTCTATACCCCCCGGCGTGAGAGGGTGAGTTGTGGATGGAGCGCAACGATGAAGGCTTATGAACTGCTGCAACGCGTCTACATGATGGGCGTGAACAGCTATCCCGATGAGACGAGCAAGTGGATCACGGTGATGCACCGGCTCGGCAGTCAGGCAGGTGTCGCACACACGATATCTATGTCTTCCATTAGCAAGTTGGACATCATGCTTCGTCAGCTTGAGAGCGAGCATCTTCAGTGGCTCAAAGCACCTCAACACGACGGCTTCACCATGATCACCGATCAGATCGGCATACTGTCCGACAGTTGGCTTTTGTCCGCTTACGAGGTTGTTCGGGCGGTTAGAGCGCAAGGCACGACCGATCCACGACTTATCAAGCTGTATGAGCAACTCACGCTCGCGCGAATACCTGTTGCCAAGGCGGAAATCAGCGGAGCGGACAGATACAGGAACAAGCACAAGCAGCTTCCCGATCTCATGCTTTACCCTGTCGGTGACGGACCGGATAACAGCCCCAAAGCCTACTCTCACGACGGCTCTTACATAGTGCCGAAGGGGATATGCGGAGAAACCGGCGCGATGGTCTGGTTTCCCGTAGACCTCGCCTCGCGTCAGACCGTGGATATCTGCCGACGCGATCTTTCCGATAGCTTTCTGAAATTGTTTGATTAACCTCATCTTCAAGACACCCCACGAGCCGTGCGAAAC
Organism: Pseudomonadota bacterium; assembly: GCA_023451735.1. Lineage (GTDB taxonomy): Bacteria > Pseudomonadota > Alphaproteobacteria > Rhizobiales > Rhizobiaceae > Neorhizobium. The sequence continues at coordinate 146,835 of JAEXYH010000088.1, read as the reverse complement.
CCTGTTGATATCCTGTGGATGAGCTGTTGATTACGCACTCTGTGGAAGACGGCCGCTATCCGTCGAATGCAATGACGGTTGCGGCGACGTACATGGATCATCGCTTTAGCCTGATCGACAGGTGTGGTGAGTGCCTTGGCCACTGGCCACTGGTAGTGACCAAGCCGAGCCGCAAGGGTCTTCTGATCAATGCCGATCTCCCGCGACCAATCAGCAATGGACATGGTTTTGCCCTTGTAGGTGACGAGGAAAGCGTTGCTCGGTGGATCGCGGAATGTAGCGTTGATCTTCCGAGCCTCATCTAGTTCCAGAATGCGATCACCCAGTCTTCGCGCACGCAAGGCGTCCTGTGATTTGCCGGTGAGACGTGAATGCTCTTTGATCGATAGATACTGCCCACGAAACCAATAGAGTTGTGCCTTCACACCTCCAGGATGAGGAAGACGTTTGATTGCGACGGCTTGCTCCACGCTCATTCCGATGTTGATCACACGGTTACGCAATGTCTCGGTCGGCATGCCAACAAGGCGTGCGATTTCATACAAGGTGAGGTCTACGCCGTTGAACCGGTACGCCTTGCCTCTATGCCATCCCCTCATCGGCGCTTCTCCTGCGATTGGAGGGGGCCATCATGGCAGGGCTGGCATGCAGGTACCCACTTGCTGCGATCCCAGAATAGGGCCTTGTCGCCACGGTGCGGGGTGGAGTGATGGACTACGGTAGCAGGCTGGCCGCATCGGGCGCATGATGGATGCTTGGCTAGAAAACCTGCCCTCGCCTTTTCCCACTTGCTGTCATAGCCACGCTGGCGCGAGGTCGGGCGCTGCGCATCATGGCGGGCCTTCCGCTCACGATCACGGGCAATTCCGTGCTGGCAACGCTCGCCTGAGGCGACGACACAGCCACAGATGCGGAGAGATGGAGCGCGATAGGGCATCAGTCATCCAGCCTCTGACACGCAAGCTTTATGAGCTTCGGTCTCATCAATTGGCCCGTCGGGGCGGGCTTCTTTCCTGACGGACGGCCAACGCTGGGGATTTCGAGCGAGCAGGATGGTTCACCGACTTTGAAACAGTCGAGCTCATAGCCGAGTGCATGCAATATCGTTTCGAGCTGATCGATCTTGAGGCCGCCATTCCCTTTGGTGAAGCGGATGACGCTGTAACGGTTTATGCCTGTCACTTTCGCCAACCGACGAACGGAGACACCGTTTTCCTTCATTATGCTCATCACAAGCGCGGGCCAATTGGTGCTCATTCAGCACTCTCCTTATGGGTGCCGATGCCAGCGAACACGCTGCGGAACTTCTCCTCCAACGGGCGGGTGTCCTTGGTCTTTTCCTTCTCACCACCGCCGAAGATGGCTTTCAGCATCTCCATCCGGCCCTTGTTCGCTTCGATGATTTCGGCGGGCGTGGCGTCCAAGGTGATTTCCGGGGACCAACCAAGCCAGCCGGTACCGATGCGATAGAGGCTGATCAGGTAGTCGGCGAATGGCTGTGGCTTGCCCGTGGACTTGCTGGTGCTCGGCTTCTCATCCGGGTCAACGCCGGTGCATCGGAGGACATAGGCAATCAATGCGGGCTTGAGGCTGGGCAGCTCATCCAGCACCCGGTTTTTGAGGAACAACATGCCATCGGCGTGAGGCTCGATGATGTCGAGGGCAGCGGTTAGGCTGCCATCTGCGATATCGACCATGAGCTGGCGGAATGAACCTTCCCGCCGTTCCAACTGCATCGCGCACCGAAGGGACGGCCGAAGCTCGATCTCTTTGTCTGCGATGGTCACGAGAATGGGGTCCGCCAGCATCATGGTGATATTCCTCAGGACGCCGATGCCAGGACTTCGATGATCGGGCCGCTGATGGCGAGGCTGAACGTCGTCTGGACGATGCTATCGGCATCGTTGAAGGCGTTTCGGCGCGATGCCACGATGGCAGAGAAATAGAATTTTGAGCCTTTAGGCGAAGCGCCCGCGCTGGGGCGATCATTCAGCTCAATGGAGAAGTTCCACGCTGCGCTGGACTGTTCGGCGGCCACAAGTGCAGCATAACCGGCGTCAGCGCTGTCACGGGCGATGACGAGTTCCATGGTGCCGTTGTCGCGACTGCCCTTCAGCTTCTTTACGAACTCCTGATCGACAAACTTGCCGGTGACGATCTCGGCTTCGCTGCCTGCCTCGCCCACGTCCATGATGTTGCTGATGGCGGTCCATGTGTCGCCCGCATAGGCGGTGGCGGTGGAGAAGGAAGCCGTGGTGCCGACAGATACCTTGGTCTTCGCGGTGGTGGTGATACCCATCTGGGTTCCCTTTCAAACGATGAAATCAGAGGTGACGGGCGGCGTTGTCACCGCCCGGTGCGAGATCAGATTTTCAGGAAGCGGAAGGCTTCGGCCTTGGTGACGCCACCACCGACACGACGACGAGCATGGAAGCGGACAAGGCCGTTCACCTGCTGGCTGTAGGGGTCGCGAAGGACAGACAGGTTCACGCGGTCGAAGATGCGGAAACCGGACTGGAAATCACCGAAGACAATCGGAATTTCAGTGCCGCCAGCGTTTTCACTCGGATCGGCCATATCCGGCATTTCGACTACCGGACGGCCGAGAATGGTGGCCGGGTTGCCTTCACTGATCGGCTCGCGCCACAGATAATCGCCCGCATTGTTTTTGAGCTTGCGGACCTGACCCATCGTGGTGCGGTTCATTGCCCATACGGCACGGGCGGCGTAGGCACCCGGTAGATCGTGGTAAAGGTCGATAAGGTGATCGGCCAGCAGGTCCTCACCGTCAGTTTCCATCGCCGGAACGTCGGTATTCTCCAGCAGGCCCTTCGGCTTGCCGTCGCCATCACCGATGAGCATCGCGGCACCTTCGGCGCGGCCGAACTCTTCCGCGAAGTCGAAGGCCAGCTCGTTTTCCAGATCGAACGCGCTGTCTTCCAGCAGCGTGTTGGAAACGTCCACATAGCATTTCAGCTCATAGATGTTGATCTTCTGCTGGCCGTATGCGGGCTGCGTGGCAGTGGAAGGCGTAGTTTCCCCGCCCCACGATGCGGTCAGGGTGCCGGTGCGCTTCGGCAGGATGATCTCGCCAGCAGATGCCGGGGTTACGCGGGCAACGCTGCGGATAGGCGAGAACAGCACAAGGTTGCGGTCTAGCTCACGGACGAACTGTTCCGGGGCCAGATAGCCGCCAGCCGTATCCACGCTCACGGTCAGGGCGCGAACCTCTTCGGCCTCCATGCGTTCGACGCCACGGCGGGCGAAGCTGTTGAATGCCCGCTGTTCGACCGGCGTTTCGTTACGCTGTTCCTGCTGGGTGCCAGGACGATTGAGCCGGGTTTCGAGCGAGGCAATTCGTTCGTTCAGAGCACGGGTTTCGGTCTGGTGAGCGGTGTGGCGTTCGTCGGCAGCGGCGCGGAGTTCGTTGACTGCCTGTGTCGCGGCGGCCAGCGGATCGTTGTTGTCGTCGCGGGTCTCAATCGGCAACGCCGAACGGACTTCGATCTTTTCGTGCTTCATGGTTCAATCCTTTCGAAGCGTTGCAATTGCGCTGTTCACGGCGCGGGTGAAGGCCGAGAAATCGACCGCTGCACGGACCTGCTTGATCCGAGCATTGCCTGCGGATGGCAGGGCTACGAGCGAGATTTCGGCCAATTCGATATCGGTCAGGATGCGGAGGCCATTCGCCCCGCGTACGGCACCACGGGCGCGGAAACCGATGGAGAGGCCAGAGACGGCACCGGCTTTGATCAGAGCGTGGACCTCCTGCCCGCGCTTCGTCTCGGTGATGAGCTTCCCGGTAACAGCGAGGCCCGTTGCATCCTCGCGAATGTCCGTCCAGACGCCGATCACCTCATCGGAACGATGGCTCCAGAGCATCGGCGGTCGGATGTTGCGGGCGTGATGTTCGGACAGGGTGCGGAGGAATGCCCCGCGCTTCACGATCTCATTGAAGCTGTTCCGCTCCTCAAAGATGGCGGCGTGACCGGTGAAGGTCCCCGCATCGTCGGCGGCGAAACGGACATCGAAGTCCAGAGCCTCGCGGGTCTGGGCTTCGCGGAAATGCGTTGCACTTAATGGCAGGTGGTCCAAGACTTAAACTCCCCAAACGTGGTGCCAGCCGCCGGTCTTGCGCTGGCCAGCTCGGCTTTTCTTGAGCCCCAGCTTGTTCAGGGCCTGACGAACGGTTTCAATATGTGAGGCTGTCGGCGCGGTGCCGAAGACGCACGTGGCAAGTTCTTCGGTAGTGAACCGGCGGGCGGGTTCGTCCGCAAAGGCTGCTATGATTGCGCGTTGAACGCGGCCCGGACCCTTGCTCATTTGCGGGCCTTTCTCTTTGATGTCACCGTGCGCCCGAACATCAGGGCTTCGACCACCGGGAGCGCCACGCCATAGAGCTCGGTCACGGCCATACGGCTGGTGTAGATTTTGAGGAGCTGGGAGGCGTCTGCCGGATCGGTTCCGCCACCGATGAGGCCGAGACGGATGACTTCGGTCAGTTCGGAAAGTGCGAAATCACCGGCAAAGAACCGGCGGGACAGACCACCGATGCCAGCACCGGTCTTGCGTTCCAGCTCCAGAACAAGGTCTGGCGTCAGGCGGAAATCGTATTCGGCATCACCGAAGAACTGGCGATGGACGGGCAGCTCATTCATCGGCGTTGCCCTCATCGGCGCTGTCACCGTCTGGCGACTTATTCGGCGTGCTGGTGGTGTAGGGGTTCTGGAGGGTGTTACCGTCCGGGAGTGGCGGTAGGTTCAAACCGGCGCGGACTTCGTTGGCGGTCATGGCACCCATGCTGCGGTACTGGCCGTATGCTGTCGCACGGGTGGCGAAGTCGGCGCGGAGAAGCGCATCGGTCAGGTGCTCCACGAACACGTCGTCGCGCTCGTCAGGATCGATCAGCTTGAGCGTGACCTCGGCTTCCCAACGGGACAGCCATGGCGCAAGCGAGTAGGTCAGGAACTGCTGGCCACCTGTTTCAGCGTTCGCCCATGTCTGGCGCGTGTAGTCCATCAGCAAGACGGGAGGAACGCGAAGGATGCGGGCCACTTCGGTGATGGCCAGCGACCAGATTTCCATGAATTGCGCATCCACGGAATTGAAGGCGAGCGGGGTGAAGCTGCCGCCCTCCTCCAGCACTGCGGTACCGCCGGAATTGCTGCCGCCCGTCGCTGCCTGCCACGAGGCCTTGATACGCTTGGCAACTTCCGCACCCAGCTTCTGGGGAAAGGACAGGATGCCCGATGGACGGCCACCGTTGGCAAACAGGCGGCAAGCGTGCTGCTGGAGCGTGATCAGCAAGCCGATGGCGTCACGCGCCTGCATGATTGGGCTCTTGCCGCTTACCGTGGTCAGACAGACCGGAGACGGTGCGCGGAGGTGAAGCATGTCCCGGAAGTCGATAAACCGCTGCCCGGTGCCGATGGTCACGCGGTAACGGGGCTCACCGGTTACGGTATCGATTTCGACGGTGACGGTGCTGGGGTGGAGACGATGGAGTTCGCGAGGTTTCTTGTCCCCGTCTCGCACGATCTCGGCAAAGCCGCCGTTGTCGTAGCAGATGGCATCAGCGGTCAGGAGTTCGCGGAGCTGGGGGCCACGCATCCATGGGCAAGCATCCCCGTTCAAGAGGCGGGAGGCGATATGATCGGTATCACGCTCCCGCGATCCATCGGCGGCACGGCGGTAGGTATGCAGGGGGAGGATCGAACACGGTTCGGAGAGGGCTTTGACGCCAGCGGCTACGGCCGGGACCTGTAGGGCTGTGGTCGGGTTGACCGAGACGCCTGCGGCAGAGGGCGTGGCACCAAATAGCTGAAACAGGAATTCGTCGGGATTGGCCAAGGAAGCCGCCCGCTTCTCCTCCGCCTGTATCGCCGTCGTCTGTGTCTTGCCGCGTCCAATTCCAAACATGTCGTCACCCGGTTTAAGGTGACGCCCAATTTACTCACATTTGAACGGGGTGCATCAACTGTCTTGAGGGTCGGTCCAGTTCTGGGCCATGCCGATTTGGAAGGGGGGCTATGGGGGGATGGCTCTTTCTTCTCGGGGTGATAGCTACCATTCCGAAACTGCCCGTGTGAGGCTCTGCCGAACGCGGTGCCCCTGTATAAGAACGTAGTGAATTATACAAGGAGATACTTCAAAGTATTATCCTCAAAGTTGATAGCGCGTCACCGGATGAGGACGCACTAAGCGCGTCTCCCAAAGGCCGATTTTCCCTATTCCGAACCAAGCTTTTTGTAAGGGTATTTCACTGGCTTCGCGACTATGCCCTGCCCGTTCAAATTCGGTTCGTACATGTCCCACGGAATGATCGCTTGCTGCATCTCCTCCTCATCGAGACTGATCCAAAGAAGATTGTTCTTGTCGTTTGGCTTGAGTTTCATCGGCCGTATTTCGAGAAAGCTGGCACAATGGGATCGCAGCTTCGGAAGCGCACGGTTCTTTATCTCCGCCACGGTTAGGCCCGCCGATCTTGCCCAATCATCGCGAGACATAGCCAGCCATTCCCGGTTCATCCGCGTGAGCTTTTTCGGTCGAACCTTCCAAAGCCCGAATATGCGGTAGAGCAAGACACCCGCAACTAGATCACCGTCAGCCAAGTTTCGGCAGACAGCCAACTGTCCCGGAGCGATCCATTTCTGCGCGTTATCAGAATTCTCGCTGTTCATTATTGTTGACCAATCTAATGCAATTGATTGCAAATCGGTGAACAGACGCTATAGTCATTTGCGTGACATGTCCGACGATGGACCCAGCGGCTTGTTCACCTCTCATGTTGTTGTGGAACAGAAAGGCCTCCGATCCTTCCAGGGTGTCGGAGGCTTTTTCATTTGCGGAGATCATGAAGTGTCGGCGCGCGGGCGCAATGTCGGTGGTGCAAAACCTAGGCCGAGACGGTTAGCAGATTTCCTGAAAAGCCTTTTTGGATCAAAGGCGCTGTTTTTCGGGGTTAGCAGATGCAAGCCATTGGAAAACAAAGATAGTGGCTGAACCCTAGGGCGTGCCACTTCCCTCTTCAAAGTTCATGATTATTCACTTGGCCAGCACTGCATCCAGCAGGCGCAACTGAATCCGCCTGCTCCCCTGCCAGTAGTCGGCGCTCAAGGTTCCGGCGGCATGGATCTGCAGACCACGAGACTTCATCAGCAGATCACCGAGCGGCGTGTCGGCGGCGCGGAAAGCTATCCCGTCGAGGCGCGAGCCATCCAGGGCTTCCAGCGTGATCTTGATATGGGCGGTTCCCACAGGCCGGACATCTCTCAGGCGATGAGAGGGGATGGCGAAGATCGGCTGCGGGTGCCCAGAGCCGTATGGGCCTGCCTTTTCCAATTGATCAAAGAGAGCCAGCGTTGCGCCGGATGCCGACAAAGCACCATCGATTTTCAGCGAATGATTCGACACGAGGGATGGCACACGTGACGCTGCATTTTCCTCGAAAAATGTTCTCAGCGTACCGAGTTTGCTGCGCTCGACAGTTAATCCCGCCGCCATAGCGTGACCACCGCCCTTGACCAGGAGGCCGCTCTCCACGGCGGAGCGGACCATATGGCCCATGTCGAAACCGTTGATCGAACGGCCGGATCCCGTGCCCTTGCCGGACGGGTCAAAGGCGATCGCAAAGGCCGGGCGTTTGAACCGCTCCTTCAGCCGTGCCGAGAGCAATCCGACGATGCCGGGATGCCAGCCCTCATGTGCGGTGACCAGCACATTTGCGCCCTCACCGTCTCCATATTCGGCCAGCACTTCGGCTTCCGCTTCGGCCAGCATCGCCGCTTCCATCGCCTGACGCTCGCGGTTGAGTTCGTCGAGGCGGACGGCGATTTCTTCGGCCTGTACGCTATCTTCGAGCGTCAGAAGACGGCTGCCGAGCGCGGCATCGCTGATACGTCCGCCGGCATTGATGCGCGGGCCGATCAAGAAGCCGAAATGATAAGGTGTGACCGGACCGGACAGGCCGGCCTTCCTGAAGAGTGCCGCAAGCCCGAGATTGGTCATGTGGCGCGCGGCGATCAGGCCCTTCACAACGTAGGCGCGGTTCAAACCCTTGAGCGGGACGACGTCGCAGACGGTGGCAAGCGCCACGAGGTCGATCCAGGAGAGAAGATCGAGATTTGCCGCACGCCGGTCTCCAGCCTCGCGCAGGAGGCGTGCAGTGGCGACAAGAACAAGGAAAACGACGCCTGCGGCACAGAGATGCCCCTGTCCCGACAAGTCGTCTTCGCGATTCGGATTAACGAGAGCGACCGCCTTGGGCAGCTCGGTACCTACCTGGTGATGGTCGATCACCACAACGTCGCACCCCCTGGCCGCGGCGGCGGCCAGCGATTCGTGGCTGGTCGAGCCGCAATCGACGGTGACAATCAGGCTTGCGCCACGCTCGATCAACTGTTCCATCGCCGCGACATTCGGGCCGTAGCCTTCGAATATGCGGTCGGGAATGTAGATCTCGGCATCGATATCGAAATGTTTCAGGAAACGATAAAGCAGCGCCGAGGACGAGGCGCCGTCGACGTCATAATCCCCGAAGATCGCGACACGTTCCCTTTTCCGGACCGCTTCCACAATCCGTGCTGCCGCATTGTCGCAATCCGTCAGCGTCAACGGATCGGGCATCAGCGAACGGATGGTCGGATCGAGAAAGGCCGGCGCATCATCCAGTTGCACGCCGCGACCGGCAAGAACGCGAGCAACGATCTCGGGAATTCCATGGATCTGGGCGATTGCCAGCGCACGGTTCTGCGCCGCCTGATCGAGCCTGGACATCCAGCGTTGGCCGGAAGCCGAACGCTCGACACCAAGAAACGCCCGCTGAACGGGATCTGCGGGTTCCGAGGGCGTGAGCGCAGTAAAGGTCTTAGTCGTCATCGGCTATCCATAACCGACGACGTGCCGAAGCGGAAATGCTTTCAATCGGACGATGTCAAAGCCAGTTGTGAATCAACAACCACACTGCTGCAAACATCGACGCCGACGCGACAGCGAGGATCGCGACGACAAAAGAGCCGGCCCTTTCGGGTTCGCCATCATCCTCGCCAACAAGGTCCTCGTTGAAAGAATAGACAAGTTTCAGGTAGGGCACGCTATCGCGTTTGCCCCGCCGCAGCTTGGGGTGGCCATAAGTGTCTTCACTCAGATCAATGGACATCACGCAAACGCCTCCTCCTGCGATGGTGAATAGGAGGAGTGTAAGGTGATTTCTCCCCGGCGACCAGTCATCAAACTGTCATCCGGAAACAAATTTCATAGAATACTGAAATAAGCAGGGATTTCAGGACGCGCGGGGCCGTTCGATGCGGATCACCTGCGGCTCGCCGACCAGATAGGTTTCCTGCTTGATGCCCTCTACCGCCTTGCGGATAGACGCCTCGGTCGTAGCGTGGGTCACGAGAATGATCGTCTTGGAGCTATCCGTCTGCGCCGGCTTCGGCCGCTGGACGATCGATTCCAGCGAGATGTTGTTTTCGGCCATCCGGGCCGCGACACTGGCGAAGACGCCGGCGCGGTCCGCGACGGTCAGGCGGATGAAATACCCGCCTTCGTGGCTGCGCATGCGGGCCTTCTGGTAGGGTGCGAGCGCTACGGCCGGCGTGCCGAGAACCGGAACGCGCTGCGCACCGGGTTGGCTCTTGGCGATGTCGGCGATATCGCCAAGCACGGCGGAAGCCGTTGCATTGCCGCCGGCACCGGGGCCGACCATCAGCAGTTCGCCGAGAATATCGGATTCGATCGCAACAGCATTGGTGACGCCGTCGACTTGCGCGATCACGCTGTCATGCGGCACCATGGTCGGGTGAACGCGCTGCTCGATACCGCTTTCGGTGCGCTGGGCAACGCCCAAGAGCTTGATGCGGTAACCGAGATCGGCTGCAGCGAGAATATCGTCGATCGAGATATTGGTGATGCCTTCGAGATAGATTTCGTCGGCTGCTATCTTCGTGCCGAAAGCAAGCGTCGTCAGGATCGCCAGTTTGTGGGCCGTGTCGTTGCCCTCGATATCGAAAGCCGGATCGGCTTCGGCGTAACCGAGACGCTGAGCTTCCTTGAGGCATTCGGCGAAGGACAGACCTTCCTTCTCCATCTTGGTCAGGATGTAATTGCAGGTACCGTTCATGATCCCGTAGACGCGCGATACGGTATTGCCCGTCAAGCTCTCACGCAGCGCTTTGATGACGGGGATGCCGCCGGCAACAGCCGCTTCGAAATTCAGCAGTGCGCCTTTCTCTTCGGCGATTATCGCAAGCTCGACGCCAGAGGCCGCCAGAAGCGCCTTGTTGGCCGTCACCACATGGAGACCACGCTCAAGAGCGATCTTGACGGAATCGGCTGCGGCACCCGTGGCGCCGCCCATCAGCTCGACGAAAACGTCGATATCGGCTTCCGCAGCCAGCTTTTCCGGCGTTTCAAACCAAGCCATGCCGGACATGTCGAAGCCGCGGTCTCGGTTGCGGTCACGGGCAGTGATGGCAGTGATCTCGATCGCTCGTCCGCATGTGACGGCCAGTTCATTGGCGCGCGTCTGGATGATCTTGACCAGCGAGGCACCCACGGTTCCAAGACCCGCGATGCCGACTTTGAGAGCGTCTGCCATTTCGCATTCCCGATGTTTGAAAAAGCGGCCACGAACGGGCCGCTTGAGGATTATGACGGTCTGAGACCAGAAACTAGCGGTGCGTATTCAACGAAATGACGTTGTGCATCGTGTCGTCGACGGTCGAGAAAAATTTCTTGATATTGCGGGCCGCCTGACGAATCCGGTGCTCGTTCTCGACGAGCGCAAGGCGCACGTAATCGTCGCCCATCTCGCCGAAGCCGATACCCGGCGCAACGGCGACATCGGCCTTCTCGACCAGGAGCTTCGAAAATTCAAGCGACCCGAGATGGCGGAATTTCTCCGGGATTTTTGCCCAGGCGAACATGGTGGCGGCCGGCGGCGGCACTTCGAATCCGGCTTTGCCGAAAGCATCCACCATCACGTCGCGGCGGCGCTTGTAGACATTGCGGACTTCCGCGATATCGGAGCCGTCGCCGTTCAGCGCGTGGGTCGCAGCCACCTGGATCGGCGTGAATGCACCGTAATCGAGATAGGACTTTACACGCGTCAGCGCCGCGATCAGACGCTCGTTGCCAACGGCAAAGCCCATACGCCAGCCCGGCATGGAGAACGTCTTCGACATCGAGGTGAACTCGACGCAGACGTCAATAGCGCCCGGAACCTCGAGAACGGAAGGCGGCGGATCGTTGTCGTCGAAATAGATTTCCGAGTAGGCCAGATCGGAGAGGACGATGATGTCATGCTTCTTGGCAAACGCGATGACGTCCTTGTAGAAATCAAGCGTTGCAACATAAGCCGTCGGATTGGACGGATAGTTGATGATCAGCGCCAGAGGCTTGGGGATGGAATGCTTGATCGCGCGCTCCAAAGGCGGGAAAAAGCTATCGTCGGGTTCAACCGGCAGGGACCGGATCACACCGCCCGCCATCAGGAAACCGAAGGCATGGATCGGATAAGTCGGGTTGGGGCACAGAATCACATCGCCAGGTGCCGTTATCGCCTGCGCCATGTTGGCGAAGCCTTCCTTCGAACCGAGGGTCGCAACGACCTGGGTATCGGGATTGAGCTTCACGCCGAAACGGCGGGCGTAATAGGCGGCCTGGGCGCGGCGCAGGCCCGGAATACCCTTGGACGAGGAATAACGGTGGGTGCGCGGGTCCTGGACCACTTCGCACAGCTTGTCGACAATCGCCTTGGGTGTCGGAAGGTCCGGATTGCCCATGCCGAGATCGATAATATCCGCGCCACCCGCTCGCGCGCTGGCCTTCAAACGGTTGACCTGTTCGAAAACGTAAGGCGGCAGTCTGCGGACTTTGTGAAACTCTTCCATCTCTCTTCCCATGGGGCACGAAGCAGCATTTGCGCGACATCAATCTGTCGCATCCGCCTGCTTTGCGGCCAAACCGGATGAAAGGCAAGTGCTAAGAGAGAACTGGCGTTACTTCGAGATGGTGTTCAGCGCATCAGTGCCGTGTTCAGCGGCCAGTTTGCGATATTCGGCAACCCGCTTTTTGTATTCCGCCTCGCTGATCGAGCCGCTGCGACGGGCACGCGCAAGCGCTGCCATGCGCGGTTCGGACTTGTTGTAATCCTCATCCTCGATCTGCTCGTTGGCAGCAAGCAGCGTGCGGTCGAAGGTCGGATAGGTTCCGGTATCCTTTTTCACCACCGGACCAGGCGCACGTTCGGTCGTCGACTGGGAAATCACAGCTGGTGGCGCGGTGTTCGGAATACCGTCATCGAGTGCGAAGCTCTGGCTGTTGCAGGACGCCAGCAGAGGCAATAGAGCCAGAGGCGTCATGACCGACAAGCATCTGATCCCGTGCTTTTGAATTCCCATGAGCCTGCCCCATCTCCGTCAATGCCGTCACCGGACCCCGTCCGAGTTTGAACCGGCGGCGATCAACGGTCACCGTCGTTCTTTCGGGCACTTGTATTCGGTTTCGGGGCCGATGTACAAACGAAAACAACGGTCATGCACGGGAGGCTGCGATTGGCGCAAAAGTCCGACGATCACGGGCATTCCGGACAGGAATTTCCGGGTTTCTTCGAAGCCTATGCGATCAAGGATCCCCAGTCCCTGATGATGAACGCCGCACGGGCGCTCGAGAATCTCGGCCATGCAGCCTCCGAATGGCTCGGGCCGCGCGAGCGCGGCGAGACTTCGGACGATCTTTTTGCCGGGCCGATCGGCGATTTCGTCAAGACGATGTCGGCGCTCACGGAATACTGGATGTCGGACCAGAAGCGGATGCTCGAAGCTCAGACGCTGCTTTTGTCGACCTATTTCGAGATATGGACGCGCAGCATCGAACAAGCGGGCGCGCCTGACCAGAAGAGCGCCGAGGGCGAGAGAGCCGCAAACAAGGATCGACGTTTCGCCGACGAAGACTGGTATCGCAACCCGTTCTTTTCCTTCCTGCGGCAAGTCTACCAGGCAAGCGCCTCCTGGGCCGAAAGACTGGTTGCTGAAGCCGACGGGCTTGACGAGATTACGAAATACAAGGCTCGCTTTTACGTCAGGCAGTTTACGGCCGCCTTTTCGCCCAGCAATTTCGCGGTGACCAATCCGGAGGTCTATCGCGAGACGGTGGAAAGCCACGGCATGAACCTGGTCGCCGGCATGCGGATGCTGACCGAAGACGTAATCGCAGGTGGCGGACACTTAAGGCTACGCCAGACGGATGCCAATCAGTTTTCCGTTGGAAACAATCTGGCGCTGACGCCGGGCAAGGTGATCGCCCGCAACGCGCTTTGCGAGATCATTCAATATAATCCCTCGACGGAAACCGTATTCAAGCGGCCGCTGGTCATCATCCCGCCCTGGATCAACAAGTTCTACATTCTCGACCTCACGCCAGAGAAAAGCTTCATCAAGTGGTGCGTCGACCAGGGGCATACGGTGTTCGTGATCTCCTGGGTCAATCCGGACCGCGACCATGCGGCGAAGGACTGGGAATCCTATATTCGCGAAGGCATCGATTTCGCGCTCGATACGGTCGAACAGGCGACGGGGGAAAAACAGGCCAACGTCATTGGCTACTGCGTCGGCGGCACACTGCTTGCCGCAGCGCTTGCCTGGCATGCGCAGACGAAGAACACGCGGATCGCCTCCGCCTCGCTCCTCACCGCGCAAGTGGATTTCATCGAGGCCGGGGAGTTGAAGGTCTTTGTCGATGAAGAACAACTGGCCGTCATCGAAAAACAGATGGAGGCGAGCGGCTATCTGGCGGCATCGCAGATGGCGGCGGCTTTCAATTTGCTCCGCTCGTCGGAACTCATCTGGCCTTATGTCGTCAATAATTACCTCAAGGGCAAGGAACCGATGCCCTTCGACCTGCTCTACTGGAATTCCGATTCGACGCGGGTCGCAGCCGCCAACCATGCCTATTACCTGCGTAACTGCTATCTGGACAACGCGCTTTCCACCGGCCAGATGAAGCTCGGCGGCGGCACGATCGATCTTGGCGACATCAAGGTCCCGATCTACAATCTGGCAACCCGTGAAGATCATATCGCCCCTGCCCGCTCGGTCTTTCGCGGGAACGCGCTGTTCGGCGGCCCGGTTGAATTCGTGCTGTCCGGTTCCGGGCATATTGCCGGCGTCGTCAATCCGCCGAGCCGGACAAAATACCGCTACTGGGCCGGAGGTAAGACAAGCGGTAGAGCAGCCGACAAACTGGATGAATGGCTGGAGGACGCCACGGAGACTGCAGGTTCCTGGTGGCCGCACTGGCAGGCATGGGTGGAAGCACTGGACCAGGAACGTGTGCCCGCCCGTATTCCCGGCGATCGCGCCCTGTCACCACTCGGAGATGCGCCCGGAACCTATGTTCTGACACGCGCCTGACGGACCTTTCATGCGATTTCATCCTCCTCTCGTTCCCGCCACGCTGGTGCAGCGCTACAAGCGCTTCCTGTTCGATGCTGTTCTGGAAGACGGGACGCCGATTACCGGCTCCTGCCCCAATACAGGGTCGATGCGCGGACTGACGACCCCCGGATCGAAAATCTGGCTTTCCGAGCATGACAGCCCGACACGCAAATACCGGCATGTCTTCGAGATGATCGAAGCCGCGGGAGAAATGGTCGGTGTCAATACCGGCATGCCGAACCGGCTGGCGGAAGAAGCGATCCGCGCCGGCCTGATCCCCAGCCTTTCCGGTTATCCGACGATCCTGAGAGAGCAGAAATACGGCCGCAGTTCACGGATCGATTTCCTGCTGAAGGACGGCGATCTGCCGGACGCCTATGTGGAAGTGAAGAACGTCCATTTCAGCCGGCAGGCAGGACTGGCCGAATTTCCCGATACGGTGACCAAACGGGGCGCCAAACATCTGGAAGAGCTCGGCGACATGGCCGAACTCGGTCACCGGGCAGTGATGATCTACCTGATCCAGCGATCCGACTGCGAGAGCTTTGCGATCTGCACCGACCTCGACCCTTTCTATGCGGCGGCATTCGTCCGCGCACAAAGCCGCGGCGTGGAGGCTTACGCGCTCAAATGTAAGGTTACGTCCGAGGGAATTGAACCATTTGAATCAGTGTCTATAGGCATCTGAGCAAAGCTCATTTCCCCATGGTTCTGCAAACAGGCGAGACCCATGAGATAATCCCGTGAGGGCCACCACTATCGGCTTGAAATAGAAACCCAACCATGACGGAGCCTTCTGGGCATGTTTTTGATTGCCCGTTGCCTCCAGGAGCCGGAATAATTTCAGTTCCGACACGTAGTGCCGCTTTCACCTGTTCCGAAACGGGGACAAGCTTACCATCCACCACAGTGCCGAGTTCGCTGTGCGTCACTCCGCCAAGTAAACGCACTACACCCCCATTTGAACCCCAGTTCCAAAGCAACGTAAGGCCACCCAGCACTATTGCAGTAATTACACCGACTGCAACATGGCTCTTGATGCCGTTTTCCATAAGGTGCCCTCCCTCACCAGCTATCAGACACTTTTAACGGTATGCTCACACAATTGCAATCAAAAGTAAACAATCTCAATTTACTACAACCATTAATTTAATTCGTACTCAATGAGCACCCACATTGACGCTCACAATATCTGTTCGCCATGGACGAAGACGGGCGTGCTGCATTATGAACGGGGGAACGATGAGAGAAATATGATGGTCAATTATATCGAGGCGGTTTCCGCCCCCCAAAAGAATACGGGTGCAATCCGTCTTTACAACACGACCGACGACTTCGCCGGCATGCGTAAGGCGTGTCTTCTGACCGCGCGCTGCCTTGATGAACTCGCTTCGATCATCAAGCCGGGCATCACGACCAGCGCGATCGACCGGTTCGTGTTTGAATTCGGCATGGATCACGGCGCGCTTCCCGCGACGCTGAACTATCGCGGTTACAAATATTCCGTCTGCACCTCGATCAACCATGTCGTCTGCCACGGGATGCCGGACGACAAGCCGCTGCGCGAGGGCGATATCGTCAATATCGATGTCACCTACATTCTCGACGGATGGCATGGCGATTCGAGCCGGATGTATCCGGTGGGGCAGATCAAGCGTGCCGCAGAGCGATTGCTCGAAGTGACCTATGAATGCCTGCTGCGCGGCATTGCGGTGGTTAAGCCAGGTGTGCGCACGGGCGCGATCGGCGAAGCCATCCAGACCTATGCGGAAGCCGAGCGCTGCTCGGTGGTGCGCGATTTCTGCGGCCATGGCGTCGGCCGGCTGTTCCATGATTCGCCGAACATCCTGCATTACGGACGGTCCGACGAAGGCCCGGAACTGAAGGAAGGCATGATCTTCACGATTGAGCCGATGATCAATCTCGGCAAGCCGCATGTAAAGGTCCTTGCCGACGGCTGGACCGCAGTCACTCGCGACCGATCGCTGTCGGCGCAATACGAACACGCGGTCGGCGTCACCGCCACGGGTTGCGAGATATTCACCCTTTCGCCCGGCGGCTTCGACCGCCCCGGACTTCCGCCGCTCGAAGGCTGACCCCATGAACAAGCGCCCCTTTTCCTCGCACGGACCGCATGAACCAGCCGAGGAAACGGGGCGTGACGACCTGTTTGACGACGAGCGCGGTCATTTCGCCGAACATTTGGGAAAAGGGGTGCAGCTCAAGGCGGATCAGTTAACCGATACCGCCGAGCATTACCTTGGGCATCGTGAGCGGCTGCGCGACAAATATCGCGAACATGGCGACACGTCGCTCGCCGACTACGAAATTCTTGAACTGCTGTTGTTCCGCTCGATCCCGCGCAGGGATACAAAGCCGCTTGCCAAGGCGTTGCTGGCCCGTTTTGGCTCGCTTGCCGGCGTGTTCGGCGCACCGGTCGGCCTGTTGCAGGAGGTCAAGGGGATCGGCGAGAACGTCGCGCTTGACCTCAAGCTGGTCGCAACTGTCGGCCAACGAATATTGCGGAGTGAGCTTAGGGAAAAACAGTTCCTTTCCTCCTGGTCTTCGGTGATCGATTACTGCCACGCGGCCATGGCCTATGAATCCCGCGAACAGTTCCGCGTTCTCTTTCTCGACAAGCGCAACGCACTGATCGCTGACGAAATCCAGGGCAAGGGCACGGTCGATCACACGCCCGTCTATCCGCGCGAGGTGGTGCGGCGGGCGCTGGAACTTTCCGCCACGGCCATCATTCTCGTGCACAATCATCCGAGCGGTGATCCGACACCGTCACGCGCCGATATCGACATGACGAAAACGATCGTGGATACGGCAAAACCGCTTGGCATCACCGTCCACGATCACATCATCATCGGTAAGGACGGTCATGCCAGCCTCAAGGGATTGAGGCTGATTTGACCGCCCTCATCGTGCCCGTCATCCCGCGAAATAGGCATCCTGATCAAGATCTGCGAGCAAGCCGGGTTCCGTCGGGTTCCAGCTCAGCCATTCGCGCGTTTTCGCACCGGAGGCCGGAGAGTCCATCCCGACGAAGTGCGCTAGCCAGCCGAAATGCACTGTGGCCTGTTCATGGCTCCTGGACACGACCGGAAGGCCGAGGCGACGCCCGATGATCTCCGCGATTTCGCGAAACGGAACACCTTCTTCCGCTACCGCATGATAGCGTCGCTCGGAGGCGCCCTTCTCCAGAGCAAGACGATAGAGTTTTGCGGCGTCGAGGCGATGCACCCCAGGCCAGCGGTTCAAGCCTTCTCCGACATAGGCCGAGACACCCGTCTGCTTCGCCTTGGCAATCAGCATAGGGACAAAACCGTGGTCGCCAACTCCATGAACCGACGGCGGGAGGCGGATGAGGCTGGCTGCGACACCACGCTCCACGGTGACCGCTACGGCTTCCTCGGTCGCAACGCGCGGAATGATCGAGGAATCGACATTCGGCAGGTCGTCCTCGCCGGCCGGGCGATCAAACTGCAAGAGGCCTGTCGCAGATGTCACCAGAAAGGGACGGCTCGATCCCTCGAATACCTCTCCAAGCGCCGTGACGATGCGCCGGTCCGCCTCGCAACTCTCCTTGTATCTCGAAAAATCGTGGTTGAAGCCCGTGTGGATGATGCCGTCAGCTGCCTCGGCTCCGGCCTGCAGGCTGGCGAGATCGTCGAGCGAACCGCAATGAACCTCAGCACCCAGCGCTTCCGTGGCGGCTGCACCCGCATCCGATCGCGCCAGCCCCAGAACCTGATGGCCAGCGGAGAGAAGCTCACGAACTACGGCTGAACCGACAAAACCCGTCGCACCGGTAACAAAGACACGCATATCAAAACTTCACGTTCGCATGTTGACGTGGGTCGAGTAAGATCGGGATGCCGGCTTTAAAAGCCGTGACCTTATACCGGTACCGCAACTAACAGGCTGATGACCATGGCGGATACACTGCAGAAATCACCGGACAACAACCTGCTCGGGAATTATCTCAAGGACCGGCGGGCGAAGCTCGATCCGGCAAGTTTCGGCATTCCCGCAACCCGCAGGCGGACGCCGGGCCTCAGACGCGAAGAAGTGGCCCAGCGCGCCAATGTCAGTGCCACCTGGTACACATGGCTCGAACAGGGACGCGGCGGGACGCCTTCCGCCGATGTTCTGGAGCGGATCGCCAAAGCAATGTCGCTCTCCTCCGCAGAGCGCGAACACCTTTTCCTGCTGGCGCAGCACCGCCCTCCAGAAATGCGCCCTCACCCTTTCGAACCCGTCAGGCCGCAATTGCAACGAATACTCGACGCAATGCCCCATAGCCCGGCCATCCTGCGCACCACTTTGTGGGATGTCGTCGGCTGGAACGAGGCTGCGAGCGCCGTGATGACCGACTACGGCCTTCTGCCCCCGGAAGAACGCAATATCCTGAAGCTGATCTTCTGCAACGAGCGCGTCCGTGGCCATATGGCCAACTGGGAGCGGGATGCCCGCTCGGCTGTCGCGGCCTTTCGAGCCGAGGCGATCAAGGGTGCCTCACCGGAGGCGTTCGAGACCCTGGTGGGCGAACTCCGCCACGCCAGCACCGAATTCGATGCGATTTGGCGGGATTACGACATCGAGAACTTTGGCGGGGGAATCAAGCATTTCCGCCATGAATTGGCAGGCGACCTGATGATGGAATATTCATCCTTTACCGTCGACGGGCGTCCGGACCTCAGCCTTCTGGTCTTCACGCCGATGACGGCTGAGGATGCCGAACGCGTCAGAAATCTGCTGATGGTCAGAGTGGCGACGCGATAACTGCAAGCCTACCGGCAGAAGGCCGTCATAATACCGCGGCACAAAAGTCATATTTTTCGACCGGTCCTGACCTTGCTCCTCCTCTTGTCTTTTGTCATTTTCGGCGGATTGGCTCATGCAATCAGAATTTTAGAATAGCTGTATGGATAAGGTCTGGTTGTTTTGGCTGGCAGGGACCAGCGAGTTCTGGAGCATTTCCGCCTTTCCTTGAAAAGCGCAAATGCTTCATCCTTTTGTTGTAACGCAATTCCGGACGCAAAACCGGTTTCCACTTTGCTGGGATTGCTCGAAGCGGAGAATTTCATGCACCAGTACGACCTCATCGTGGTCGGCAGCGGACCGGCCGGACGCCGCGCGGCCATCCAGGCGGCCAAGCTCGACAAAAAAGTGCTCGTCATCGAGCAGGGTCGCCGGGTCGGCGGCGTATCTGTCCATACCGGCACAATCCCGTCGAAGACGCTGCGCGAGACGGCCCTGAACCTATCCGGCTGGCGCGAGCGCGGCTTTTATGGTCGTTCCTATCGTGTCAAGCAGGAGATCAGTGCAGAAGACCTGCGCCGTCGCCTGCTGATTACGCTCGATCATGAGGTGGATGTGCTGGAGCACCAGTTCGCCCGCAACCGGGTCCAGCATATCCGCGGAAAGGCCAGTTTTATCTCGAAAGATACGATGCAGATCGTCAAGGATGACGACGATATCGTTCAGGTCACTGGCAAGAGCATCCTGCTGGCTGTCGGCACCCGCCCCTATCGCCCAACCTCCATTCCCTTCGACAACAAGACGGTTCTCGATAGCGACGAACTGCTCGAAATCCACGACCTCCCCCGCTCGATCGTGGTGATCGGCGCAGGCGTGATCGGCATCGAATACGCGACGATCTTTTCCGCGCTGGACGCCGCAGTGACCGTCATCGATCCGAAGCCGACGCTGCTTGATTTCATCGACAAGGAAATCGTCGAGGATTTCACCTACCAGCTGCGCGACCGCAACATGAAGCTCCTGCTCGGCCAGAAGGCAGAGAAGGTGGAGAAACTGCCGGACGGCAAGATAGTCGTCACGGTCGATACCGGACGCAAGATCATCGCCGACATGGTGCTTTATGCCGCCGGCCGGGTTGGCGCGACCGATACGCTGAACCTTGCCGCTGCAGGGCTCGAGGCGGACAGCCGGGGCCGGCTGCGCGTCGACCCTGAGACTTTTGAGACCTCCGTCCCCGGTATCTACGCCGCCGGGGATGTCGTCGGCTTTCCAAGCCTTGCTTCCACTTCCATGGAACAGGGGCGGATCGCGGCCCGCGTCGCGGTTGGCGCAATGGCCAAGGAACCACAGAAATATTTCCCTTACGGCATTTATGCAGTGCCGGAGATTTCCACCTGCGGTCTTACCGAGGAAGAGATGAGGGAGCGCGGCATTCCCTATGAATGCGGCATTGCGCGGTTCCGCGAAACGTCGCGCGGCCACATTATGGGTCTCGACAGCGGTCTCCTGAAGCTGATCTTCTCCCTGAAGACGCGACGCCTTCTCGGAGTCCATATCGTCGGCGAAGGCGCCACTGAACTCGTGCACATCGGGCAAGCTGTGCTGAACTTGAAGGGCACGGTGGAATATTTCGTCGAGAACACGTTCAACTACCCGACGCTTGCCGAAGCCTACAAGATTGCCGGCCTCGACGCGTGGAACCGGATGGGGGAACGGCCGAAGGACAAGGAAGCCCCCGAGGTGGTTCAACTGACGGACACCGCGACACCGACGACCGTGGAGAAGCAGGTTACGGTAGAAAAGAAGAAGGCATCCTCAAAATAGGATCTTCCGATGCAAAACAAAAAAAGCCGCTCCTTTCGGGGCGGCTTTTTTGTTGCGCCGTCATTGCGACCGGCAAATACAAAAATGGCCCCATAAGGGGCCATCTTCGTAAATTTTCGTCGCGATTAACGCGAGTAGAATTCGACGACCAGCGACGGTTCCATGATGACCGGGTACGGTACATCCGAGAGAGCCGGTACGCGAGCGTAGGTGGCAACCATCTTGTTGTGGTCGACTTCGAGGTAATCCGGAACGTCGCGTTCAGCGAGCGAAACGGCTTCGAGAACCGTAACGAGCTGCTTGGACTTCTGACGGACTTCGATAACGTCGCCGGCCTTGCAACGGTAGGAACCGATGTTGACGCGAACGCCGTTGACCGTGACGTGGCCATGGTTGACGAACTGACGGGCAGCGAAGACCGTCGGAACGAACTTGGCGCGGTAGACGATGGCGTCCAGACGCGATTCCAGCAGACCGATCAGGTTTTCGCCGGTGTCGCCCTTGCGGCGGTTGGCTTCTTCGTAGATCGCGCGGAACTGCTTCTCGCGGATATCGCCGTAGTAGCCCTTCAGCTTCTGCTTGGCGCGGAGCTGAACACCGAAGTCAGAGAGCTTGCCCTTGCGGCGCTGGCCGTGCTGGCCCGGGCCGTATTCGCGACGGTTAACCGGGGACTTCGGACGGCCCCAGATGTTTTCGCCCATACGGCGGTCAATTTTGTACTTGGACGATTCGCGCTTGCTCATCGCATTTCCTTTCGAACGGTTACACCGGTCTGTTGCCAAACCGGATGAAGGAAACACGCCCTCCTCTGAACCTCGATTTAGAAGTTCTGACAGGCTTCTCACGAAAGCGATCGGAGAGTGCCACGGGACATGTCAAATGAAACACCGGGCGTTGCCACCCGGTGCTGGGCGGTCTTTAGGCGGGTGTCATGGAATTGTCAACAGCGGAATAGGCCTTAAGTCCCTTACTCCGCAGCGATCTTGAGATCGCCCTCGTCCGGCGCCTCGGCGCTTCCGGGTGCGGTTTCCGCCTGCAGGTCCGGGAAAGCGACGATGCGCTTGCCAGCGAAATCCGTATGGACGACAATCAGCCCCTGCTCCTCGAAATAACCGAGAAGGCGTCTGGCGCGGCGCGCGGAATGGGTGCCGTAAGCACGGGCGATGCGGGCATCGGACGGGCAAGGTTCGGCACCGAGTGCGGCCTTCGCCATCATCAGGAAAACGCCCTGCAGATCGTCGGAAACGCCGTTCGACAGCGACAGGACAGTCGCCCAGGCTTCGCTTGCCGCCATGGTCGCATCGACGCCGGAACGCGCAATCGCCGTGCGGCGGCGGAAATCGCTGAGCGAAATCGGCGGGCCGGGCAGACGGCGCATGCGGGCGCGCACGAGAAAATCCTGGTAGAGCACGGAATCCGTCCGATAAGCAGATTGCGGATCGTCGAGAATTTCCGACATGACCGCCATCAGACGTTCTTCGCGCTCTTCTTCGGTCAGCTCCGGCATGGCCACGCGCGATTCGTTGGACGCAGGCTGGATCGCAGCCGGCGTCGAACGGGAGAGTTCTGCCAGAATATCGGTGGTCGGGCGCGGCGCCGGCGTCGGGCGACGGACAGCGGTGATCGGCCGGGCGAATTCCTCCGGATCCGGCGTGAAGATCAGGTCCTCGACATCCTGTGGCGCATCCGGCAGCGGCATCAGCTTGGGGCTGGACGAACGTGCGGAGGTTTCCACATTGCCGATGACGATCGGCAGCGGGCGGCGCGACAGAGCCGGACCGAGCGCGACAAAGTTGCCGCGTTTCAGGTCGCGGAACATTTCCGCCTGGCGGCGATCCATGCCGAGCAGGTCGGCTGCGCGCGCCATGTCGATATCGAGAAAGGTTCGCCCCATGAGGAAATTGGAGGCTTCGGCCGCAACATTCTTGGCAAGCTTTGCCAGACGCTGTGTGGCGATGACGCCGGCCAGACCGCGCTTACGGCCGCGGCACATGAGATTGGTCATCGCGCCGAGCGACATTTTTCTGGCGTCTTCGGAAACATCGCCTCCGACGGAGGGCGCAAACATCTGCGCTTCGTCGACCACGACGAGAACCGGGTACCAGTAATCGCGATCGGCATCGAACATGCCGTTCAGGAAAGCGGCTGCGGCCCGCATCTGCTCTTCGAGATCGAGACCTTCCAGCGTGAGCACGCAGGAGACGCGGTTCTTGCGGATGCGGTTGGCGATGCCGGCAAGTTCGGCTTCGGTGCGTTCACCATCTACGACGACATGGCCGTATTTATCCGACAGCGTGACGAAATCGCCTTCCGGATCGATGACGACCTGCTGCACCCAAGGCGCAGACTGCTCCAGCAGACGCCGCAGAAGATGCGATTTTCCCGAACCGGAATTACCCTGAACAAGCAGACGCGTCGCCAGAAGCTCCTCGATATCGAGCTTGGCCGGCGCGCCGCCGGTCACAGTTCCCATATCGATGCCGACTTGCACTATGCTGCCCTCGTATGCCGTAGATTGGTGGTTTGTCGGCACTCAATCTGCGGGGACGCAGTTCGCCGAACCCTCCCCTTAACAGAGATCGAGATTCGTTTCGCCGGGCAAGTGAGAAAAATCAACAGGCTTTGAGATCAGACATTTGCGATCAGGCGGCGGCACGCTTGAAACCGAGCGATAGAAGGCCTGCGCCGATCATCAGTGAACCACCGGTACGATTGACGATGCGCTGGACCTTCGGCTTGCGGATGGTGTTGCGCGCCATCGATGCCAGGAGCCCATAAAGCGCGGCATTGATGGTTGCCAGAAAGAGGAATGTCACTTCGAAAACCGTCATCTGGAAAAAGAGAGGTCGCGACAGGTCGAGAAACTGCGGCAGGAAAGCGACGAAAAAGACAATGCTCTTCGGATTCAGCGCGGTCACGGCATAGGTATGCAGGAAGACGCGGAATGGCCGGACGATTGGCGCATCGGTGTCATCGACGACTGAAACCTGACCGGATACCGGAGCGCGCCAGAGCTTGATGCCAATATATATGAGATAGGCGGCACCGACCCATTTCAGCACCGTGAACAGCATGGCGGATGTCGCCAGCAGAGCCCCGAGGCCAAGCATCGAAGCGGTCATGGCGGTAAAATCCCCCAGAGCCACGCCTGCCACCGTCGCACTTGCCACTTTGCGGCCGTGGCTCAGCGCGTAGGAAATGACAAGAAGGATGGTCGGTCCCGGAATTGCCAGCAGCACGGCGGATGCGGCAACGAATGCAAGCCAGTGTTCGAGCGACATGGAGGTTTCCTCAGGTGCAAGCAGATCAAGTCACGGAAATATCCGCGTGACAAGTATGTGTTTCAGGTGCATCGACGCCAGCTGTAAAGGGTATCGGGCTCACGCTCTTCATTGTCTGCACCATCGGTTTCCCGAACGGCCGCGAAACCGTGGTATCCGTAGAAACGTCGGGCACCCTCGTTCGTGCGGAAAGTCCAGAGATCAAGGCGGTCATGGTTGGCCTTCGCTATGTCGAGCAGGCGCGAGCCGATCCCCTGCCCTTGAACTGGCGGCAGGATATAGAGCTGATCTACCCACCCTTCTCGAAACGCGATGACGCCGAGCAGCTCATCCTGCCGCCCGGCGCCCCAGATGGTGCAGTTCGAAAATAGATATCCCGACCAGAAGGCCATGTCCTCTTCCGGTGTGTGACGGCCAGCCAGCCATGGAAGTCGCGCGTCGAATGCGGTGCGAAACACATTCGACGCGGCAGGCATGTCTGTCAGCGCCAGTCGGCGATAAGCCACGCCCGAGCTCACAGGTAGTTCTTCCATTGAACAAGCCGAGCCTCAAGGACACGGTCGACCTCAGGAGCGATCTCCGGCAAACCGATATCCCGGCGCATATGATTGTCGAGATCGGATGAACGGTTCGCCGCAAACGGTGAAGACCGCCTGACGAGGGTTGCAACGAGTGCCCGGATCAGACGCCACGGACCATGGCGCTGATGCAGAGCGTCCATTTCTGCCGACAGAACATCAGCAACCATTACGTGCGTTTCACGCATAGCTTTTCCGCCCCGTCTCGCGATAGCGAGCGGGTCCTTTCGTGGTTGGGAAAGACGCGCGCGGAAGTGCAGGCGGCAAAAGCCGTCAGGCGGACAGACCGGTCACGTCAGATCGAAGTTTAGATTGAGAAAGATGCCAAAAGGCGGATTTCGGGCGTTATCAGCCCTTGAATGCCAGTCCGAGCATATTGCGCGGGCTATTCACCCGCATGGTTCGGACGGATCCGCCAGAGAGGCGCGTATAAGCAAAATATGTATTCATCTCTGCGCTCCCTTGATTTGAGTTGCGGATGTCGGGAACATTGCACGGTCTTCCGAAACGCGCAAGCGTCCACAATCGAAAATTGCACCCAAAGTTGAATTTGTTGCACGATGGCAACAGTCATGAATTCGGCGATGTTTCAGCCGGCACGAAGACCGAAGCCCTGCATCAGCCGGCGCGTAGCAAAATCCGGATTGCCCGAGGTGAAGACGGCAAAGTCGAAACCATCAGGATGTTCGGTACCATCGATGAGCGGCGCCTTGCGCCGGGCCTGCCTTGCGATCGCTTCGGCCGGGTCGAGCCAGTCCACCGGCCAAGGCGCCAGACGGCGAAAAAGATTGGCCATGAAAGGATAATGCGTGCAGGCAAGAACGACGATATCGGTTTTCTTGCCATCCTTTTCGACAAAGCAGGGAGCGATCTCGGCAGCGACCGCATCATCGGAAATCGGTTCGCCCCGGATATAGCTTTCCGCCATGCGGGCGAGATTTTCGGATCCGACGAGACGGACATGACACTGGGCGGCGAAGGACTGAATGAGATCGCGCGTATAGGCGCGCCTGACTGTGCCGGGCGTCGCCAGAACCGAAACCAGCCCTGAACGGGTACGCTCAGCCGCAGGCTTGATCGCCGGCACAGTGCCAACAAAAGTCATATCGGGGAATTTCTTGCGAAGCGCTGCGCCGGCAAGCGTGAAGGCCGTATTGCAGGCGATGACGCAGATTTCGGGCTGATGTTCCGCAAGAAGCTTTTCGAATAGCGAAAGGATGCGGCTCTGCAGAGCGCCCTCCTCCCAGCTGCCATAGGGAAAGGCGGCGTCATCCGCGACATAAACGAAACCACGCTCGGGCATCAGCACGCGCGCTTCGCGCAGCACAGTTAGTCCGCCGATGCCCGAATCGAATACGAGGATGGGCCTCAGCTCATTCGCCGCTGTCATTCCCCTCTGTCTCCCCTGCCTCCGTGGCCTTCTTCTGTCTCGGCGCAACCTTTTCCGGCCATTGCCGCTGAAAACGATCAAGCGAGCGGATCATGCCGCGAAACACGCTGATCTCCTGTTCGGAAAAGGCGCGACGCGAGAGAACCGCACGCAGGTTGTCGATCATTTTGGGCTTTTTTTCCGGCGGATGGAAATAACCGCGGGCATCCAGCGCCTCTTCGATATGTTCGAACATGCCGAGCACCTGTTCCTTCGTCGAAGGACGCTGCTCTATCGGCTGGAAGCGGGTTTCCTCCAGATCGTCCATGCCGGACTTCATCCAGTCATAGGACATCAGCAGCACAGCCTGGGCGATATTGAGCGAGGCGAAGGCCGGATTGACCGGAAATGTGACGATCTCGTCGGCAAGCGCCACTTCCTCGTTGTTCAGGCCCCAGCGTTCGCGGCCGAACAGGATCCCGGTCTTCTCGCCCGCATTGAATTTTTCCCGCAGGGTGGCCGCGGCAAAAACCGGAGAGCGCACCGGCTTGAAACCGTAACGCTCGCGCGCCGTCGTTGCATAGACGAAATTGAGATCGCTGATCGCCTCTTCCAGCGTATCGAAAACCTTCGTGCCATCGATCACGTGATCGGCCTTGGAGGCTGCAGAACGCGCCTTTTCATTCGGCCAGCCGTCACGCGGATTAACGAGGCGCAATTCGGCCAAGCCGAAATTGGCCATGGCACGGGCAACCATGCCGATATTTTCCCCGAGCTGCGGCTCGACCAGGATGATCGCCGGTCCTTCGGCAATAAGTTCACGTTCGCTATTAGTGCCCGACATATTCGTTTCCGCTTGTTCTTGACGGCGGGAAATACCCCCCTCGGGCAACAACGGCAAGCTGGTTATTGGCTCTTTTGCGTGTCGGCGGCGGCTGGATAAAGACGGTTCAGCAGATTGGCGACCATATCTGCCCCATGCGCCACGCCCTGCCCGGGAGCTGCCAGATGGGTGCCGGCCGCAACATGCCCCGACATCTTGTTGGAGAAACAATCCGCTTTCCTTACGGCTGCTTTCTCAAGCGCCCGCCTGGCCTCGTCGATCGCGCGACGGATTTCAGAGGTGTCCCGGTTTTCGGTATTGGCAAAATCCCGCGCCAGAGTGCGTGCCCAATAGGACGACGCCAGAAACACAGCCAATGTCTGCCGGATCGGCCCCGGGCGCGTGACCAGCGACCACGCGCTGCCCAGGGGCCGTGCGGCGACGGTCAGGTCCCGATAGGCCTCATCAAGCCGGTTCGACAATTCGATCAGCTTGTAGCGCTCCTCGCCGTTGCTCACCGCTTCCAGCAATTGTCCAAGCGCGTCATACCAACGGGCAAGCGCCAGTTCGACGGTAGAGCGGGTGGAGGAGGGAAAGATGACGAAAGCGACGAACATGCCCGCCACCGAACCGATCACCGTTTCTTCCAGGCGCAGCAGCAGAACGTCGAACGTCAGCTGGCCTATCAGTCCGTAAACGAGACAAAGAACGATGGTGACGAAGAAGCTTAAAAGCGCGTAGGAAACCTGCAGGAAATAGAAGGCCAGAAACACGCAGACGGCAGCAAGCACGACGGTTGCCGCCATATGGCCGGCAAGAAGTGTCGCCAAGGCAAGGCCGATGGCAACGCCGATCAGCGTGCCGACCGATCGCTGAACCGCCCGCAGTGCCGCATCGCCACGTGAGCGGGTGTTATTGAACACCAGGAATGCTGTCAGCACCGCCCAAAACCAACGATCACGAGATAAAAGCAATCCGAAAATCATCGCGATGCCGGAGGCGATCGTGATCTGAACCGCAGCTCGGACGAGCGGATTCTTCCAGGAAAAATCCGGCTTCATGGATGGCTTGGCCTGAGGCACCTCGCCAAAAGCCATCAGTTGCTGGAAAGCTCGGTTATTGGTTGCCTCGCGCAGACCCGTTGAAGCCCGCTGCAGCCATAACAGCGCATGAACGCTCTGCTTGGTCCGCTCGTCGGTTCCTGCAATGTCCGGATCGTCGGCGATTTTTTGCGCCTCGGTCGCATAGCCTTTGAGCACCGCGTCGAACAGCAATGCGGGCGCCAAAGCCCCGAGTGATTGCACGATCACGCTTTCGGCCGCCAGATGAAGGTCGAAAATGGCTATCGAGACCGCCGTGACCGGTCCATCTCCGCTTGGCATGGAGCCGTCGGGATCGCGTGGGAGCAGCCCTTCCGCCATCAGGACCACGTCTTTCAACTGCTCCTCCATCTGGCGTAACTCGAGACGGTCCTTGTCCGTCAGGGTTCCGGTTCTGGACAGCTGAGCAAGGCGCTGGAGAATATCCGATACACGGCGCTCTATCGCCCGAATGCTTTTGGATAGATCGCGGCGCCAATCGTCGACGAGCAGGTATTTTCGGATCAGGTGACCAAAGGCAACGGCGAAAAGCGGCCCCAATGCTGCGAGCGGCAGTTCAGCCAGTGTCGGGCGCAAATAGGCGCCGATGAAATAGGAAATGAAAGCGAACATGCCGACCGCGAAACCGCGCGGTCCAAAAACGCGCGCCAGGCTCGCAGCGAAAATCACGCACAGGAATGTCAGGTCGGCGACAATCCGGTAAGGCTCCAGCGCAGCCGCAAGCGTGATGCAGAAAAGGCTTGCGGCACAGCCCATCAGGCGCGTCGTCAACTGGTCGCGCGATGTCTTGTCCTTCACGGCGACGCCACCCTCGATCGAAAGCACAATGGCCAGTGCGTAGGAAATCGACGGCAGCGGCGTCACCGCCAGATGGACAGCAATAAGGGTGATGGTCGAGGCCAGAATGGTGAGCGTTACGCGCGCTCCCATCTTTGCCCGGGACAAGGCCGGGTCATGGGCCAGCAGACGATCAATATATGTTGCAGCCAACCGCCGCAGCTTAACCGTCGGCATGATCGATCCGAAGGGCACGGACATTCAAGAAGGCAGAACGGGGCAGATCTGCCTGGGTCGCGTCGGGCATCACTCCCCCTTGGCGATCGACTGCATTTCCTCGATGACGGAATCACTTTCGCCGTCGGCTACGCGATGGATATCGTCGATAACAGGTTTGCCGTCTTCCTCGACCACGTCGAAACGCACTTCCGAAAGACTATCCTTCAGATCGGCGTCGTCGATGCAGGTCCACTGCTTGAACGTGACCTTGAAATCGGTTTTCCCATTGGCCGCCACACCCGGCGCAATGACGACATCCTGCAGAGGGCAACCGTCCTGCGAGGCGGTAACGACATCATAACCGAACGGATCACCCGGCTGATTGTTTTCCGTTTCATAGGCCGGATGTTTGGCCGCATCGGCGTAAGCTGTCTGGAAGCGTTTGCTGAACAGACGGGCCAGCGGCTCCGGATCGAAGATGAACTTCCAGTCGCTGTCGTTGCTGTTCCAGTTATCCTCGGTGATCTTCATCACCTCCTTGACCGGGTCCGCGGGATCAGCCGCCAACGAGACCGTGGATAAAAGCGACAGAGCAAGAGCGAGCGGCAGAGTTCGCATGGTGGTGATCCGTATTCGAGGCGATTTGCGCGGACATTACCCTTGAGCCGATATTTGGCAATGACCATTCTTGCTGTTTTTCAACGCCGGAAAGGCCCTGCGTTGAAATCTCACAGAAAAGCCCTCAATGGCGGTCTCACGGCTTTGCACGCTTCTCCTGCGATGTTATAGCGCAACCCGTTGATCCATTCGGGGCCGTTTCGGCCCACCCACGACAAGAGGAAGTCCATGCAGAAGATCAAGGTAGCCAACCCGGTCGTCGATCTCGACGGCGACGAGATGACCCGCATCATCTGGCAGCTGATCAAGGACAAGCTGATCCTGCCCTATCTCGATCTCGACATCGAATATTACGATCTTTCGGTCGAGAACCGCGATGCCACCGACGACCAAGTGACGATCGATGCTGCCAACGCCATCAAGAAGCACGGCGTCGGCATCAAATGCGCCACCATCACGCCGGACGAAGCCCGCGTTGAAGAATTCAAGCTGAAGAAGATGTGGAAGAGCCCGAACGGCACGATCCGCAACATCCTTGGCGGCGTCATCTTCCGCGAGCCGATCATCATGCAGAACGTGCCGCGCCTGGTTCCGGGCTGGACCAAGCCGATCATCGTCGGCCGTCACGCTTTCGGCGACCAGTATCGCGCAACCGACTTCAAGTTCCCGGGCAAGGGCAAGCTGTCGATCAAGTTCGTCGGCGACGACGGCCAGACGATCGAGCACGACGTCTTCGACGCTCCGTCCTCGGGCGTTGCGATGGCAATGTACAACCTCGACGACTCGATCCGCGATTTCGCCCGCGCTTCGTTCAACTACGCCCTGCAGCGCGGCGTTCCCTGCTACCTGTCGACCAAGAACACTATCCTCAAGGCCTATGACGGCCGGTTCAAGGATCTGTTCCAGGAAATCTTCGACGCCGAGTTCAAGGAACAGTACGACGCTGCCAAGATCTGGTACGAACACCGCCTGATCGACGACATGGTCGCTTCCGCTCTCAAGTGGTCCGGCGGTTATGTCTGGGCCTGCAAGAACTACGACGGCGACGTCCAGTCGGACATCGTTGCGCAGGGCTTTGGCTCGCTCGGCCTGATGACCTCGGTCCTGATGACGCCGGATGGCAAGACGGTCGAAGCCGAAGCCGCGCACGGCACGGTGACCCGTCACTATCGCCAGCACCAGAAGGGCCAGGAAACGTCGACCAACTCGATCGCCTCGATCTTCGCCTGGACCCGTGGTCTCGCACACCGTGCGAAGCTCGACGGCAATGCCGAACTTACGAAGTTTGCCGACACGCTCGAAAAGGTCTGCATCGACACGGTCGAAGCCGGCTTCATGACCAAGGACCTGGCGCTGCTCATCGGCCCGGATCAGCCTTGGCTGTCGACCACCGCCTTCCTCGACAAGATTGACGAAAACCTCAAGAAGGCGATGGCGTAAGCCACAATCTTCGGATTAGATTTGAACGGCGGGGTTTTCCCCGCCGTTTTCTTTTGCGAGGAGGCTCAAGCATGTCCGCCAACCGTCCCGTCGAAATCCGCCCACTGGCACCATCCGACCGCGAGGCGTGGCAGCCCCTGTTCGAGGCTTATATAAGTTTCTACGAATCGGAACTGCCGAAAGAGCAGTACGACATCACATGGACGCGCTTTCACGATCCGGCGGAGCCGATGCATGTACTTGGCGCCTTTGATGAGGGCAAGCTGGTCGGCATCGTGCATGCGCTCTTCCACCGCTCGACCTGGCTGCCCGATACGACATGCTATCTGCAGGACCTCTATGTCGATGACAGCCAGCGGGGGCGAGGTGTCGGCGAAGCGCTGATCGAAAAGGTCGCGCTTCTGGCGCGCGATAAAAACGCCGGGCGCCTCTATTGGCTGACGCAGGAAAAGAATGACGCAGCGCGCCGACTCTATGACCGGGTCGCCGTGGCGCCAGGCTTCATCCAGTATCGCAAGCCACTATAGGCGACCCGATAGCTCATCGAGCAAATCCTAGCCCAACCATGATTGTTTCGCCGCACACTCCAAAATACTGGCGGCAGCAGGAGGATAACGGATGGCAGATGAAATCCTATTCTACACCAACCCGATGTCGCGCGGCCGCATCGCCCGCTGGATGCTGGAGGAAGTCGGCGTTCCTTACCGGACGGAAATTCTGCAATTCGGCACGACCATGAAAAACGAGAGCTACAAGGCCGTCAATCCGATGGGCAAGGTGCCGACGATCGTTCATGGCAAGAGGACCGTAACGGAATGTGCCGCTATCTGCGCCTATCTTGCCGATGCATTTCCACAGGCGGGCCTGGCGCCCTCGCCTGCTGACCGCGCCGACTATTACCGCTGGATGTTTTTTACCGCCGGTCCGCTGGAATCTGCCGTCAGCAACAAGGCGCTCGGCTTTGAAGTTCCGGTCGGCCGGGAGCGCATGATCGGTTACGGCAGCTATGGCGATGTGATGGACGCACTTGAACTCGCCGTGCGCAGCAATTCCTACATAGCCGGCGAAAAATTCAGCGCCGCGGATGTTTATGTCGGTTCGCAAATCGGTTGGGGGCTGCAATTCGGCTCGATCGAGAAGCGGCCTGCCTTCGAGCAGTATTTCGGTCGCCTTGCCCTTCGCGACGCCTATCAGCGCGCGAGCAGCAAGGACGATCAGGCTGCAGCCGACATGGAGGCCGCAGCGAAGAACTGACGGAGGAACCCAGTCGGAACAATAGATGGCGAAACACGATCTCGCAGGCCACCGGCAGACCTGCCAACCGTCGGCACGCGGAAGCAGGTTCATTCAAGATCCGTTAATCTGAAACGGCGCATGGTCTGGAATCGAAGCGCCGGAAATGCTGGCGCCCAGGGAATATATCGATGAAGAAGATCATCCTTTCTGCATTGTCGCTCGCCATCCTCACAAGCGCAGCAATGACGCCTGCGGGAACCGCCATGGCGCAATGGCGCGACGGGCCTCCGCCGCGCTGGGACCACCGCGGACCTCCGCCACCACGTTGGGATCGTGATCGTGATCGTCACCACCGACGCCATCACGACAATACGGGAAAGGTCATTGCCGGCGGCCTCGCAGCCGGCATTGTCGGAGGCCTGATCGGCGGCGCTTTGGCCAATAGCGGTGGTCCTCGCTATGTCGAACCACCACCACCTCCGCCGCGCTGCTGGTTCGAAGATCGGCAGGTACCCAACGCCTATAATGGTGGATGGCACATGGAATCGATTCGCGTCTGCCGCTAAGGTGTTCAAGCACTTGGAGAGCCGCGCACTGCGCGGCCTTTTTCCATCCGGCACATGCGACGAAGCTATTTGGCTTTCTTGCTCCGGGCATAGATCACGCAATTGTCGATCATGCTGACGCAAAGCCCGTTGATATCGGTGGCGGTATTGTTGTCGCCTGCAAACTCCACCTGCTTCAGCTTCCTGTCGGAGAACCGGAATTGCGTGCTGCAATTGCCGCCCGACGCCCTGCTTGTCGATGTGTTGACCGCGGGTATAGCACCAAAAAGGGTGAAGGACGGATTGACGACATTCCAGCTTCCGCGCGGCATGTCGCGGCGGTAAGCCCAGATGGTTCCGCCATCGGATGTCGGGCTGCTTGCGCTTGGGAACCCGGCACACATGCGGACATCATCTTCGTCGAGCCCGACAAGTTCGGTCCGCGCGGCCGCCACCGTCGAATTCTCGCCGACAACCCGCGACGTATCCGGCGGGATCGTGCAGGCGCTGAGCAAAGCACTCAAAATCGATAATCGGGCGAAAGCCCGCAAACGCAGTGTCTGAAAATTCATAATCCAACATCGCCGTTTTACCTTCACCAGCCTCCAGAGGGCTAGCTAGGCGCAAGGCGCGAAGGGTCAAGACATTCCGAGAAATGACCGGCCAGACAGCCGATCACAATTGCCTTGCAGCTCTCGATGCGGCGTCAGGCAACCAGACCCGGAGCCTCATATCCGGTTCGCTCGACATATTCGCGGTAGCCGCCGTCATAGCGATGGACGCCTTCTGCCGAGACTTCCAGCACGCGGTTCGACAGCTCCGAGAGGAAGTGGCGGTCGTGGCTGACGAACAGCATCGTGCCTTCATATTCGGACAGCGCCTTGATCAGCATTTCCTTGGTGTCGAGATCAAGGTGGTTGGTCGGCTCGTCGAGAACGAGAAAATTCGGCGGATCGAACAGCATGGCTGCCATGACCAGGCGCGCCTTCTCACCACCGGAAAGCACGCGGCACCTCTTTTCGACATCGTCGCCGGAGAAGCCGAAGCAGCCTGCAAGTGTTCTCAGAGCACCTTGGCCGGCGCGCGGGAATTCCGACTCCAGCCATTCGAACACGGTCTGCTCTCCATCGAGAAGATCCATGGCGTGCTGGGCGAAATACCCCATCTTGACGCTGGCACCGATCGCAACCGATCCATGGTCCGGCTCGGCCGAACCGGCAATCAGCTTCAGAAGCGTGGATTTCCCGGCGCCATTCACACCCATGATGCACCAGCGCTCCTTGCGGCGGATGGAAAAGTCCAGCCCGTCGTAGATCGTCCTCGTACCATAAGCCTTGTGGACGCCCTTGAGGTTGGCAACGTCTTCTCCCGAA
The DNA here is from genome assembly GCA_023451735.1 of Pseudomonadota bacterium. Lineage (GTDB taxonomy): Bacteria > Pseudomonadota > Alphaproteobacteria > Rhizobiales > Rhizobiaceae > Neorhizobium. Next base: position 112,444 of record JAEXYH010000088.1, on the reverse strand, counting down.
CGCGGCGGCGCCTGAAATTCGAAGGCAACAGACTGGCGCCGCTTCGGCGGCTCGACGCGCTCGATCTTGTCGAGCTTCTTCACTCGGCTCTGCACCTGGGCTGCATGGGATGCGCGCGCCTTGAAGCGCTCGATGAACTTGATTTCCTTGGCGAGCATCGCCTGCTGGCGCTCGAACTGCGCCTGCTGCTGCTTTTCGTTCTGGGCCCGCTGCTGTTCGTAGAAACCGTAGTCGCCAGCATAGGTATTGAGCGAACCGGCATCGATCTCGATGATCTTGTTGACGATACGGTTCATAAACTCGCGGTCATGCGAGGTCATCAGCAATGCGCCGTCGTAACCTTTCAGGAATTGCTCCAGCCAGATCAGGCTTTCGAGATCGAGATGGTTCGACGGTTCGTCGAGCAGCATCACGTCGGGACGCATCAAAAGAATACGGGCAAGCGCAACGCGCATCTTCCAGCCGCCGGAAAGCTTTCCGACGTCGCCGTCCATCATTTCCTGGCTGAAGGAGAGACCCGCCAGCACTTCGCGGGCGCGGCTTTCGAGGCCGTAGCCGTCCAACTCCTCGTAGCGCGCCTGAACCTCACCGTAACGCTCGATGATGGCGTCCATCTCGTCGATACGGTCGGGATCGACCATGGCAGCTTCCAACTCGCGCAGTTCGGCGGCAACCGTGCTCACCGGCCCTGCCCCGTCCATCACCTCGGTGACGGCGCTGACACCCGACATTTCGCCGACATCCTGGTTGAAATAACCGATGGTCACATGCTTCTCGACCGATACCTGACCTTCATCGGGAATCTCGCCGCCGGTGATCATGCGGAACAAGGTCGTCTTGCCGGCGCCGTTCGGGCCCACAAGGCCGATTTTCTCGCCACGATTGAGCGCAGCGGACGCCTCGATGTAGAGAATGCGATGGCTGTTCGACTTGCTGATATTTTCGATACGGATCATGGCTCGGCAAACGTCAGTTGATGGTTGTAGACAATAAAAAAGCCGGATCGTTGCCGACCCGGCTTTTCTAATCATTTTTTGCGAAGATTATTCGGCGCTGTCTTCAGCGGCCTTCTTCTTCGGAGCAGCCTTCTTCTTCGGAGCGGCTTCTTCGCCTTCCGCAGCTTCGGCCTTGGCCTTCTTCGGAGCAGCCTTCTTCTTGGCCGGCTTGTCTTCGCCTTCGGCTTCGTCGTCAGCCATCAGCTCTTCCTTGGTGACGGTCTTGTCGGTGACCTTCACTTCGGTGAGCAGCTTGTCGATGACCTTCTCTTCAAAGATCGGGGCGCGCAGCGAGTTGGAAGCGCCAGGCGTGTTGCGGAAGAAATCGAGGATTTCCTTCTGCTGGCCCGGGAACTGCTGCAGCTGTGCGTAAAGCGCGCGCTGCATTTCTTCTTCGGTGACTTCGACACCGGCCTTCTCACCGATTTCGGAGAGAACGAGGCCGAGACGGACGCGACGCTCGGCAAGCTTGCGGTATTCCGCGCGAGCTTCTTCCTCAGTCGTGTCTTCGTCTTCGAAGGTCTTGCCGGACTGGGCGAGATCGGTGTTGATCTGGCGCCAGATGTTGTCGAACTCGGCGTCAACCAGACCCTGCGGGGTGTCGAACTGGTACATTTCGTCGAGCTGGTCGAGAATCTGACGCTTAACCTTCTGGCGCGTCAGGTTGCCGTACTGGCTTTCGATCTGGCCGCGAACGATTTCCTTCAGGCGGTCAACCGATTCGATGCCGAGCTTGGAAGCGAGTTCGTCGTTGATTTCGACTTCGCCCGGAGCTGCAACGTCCTTGACGGTGATGTCGAAGGTGGCTTCCTTGCCTGCAAGGTTTGCAGCCGGATACTGTTCCGGGAAGGTGACCGTGATGACCTTTTCGTCGCCGGCCTTGACGCCGACCAGCTGATCTTCAAAGCCCGGGATGAACTGACCGGAGCCGAGAACCAGTTCGGCATCTTCGGCAGCGCCGCCATCGAAGGCTTCGCCATCGACCTTACCGAGATAGTTCATGGTGACGCGGTCGCCATTGGCGGCCTTGCCCTTCTTGGTCTCAAAAGTACGAGCGCTTTCAGCGATCTTGACGATCTGCTCGTTGACTTCTTCGTCGGCGATTTCGACGACTTCACGGGTCACCGTGATCTTGTCGGTCGACTTCAGCTCGATCGGCGGAATGACTTCGTAGGAGAGCGTGAACTCGAGATCGGCCTGTGCAGACAGGATCTTTTCCGCTTCGTCCTGATCCTCGGTCATCGAGATGGACGGCTGGGTAGCAGACTTCTCGCCACGCTCGGAGAGAATCGTGCCGGGACGGTCACGGATGATCTCGTTGACGAGATCGGCCATGATCGACTTGCCGTAGGTCTTCTTAAGATGCGCGAGCGGCACCTTGCCCGGACGGAAGCCGTTGATGCGGACCTTATCCTTCGCGTCGGCGAGGCGCACGTTCAGCTGTGCTTCCATCTCCTGCTTCGGGATGACAACTTTGATTTCGCGCTTCAGCCCTTCAGCGAGCGTTTCGGTAACCTGCATTTTCAAACCTTCATATCGTGGCGGAGATGTCCGACTACCCGGCATCTCCAGCCGTTCAACAGTCAGCACATCGCCGGAACTTCAAAGAGACCAGCCGCGGCATTAAGGCGCCGGTCGTTCGCCTATTCTTTGGCTCAAGACCACACCTTGGCGGTGCTGGTGCGGGTAGAGAGACTTGAACTCCCACGCCTTGCGGCACCAGAACCTAAATCTGGCGTGTCTACCAATTTCACCATACCCGCGCCCCAAACCGCGTCGAAATACCTCGTCGCCGGAGGCCTTCCAGAGCGCGCGTCTCTATATCATCCGTTTTCCTGCACGCAAAGGAAAAATGACAGTCACCAAAGAAGACTTCCCGACAACCATCACCGGGCCGCATCACCATCTTATAGAGATTAACGATCGCGATGAAAAAGCCGACTGGCTCGCGAATTCAGCCATGCAGTCGAAGCATGCCATCCATTCGACGTTTGCAGTGCACAAATTCCCTGTCTTTCTGTAGGTTCTGCTCAACGAAGCAAGCTCAGGGCGGTGCGAACGCTACCGACCTGGAAACAGCCTTCAAAGCGGTTCTTCCGCAGCAAATTCGGTGCGCGCCCTCCTCCTCCCAAGCGCTGCATCGTGTAGACTGGCGATACTCCTCCTCCCAATCGCCGGTCGCCCATATGACGCCCACCGGACCTCCTCCCCCGGTGGGCGTCGTCGTTTCAGCTCTCCATTCACGCTCCTGAGCGCAACAGCGGCATAGGCCACAGCGTGGAATGCACCAGACGCATAGGTGGCATACGAAACGGGCGCTGTTTTTTGTGCATAACAGGATTTAAAACGATTAGCAGATGAAGAGGGCGGACATGACGCCCACAGGGCAAAGGACCCCCACAATGAGCATCGCAAAGAAATTCAGCGACTGGCGCAAGTACCGCGAAACCGTTTCCGAACTCGGCCGCATGACCGACCGCGAACTTGGCGACCTCGGCATCGGCCGCGCAGACATCCGCCGCGTAGCCCGGACCGCAGTCGGCTTCTAAGATATATCCTCGACTCTTCAGTCGAAAGAAAGCGCCTCCTTCGGGAGGCGTTTTTCGTTTGTGCACTTGCTTTGATCGCGGCGCCGAAACATCCGCTCATTTTTCGCGCGTCGCCCACAAAAGCGACAATTCACCGCACAAATGCATGGCAGTTGCACATTATTTGCACTGCACATTGTTATTATTCAGGCGTATAAGAAGGACATCGCCGGAGCAAATAGTGAGACTTCCGGGAAAAAGACGACTTGAGGAAATAACCATGAACCCGATCCGCATCGCTAAGAACTGGATCAGCTACCGCCGCACGATGAACGAGCTTGGCAATCTTTCGAACCAGGCACTCTCGGACATCGGTCTGACCCGCTACGACATTCGCAATATCGCTTCCCGTTCCTTCCGTTAATCCCGAACGGACGGCGGCTCCCAACCGCCTTATGGACAGGTCCAGCGACTAAGATGTCAGCATGATCAAAGGCACCTTCTCAGGTGCCTTTTTGATTCCAGGTAAAGTTGATTTCAAATCGGCTGCCTTTTTGATTCCTGTCGGCAACGCGCCGTGATAATGACGCGGCCCATGACAGAGACATCCTATTCCCCCATTCACGTGATCGGCGGCGGCCTGGCAGGTTCCGAAGCGGCCTGGCAGATTGCACAGGCCGGCATTCCAGTCATCCTGCACGAGATGCGCGGCGTACGCGGCACCGATGCACATAAAACAGACGGCCTTGCCGAACTGGTGTGCTCCAACTCCTTCCGCTCCGACGACGCAACAGCCAATGCGGTCGGCGTCATCCATGCCGAGATGCGGCTTGCAAGCTCGCTGATCATGGCATCGGCCGACAAACATCAGGTTCCGGCCGGCGGCGCGCTTGCCGTAGACCGCGACGGGTTTTCCGACGCAGTGACGGCTGCAATTTCCAGCCATCCGCTGATCACAGTGGTTCGCGAGGAAATCCAGGGCCTGCCGCCCAAGGAATGGGATCTGGCAGTGGTCGCCACCGGCCCCCTTACCTCGCCTTCGCTTGCCGCTTCGATCCAGGCAGAAACGGGGGAAGACCAGCTCGCCTTCTTCGACGCAATCGCACCGATCGTGCACCGTGATTCGATCGACATGGATACCTGCTGGTATCAGTCACGTTACGACAAGGTCGGCCCCGGCGGCACCGGCAAGGACTATATCAACTGCCCGCTCGACAAGGATCAGTACGAAGCCTTCGTCGATGCGTTGATTGCCGGAGATACGGTCGGCTTCAAGGAATGGGAAGGCACGCCTTATTTCGACGGCTGTCTGCCGATCGAAGTCATGGCAGAGCGCGGCCGCGAGACGCTGCGTCACGGCCCGATGAAGCCGATGGGCCTCACCAACTCGCATAATCCGACGGTCAAAGCCTATGCCGTCGTGCAGCTTCGCCAGGACAATGCGCTCGGCACGCTCTACAACATGGTCGGCTTCCAGACGAAGTTGAAATACGGCGCACAGGCGGAGATTTTCCGGATGATTCCCGGCCTGCAGAATGCCGAATTCGCCCGGCTCGGCGGTCTTCACCGCAACACCTATATCCAGTCGCCGATCCTGCTCGACCGGTCGCTGACGCTGAAGAGCCGGCAAGGCCTCAGATTTGCCGGCCAGATCACCGGTTGCGAAGGTTATGTCGAAAGCGCTGCCATCGGCCTGCTCGCCGGCCGATTCGCGGCTGCAGAGCGAAAGGGTGAACCGCTGACGCCGCCGCCCGCGACAACGGCTTTCGGCTCGCTTCTCGGCCACATTACCGGCGGGCACCTCATTCACGACGAAGAGCCCGGCAAACGGTCCTTCCAGCCGATGAACATCAATTTCGGCCTGTTTCCCGAGCTTGAGCCCGGCTCGATCGTCAAGCCGGAAGGCGTCAAGCGTTTCCGCGGCAAGGACAAGACGATCATGAAGCGCCAGCTGCTATCCGCGCGGGCGCTGAAAGATTGCGCTAATTGGCTCGGTCTGGCGTAGACGGATCACCGTCGGCGGCGGCCATTTCCGGGCCGCCCGCCTTTTGCCCAACGTCGCCTCCGCCAGCCTCGCCGTCTCTGCCAGCGGCGCTGACATAATTGTCGAGCAGCCAGAGAGAAACTTCAGCAGCTTCCTTTTCGTTCACGAATACGAATTCACCGTTGAGCGTCGGAGCATCAAGGAACTCTGCCGAGAAACCCTTCGCATCCGGCATCGGAACTATTCTCACGCGCCCCGGCTGAATCAGGTGGCATGCATAGTGATTGCGGCGATTGCGCATGAAGCCGGTCTTGTCGTTATGCAGACGAACAAAGACATCGCCATCCTTGGTGCCGTGAAGGCTGCGGATTGCCTCCTCGGGAAATGCACGGCCGAATTCGAGAATGGCAGTCCCGACATCGTGGCTGCCTTGTTCATCGTTCTTACGGGCAATCCGCCTAATGTAAAAAACGAGAATGAGAATCAGTGCAACGATCGTCATCCAGATGATTAGGGCACTCAAACCGCTTCTCCTAGGCATAGAAGGTTTGTGGGCAAGTCTTTGGGTTGCATAGTGCCTAGCCTGCGAGGCTTGCGCGAGTGTTATGCCGCATCAGAAGCGACGAAACATCGCTGCCTTCATCATCCGGATTTGGCGACGCCACTGGGGCTGCTGCAGCCCTCCGGCAAATGCGCCGGCGCCGAGTTTTCTCGCGCGCTTCAAAACCGGCTCGGACAGTGAGACCGGCAGGAAAGCGGGCAAGAGCGATGCGGGGATCGGCCCGGCGCGGCGAGCCTTTTCCAGATGTTCCAGCCCAAGGCCGGCAAACGCCTCAACCGATGCCGAAATGCGCGCCTTGTCCTCGCCGGCCAGAAAGCTGTCACGATCGAGGCCGGTCGCAGAAAGGATATCGAGCGGTACATAGATCTGCCGTCTGCGGTTATGGATCGGCAAAAGCATCAGCAAGCCGGCTATCGACTGCGCCACGCCGGCATGTCCGGCAGCATCAGCCGCTCGGGTCGCTTCTTCCGGCGACAGAACGAGGCCGGCCAGCTGGATCAGAGCCGATGCGGTCTCACCCGAATAGCCTTCCAATGCATTCCTGTCCGGCAGGGCGTCGTCGTAGAGGTCGAGGATACGGGCCTCTGTCATGGCGACAAGCGTCTGCCGCGGCAGGCGGTAACGATCAACGGTATCAAGCAAGGCGGCAGCAAGCGGATTGCCGCCGGCATCTCCTTCGGCGCCACCTTCCAGCAGATCCCGCCACCATTGCAGGCGGATTTCGCCGGGCAGAGGTTCGCGCACCACATCGCGAACACGGGCAATTTCGGCATTAAATGCATAAAGGGCGGCGAGCGCCCCGCGCTTGTCCTCCGGGGACAAAAGGCAGGCCAGATAACGATCGCGATCCGTCTCCCGCAGCGTGGCGAGGCAAAGCGCACCGTTGTCTGGAGGCGTTTCTGTCATGTCAAACGGCAACAAGAGCAGCCGCGACGGCGCGGGATTCAGCAAGCATGATGTTGTACGTTCGCACGGCCGCGCCGGTGCTCATCGGATCGGAGGAAATGCCTCTCGCCTTCAGCGCGGCCTTTACGTCAGCCGGTATCGGCTTGAGATTAGCGCCGGTGCCGACCAGCAGCACTTCGATGCCGGTTGCGTTTGCCAGCACACGCTCCAAGGAGGCGACAGTCAGAGGTGCATCCTCCTGTATGTCCCAGCCATAAACACCCGAGGGCAGGCAAAGAATGGAGCCGCGATGCGACATGTCGGCAAAACGAAAACCACCGTTGCCATAAGCATCGATCGGCGCGCGGCCCGGGAAATGGGCGTCTCGAATTTCGATGCCTTTCGCCATGGGCTCCGCTTCCTTCAAGAATGATTTTGCCCGGATCCAGCCTCTGTCGAACAGACAGGAACGACCCGGGCAATAAAATACCCGGCCTGATGACAAGCCGGCTGAATGTGCCGCTTACTTGGTGGGTGCAGCTTCGGTCTTGACCGGCTCGCCCTTCACCTTCACTTCGGCGATATAGGCGCGCTGAGCGCGGATCTTCACGCCTTCGGCAATCTCGACTTCGAGTTCGTTGTCATCGATAACCTTGCTCACCTTGCCCGTGATGCCGCCACCGAGAACGACCTGGTCGCCACGACGGATATTGTCGAGCGTTTCCTTGCGCTTCTTGGCCTGGGCGCGCTGCGGACGGATAAGGAAGAAATACCACACCACCATCAGGGGTGCGAACAGCATGACCATCTGGAGGATGGAATCGGTGCCCGAGGGGGCTGCTGCGCCACTCGCCTGGGCGAATGCTTCGGTAATGAACATCGAGAACTCCTAAAACTACCGGAGACTCCCCGCCCCCGTTCAAGCCGCCGGAATATAGTTGCGATGGCCCGGAATGCAACAGAAAGCGGCAATTCGCGTACTGAATCCACGGCCTAACGCCTTTCTATGCAATGACGAGCGTGTTACCGGCGCAAAAACGATGACGAAAAGAAAGAGAAGCGTCATGAGCGACGATATCAACGCACAGGTGCTTGCCGAAATCCGGCGTCTTGCCGACGCGGTCGAACGTCTCGCGGGGCCGCCACCTGCCGTAAACGACTGGAATGCCGCCGATTGCTTCGTCTGGGTGCCGGCAAACCTTAAACTTCAGCCGGTGCCGCGACCGAACCGCATCGCGCTGACGCTGATCCGCGGCGTCGATCATGTCCGTGATATCCTGCACGAGAATACGCTGCGTTTCGCAGAAGGATATCCGGCAAATAATGTGCTCCTGTGGGGCGCGCGCGGCATGGGCAAATCGTCGCTGGTCAAGGCTGTCCATGAGGATGTGCGCTCTGCGACCGGCCGCGCACTGAAGCTCGTCGAGGTCCATCGTGAAGATATTGCCTCGCTGCCCGGCTTGCTGGAAATTCTCAAATCATCGGAGCAACGCGTCATCCTTTTTTGCGATGACCTGTCTTTCGATCATGACGACACAGCCTACAAGTCGCTCAAGGCAGCGCTCGACGGCGGCATTGAAGGGCGACCGGACAATGTTCTCTTCTACGCAACGTCCAACCGCCGCCACCTTCTGCCGCGCAATATGATGGAGAACGAGCAATCGACCGCCATCAACCCATCCGAAGCGGTGGAAGAAAAGGTCTCGCTTTCCGATCGCTTCGGCTTGTGGCTTGGTTTCCACAAATGTAGCCAGGACGATTATCTCGCAATGATCGATGGCTATGCTGGCCATTTCGATCTGGGACTGGGTCGCGAGGCTCTGCATGCCGAGGCGCTGGAATGGGCAACGACACGCGGAGGACGCTCTGGCCGTGTTGCCTGGCAGTATATTCAGGATCTCGCCGGACGGCTGCGCAAACCGCTTGACCGCGCCTGACGCGCCCATCTGCTACTGAACGCAAAAAAAGCCCGGCACAGCCGGGCTTTTTCGTTATCCCTTGAAACGCACTACATTATTCAAGGAAGGTAGTCGGATTGACCGGAGTTGCATCCTTGCGCACCTCGAAGTGAACCTGTGGGCGCTGCGCGTCGCCGCTCATGCCGGAGGATGCGAGCGTCTGGCCACGGGTAACCTTCTGGCCGCGGGTTACGTTGATCGCGCCGGCATGGCCGTAAACGGTGACCTTGCCGTCGTCATGGCGTACGAGAACGGTGTTGCCGAGCTGTTTCAGGCCGTTGCCTGCATAAATGACGACGCCGTTTTCTGCCGCCTTGATGGGCGTGCCTTCGGGAACCGAGATATCGATGCCATCGTTGCGGCTACCGTTGACGTTGGCTCCGTAGCCGGCGATCACGGCACCGTTAACCGGCCAGCGGTACTTGTCGATGCCCGTGGATTTCGGGGCGATGGAAGCGACATCAGCCTTCTTCTCGACCTCGTTGAGAGATGCATTCTCAACGGCAGCCGGCTTGGAAGGCGCTGCAACGGCCGGTTCAACCTTGGCGACAGCCGGCTGCGGAGCGGCGGCCTTCGGTGCGACCGGTGCCGGTTCTGCTGGTTTCGATGGAACGGATGCCGTGCGAACCGGATCCGTCGCACCATTACCGACCTTCAGCGTCTGACCGATGCGGACTGTGCCGTCGGTCATGCCGTTTGCAGCCTTCAGCGCATCAACGGAGGTGCCGGTTTCGCGAGCAATCTTGGTCAGCGTGTCGCCGGCCTTGACGGTATAGGTGCCTCCAAGCGGCTTGCCGCCGGGAGGGGTGATCTTGCCGGGCTCGGCCAGAGACTTGTCACGCGACGGCAGAACAGCAAGCTTCTGCTCGGACTGATTGGCCGGTGCTGGCGCATTGTTCTGCAGGTCGATATCGCCGGCAGCCGTCTTGGCGGAGTTGCGTGCCGGACCGAATGTCGGAATGACGACCGACTGGCCGGCTGCGAGAGCTCCACCATTGGCCCGCAGGATTTCCTTTTCGGGAACACCGTAGCGGTTTGCCAGCGTCTTGGCAGTCTCGCCCGGCCTCAGCGTGACGCGCGGCGCATTGGCGGCCGACCAGCCGGACATCGGCTTGACGGTACCGGTCGTCAGATTGTCGGCATTGCGAACCGGAGCGACGTTCGACTGTTGCGGGAACGGCTGGGCCATCGCCTGCTGGCGCGTCGACGAATCAGAACCGGACACAGGCGGAAGATCACCTGGAGCAGCAAGCTCGGAACGCTGAACACTGGATGGCGCAGAAGCAACGCGCGCCGGAGATGAATACCCGCCCGACGCCGGATACGGCTGAGCTGAAGCAACGTTATTCGAGCCGTATTGCGGCTGCATGCCCTGGGATGACGAAACATCGCCCCGCGGAACAGGGGCCTGACCATATGCGCCGCCACCCTGCCTTTGAGGGATTGAAGCTGTGGTCATATTGTCCGTACCGTCGAACAGACCGGAAAAGCGCGTGGCGTCCGAGCTGCAGCCGGTCGCAGCGCTGGCCAGCAAGGCTGCCGCTGCGAACTTTACAACGGATGTACCGAACTTGGATGAACTCTTGAAACGCATTGACTCGACCTACTCATGACGCAACCATCATGAGAGTCATTAAAACCCGTTAGTCTTACTGGGTGGTTAAAGCACCGCACCAAAAGTCGGTATTTTGTCAAATTGCTAACCATGCCACGCTCACTCAGAGCGCGGCTGCGATATGCGGCACCAGCGGGAGATAAGGGGCAGGGAAAAGATCTTCGCGCTCGAACCGGCTGCCGGTCTTGGTCAGACGCGTCATCAGACATGTCTCGTCATCGAGAATAAGCGGAGCGATCATCGAACCGCCGTGCGTCAGCTGTTCGGCATAAAAACGCGGCAAGGTGTTAAAGGCTGCGGTGACGAAAATACGGTCGAACGTGCCCTCGCCCGGCAGGCCATTGCTGCCATCGGCGTGACGAATGATGACGTTGCGAAGCCCAAGCGCGTCCATCCGGGCATTAGCTGCCGTGACCAAGGTGCGATAGCGCTCGACGGTCGTGACCCGTTCGGCGATTCGTCCCATAACGGCAGCGGTGAAACCGCTGCCTGTGCCGATTTCGAGCACACGATGACCGGGCTTCACCTGCAGGCGATGCAGAAGACGGACAGCAAGATCGGCGCCCTCCATGAAGGCGCCGCAGTCTATCGGGATCGTGCGGCTCGAATAGGCTTCCTCGGCAAGCGGAGCGGGCACGAACTGGGAGCGAGGCGTCTGCTCCACCGCCGTCAGAAGATCGAGATCGGAAATCCCCTCGGCCCGCAGCCGCAGGACCAGTGCCGCAAACTCCTCTTTCTCGACCATTCCAGTTTTCAACCGGTGACTCCTGACCCCAGTGCGGATGCAAGACGATCCTGAACCGAATAATCGGTCAGGTCCAGCTTCAGTGGCGTCACGGAAATCTTGTTTTCCTTCAGCGCCTGGATATCCGTCCCGTCACGGAAATTACCCTTCCGCTCCGAGAATTTCAGCCAGTAATAGGGTCTGCCGCGGCCGTCTTCGCGCGCATCGATCATAAGGCCAAAATCGAGCTTGCCCTGCGAGGTAACCTCGATGCCCTGAACCTCTTCCGGTGCGCAGTGAGGGAAATTCACATTGAGGAAGGTGCCGTCGGGAAGCTCGACCGTCATCAGCTTGCGAATGAGATCGGCGGCATGGGCCTCGGCCACTTCCCATGGCGTGAAACGGCCATTCTCCTTGCGCGCGGCCTGGCTGACCGCGATCGAACGCACGCCCTGAAGCGTTCCCTCGATTGCGCCTGCCACCGTGCCGGAATAGGTGACGTCATCAGCCATGTTGGCGCCGTCATTGATGCCTGAGAGGACGAGATCCGGCTTGCCGCCCATGATCTCGCTTATCGCCATGATGACGCAATCGGTCGGCGTGCCGCGCAGCGCATAACGCTTCTCGTCGATCTTTCTCAGCCGCAACGGCTCGGACAGGGTCAACGAATGCGCAAGACCGCTCTGGTCCGTCTCCGGCGCAACGATCCAGACATCATCGGAAATCGTTCTGGCGATCCGCTCCAGAACAGCAAGACCTTCCGCTTGGATACCGTCGTCGTTGGTCAAGAGAATGCGCATTGCGAAATCCTTATGCCTTTTCGATTCTGGTCAGGCCGCCCATGTAGGGCAGAAGCGCATCCGGAATCGTGACGGAACCGTCTTCGTTCAGGTAATTTTCCAGAACCGCAATCAGGCAGCGACCAACGGCAGTACCGGAGCCGTTCAGGGTGTGAACGAAACGCAGCGCCTTCTCGTCCTTGACGCGGTAACGGGCGTTCATGCGACGGCCCTGGAAATCGCCGCAGACCGAGCAGGACGAAATTTCGCGATAGGTATCCTGCCCCGGCAGCCAGACCTCGATGTCGTAGGTCTTGCGGGCACCAAACCCCATGTCGCCGGTGCAGAGCGTCATGGTGCGGAAATGCAGGCCGAGACGCTTCAAAACATTCTCGGCGCATTCGGTCATGCGTTCGTGTTCAGCAATCGAGCTTTCCGCATCGGTGATCGAAACGAGTTCGCATTTCCAGAACTGATGCTGGCGCAGCATACCGCGTGTATCGCGGCCGGCCGAGCCGGCCTCCGAACGGAACGAGGGCGTCAGCGCGGTGAAACGCAGCGGCAGCTTTTCCTGCTCCAGCGTTTCGGCCGAAACGAGGTTGGTCAGCGTCACTTCGGCCGTCGGGATGAGGTAACGGCCGTCGGTCGTCTTGAACAAGTCTTCCTCGAATTTCGGCAACTGGCCGGTGCCATACATGGCCTCCGCCTTCACCATCAGCGGCGAGGAGACTTCGGTATAACCGTGCTCCATCGTGTGCATGTCGAGCATGAACTGGCCGAGCGCACGCTCCAGGCGAGCGAGCTGGCTGGTCAGAACCGTGAAACGCGCACCCGAAAGCTTGGAGGCGCGATCGAAATCCATGTAGCCGAGCGCTTCGCCGATATCGAAATGTTCCTTGGCCGGATGATTCCAGCGCGGTTTTTCACCGACAACACGCTTGACGACATTGCCGCTTTCGTCTTCGCCGACCGGCACGTCATCGAAGGGAATGTTGGGGAGGCGCGACAGTACGTCATCGAGCGCGGCAATTGCCTCGCGCTCTTCCTGCTCTGCGGCAGGCATGGTTTCCTTGATCTCGGCAACTTCGGCCTTGAGCCTCTCGGCTAGTTCAAGGTTCTTCTGCGCCATCGCAGCGCCGATCTCCTTGGAGGCGGCGTTGCGGCGGGACTGCATGTCCTGAAGCTTCTGGATCACACTGCGGCGACGTTCGTCCATCGCAACGAGTTCGGCTGCCATCGGCCCGGCGCCGCGCTTTGCCAGCGCTTCATCGAGCGCCTGTTCGTTTTCACGAATCCATTTGATATCAAGCATAATCCCTAGCCTTCAACGCGAGATGCCGCGCGCATCAGGCCAGGAAAATCCTCAAGCCTTATCGGTCTCGGCGACGTCCGAGGACGAGTCTGCGGTTTCAGATTCGTCACGTCGTTTGCGCTCGACGAGTCGCGCGGCATAGATGGAAATCTCGTAGAGAAGGATGGTCGGTATAGCAAGACCGATCTGAGACATCGGATCCGGCGGCGTCAGGACTGCCGCGACGATGAATGCGATGACGATCGCGTATTTACGCTTTTCCCTCAGCCAATCGCTCGTGAGAAGACCAACACGCGCAAGCAGCGTGGTCACCACCGGTAGCTGAAAAACCAGGCCGAAGGACAGGACCAGCGTCATGATCAGGCTGAGATATTCCGAAACCCGCGGCAGAAGCGAAATCGCCACCTCGCCATCGCCGCCACTCTGCTGCATGGCGAGGAAGAACCACATCACCATCGGTGTGAAGAAGAAATAGACCAGAGCGCCGCCCAACAGGAAGAGGATCGGCGAAGCAATCAGGAAAGGCAAAAAGGCCGAGCGTTCGTTCTTGTAGAGACCGGGCGCGACAAATTTGTAAACTTGCGATGCGATCACCGGAAAAGCGATCACCAAAGCACCGAACATCGCGACCTTCACCTGGGTGAAGAAGAATTCCTGCGGCGCGGTGTAGATCAGTTCGGACTTGGTAATGTCCAGTCCCGCCCAGACGACGGCCCATTTGTAGGGTACGACGAGCAGGTTGAACAACTGTTTGGCGAAGAAGAAGCAGCAGACGAAGGCGACGAAGAAGGCACCGATCGACCACATCAATCGAGTGCGCAGTTCCATCAGATGTTCGATAAGCGGCTGCGGCTTGTCCTCGTAGTCGCTCATGCTTCGTCCTTCGGGGTATCAGTCTTTTTGGCCGCGCGCTTGCGGGCAGGTGTTTTGGCAACCGGCGCTTCGACGGCAACGGAAGCAATCTCGGCAGGCTTTTTAGGCGCGGGCTTGGCCCGTTTGGGCTTTTCAGCCACGGGAACTGCCTCGGCAGTCGCCGCCTTGGACGCTGCGGAAGTTTTGGCGGCTTTGGTCGGAGTTTTCGCTTCAGCCGCTGCCTTCACCGCAGTTTTGCGCGGCGCGCGAGGTTTTGCCGCCGAGGGCTGGACCTCAGTCGAAGCAACAGCTACCGGCGCTGTAGACGCAGCGGATACAGGTGCGGTTGCGGGTGTAGCGGCGGCAGTGGGGGATTTTGCAGCAGCAGATGGCTCCACACTTGCTGGTACTTCCGGAGCGGACGAAACCGGCTCGGCACCTTCAATCGCCTGCTGCGCTTCGGCATCCGCCGGCGAAAGCTCGGTCGTATTGTCGGCGAGAGGGTTCGGGATGTGGGTCGCCTTCTGCAGGTCCGACTTGATATCCTGGCCCATCTGCCTCAGCGGATTGATCGCATCCCGCAGAGCATTGGTCGGATTGAGCTTCTGCGCATCCGAAATCGTCTTGCGGACATCATCCATATCCGCTTCGCGCAGCGCTTCATCGAACTGCGTGCGAAACTCACCAGCCATCTTGCGGAAGTTGGCGGTCATCTTGCCGAACGCACGGATCATTGGCGGCAGGTCCTTCGGACCAACCACGACGATAAGTACGACCGCAATGACGAGCAGTTCGGTCCAACCGATATCAAACATGCAACGAAGCTCCTGAAGCCCCCTGCCCGGTCATTATTACGACCGGGTGGTTTCCTTCGCCTCGTCAGCCTTGTGGTCGACGGTCTTCGCAGTGGTCGTTTCCGGAGCGTCCTCGTCGGTCATGCCCTTCTTGAAGCTCTTGATGCCCTTTGCGACGTCGCCCATCAGTTCCGGAATCTTACCACGCCCGAACAAGACGAGCACGATGACCAGAACGATCAGCCAATGCCACACACTGAAAGAACCCATTAGTCCAACTCCAAATTCGAATTAGTCCCCGATGTAAGCGCTTTGCTGTGCTTTTTCAAACGGCAAATTTGCATGATACATCGGTAATCACGCGGTCGTTAGCGCGATGCGAGATCATTGATCGCCGGCACACGCTGGATGACAGGCGTCAGACCTAATCGTCCGAAGCCCCGCCGGGAGTAAGCAGGCCCAGTTCCTCAAGGTCGAGCTGCGTGATCGGATCCTCTTCATCCGACAGGTCCGTATCCGCGCCGGGCATGGGAATATGGAAACCGGGCGGAATGCGGCCACTCAAGAGACCGGCCCCCTTCAGCTCCTCCAGCCCTGGGAGATCGCGCAATTCCTCGATACCGAAATGGTCGAGGAAATCCGTCGTAGTGCCGAGCGTGACCGGACGGCCCGGCGAGCGCCTGCGACCGCGAAAACGAACCCAACCGGCCTCCATCAGCACGTCGAGCGTGCCCTTGGAGGTCTGGACACCACGGATATCCTCGATTTCCGCGCGAGTGACCGGCTGGTGATAGGCGATGATCGCCAGCACCTCTAGCGCAGCCCGCGACAACTTCCTGACTTCGTTATCATCCTTGCGGATGACGAAGGAGAGATCGGCAGCGGTGCGGAAGGCCCATCGATCCGCCATGCGCACGAGATTGACGCCGCGGCCCGCATAGTTTTCGGCAAGCCGCGCCAGAAGCGCCGGAATATCGGTTCCCCGCGGCAGCCTGTCAGCCAGAAAACTTTCGGGAACGGGCTCGGCCGAAGCAAAGATCAGCGCCTCGGCAATGCGCTCGGCTTCGAAGTCGGAGAAGTTCACGACCTGTGCATCATCCACATCACGACCATCATCCATGGCTGCCTCGATCTCATCCGTATCGGGCATCATTCGCCACCTCCCGAAACATGGGGCGATCGCGAAGGATTGCCGCCGCGCAGGTAGATCGGCTGAAAGGCGCCATCCTGGCGAATTTCGAGCTTGCCCTCACGCACCAGTTCCAGCGAGGCCGCAAAGGCGCTCGCGGTCGCCGTCACCCGGTCCTCGGGCGGCAGATAGGGAAGAAGATAGGTCTGCAGGGCCGTCCAGTCGGCGATCTCGCCCAGCATGCGCGTCAGCAGCTCGCGCGCATCCACCAGCGACCAGACCTTGCGCCTTTCGATCGTGACCTGGGTAATTGCCGTGCGCTGCCTCAGATTGGCATAGGCGGACAGAAGATCGTACAGGCTGGCGTCATAGGCGGACTGGACGCGATGCGGGATATGTTCCGGCGCACCACGGGCAAACACGTCGCGACCCAGCCGGTTGCGATTGACGAGTTGGTTTGCCGCCTCGCGCATTGCTTCAAGCCGCCGCAGACGAAACGCAAGCGTCGCTGCCATCTCCTCGCCGGTCGGACCATCGTCAACCTTGACCTGCTGGGGAATGAGCAGGCGGGACTTCAGGTAGGCGAGCCAGGCAGCCATGACCAGATAGTCGGCAGCAAGCTCTATACGTACACGCCGCGCGCTGTCGACGAATTGAAGATACTGCTCTGCAAGTGCAAGCACCGAGATGCGGGAGAGATCCACCTTCTGGCTGCGGGCCAGATGCAGAAGCAGATCGAGTGGACCTTCAAAGCCGGCAACATCGATGACGAGTGCCGGGTCGTCGGCAGCACGCTCGGAGACGTCCTGCCAGAGCTTGTCCATAGGAATGGCGCCCTGCCCCGAATTCACCGCCAAACCAGTTCACCTCTCTCGTTCGGCGATGCTGCCTCGTCAGGCAACCGCCATCATCTCGTGAAATTCCGCACGCAGCGCCGGCTCGTCGGAGGCGTCAGGTGATGCAAACCCGCGCTCTACGGCCTCAGCGCGCTGCAAGGCCTTGCCTGACAATGGCACGACTTCCTTCACTACCGCCTTCATTTCGTCCATCAGGCCGTTGCAATGCAAGACAATATCGCAACCTCCCCCCATGATTCGTGCGGCACGTTCGCCGATCGTGCCCTTCAGCGCGTTCATCGAGGTATCATCGGAGATCAGCAGTCCATCGAAACCGATATGACCGCGAATGACCTCGTTGATCACAACCGGCGAAATCGTTGCCGGATCACGGTCGTCGTAAGCGGTAAATACGATATGCGCGCTCATCGCCATCAACTCGTCCTTCATCGCGATGAAGGGCAGAAAGTCGTGAGCTTCGAGTTCGCTGCGCGAGGCCGTAACGACCGGCAGCTCGTGGTGCGAATCGGCCATGCCACGACCGTGGCCCGGCATATGCTTCATGATCGGCAGCATGCCGCCGGCCTTCAGGCCTTCTGCCGCGGCCTTGCCCATCTCCGCAACTGCTTTCGGATCAAATCCATAGGCGCGATCCCCGATGACGTTGCTTGCGCCTTCGACAGGAACATCGAGCACGGGAAGGCAATCGACCGTCACGCCGAGTTTCAACAGATCGAAAGCGTGCAGGCGCGACATAAGCCAGGCGGCATGCAGGCCCTTCTCTTTGTTCTGCCGGTAGATTTCACCCAGCGCAGCGGCAGAGGGATAACGCTCGATCATCGGCGGGCGAATGCGCTGCACGCGGCCGCCCTCCTGGTCGATCAGAACCGGTGCATTTGGCCTGCCGACGGCATCGCGCATGGTGGCCACAAGATCCTTGATCTGGGAAAGCTCGACGCAATTGCGGGCAAAAAGAATGAACCCCCAGGGCCGTTCGTCACGATATAGCGAGATTTCGTCGGCAGTCAGTGTTGCGCCGCCGGCGCCGAGAATCATGGACTTCGAAACACTCATGTCAAATTACCCGATGTGATGACCTGGACCGTTTTCGCCTTTCTCCGAAACGCGAAACGGCTCTCTCCCTGTATCAGCGCAATTCCGGCAAAACCGTTTCCCACTTTTGCTGGAATTGCTCCAACGAAAACGGGGCGCCATGCGCCCCGTCTGTTTTGGCAAAATTTCGTCTTATCGGGCCACGAGGCAGCTGCCGCCGGCTGCGCGATATTTTTCGCACAGCGCCACAGCCTGTTCCTTGTTGCCGGCCGGGATACGGACGCGGTAGAAAGTGCCCTTGCCGGCGATTTCGGCAGCCTTGATGTCGACGCCGCGTCCACCGATCACGCTGCCGAACTTGTTCGACAGGTTTTGGTATGACTTTTGCGCATCCGCCTCGGAAGGCAGCGAAGCGATCTGGATCACATAACCGCCAGCGCCGAGCGATGCGACCTGCGTGTTCTGGGAAGCAGGTGCGGCGGCCGTAGCAGCAGCAGGTGCAACCGGGCGAGCATCCTGGGTACTGGCAACATTGGCCGGCTGCGCCGTCGGACGGGCAGCGGGAACCGGAGCGCGAGCTGCGGCGGCCGGAGCCGGATCGGCAAGCTGTTCGATCGCGGCCGGTGTTTGGGCTGCGGTCGGCATGGCCGATGCGGCATCCGCCGGAGCCGAAGCCGGAACGATACTGGCAGCAGGGCTGGAAGCGGGCGCGGCAGAAGCCGGAGCCGATGTCGGGAAGGCTGCAGCCGTCTGGGCCGGGGCATCGGCTCTCACCGGCGCGGCGGCAATCTTTTCCGCAGCAGCAGGTTCGATTTCCTGCTCGACCAACTTGCCATCGGCGCGGACGATCATCGTCTTGACCTTGCGCGGCATGACGGTAACGGGCTGTTCGCCGGCCGGCTGCTGATCCTGAGGCAAAAGACGCGGATCGTCAGTGTCGGACACCTCGGTCATCTGCATCTCGTTTTCGCCTTCCAGCGGAAGCGTATCCGGCATCAGGGTCTTCTGGACCACATCGACCGGCTCTTCGCTGCTGGAAATCAGCTGCTGCTGCTTGGGTGCTTCCGATCCGGCACCGGCAACACGGTCGTAAACGGCCTTGTCCTGGTTGGGCACGGTCTTGCCGCCCGGGTTAGCCGGGGCCACCTTGACCGGCTCGCTATCGGCAGCAATCACGACCGGCTCGCCGTTGCCACCAAGACCGGAAGCGGAACCCCCGAACCATGCATAGGCACCGGCGCCGCAAACGGCGAGAACGCTGACAGCAACGAGAGGTGCGATCCAGCGGCGTGAAGACGAACGGCCCTCGCCGTCATCGACGTTTTGGGCATAATCGTCGGCCGGCGCGTAACCTTCATTGGCCGGAAGCGGCGTTGCAAGGCTGCGACGGAAATCCTCTTCAAGCGCCCGCTCGAAATCATCCAGATCGGCGTAAACAGACTTCTGGCCAGCAGGAGCCGCGGAAGCAGCAACTGCTGCTGCGTGCGGCTCGGCATTGCCGCGCTGAGTGGGCGCCACAGTTTCCGGCGCCTCAAGAAGAGATGCAAGTTCCGCATCGATATCCAGATCGAAGTCGTTGCGATAGAGCGGCGGCTCCTCCTTCTCTTCGACAGGAAGAGCTGGCACATCAAGTTCGGCAATGACTTCAGGCTGTTCTTCGGATTCGGCAATAAGAGCCGGATCGAACGGAACATCGTCTTCGGGCTCTGCATCGAATGCGGGCTGAGCGTTAAAGGCGGGAGCGGCCGCGTAGACCGGGGCCGCAACCGGCGCAGCCTGCGGGGCGACAGGCGCCTGAACCGGGGGCCGAACAGTCTGAGGCGCGACCGAGGTCACCACCGGCGAAGCGGAAACCGTCGGTTCGCTTGGGGCTGCAATTGGCGCAACGACCTTCCTGTTTTCCTCTACCACCATATCGGAGAGGTCCAGCTCAAGATCGTCGAGCGCCAGTTCGAAGTCGAGATCCGCAAACGGATCCGCGGAATCATCGACCGAAGCCACCTGAGCAGCAGGCGTGACGACAGCCTGACTTTGCACAGGGACCGGCGCGGAAGCCTCCGGACGAACCTCATGCTCGGCACGCTCCTGCACTGGAGCAGCAACCGGAATTTCAACGCGCGACGCGGCCGAATACCGATCAACGCCTGACAGAAGATCATCGAGTTCCGAGAACTGGTCTCTCTCTGGCTTCGGCGCAGGCTCGCCAGCGAGCGGAGACATCCTGGCGCCAATCGGCTCTGCCGGACCGGCCAAGGGAATATCCATGGACGGGATCGACATTGCCGAAACGATAGGCGCAACAACCGGGGCCACCACCACGCTCGAAACCGGCGCTGCGGTATTCCAGCTTTCAGCGACAGCCGGTTCGACCTTGGCCGGAGCGACCTGCGGCTCGGCCTTGGGCTCTACCCGCTGATGCGAGGCGACGCCCGCACCAGACTGAAAGTTGGCAAGCGGCATGCGGAAGCTCGGGGTAAACCCTGCGCCCTTGCGCTTGGCATCCATGGGGAACGGCTGGGTCTCGTGCTGCGACGACTGAGGTTCCGCGACCGGAGCAACGACCGGAACTGCTGCGATGGAGGTCTCCAGCTCGGCGGCCAGATCGAAATCGTCGAAAGACGAGTCCGGCTCCGGGGCATTTGTTGCCAGCGGCGCGGAAACCTCTTCAACGGAGGCCGCATAGTCAACGACGCTCTGAGAACCACTTTCCGGCTTGAAAGAGGACGGCTCGTCCTGGATGGGCAAGTCGAAAGCCGAATCGTCATCACGGCGCTCGTCTTCGTAGGACTGCGCTTCATCACGTTCTGCAGCAATGCTGTGCGAGCTGTCGCTTGCTGACCACTGCTCCAGCGGCTCGCTTTCGTCGCGCACATCTTCGGCAACCTGCTCATCGAAAGCCGGCGTGAAATAGTGAGCATCAAAAATCGGCTCTACAGGCGCATCATGGACCACAGGGCGCGACGGCGCATCGACAACGAGATCGTCTGCAGGATCAAGCCGAGGCGCATCGTAGCGCTCGAATTCTCGCAGGAGTTCGTCTTCGAGATTGAAAACCGGGTCGGTTCGCCGTTCCGCTACAGATTCGGCATCCACAGGAGCCGGGTTTGCAACAACCCGATCTTCATAACCGACGATCCGCGCCAGTTCCGCCAAGGGGTCACCATCAGCAAAGAAATCCGGCACATCATTCCGGCTACGCGCAAGGTTATTATCCGCCATGACCTCGTCCACTCACCTACATTACTACGCTTCTGCCAGAGCAATATGGGCAAATGAGGGCGTTTTTAGCGCATCTCCTCCGGCGCAGCCGTGCCCGTAATTGTGAGGCCAGACCTCAATACGGAAGCGACTGCACGCACCAGCCCAAGTCTGGCGATGCTCAATTCTCGGTTTTTATCGTTAACAAAACGTAATTCTGGTTGTTCCTTACCTTTATTCCAGTGCGCATGGAAGAAGCTGGCCAGATCATAGAGGTAAAACGCTATGCGATGCGGCTCCTGCGAAAGCGCTGCGCTCTCGACGATCCGCGGGTATTCGGCAAGCTTGGCGACCAGCTGCAACTCGTTGGGATCGCTGATTTGTCCCACAGTTGAGGCAAGATCGAGCGAATCGACATCGAGATCCGGAAAAGCATCCTTCGCCTGCCGAAAGACCGACATGCAGCGGGCATGCGCATACTGGACGTAAAAGACCGGATTATCCTTCGATTGTTCAGTAACTTTTGCGAAATCGAAGTCGAGCGGCTCGGAATTCTTGCGGTAAAGCATCATGAAGCGGACCGAATCACGACCGACTTCGTCGACGACTTCGCGCAGGGTGACGAAATCACCCGAACGCTTTGACATTTTCACCGGTTCGCCATCGCGATAAAGCTTCACCAGCTGGCACAGGAGCACGGTAAGCTTCGCCTTGCCGTCGGATACAGCGCGGGCAACCGCTTCGAGCCGCTTGACGTAGCCGCCATGGTCGGCGCCGAGCACATAGATCATCTCGTCGAAGCCGCGGTCAAACTTCTCCTTGAAGTAGGCAACGTCGGCGGCGAAATAGGTATAGCTGCCATCAGACTTGATCAGCGGCCGGTCGATATCGTCACCGACCTCCGTGGAGCGGAACAGCGTCTGGTCGCGATCTTCCCAGTCTTCCGGCAATTGTCCCTTTGGCGGCGGCAGCTTGCCCTTGTAGACATGGCCCTTGAAGGTCAGGTCGTTGATCGCAGCCCGGATCAGCTTTGCGCCTTCCGCATGCAGCGTGCGCTCGGAGAAAAACACGTCGTGGTGAACGTTGAGGGCCTGGAGATCCTCGCGGATCATCACCATCATCGCGTCAACAGCACGATCCTTGACGAGCGGCATCCACTCCTCTTCCGGCATATTGTGCAGCCGCGGGCCAAACTCGTCGGCCAGTTCCTTGCCGACCGGCACGAGATAATCGCCCGGATAAAGGCCGGCCGGAATCTCGCCGATATTTTCACCCAGCGCTTCGCGGTAGCGAAGGAAGACGGAGCGCGCGAGCACATCGATCTGGCCGCCCGCGTCGTTGATGTAATATTCCTTGACGACTTCGTAGCCGGCGAAGGACAGAAGATTGGCAAGAGCATCGCCGACGACCGCGCCACGGCAATGGCCGACATGCATCGGACCGGTCGGGTTTGCCGAAACATATTCGACATTGGTCTTCTTGCCTGTGCCCGTTGTCGAGCGGCCATAATCGGTGCCGGCCTCAATGATCGAAGCCAGAAGGCGCTGCCAGTAGCCGGTGGAAAGGCGAATGTTGATGAAACCCGGGCCTGCAACGGAAACCTCGCTGACATCCGGATCATTACGGAGTGCCGCCGAGATCAGGTCTGCGAGCGCGCGCGGATTGGTGCCGAGCGGCTTTGCCAGAACCATCGCCGCATTGGTGGCCACATCGCCATGGCTCTGATCGCGCGGCGGCTCTACGGTCAATCGTCCAAAATCGACTTCGCTGCGCTTTTCCTTGATGATATCAATTGTTTCCAGCGCATTCTTAATTCTTGTATCGAAGTCAGCAAAAAGGTTCATATCTGGTATCCACGCGCAATGCGAAGCGGGCCTTTGAAAAGCCGTTGGTGTTTGGAGGTCGGCCTAGCGCAAATCGGGAGTCTGGTCAAACAGCTCTCCATGCACACGGATGGCATAGGTGTCGGTCATTCCGGCCAGATAATCGGCGACGTGGCGCGCCTTGGCCGCCTGTTTCAAGCCGGAAATGTGGTTGACCCAATAATGGCTGCGCATCAGCGTCGGGTCATTCATATAGGCCTCGAACAGATCGGTAACGATCTTCGAAGCACCGGCGCGGATACGCATGATCTCCGGGTGGCGATAGATACGGACGAACAACAGCTTCTTGATCATGCGATCGGTTTCGGCCATTTCGGGCGAGAAAGTCGCGATGACCTGGCCCGCGGCCCGCACATCAGCTACGCTTTGCGGCCGGACCGAAGCGAGATTGGTCTGGGCCACACCGATCACATCCTCGACCATACGGGTGATCTGCCGGCGGGTCACTTCATAAGCGAAGCGGCTTGGTTCGAGGTCGGGATACTTGTCCCGCACCTGGCGCATCAGCCCGGCCAGGAACGGTACATCCTCCAGCATCTCGAAGGTCAGGAGGCCGGAGCGCAGCCCGTCGTCGATATCATGGGTATTGTAGGCGATGTCGTCCGAAATCGCTGCGACCTGAGCTTCGAGGCTGGCAAAGCTTGCCAGTTCGAGATCGTGGAGCTGGCAATAATCGCGGATCGGCTGCGGCACAGGGCCGTTCAGGCCTTCGCCGTCCGGTGTCATTAGCGGGCCGTTGTGCTTGACGAGACCTTCAAGGCTTTCCCAGGTCAGATTGATACCATCGAATTCCGCATAACGGCGCTCAAGCTTGGTCACGACCCTGAGCGACTGGGCATTGTGATCAAATCCACCGAAGGGTTTCATCACCTCGTCCAGCGCGTCCTCACCGGTATGGCCGAAGGGCGTGTGGCCGAAATCGTGGACGAGCGCCACACCTTCCGCCAGATCCTCGTCGAGCTTCAGGGCACGGGCAAGCGCGCGGGCGATCTGGGCGACTTCGATCGTATGAGTCAGGCGGGTGCGGTAATGGTCGCCATCAGGACTGATGAAGACCTGCGTCTTGTGCTTCAATCGGCGAAACGCGGTCGTGTGGACGATGCGGTCGCGGTCGCGCTGGAATTCGGAGCGGGTCAGGCTGCCGTCTTCGGGAAACATCCGGCCCCGGGAGCCCCAGGGGTCCGACGCATAAACCGCCCGCTCGCCGCTGCCGAACCCGAGCGTCCTGGTATCGATCGTCATGCCTTCACCTGCATTTCCATTGCAATTCCGTTCCACCCGGCCCATTGACGTGCCGTTCACGTCTTCATACCTATAGTGGGACCGTGCGCAAAGCCGGTGGCAATAATCTTCGAGTTGTTCAGGCACCGGCCTGAAACTCACCGGGCCTTCACCCCGGCAGGAGACACGAAATGACTGAAAATGTAACCCTCTCCGATGCCGCGGCCAAGCGCATCTCCCAGATCGTCGCGGCCGATGCCGGCAAGCAGGCGCTGCGCGTCTCCGTCGAGGGCGGCGGCTGTTCCGGCTTTTCCTACAAGTTCGATCTCGCCGATGCGCCGGCGGAGGACGACGTGGTGATCGAGAACGGCGACGCCAGGGTTCTGATCGACAGCATGTCGCTGATCTATATGGCTGGATCCGAAATCGATTTCGTCGACAACCTGCTCGGCCAGTCTTTTCAGATCAAGAACCCGAATGCGGTTGCCAGCTGCGGCTGCGGCACAAGCTTCTCCATCTGATCCTGTTGTATTGATCGGCATTTTGCCCTGATCCAGCTTCCCTCCTGCGCCCGATCGTCTAAAAGAGACGGACGGAACAGAAGGTGGATACGGCATGAAGATCGCGACCTGGAACATCAACGGCGTCAAGGCGCGGATCGACAACCTGCGCCAGTGGCTTGCCGATTCGGCACCGGATATCGTCTGCCTTCAGGAAATCAAATCGGTCGACGAAGGTTTTCCGCGGCTCGAAATCGAATCGCTCGGCTATCATGTGGAAACACACGGCCAGAAGGGCTTTAACGGCGTTGCGATCCTGTCGAAGATCAAGCCCGACGAGGTGATGCGCGGCCTGCCGGGCGGCGAAGGGCCGGATGGAACCATGGATGAGCAGTCGCGCTATATCGAATGCGTGTTTTCCGTCGCGGCCGGTGTCATCCGGGTTGCCTCCATCTATCTGCCCAACGGAAATCCGGCCGACGACCCGGTCAAATACCCCTACAAACTTGCCTGGATGGAGCGTCTGCGCCGCCATGCGCAAACCTGCCTTGCCTTGGAAGAGCCGCTTATCCTCGCCGGCGACTATAACGTCATTCCCGAGCCACATGACTGCTTCGACCCCGCTGTCTGGGCCACCGACGCGCTCTTCCTGCCGCAGACGCGGGAAGCCTTCCGGCGGCTGGAAAACCTCGGCCTTATCGACGCCGTTCGCGCCACGACCGATGCGACAAAGCTTTATTCGTTCTGGGATTATCAGGCCGGCGCCTGGCAGAAGAACAATGGCATCCGCATCGATCATCTTCTGCTGTCGCCGGAAGCAGCAGACCGGCTCAAATCAACCTCGATCGAAAAACATGTTCGGGCGTGGGAAAAACCATCGGATCACGTTCCGGTGGTCGGCCTGTTCGATTTCGCGGCGTGACGATCCGATCTTGGAGCAGGTAACCCGGACGCGCTTTTCAGCACTGTTCGGGTCAGTCGTCGGTATCGGCCAGTTGATGCGACAGCGCAACCGCACCGCGCCGATCGCGTTCGTCGGCGACCGAGAATGCCTGTTCCTGAAGCTGCTCCATCCAGCCGCAATCCTTGGCCAGGCAGCGATCCAGTGCGGCCGTCATGAATGCCAGACCGCGGACCGCCTGACCTTCCTGAAAGAGAATATTGCCGAACACGGCCATGGCACCCGCATGACCGGTCTTGCGCGCCTGATTGAGCCATTTCTTGGCCTGCTGAATGTTGGAGCCACCGCCCTCGCCTGAAAGCATCATTCGAGCGAGCTGGTACTGGGCTTCCGCCACACCGAAGGTCGAGGCGACCTGGAAATAGAGCTGACGTGCCTGATAGAGATCAGGCTTTACAGGGCTGCCGGGGATACCGTGGCTGTAATAACCAGCAAGCGACAGAAGCGCATTGACGAAGAACCCCGTATCCTCGGATCCCGGCTCCACGCCTTGAGCAGCAATCTCGTTGTAGATCTTGAAGGCCGTATAGTCGTCCTTGGTTACGCCGTCGCCATAGGCATACATATTGGCCAGCGCCCAACGCGAACCGGTATGGCCTTTTTCGGCTGCGTAACGATAGGCTTCGACCGCGTCTTCCTTCTGGCCGTTCTTGTAAGCCTTGAAGCCGAACTTGAAGAGGTCGAAGGGGCCGGACTCCTTCGACACGCCTGCCTTGATGTCGAAGGCAAGAGCGTTTCCGGCACACAATGCCGCCAGCGATATTCCAAGAAGCAATACTCTCATGGATCCGGTGCTAGACTTCCGCATGGTTCAGTTTCTTTCGACCCGCGCCCGGCTGGGAGCAGAGGCGTGCATTATTGGCCGTACATATAGAAAGTTCGGATCAAACGATCCGGACAATCTGCCTCCCGACAGGCGAGAGAAACTGTAGGTTCCATTTTCGGCAAGACTTGGACCCCCGAACAAGGTTGCTGCGAACGCGGAAAGCGAATTGACAATTCGCCCGTCTGCGCCAGCAAAGCCCCGTTTATCTTCAAAAAACCCGCCCATGATACTCCAACATGCACGCGCCGCCCCCGCAGTCCGTGCCCTTTACTTACCTACCGCTGCGCTTCGTTTGTGGCGGGAAATGGACAAAAGTCCTAGCCTTGAAGCGCGGCGCGATCGTCACAAAAAAGTGTTGCGAAATCGTCACAATATTTTAGCTGACCGTGGAATGACGACCGCAAGAAAAGCCCGGTCGAAACCGGGCTTTTTGTCTTCAATACCAGCAATGATCAGAAACGGACCTTGACGCTGGTCGAAATGGCCGCAACGAGATCATCGTCGAAATCGTAGTTGGCGCGCTGGCCGTAGGTCTCTCCGTCAATCGTAACCGTGCGGGATGACCCGCCGGTCATCAGGCCGAGAACACCGGCGAGACGGAATTCCAGATTTTTAGTGGGTGAGTAGGAACCGAGAACACCCAATGCCCAGGTATCTGTCTGCGAGCCGAAACCTTGCGACGTACCGCGATCCCAGGTCAGGCTGACGGCGCCGCTCCACTGTTCATTGAACTTGTGGCCGACACCACCAGTGACCGTCCAACCATCGCGGTAACCGAGGTCGAGGCTAGTTGCCCCACCCGGCAGTGCGCATAGAATTACTCCCGGCGCATCGCAGAAGAAAGGAACCTTCTGGAGTTGACTCCAGTCCGTCCACTTCACCGAACCGAATGCAAGCCAATCCGGTGCGATGCCAGACTGGACTTTCAACTCAAGAACGTCCGGCATGGCCTGCGAACCATAGACATCGATAGGGTTCGGAAAACTAGCCGGATCAACCTGCCTCAGATCCAACGTTCCAGTGATGTCATTGAGCTTGACCTCACTGTTGTAAACCAGACTTGCACGGAAAGCGTATTCCGGAATTTCATAGGCAACGCCTGCGCGCCAGCCCCAGCCATCGCCCTCAAGATCGAGACGGCCGACACCCGACAAAAGCCCACCAAAAGCAGGAGGTACGCCCGTGAAATCCTGAACAAGTCGTTCCTGAAAACCGTAGACTTCCTGATAGAAGCCACCACCGATAAGGCGAAGCTGGCCTGGGCCAACATCAAATCGATAGGAACAGGTCAATGCATAGTTACGGCTTTCCACCTTGGTCTCGATATCCTCATTCGCACCAGCCCAATTGCGACCCGGGTTTTTATGGGCTCCCCAAGGCTCGGAGTAGTCGAACATGCAGTCCGCCGCATCGCCTATTGCTGCCTTCACACCGATGCGAGGCGACCAATAGTTCTCGCTGCCGTTTGCCGAACCAGGCAGACCATTGAGATCGCCACCACCGGTAGCCCCGGCTTCTGTGCCATTAAAAGGAAATGCCGCGGATGAGGTGTCCGTATCAGTCACATTCTTCAGCTTGCGATCCGGCATGACGAAAGTCGACGTCGCTTCTGCCGTAAATCGTGACGTATCGAACAACAGGTCGATGTTGTAACCGCCGCGCTCAAGCCCTCCCGCAAGCGCCGGCGACTGCAGCATCCCGACCGCCGCCGCAGCCAGAACTCCGCCAGAAATAAAGTGTCTTACCATGTTATCTCCCACTCCCGGTAAGTTACGGGCACCACTGTAGATCGTTGAACCTAAACAACAACTTTCGGCTGGCGGGACGATTGCAATGCACAATCGCTCAAAATTTACGTAAGCTCTTCAGCAACAAGGAGAGAATCGGCCGACCAGAGATGAAATTACCTGCGGATTTGACAAATCACAGCCGCGTGTAGAATTTTATCTTGTGGTAATATGCAGCTGTGGCCTTCACGCAACAGAGTAAGTTTTCTCCGGGTACGCAGCCGCACAACAAATCAATAGGACATGTAAGCGCACACGAAAATGCCGCACCCATTGCTGGATGCGGCATCTGGCATTTAACAATCGGTTCGAAATCAGCCGGCTTCGGCGATCCGTGTCAGCGCGATCTTGAGATTCGCAAGCTGCACTTCGAGTTCGGCATGCCGCTCGCGGTCAGCGGCAACCACTTCCGGATCGGCGTTGGCAATGAACTTCTCGTTGGAAAGCTTTTTGTTCAAGCGCTCCATTTCCTGTTCCGTCTTGCCGATCGCCTTTTCGATCCGGTTTTTTTCGGCGGCCAGATCGATCAGGTTGCCGAGCGGCAGGCAGACGGTCGCTTCACCGACGACAATCTGGGCCGCGCCCTTCGGCGCAACATTTGCCGCCTCGATGCTTTCCGCACGCGCTAAGCGCTTGATCGCAGCCTCGTGACGACCCAGACGTGCGGTGGTCACCTCGTTGGCGCCAACGACGATCAAGGGAGCGGTGGCGGACGGCGGGACGTTCATTTCCGAACGCGCCGAACGAAGGCCCGAAACGATGTCGATCAGCCAGTTGATCTCGTCTGCCGCATTTTCGTCGGCAAAATCAGCCACCGGCCAGTCACTATGCGCCAGAAGACCGTCACGCTCTGCCGTATGAGCCCACAGTTCCTCCGTCATGAACGGCATGAACGGATGCAGAAGCGCATAGGCCTTTTCCATGACATAGGCCATGCAGGCCTGAGCTTCTGCCTTTGCGGCTTCGTCCTCACCCATGAAGACCGGCTTCAGCAGTTCGACATACCAGTCGCAGACCTGGTTCCAGACGAAACGATAGAGACCGCCGGCCGCTTCATTAAAGCGATAGGTCTCGATCGCCGTAGTCACTTCCTCGACCGTCTTCGACAGTTCGGTGAGGATCCAGCGGTTGACGGTCAGCTTGGCGTCTTCCGGCTTGAAGGCGGCATTGCGGGCAACGCCGTTCATCTCGCCAAAGCGTGTGGCGTTCCACAGCTTGGTGCCGAAGTTGCGGTAGCCGGCAATGCGGGCCGGATCGAGCTTCACGTCCCTGCCCTGCGCCGCCATGATGGCGAGCGTGAAGCGCAGCGCATCGGCGCCGTATTCGTCGATCAGCTCGAGCGGGTCGATGACGTTGCCCTTCGACTTCGACATCTTGTTGCCGTTCTTGTCGCGAACCAGCGCATGGATGTAGATCGTGTTGAACGGTTCTACACCATTGCCTTCGGCATCCTTCATGAAATGAAGGCCCATCTGCATCATACGGACAACCCAGAACGGGATGATGTCGAAACCGGTGACGAGAACATTGGTAGGATAATAGCGCTCCAGTTCCGGCGTCTTGTCCGGCCAGCCGAGCGTCGAGAACGGCCAGAGCGCAGACGAGAACCAGGTATCGAGAACGTCTTCGTCTCGCGTCAGGATTTCGCCCGGCTGGAAATTCTCAAGCTTCTCCTGAACCCAGGCCTTCCACGGACCTTCATGCGCCAGATAATGCTGGACAGCGGCATCGAGAGCTTCTTCTTCACCCTTCTCAACGAAGCACTGGCCATCCGGGCCGTACCATGCCGGAATCTGATGCCCCCACCAGAGCTGGCGCGAAATGCACCACGGCTCGATGTTTTCCAGCCAGTTGAAGTAGGTCTTTTCCCAGTTCTTCGGAACGAAATTGGTGCGGCCTTCCCGAACCGAATCGAGTGCCGGGCCGGCGAGCGTCTTGTTGTCGACGAACCACTGGTCGGTCAGCATCGGCTCGATGACGACGCCGGAGCGGTCACCGAAAGGCTGCATGATCTTCTTGTTCTCGACATAGGGAATATCGTTGCCTTCGGCGTCCTTGATCGTGACGGCAAGACCTTCGGCATTGATCGCCTCGATGATTTTTGCACGTGCAACCATCCGGTCGAGACCACGATAGTCATCCGGAACGAGGTTGATCTCGTCGACATCATTCTCGCTCGGCAGTTCACCAGATTTGGTGATCGCCTGAGCCTTTGCAGCGCAATCGGCATAGGGTTCGCCGTCGTCGCGCATCGCAGCCCTGGTATCCATCAGGCGATAGAGCGGAATGTCGTTGCGCTTGGCGACCTGATAGTCGTTGAAATCATGCGCGCCGGTGATCTTGACCGCACCCGAACCGAAATCCTTTTCCGGATATTCGTCGGTGATGATCGGGATCAGGCGGCGATGTTCCTTCGGGCCGACCGGGATTTCGCAGAGTTTTCCGACGATCGAGGCATAACGCTCGTCGGTCGGATGAACGGCAACCGCGCCGTCGCCCAGCATGGTTTCCGGGCGGGTAGTGGCGATCGAGATGTAATCACGCTCTTCCGACAGGATGACGTTACCGTCGGCATCCTTCTCGACATAGGTATAGGTTTCGCCGCCGGCCAGCGGGTACTTGAAGTGCCACATATGACCGTCGACTTCCTTGTTCTCGACTTCCATGTCGGAAATGGCCGTCTCGAACTTTGGATCCCAGTTGACCAGTCGCTTGCCGCGGTAGATCAGACCTTGCTTGTAGAGCGTGACGAAAACTTCGAGCACGGCCTTGGAGAGGCCCTCGTCCATCGTAAAACGCTCGCGCGACCAGTCGCAGGAGGCGCCGAGACGCTTCAACTGGTTAAAGATCAGGCCGCCCGATTCTTCCTTCCACTCCCAGACCTTTTCGACGAATGCCTCACGGCCCATCTCACGGCGGCCGGGAAGCTTTTCCGCGGCCAGCTTGCGCTCGACGACCATCTGCGTCGCGATCCCGGCATGGTCCATGCCCGGCTGCCACAACACGTCCTTGCCACGCATGCGCTCGAAGCGGACCATGATGTCCTGAAGCGTATTGTTGAGCGCGTGGCCCATATGCAGCGAGCCGGTGACGTTTGGCGGCGGGATCACGATCGTGAAGGTTTCCGCGCCCGGCTTGGCATTGGCGCCGGCGCGGAAAGCATCCGCATCGTCCCAGGTTTTTGCGATCTTCGGTTCGACGGCGGCGGAATCGTAGGTCTTTTCGAGCATTTCCTGACCCGTTTTTTATTTATGAATGAGATGCTGGGTTGTTAAAGATGTGGGGGGTGACAAGTCAATAAAAAAGCCGCCCCGTTTCCGGAGCGGCCATATTCAATGACGCAAGCGGCGAATTGACGGCGCGGTTCCCAGCCCGGTCTATCGGCGCGGCCCGCGGGCCACCCGCTCTATCTCTTCGCGCACGAGGCGCTCGACCAGCGTCGGCAGGTTGTCGTCCAGCCATTCCTGCAGCATCGGGCGCAGCATTTCCTGCGCCATATCCTCGACCGAGCGACGCTCCAGGCCATCGAAAACATCGGCGAGGTCACCGAAGGATTTTGCCACCTGGGCGCCAGCAGCTTCGGAAAGCAGGCCGGCCATGGTGGCGACCGACGTTCCAGCCGGAGCCGTGCCCAGCTTCATTTCCACAGCAACGGGATACCGCGGGGTTTCCGCCGGTTCCGGCCTTACCGCTTCGGAGGCATCGACATCCGGCGTCGGCACGGCATGAAGTGACTTCGGTGCCGGTTCATCCACATTGCGCGCGGGTTCGACAGCGGCAGGAGCAGCTGGGTGTGCGATTGGCGTATCGGCAAAGGAGGGGCGCAGCTCGGGGAGCTGCAGCGGAATAACTGGCGCGGAAGGCTCCTTGAAGCTTGCCTGCATTGCCGTTTCGGTAACCGCCGGCGCGATATCGGGTGCCGGGGAGGACGGCGCATCCGATCCACCGGAGGAGCGGGAAATGGCCATATCCTGATGGCGTGCGGAGGCGGCGCGAACACGGGCGGCAACATCGGCGAGCGACAGCGATCGTTCCGCGGCGGCCGGAGCTGCGACCGGCTCCGACTGAAACTCCCGCTGGCGCGGCAGGCCGACATCATTGGCAACAGCATCAGGCACAAAAGCAGCCGGCTCATCGAAGCTTTCGAGCTCGTCCTCACCATAGGCAGACGAGGCGTCATTCAAGCCAGCCGCATCCGAGCCGGGTTCATTGCTTTCAATGATCCGGCGGATCGAAGCCAATATCTCCTCCATGGAGGGTTCACGCGCTACATTTGGCTGAGCCATTTCTTCCTCGCAGTTGCCGAGTGCTGCCGTCTGTCAGACGGCGGTAAACTCTTGGCTAGTGTAAGAGCTTGGCGACAAGACACAATGTAACGACAGGCAGCAAAGGCGGCGATACACAGATTTTGCACAGGCATTGAGTCCTCTGCGCAACAACCGCTGTCGGCAAAAACAAGAAAGGGGCGCCACGCGCCCCTCGTCATGCCAACGATCAGATCCGCCTCAGAACACGAATTCCTTCACCTTGCCGAAGCCCGGCAGAGGCTTTACCGAAAGATTGAAGCGCGAGCTCTCCGAGATCGCGCCGTGTTCCTTGAGCAAAATCTTGGCTTGTGCCGCATTGCCGTAACCAATCACTGCAACCAGCCTTCCACCTTCCGCCAGCTGATCAAGAAGTGCCGAAGGCACCTCCTCGACAGCGCCATTGACGAAGATAAGATCATAAGGCGCGTTGGCCGCGTAGCCCTTGGTCAAATCGCCGGTCACGACCGTGACGTTCTGACAGTCGAGGGCCTTCAGATTATTGCCCGCCTGCTCGGCTAAAGCGGCATCGCTTTCAAGCGCCGTCACGGAACCCGACAGACGAGACAGAAGAGCCGCCACATAACCACTACCGGTGCCGACATCGAGGACCCGGTCTTGCCCGGTGATTTCGGCTGCCTGAAGCTGCTTCGCCAACGGCGACGCTTCCATCAGATACCGGCCAGGTGCCAGTTCGATATCCGCATCGAGATAGGCAAGCGGCTTTGCCTTTTCAGGCACGAAGGCCTCGCGCGGAACAGAAAAAAACGCACGCAGAACGGAATGCGACGTTACGTCAGTTGTCCGGATCTGGTTCTCCACCATCTTTATCCGGGCGGCCTCGAAATCTATCATGTCCTGCGCCTCGTATCCTGTCTGTCGACCGTATTACTGGCGCGAGCCGATGGTTTCAAGACGGTGCGTGGCGGGTCGGCAAAAAACTGCCTGCGATGCACCACAATCCGTTCTCAACGAAAACGGAGTGACAGGCGGAGAGATCAAGCCGCCCTGCCCGCCTGCGATACGGCAAATATCAGGAGTAAGGCCTGAAAGGCTCATTGAGCTTTTTTGCCGCCATATAGTCCTGCTCGTAGGAGGACCGAAGACCGCTTGCCCCGTCAAACTTCGCCTGGCTCGAAATCGCTCCGGCAAACAGACCGTCCGGGTAAGTTCCTGTGCCTTCCACATCAACGACGGGCGGGCGAAACGTATTGACGAATTTGGTGAGCACTGATCCGATCCTCCATTCACGGCGATTGCGACCTTAAAAGCGCGTGAACGCGCCTTCGGTTCCAGGCTGGCGTAAAGAAGTTAAAAATTAACCATAGTGCGTGGCGAGACTTGGGTGGCTGCGTGAAGTTTCTGCGACAACAGATGCGACAAGAAAAATATGCGCGTTGGCCCTCAAGGCGCTTGCGCAACAATTCGATTCGTTCTAAACGCCCCGACACACACCGCGAACTACTGCATGGGATGGCCTCGTGGCGGAGTGGTGACGCAGAGGACTGCAAATCCTCGTACCCCGGTTCAATTCCGGGCGAGGCCTCCAAATTCCCCAACACTTTAGCAATCCGCCATTTAGAACGGATGCCATTGTCTGTTTAAGCCCGAACGTCGGCTCGTTGCGATCCGCATGCAGCAGGAACATGCGCCGCCGCTATCGTAGGCTCCAGGACGATGTCACCCCTGACAGCCAACCAATAAGTTACGGCAGAGATCCGCACGGACCTTCACTTTTGCCGCACTGACAGAATTCGCAAGCAGCTGGAACCAAAACCATTGCCACTCGTTCTGTGCGCCGCAAATGTAGGTGCAAGATATGAACGACATTCAAAATCAGGAACCGATTCTCTGGGCCGAGCCGGTACGGGTCCGAGTCGGCTACGGCTTTCCCGAGATCATCAAAGGCCCGCAACAAGCGCTAGAATATCTGAAATGGCGCTGGCCTGTGCGGGACGGCGTCTATTACGTGGAGGCGCTCAAGGAATGCGCCGCATCGCTGCAGCGACAGATACCGCTCGACCGGGTCAGAGAGACCTTCGTCCTCGCCAGCATTGAAGCAAAAATGCTCGGATAAGAGATCAGTCAACTCAATCTGCGCTTAACTGTTTGTTTACAACTCCCATTAGGCGATTTTTTAATCGCCCCGCCTAATCATGTTCGAAGCGGCGATGTTGCCGTCAAAACCTTTTTCAGAAGGATCGCCATGACGGCGATAATCGACATGAAGCTAACATCTTCGGACGCCTTTGCGGCCCTCGCGACCATCATATCGCTCGCCAGCATACTTTATGTTCTGCACACGGTCCTGGCACTCTTCTAGATGATACTGCAATCCTCCACCTGCAGTGGCTTTGGCTTCGGGTAAAATGTCAAACAGCCACTCCCCTGCGACTCAAGACTCCGTGCCTCAATCACGCCGCAAGATTCTGAAGTAAGCCTGCATACCGCCCCCCCGACCCCGTCGCTCGCCACCTGAAGTGTGCCGCAATCCCTCGGTTTTGCTCCTGACGCTTTAGATCCTTGCCTTGTCGAGGCCTGATCGAAAGTCTTTTGCGTAATACCGCTGCACACGTTCACGCGGCATGCTCCAGCCAATGAACCAGGCAGCTCGCGATGCTGCGGCGTTTTGCCGGGTAACATTTTTTTGCATCGAAAACGCGTTGGTGGTAACCTTCGCGTGTACCTGGTGGGGGAAGGCACCCGGTATCGGACATGCAGGAGGAGACTGGCATGCATTACTTCGAGTTTTTCACATCCATCAATCCCATCGTTTTGGGCGTGCTGGCCGCAGTTGTCATTTGCGGCATCTACGACCACTGGCTGGAGACACACCACAAGTAGTAAAATCAGAGCAACTTACGGCACATCGCTCCCGGTTTCCCGCGAGAGTAGGAGCTTCGACTTTGCTTGGCGGACTGTTACTGCTATCCATTGCCACCCCCGTGGCGGCAATGGAGTATGGTTTTGCACGCGAAATTCGACTTTGAGGATACTGGCACTTCCCTCAGCGAGACTCTCCGAGATCTTATCAGAAGCATTCAGGGACCAACGGTATCCCTGCGAGACCTCATGGAGCGGATCGGCGAACAGGGATTGCTGCTGGTGTGTGCAATCGCCGCTCTTCCCTTTCTCATTCCCGTTTCCATTCCTGGCGTCAGCACCGTATTCGGCGCAGCCATCATTCTCATCAGCATTGCGATCACGCTGAACCGCATGCCTTGGCTGCCGAGCAGGATCCTGGATCGCCAGCTTGATACGCAAAAACTGATTCCGGCTTTGGATAAAGGCGCCAATATCGTCTCCCGCCTTGACCGCTACCTGAAGCCGCGCATGCGCGGGCTGACGACGGGGGCTGCGATAAACAGATTGAACGGGCTCGCAATCACGCTTGCCGGCGTATTGCTGATGTTTCCGCTCGGTCTCATCCCTTTTTCGAATACCCTCCCCGGTATCGCCATCCTTCTGCTTTCTGCGGGAATATTGCAGCGAGACGGCGCGGTCGTTCTCGCCGGCCACCTCTTCAACCTCATCACGATCGTCTATTTCGGCATTCTTGCCTATGCGGCTTTCAGCGCAGGCCAAGGCCTCGCCAGCTTCTTCAGCTGATAAAACGAGTAATCCCGTCAATGAGAATAATCCCGGCATGGCCCAGCTGTGTCGGGATCTTTTTTATTGCAGGTTCAATCTCAGCTGAATCCCCTTGGGGATGTTCGGCTTTCTGAGTGAAGCGAGCTGAACCCGCTCGTAAACTTCCTTCCGCTGCTTGTCATGACGCTCCCGCAAGGCACGGGAAGCTGCGACCATGGCAAGGGCGCGTTCTGCGACTTCTTCGGCACGTTTCATCTGCACCTCCATCATGTTCACCATATGTTCCACATTTTTCGCCCTCAGTCAACACCGGCATGAATGAGAGATCAGCGTCAGACGGGAACCGCGGAATGACGGTCAACTTTAAGCGTGGAGCATAAAAAACCGGCGCTGCTTTGATGACAAAAGCCGGCAGGACAAGAGCCGTAGTCAAGGAGACCGTCAGGTTGCGATATGTGCTATCAACAAACCAGGACATGCCGGTGTCACAGCAGATACATCGAAAACGGCTAGGAAATAAAAAAGCCTCGTTTTCAGGGCTATCCATGAAAACGAGGCTTCTTTGAAACTGGCTCCCCGGGCCGGATTCGAACCGGCGACCTGTCGATTAACAGTCGAATGCTCTACCGCTGAGCTACCAGGGAACACCGCGTCGCGGCGTGTGCGGCGGGTAATACGCATGCTTTTCCGATTTGCCAAGCGCTTTTTTATAAAAAAAACCAACTTCCTTGTTTAATCCCCAATTCCTCCCCATCTGGCGGGCAGATATCTCGCATTTTCAAAGGGATTTTTGACTGGATGGTCTCGGCACCACACAAGCGACATTTCGGAATGGACCCCCGCAGCGGCAAATTGGTGCTTGGCCCATGGCAAGTCCCCATGCCGAGATCGCGCGCCGGACGCATCGGCCTCGGATCTGCCCTGATGGTGGGCGGTACACTCGGATTTCTTCCGATACTCGGCTTCTGGATGCTGCCACTCGGCTTTGTCGTCCTATCGAACGACATATCCTTTATCCGGCGCAGACGCCGTCGGATGGTAATCTGGTGGTCGCGACGCAAACGTCGCCCGAACGGCAATTCAATGCCGGATACAGAACGGGCTTCGGACGCTTCCGACCGGCGGCCAGCGACCCAACCCCGCAGGTAGAATACGTAATTTCCAAACAAATACGCGTATGCGGCATCTTGGCCCAGCAAACCCCGCTCGGACGAGAAAATATTCGTAGCAGAGACGTATTCCCGGGTGTACGCTCCTCACTGTTCGGGGCTGAGCACTGGGAGGATCGTTCATGCCGCATGAAAATTGGCAAAAGCCGGTTCAGATCGCATTCGGAAATCTGGGAACGGAACTGATCAACGGTCCATCGGAGGCATTGCTGGTGCTGACGGATCGCTGGCCGGATCTGCGCGGGCCGCATTTCGTCAAGGCAAGGAGTTGCTGCCGCGCAGCGCTAGACGGCCGCCGCACACCCGAAGAGGCCCGGCAGCAATTCGAGAATGCCGTGAGCGAGGCACAGCTTCACGTCAATTGAGGCTCGATCCTTACAGACCCTCTCTTGTTGCGATTGCCTCTTAAAGCGTGCCACGACGCCTTAAGGGGCGGTTTTTCGCTTCAAATCGCTAATTGCCGCGCATAATTCCGGCGCCAAGGCGCTGCGCGGCAGGCTTCGGGCTGCAGCAGGACACACGCGTAGGCGCGTTACATGCCCAATATATCGCCGAGAGCCCGGAAGGTCGGGCCGCTCAGCGTGATGGGTGCCAGCAAGACGGAAAAGCACAGGCATGGACGATCCGAACCGGCCACCGGCCGATGGGTGACGCTCTCATCGGCGACGGAGACGTCACCTTGCGAAAACGCACCTCTATGGTCGTGAAATTGTCCCTGCAATACGAGCGTGAGTTCCAGTCCGCGGTGTTGATGATGCGGTAATGCCCGGCCCGGCCTTGCCCATAAAAGGCTGGCCTCCATCCCTGAGGACTTTTCAATGACGTGCTGCTTGAGACCGGGCAATTTGGTTTTCCACGGCAGATCATCGAGGTTGCGGCCTGCATAGGACCGTAAATAGCGCGGCAACGAATCGTCATGCTCTGCTACTACCGGCTGCACCTCGATTTCCGGCTTTGATTCCAGAATCGCTTTCAACCGATCAGCAGAAGAAGACAGGCTGCTAGGCTCGACATGATCGAGGCTTTGTCCGGCAAGCACTTCCAGTTCCCCGGCCAAGCGACCAGATGACGGCTGCATCTCCAGATGAGAGCCCACAAGGATATGCGCCGGCTCCGGCAGGCAACCGGCGACGTAGTGAGCAACAAGCAAATCCAGCCGTTCAAGGTTCAGCAACATGTCTGTTGTCAAATCTAGAGGCCTATCGGCACAACGTAAAGATGGTAGATTTTGGGGGTTCGTCTATTTGGATCACAAAATCGCGCGCTCATTCCTCATGCCGCGCGGAAAAGAAATCCCAGGGCGTTGATAAGGACCCTCCTTCCCTTCTAACCGGACAGCAGAGCTTTTCCCCTCGACAGCCGAGCCAAGAACGGATTTTCTTGCGCTGAGGCGCTTGTCCGTGGAAAAGACGCTGACTAAATCAGCCAAAAAGGCGCGTTATCATGGTTTCCTATCCCAACGTCATCGATATCATCGGCAAGACCCCGCTCATCCGGCTGAAGGATGCGTCGGAAAAGACCGGTTGCGAAATCCTCGGCAAGGCCGAATTTCTCAACCCCGGCCAATCGGTGAAGGACAGGGCCGCCCTGTTCATCATCCGTGATGCCGAGCGCAAGGGTCTGCTGAAGCCCGGCGGCGTGATCGTCGAGGGCACGGCCGGAAATACCGGGATAGGACTGACACTGGTCGCCAAAGCGCTCGGATACAGGACGGTGATCGTCATTCCCGAGACGCAGAGCCAGGAGAAGAAGGATGCGCTGAAGCTTCTCGGCGCAGAACTGGTTGAGGTTCCCGCTGTTCCCTACAAGAACCCCAACAACTACGTGAAGGTTTCGGGCCGGCTTGCGGAGCAGCTTGCGAAAACAGAACCGGCGGGTGCGATCTGGGCAAATCAGTTCGACAATGTCGCCAACCGGCAGGCGCATATCGAGACCACCGCGCCGGAAATCTGGGAACAGACCGGGGGCAAGGTCGATGGCTTCATCTGCTCGGTCGGCTCGGGTGGCACGCTGGTCGGCACGGCAATGGGGCTGAAGGCCAAGAATGCCGACATCAAGATAGGGATTGCCGATCCTGATGGCGCAGCTCTCTATGAATATTACGCTCATGGCGAACTGAAGTCGGAAGGTAATTCGATCACCGAGGGCATCGGTCAGGGCCGGATTACCGCCAATCTCGAGGACTTCACCCCGGACTTTTCCTATCGGATTTCCGACGCGGAGGCCCTTCCCTATATTTTCGATCTCGTGGAGACCGAGGGCCTGTGCCTTGGCGGCTCCTCCGGCATCAATATTGCCGGCGCGATCCGGCTGGCCAAGGATCTCGGGCCGGGCCATACGATCGTCACCGTGCTCTGCGATTACGGCAATCGTTACCAGTCGAAACTGTTCAATCCTGACTTCCTGAAGTCAAAGGGCCTGCCGGTGCCGCAGTGGCTGACGCAGAAGCGGCATATTTCCGTGCCTTTCGAGACGGTCTGATCAAGATATCCGCGAGCATCCCATGCCTTCCCAACTGCTTTACCGCGACGACTTCTACCTGACCACGACAGAGGCCGTCGTGACTGCCGTGCATGAGGACGGCGGGATCGAGCTTGATCGCACCTGCTTTTATGCAACCTCCGGCGGCCAGCCGGGCGATACCGGCTTTCTCGACAGGGCCGACGGAAGCCGTATCCTGCTTGGCCAGACAAGGCATGGCGCCACCAAGGACATCGTCATTCACGTCCCGCTCGAAGGGCAGGCGCAGCCTCTGGTCGGCGAGACGGTGACACTTTCGGTCGATTGGCCGCGCCGCTTCAACCTGATGCGAATGCATACCGCCTGCCATCTGCTTTCGGTCGTCTGCCAGTATCCGATTACCGGGGCTGCCGTTGGCGAGGAGGAATCGCGGGTCGATTTCGACATGACCGACACGATCGACAGGCAAGATGTCACGGCAAGGCTGATGGAGCTGGTCAACGCGGATCATCCGGTCTACCTGCAGTGGATCACCGACGAGGAACTGGCGGCGAATCCGGACATCGTGAAATCGAAGAATGTCCGCCCGCCGGTCGGTCTCGGGCGCGTCAGCCTGGTCTGCATCGGCGAAAATTCCAGCGTTGACAGCCAGCCCTGCGGCGGAACACATGTCGCGAGAACAGGCGAGATCGGGGCGATCCATATCGCCAAGATCGAGAAGAAGGGCAAGGAGAACCGCCGATTTAGAATCCGGTTCGGCGAGCCCGAGGCACAGGCCTGAGAGGGCCAAGGGAGACCGAGATGAGCGAGACGATTGAGAGCCAGACGAGCCGTTTCGTGGTTTCGTCGGACTGGCTGGCGAAGGAACTGGGCGCGCCCGACCTGAAGGTCATTGATGCGTCCTTCTATCTGCCGGCGCAGGGTCGCGATGCCGAGGCCGAATATCGTGCCGGCCATATTCCCGGTGCGATCCGTTTCGACCACGACAAGGTCGCCGATCATTCGACCGGGCTTCCGCATATGGTCCCTCCCCCGGAAGTCTTTGCCGATGCTGTCGGCAATATGGGCATCACGGAAACCGACCGGATCGTCGTGTACGATGGTCCCGGCATTTTTTCCGCGCCGCGCGGCTGGTGGCTGTTTCGGATCATGGGTGCAAAAAACGTCTTCGTGCTAGATGGCGGTCTCGATGGCTGGAAGGCCGAGGGGCGGGTTTTGGAAACCGAGACACCCTCGCCCAAGGCCAGCACATTCAAGACCGACCTGCGCCTCGACAAGGTGATCGATTTCCGCGAAATGCTGTCGATCGTCGTCGACGGCAAGCGGCAGATCGCCGATGCCCGCAGCGCCGGCCGGTTCGCTGCCACGGAGCTTGAGACTCGCCCGGGCTTGCGTTCGGGCCATATGCCCGGCGCCCGCAACCTTCCTTCCGGCACGTTTTCGCTCAACGGCAAGCTGCGCAGCCTGCCGGAACTGCGCCGGGCGATAGAGGATGCCGGCATCGATTTCGGCCAGCCGGTCGTCACCACCTGCGGGTCGGGCATTACCGCCGCGATCATCACGCTGGCGCTCGAATCGCTCGGGCACGAAAACAATGCGCTTTATGACGGTTCATGGACGGAATGGGGTGCACGCGAGGATGCCCCGGTAGTGACCGGTCCGGCGGACGCA
Source organism: Pseudomonadota bacterium (assembly GCA_023451735.1). Taxonomy (GTDB): domain Bacteria; phylum Pseudomonadota; class Alphaproteobacteria; order Rhizobiales; family Rhizobiaceae; genus Neorhizobium. The sequence goes on along the minus strand of JAEXYH010000088.1, from coordinate 70,867 downwards.
CGATAAACCGGAACGGTACCATGGCGAAGAAACCTCTCCCGCTGAAGGTGCGGGTCACCCAGCTCGAAATGACAGCAGCACCGCGCAACAGCCTTCCCGTGCCGGTCAATGTCCAGACGGCGATCATGCGTTCAGCGGAAATCCCGCTGCATTTCTATCGCTATCTATACCGGCAGGTCGGCAAGCGCTGGCACTGGTATGAGCGTCTTCGCCTGAGCGACGAGGAACTGATGGCTATCATCCATAGCAAGCAGGTTTCGATCAGCGTGCTTTATGTCGACGGTGCGCCGGCGGGTTTCTTCGAACTCGCCAAACAGGCTGACGACATTGTCGAGCTTTCCTATTTCGGCTTGTTCGAACGGGCAATCGGGCTTGGCATCGGCAAGTGGTTCCTGCTGCAGGCGCTTTACACGGCGTGGCAGGACAATCCGTCCAGGGTCACGGTTACCACCAACAATCTCGATCATCCCCGCGCGATCCAGCTCTACCAGATGATGGGCTTTTCGCCGGTCAGCGGCAGCGATGGCCTGATCCTGCCGATGACGGATGCGGAGCTTCTGAAGGCGCTCGACGGATAGGCTTGAGGGCCTGGGCAAGAAACGGGTGGCGGCCCTGCGGATTGGCCGTCATCACAGGGCTTTTCCAGTTCGAGGAGATGCCCCATGCCTAAAATCCGATTTCATGCCATGCCGTCGGAAGACGCCGAGAACCTCTGGAACGGGGGTAATGATGCCTATGGAAACCGGCCCGAAACGATGGTTTCCGACGGTCCCGGCCATCCGTGCAGGCACTGCCTGCGGAATATAGACGAGGGACAGAGTCTGCTGGTTTTCGCTTATCGGCCCTTCCCGTCGCTGCAGCCCTATGCGGAGACCGGGCCGATTTTTCTGCATGCAACGCCCTGCCCGCGTTATACCTGCGACGATGCCTTGCCACCGGTGCTTTCCAGCCCGGACTATATCGTTCGCGGCTATGGTCCTGACGACCGGATCGTCTATGGCTCCGGCGCGGTGACGCCGACCGAATATATCCCGGAACGAGCGAGAAAGCTGTTTGAACGAGACGACATCGCCTATGTGCATGTGCGCTCGGCTCGCAACAATTGCTACCAGTGCCGGATCGACAGGGCTTGAGATCTTCACGGATGCAGTACTCGCGGACTGAACGAAACGATGTGGCACGGTTTCAAGAACAGAGTCCTCCCTTGGCGATCTCGGTCTCGCTGCGCTCGCCCGAGGAGGACGAGGATTTTCATAGTCGGCCGGGACACGTCGGGTGCCTCGAATTGAATTTTTTATAATGACATTCGGCGTGTCCCGTTCGGTGTGTTTTTCCGCGCAACTCCGGTCCGTCTGCGGCAGCCGGTCTTCTATCCTTGCGGACTGCCGGCCGGTATGTGTGCGACACACGCACGCCACCTTGTTCAAGGGGGGCAGACCATTTTCTGCGCGGCCCCGGATGATCCACTTGCATAAGGGCGGCTCACCCGATCACCGGTCCCGCCTCGCCGGTTATGCGGACCGGTGTAGCCGAAGCGGAACGGCGCCATTCTAGGCACGGGTTAGGAATGCGGGGATGGAAGAGTGGTTAAGTCGTTGGAATTATTGACGTGGGAGTGTGAAACGTCCCCGGGTGTGAATAGCCCCTCTCTTGCAATTTCTGAAACTTAGCCTTTGGCTAAGATTTCGAAATTGGTTTCTCTCCCACGAGGGGAGAGAAAGCGTCGCGGCGCTCTCCGCGCCATCCTCTCCCCTCGCGGGAGAGGAAGAAAAATCAACATCTTAGCTCGGAGAACTAAGTGTTAGATTTTCCGGAGAGGGCTCCTTGCGTACACAACAACTCTCCTGGAATTTCTAACTTTCAGTTCTGACCACCAGCATCCTCTCTTCCATCGCGATCGAGATCCTCGGCTATCTGCAGCAGAAGCTTGACGAAATCGCCGGCCTTCTTTTCGTCCGTCGCCAGTTTGGCGGCGATGACTTCGCGCAGATTGAGGAGTGCTGCGTCGACGCTGCGCGGCAGGTCCGGCCCGCGTTCCCGGCGCTGGTGGTGTTCGCTACGTTCCTGCCGCTGCTTGATGCGTTCGGCGAATTCGGAAAGCCTACCGAGAATGGTGGAGGCAAAGCTGCGGTTTTCCTCGAGATGCGCCCTTCCCTCTTCTGTGATGGCGTAACGTTTCTTGTTGCCGTCCGCTTCCGACACCACATAGCCGGCTTCTTCCAGGTAAGTCAGCGTCGGGTAGATGACGCCCGGGCTCGGGGCATAAAAGCCGTAGGTCATGTCCTCGATATGCTTGATGATCTCGTAGCCGTGGCGCGGTTCCTTCTCGATCAGCGCCAGAACCAGAAGGCGAAGATCGCCCTGCATCAGGAAACGGCCGATACGACCGTCTCCCTCATCGCCGAAGCCGTGGCCGCCACCCGGGCCCCCTGGGCCACCTCGCCCACCGCGGCCCGGACCGCCGAAACCGCGGCCGAATGGTCCGCCACGCGCGGCAAAGATTTCCTCGAAAGCCTTTCGGCCTCCACGTTCGCCGCATCCATGGCGGCCATCAAACCTGTGTCCAAACATTTTTGTCTCCTTAGACTATCTTTCGATATATCTAAAGATAGTCGAAAAGCGGATTTACACAAGAACTAAGATATATCTAAATAATATCGAATTGATTTTATGGACGAAAAAACGCCGGGAGGCTTTGCACCCGGCGTTCAGACTGATCAGCGGGAATGGATCAAGCGACGTTCAACAGGTTTTCCGGGGCGAAGGCCTCGTAACCGAGCGCTTCGGCAACGGCCCCATTGGTGACCCTCCCCTTGTGCACATTCAGCCCGTTGCGCAGATGCCTGTCTTCGGCAATGGCGCGCAGACCTCTGTCGGCAAGGGCCAAGCCATGCTGCAGCGTCGCATTGTTGAGCGCATGAGCAGAGGTTACCGGCACGGCGCCGGGCATGTTGGCGACGCAATAATGCACGATGCCGTCCACCTCATAGGTCGGATCGGAATGGGTGGTGGCATGTGATGTCTCGAAACAACCACCCTGATCGATCGCGACGTCGACCATGACCGCGCCCTGCTTCATGCCGGTCAGCATTTCGCGCGTGACAAGTTTCGGCGCAGCAGCCCCCGGAATGAGCACGGCGCCGATGACGAGATCGGCTGAGAACGTCTCTTCCTCCAGCGCATCGATCGTCGAATACCGGGTGTGAACACGACCGCCGAATATATCATCCAGTTGGCGCAGGCGCGGCAGCGAACGGTCGAGAATCGTCACATCAGCGCCTAGACCTGCCGCCATGCGGGCCGCATGAAGACCGACCACGCCACCGCCGATGACCGCGACCTTGGCCGGCAGCACGCCCGGCACACCGCCAAGCAGGATACCACGGCCGCCATTGGCCTTCTGCAGCGCTGTCGCACCCGCCTGGATGGCCAGACGCCCGGCGACTTCCGACATCGGCGCCAGAAGCGGCAGACCGCCGCGCTCGTCGCTGACCGTTTCGTAAGCGACACCGGTGACACCGGAGGCGAGCAGGCCCTTTGTCTGTTCCGGATCGGGGGCAAGATGAAGATAGGTGTAAAGGATCTGGCCATCCCGCAGCTGCGCCCATTCCGCCGGCTGCGGCTCCTTGACCTTCACCACCATGTCGGATTTTTCAAAAATTTCCTTTGCCGAGGCGACAACTCTCGCGCCTGCCGCCTGATAGGCTGCGTCATCCGCACCGATGCCGGCACCGGCCTTGGTTTCGATGAAGACGTCGTGACCGTGGGCCACATATTCACGCACGGCACCCGGCGTGAGGCCGACGCGATATTCATGGTTCTTGATTTCCTTCGGGCACCCGACACGCATACAGCATTCCTCTCTTTTATATTGGCTATCGCCAGTTGATTTTGTGCCGGAGGAGCACATCAGAAAAGCGGCGGAATGTCCTTGCGAAGAGCGATTGCCGAAACGGCCATTTTCGGGGATTGTTGCGTGAAGCATCCATTTTTCGAAAGAAACCCCGATGAGCAGCCTTGATGCCATAGATCGTGCGATCATGCGGGTTCTGCAGGAGCGTGGGCGAATCTCCAACGCGGAACTGGCCGAACTTGTCGGCCTGTCGCCTTCGGCCTGCTCGCGCCGCCTCGACATTCTGGAAAAGAGCGGCACGATCAGCGGGTATCATGCGCGGCTTTCCAATGCGGCGCTCGACTACAAGATGATGGTGATCGTCCATATCTCGCTTTCGGGGCAATTCGCCAAGACGCTGACGGAATTCGAGGCGGCGGTGAAACTCTGTCCCAACGTGCTGGTCTGCTATCTGATGTCGGGAGAATACGACTACATCCTGCGCGTTGCGGCCAAGGATCTGGAAGATTACGAGCGTATCCATCGCGACTGGCTTTCGGCCCTGCCGCATGTGGTTAAGATCAATTCCAGCTTCGCGCTACGCGAGATTATCGACAGGCCGAATGTCGGGCTATGAAAGCCCGATCAGGACGGCACCGCTTGCGACCACGATACAGGCAAGGATGCGCCGGGGCGTAAGGCCTTCGCCAAGGAACCTCCAGCCGATCAGAGCGGCGAAGACGACGCTGGTTTCGCGGAGCGCCGAGACCGGTCCTGCGGGGGCCAGCGAATAGGCGACGAGAACCGTGCCGTAGGAGAGAAGAGACACCATGCCACCGCCGATCGCCTTCACCGTTTCCGGCGAGCGGATATTGATGCGAAGCGGCCCACGCATGATCATGTAGGCTGCGGTCAGAAGAATGCCGGGAAGAATGAAGACCCAGGCGATATAGGCCGGGCGTTCGCCCGCCACCCGAATGCCGATCGCGTCGAAGGTGGAATACCCCGCAATCGCCACACCGGTCGCGATCGCAAACAGCATGGATGTGCCCGACGCCCTCGCCTTGCCGAGCGCCAGCGTCATGATGCCGAGCACGATGCAGAGAACGCCGAACATGGCCAGCGGCTGCAGCACCTCTCCCATCAGAAAGAAACTGCCGGCGGTGACCAGAAGCGGCGCGCTGCCGCGGATGATCGGATAGACCTGCCCCAGTTCGCCATGCCGGTAAGCCGCGACGAGTAGCAGGCCGTAGGCGACCTGAAACAGCGACGATCCGATGATATAGGGCCAGGCATCCGCAACCGGCAGAGGAAAGATGAGCGCCACCGGCAGCGCGGCAATGGTGATGGCGAGGTTCATCACCGTCATCATCCAGAAGCGATCGGCGCCCGAGCGCAGGAAAGCATTCCAGCTGGCATGAAGAATGGCGGCGAACAGCGCCAGGAGCACGACCGAGGTGCTCACCGGAGATAAGCTCCGGTCGTGCCTTCATCACCGATATATGAACGCAAATTCTGGCCCTCCACCAAAAGGGAATCATCGTTTCCCTGCCTCCATTCGAGCCGAGCGCGGACGGAAGTAAAGCGGCGGTTACCTGATTTGCTAGATTTTTGTGACCGAAACTAAAAGCGTTTCAATTCATGCCAGTTATAAACCGGATAAACTGTCAGGAGGTATCAAGATATGCCGGTCAACAACCTCAACATGAAGGTGCGATCCGCCCCCCGGCGGAAGGCGCGCATTCCCGGAACACTGAAATATTACGGACAATCCGTGAATGGCCGGGTTGTCGACATTTCCACCACGGGCCTGGCGCTCGATCTGAACGCGCCGTTCAACGCGTCGGTCGGAAGCCCGGTCAGGATCGAGAGCGAAGAACTCGGGGTTCTGGAAGGCATCGTCAAGTGGAGCCATAACGGACGCCTCGGTATCCAGTTCCGCCCCAACACGAATGCGTCGGCGCAGGTTACTGCCTATTTCAGGTTCTTCCACCAGGATATCAATCCGGTGCTGAGGCGATAGCTGCGTAATTCTCAGCGGGCAAGCTGGACGTCAAAATTATACGGCTGAACACCCTTTGCTCCCAGAGAGCGATTGAAATCGTTCCAGTAGCTGCGATTGACATCGACATCCAAGGTTATCTTCCCAGTTCCGCTAGTATACCCTTGATGGACCTCCCCCAGATCGACTTGTGCGGGGTTGGTATCCATGCCGCGGAATTCCAGAACTTTCGCGGTATCCGGTACTTCGATGGTTGCCGATGGAGCTGTTGCAAGCGGCTGGGTGGCAATGGGTTTGCCGTCCGCCCCCCAAAACGTCACCGTACATGTGTCGCAACCATTGCCGCTCGTGAACTTCCCCACGTCTAGATAGACTTCAGCCTCCCTGCCTGCAAACTGCGCATAGGCCGAAGTGACAAGGCTAAGGCCCTCGGAACGCGTTACCTTGATCTGCTCGGGCTGGTCGCCCGTGTTGCCGACCGAAGCGACGATGAATGCAGGCGCGCCGATTCCAAGCAGCAGCGCCTTCTGCACGCTCTGGTCCTCATAGACGTATGCGACAATCGCGCCGATGATGAAATAGACGATCATGGGGATCAACGCCACCAGGATGGCGATCCAGACGTTTGGGGCCGACCCCAACCACACCGTCACCACTCCTTCGTTCCACGCCTCCACCTTGTCCACGAGCGTCGGCAGGACCCCGCCAGCCCCTCCGATCAATGCGATCCTCCACATACCCACCCCCTAAAGTTGTTACCCGCGGCAGATACTATATCTGATTGTATTTTATCGCATTACATTTTTTGGTTGCACACACGTGTACCCCTGTCATTTGAGTGATGCACAGCCATGCGAATGGCTCTAGTGTCATGCCGCAAATGAAGACGAGGGAGTTCTCATGTCATCCATAAATCCGTCCCTGACGATGTCGCGCCGCTCGGTTCTCGGCGGCATTGCCGCGTCCTCCGCGCTTGTCGCGCTGCATCCCTTCGCGGCTCGAGCGCAGGCCAACCAGGCGCATCTGCGGATCATGGAAACGACGGATATCCATGTCCACGTCTTCCCTTACGATTATTATGCCGACAAACTGAACGACACGCTGGGCCTTGCCCGAACCGCCTCGATCATAGACGCTATCCGTGCGGAAGCCGGCAATTCGATGCTGGTCGACAATGGCGACCTCCTGCAGGGCAACCCGCTCGGCGACTATATCGCCTATGAACGCGGCATGAAGGAAGGTGACAAGCACCCGGTGATCACGGCCATGGGCGTGCTTGGATATGATGTCGGCACGCTTGGAAACCACGAGTTCAACTATGGCCTCGACTTCATGTTCAAGGCACTGGCGGGATCCGGCTTCCCTTACGTCTGTGCCAATCTTACCAAAGGCATGCTCGCATCCGATGCCAAAAAGGATGAACTGTTCTTCAAGCCCTATGTGATCCTTGAAAAGCAGATCCGCGACGGGTCCGGCACGACCTCGCCAATCAAGGTCGGCTTCATCGGCTTCGTGCCGCCGCAGATCATGGTCTGGGATGCGAAGAACCTGGAAGGCAAGGCGCAGACCCGCGATATCGTCGATGCCGCCAAGGCCTGGGTACCGCAGATGAAGGAGGAAGGCGCCGACATCGTGATCGCGCTTTCGCATTCCGGCATTGACGGTTCCGGCCAGAGCGAGCGGATGGAAAATGCCTCGCTTTATCTGGCGGGGATCGAAGGCATCGATGCGATCTTTACCGGTCACCAGCATCTCGTTTTCCCCGGCCCGAAGGACTTTGACGGGATTGCCGGCGCGGACGCCAAGAAGGGTACGCTGATGGGCAAACCCGCCGTGATGGCCGGCTTCTGGGGCTCGCATATGGGCCTGATCGACCTGCTTCTCGAAAAGGACGGCAATGGCTGGAAGATCATCTCGTCCACCTCCGAGGCGCGGCCGATCTACCATCGCGACGAGAACCGCAAGGTAGTCGCCGACGTGAAGGACAAGCCGGAGGTTCTGGCGGCTGCCAAGGCCGAGCATGAGGCAACGCTTGCCTATGTGCGCCGCGCCGTCGGCAAGACATCTGCGCCGCTCTATTCCTATTTCGCACTGGTGGCCGACGATCCGTCGGTGCAGATCGTTTCGAATGCGCAGACCTGGTATATCAAACAGATGCTGAAAGACGGTCCCTACAAGGACTATCCGGTGCTTTCGGCAGCAGCGCCGTTCAAGGCAGGCGGGCGTGGAGGCGCGGAATATTATACCGACGTGCCGACAGGCGACATCGCGATCAAGAACGTTGCCGACCTCTATCTCTATCCGAATACGGTTCAGGCGGTGCTGATTACCGGCGAACAGGTGAAGAACTGGCTGGAAATGTCGGCAGGCATGTTCAATCAGGTGAAGGCCGGCGCCAAGGATGCGCCGCTGCTCAATGATGGTTTCCCATCCTACAATTACGATGTCATCGACGGCGTGACCTACCAGATCGACCTGTCGCAGCCGGTGCGCTTCGACAAGGACGGCAAGCTGATCAATGCCGATTCCAATCGCATAACCGACTTGAAGTTCGATGGGAAACCGATTGATCCGGTTCAGAAATTCGTTGTCGTGACGAATAATTACCGGGCCGGCGGCGGTGGCAAATTCCCGGAGATCGCGGCCGACAAGCTGATCTTCGTCGCGCCCGATACCAACCGCGACGTGATCGTGCGCTATATCGTCGACCAGGGAACCATCAATCCTTCGGCTGACGACAACTGGTCGTTCAAGCCGCTGCCGGGAACGACCGCCATCTTCGAGACCGGCCCGAAGGCCCGCCAGTTCGCCGGCGAGATCAAGGGAGCCAAGATCGAAGAGGCCGGCGATGGTGAAAACGGGTTCGCCAAATTCCGACTGGTGCTGTAACCGCGGCACCCCGCCCATCCCTATGCCCGGCATAGGGATCCAGCCAGCCGAAGTCCTCGCGCTGGAAAGAGTCTTCCGACCCGATGGACACCGGGTCGCCGGATTCCCGTGACAATCCTCGGGTTTAACCCGAGGAACAGAAATGAGGAAATTGGGGTGCCCGCGATCCTCCAAAAAGCTTCACAACCAATCCTCGCCACATCGGATATCATTTATGCCCACATTCCCCTTTCAGCAGGTCGATGTCTTTTCCAATGAGCCGATGCGCGGCAATGCGCTTGCGGTGGTCACCGGCGCGGATGCACTGGATGACGCACAGATGCAGGCTTTTGCCAACTGGACCAATCTCAGCGAGACGACCTTTCTCCTGAAGCCGACGGCGGCGGAGGCGCATTACCGGGTTAGGATTTTCACGCCGACGCAAGAACTGCCGTTTGCGGGGCATCCGACACTCGGCAGCGCGCATGTGTGGCTGAGCCAAGCGGAGAGCGTACCCGACGGCGAGATCGTGCAGGAGTGCGGCGCGGGGCTGGTGCGTATCCGTCGCGACGGCCGGCGACTGGCATTTGCTGCACCGCCGCTTGTCCGTAGCGGTGCGGTGGAGCCGACGCTGATCGACAGGATCGCCAGGGGGCTCCGCATTCCGGCAGCCATGATCGAGGACAGTAACTGGGTCGAAAACGGGCCGGACTGGATCGGCATCCGCCTGCCCTCGCGTGCGGATGTGCTGGCGGTCAGACCGGACTATTCCATTCTCGCAGGAGCGCGGGTCGGACTGGTCGGTCGGTTCGATCCGCAGGCGGACGGTCAAGACGCGCAGTTCGAAGTGCGCGCCTTTACCCGCAATGGCTACGAGGACCCGGTGACGGGAAGCCTCAATGCCGGTCTTGCCCAATGGCTGATCGGCTCGGGCGTCGCGCCGGAAAGCTATGTCGCGGCCCAAGGCACCGTGCTCGGTCGTGCCGGCCGGGTGCATGTCGACAAGGTCGGCGACGACATCTGGGTCGGCGGCGAGGTCGCGACATGCATTACCGGCACGCTGACGCTGTGACGCTGTCAGGCTGGGCTTGCAGTTTCCGGCAGGCTTGCTGCCGGCAGTGTATGCCGGGTCGGGGCTTTCATGGGTAAGGTTACGACCTTGCGCAGGAGAAGACCCAATTCCGGCGGCGGCTTTTTCTCGATGCGGCGGTAGTCACTGCCGTCGCGTTTGCGGGTGACGAGGCCAAGGTCGAAGAGATCCCGCCTGAGCAATGCCGCATCCTCGAAGAGGTGCAGGCCGGTGAGGAACGCGCTGATCTCCCGTTCGGAAAAAAGCTGTCCGCGCGGGATCTTTGACCAGAGATACCAGAGGCACAATTGCTGTTGCGCGCGTTTGCCCGGCCAGCGGGTGATGCGGCCGTCACGGTTGAAGACGCGAAGCGTATGCATCACGCGGCGCTCGTCCGCCTGCGGTTCAGGCTCGGCGGCGATGGGGGCGATATCGAGGGGCTCGCGGTTGTCCGCCGTTGCGCGAAAATGCTGGTAGTTGCGAAAACCGGCGGCGCGGCTCAGGAGATTGAGCATCTCCACATGGCTGGGTTTGTGGTCGAGCTTGTCGATCTGGTCCCGCAGTGATTTGGCGAAGGCCGACATATCTGAAACGGCCATCGGAAAGATGGTTCTGGGCATGGCTCATCCTTTGAAGCGTGCCGGTCCGTCTGGGTATGTCGCTGGTCACCGTCTTTTCGACTTCGGCACAGGATAAGTGCTGATATCTGAAACTGCAGGTTTAGCTTCCCGGAAGGGACGGCGACGCCTCGGCGAACTGCTGACCGTGCGCGATCTATATCAAGATCATCCGACCGGGGTCAATCGCCTCGCTTCAATGCTGCCTATTCCGCTGCCTCAGAATAGGCGGGCTTGTCGATATCCGCACGGAGCAAGGTGGTGAAATGCTCCTTGTTCGGGCAAGTCGACAGCCGGCGGGCAAAGGAATCGATCAGCCACTGGCCGGCAGGTCCGGGCGGACTTGCCGTCCTGCGCAGCGCATAAAGCGGGTATTCTCCCTGCTCATAGGCTTCGATATCAAGGACGACAAGATTGCCTTCGCGCACATCATCGCGCACCAGCGATGCCGGCAGACCACCCCAACCGAGCCCGCCTCTGACGAGATGATGCTTGGTGGCGATATCGCTGACCCGCCAGATCTTGTAGGACAGGACATTGAAATCACGGCCGGCAGTGATGCCCGAGGCGTCGGTGACGACCAGTTGCGTCTCTTCGCGGACATCGGCAAGCGTAAGAGGCCGCCCGAGTTTCGCGAGCGGATGATCCGCGGCTGCGACCGGCAGCAGAAAGGCGTGTCCGATCTTTTCCGCCATCAGCGAATCGTCCTGCTTCAGCAAAGCCCCACCGATGCCGATATCCGCCTTACCGTTCATGACGAGGTTCATCACCATGCCGAGTTCGCCGACATTGAGGTTGAGGGCGACGGTCGGAAACTCCGTCCTGAACTCCTTCAGTTCTGCGACAAGCGCATCGGCCGGAACCATGACGCTGATCGCCAGCGTGATTTCCGCCTCCAGCCCCTGCCGGATGCCCTTGGCGCGCGAGCGCATGACCTGCAGATCGGCCACAATCCTGCGAGCGTCCGCCAGCATCGCCCTGCCCGCCTCGGTAAGCTTCGGCTGACGCGCGCCACTGCGCTCGAAAAGCGTAACTTCGAGCTGCGCTTCGAGGTTGCCTATCGTGTAACTGACGACCGACTGCGCTCTATTGAGCGCCCGCGCCGCCGCCGAAAAGCTCCCCGTTTCCGCAACGGCGATGAAGACCTGCAATTGGTCGAGAGTCGGGTTGGCATCCATGTGAGCTATCCAGATAATCGATAGAAACCTTCGATATTATCCCTGTTTTATCGATAGCGGTCCAGACCTATTTGTCTGTCGCACGAGCCTCCAGTCTCGCCCAATATACCGAGGTCGACACAAGGCCTCCAAGATAATCAAGGAATTGGCACCATGTCCTCCATTCTTCTCGTCACCTCCAGCCCGCGCGGCGCAGATTCGCTCTCTACCAAGATCGCTAGCGAATTCGTCGATAAGTTGAAGGCTCAGAGTCCTGCTGCAACCGTCGCCCATCGCGACCTCGGCAAAAACCCGATCGCGCATCTCGACACAGTCACGACCTCGGCCATCAAGAAGCAGCCTGCCGACCGCACTGCAGACGAAGCTGCAGCCGTCATCGAATCCGACGCGCTGACCACCGAACTGCTTGCCGCCGATACCGTCGTGCTGGCGACCGGCCTCATCAACTTCAACATCTATTCGACGCTGAAGAGCTGGATCGACAATGTCGCTCGCGCCGGCCTGACCTTCCGCTATACCGCGGAAGGCCCTGAAGGCCTTGCCACCGGCAAGAAGGTCTATGTCGTTCTGTCTGCCGCCGGCATCTATTCCGAAGGCCCGGCCATGGCGATGAACCATGCCGTTCCCTACCTCAAGACCGTGCTCGCCTTCATGGGCATGACCGATGTCGAAGTGATCTATGTCGAAGGCACGGCTTTCGGTCCGGAAGCATTCGAAAAGGCAATCGCGTCTGCCCAGGAGCGTACCCAGCAGCTGGCGCTCGCCGCCTGATCTGACAACAGAGCGACTCCCTCATTTACGGGAATCGCTTTTATTTCCCAGCAATTCCTGACTCAGAACGAGTTTCCACTGTTGCTGGTACTGCCTGTGTTTCAGACTTTCCCATAACGGCCGTGAACCCTGTCACGGCCGTTATTTTTTGCCTGGTAAAGCCGTTCATCCGCCCTGCCAAGAATGAGGTCGAGTGTCTGGCCATCTTCAGGAGCCGTCGCCACGCCGATCGAGACCGTCAGTGTCGTGCCGTCCGGGCGAGACACGCAGTCGGTGATATCCTGACGAAGACGCTCCGCCATTTCGAGAGCATCGTCGTGAGCGGTATCGGGCAACAGCAACACGAATTCTTCGCCACCGAAGCGGGACAGATGATCGCCGGTACGGGTCATCTTGCTCAAGCAGCCCGCCAGTTCTTTCAGAACCACATCGCCGCGCTGATGACCGAACCGGTCGTTAACTTCCTTAAAGTGGTCGGCATCGACGATGACGATGCTGATCGATCGGCGTGTCGCAAGGCTTTTGCGCACGAGCTCCGGCCCGTCCATCTCATAACGGCCTCGGTCGAACAATCCGGTCAGACCATCCAACCCGGCCTTGGCAAGTAACGCCTGATAGCGCTCGCGGAAAGTCAGGTCGTGGAAGATGTCCTTGATCTGCCGTGACGAGGCCGACCATCGGTCGTTCCGGTCGATCCTCAGATAAACGGCAAAGAGGATCGAATAGATGAGCACCGCAAAGAGCTTCGCATACCAGCCCCCAAAGAACACCGCCGGCGGCGCATCGAGAAGGATATGAAGAACGGAGAAGAAACCGATCTGATCGAAGGTGAGGATCACCGCGCCGCTGATGGCAAATCTCAGCACCATATGGCGTTCGGTCCACCGTCCCAGCCGCTCATAAAGCAGGATAATGGCGATCGCATCGATGTAGAGCAGTGTCGTGCCCCAGACCATCAGCCAGCCCATCTCGTCAAGGAAACCCATGTCGGCCGCGCGGCCGCCCGGCAAGGCGACCGCTGCATGCCACTGGAGAATCTGGGCGATGCCGACAGTCAGGAGATTGCCGAGGAACAGGCCGTAGATCGGCTGACGCACCGTTGCTGCGTCTTCCTTGATGTAGAGCATCAGGATCATCATCAGCTTGCCGGCAAAAAAGATGGACGAGCCCGGCGAGACGGTCCCGAAGGGCAGCAGGACATAAAAGACCGCTGCCAGATAGGTTTCCATGAAATGCATCACGCCGAGCGCTGCCAGAAACACACCCAGGCCGAGCGGACGCCGGAAATGCAGGAACGCCGTCATGACGGAAAAATAGACGACCGCTTCAACCAGAAACAGGCCGAGATTAAGCCATTGCATGGGCGCTCCTTGCGCCATTGAGAATAACCTCTTTTAGGAGCTCCTCAGTTAAGTTTTCCTCAAATCCCGGCAGATCTCATGGAGGTCAACCAATAAGACGCGTATCTGCATTCCGATTGAATCCGGGCTCGCCGATTTCCGGCAATCTACGCGGCATATGTTTTAACTGAACGGCAATCGCGGAATCGATCTGCCGTACAATATCGGATACTTTCGCAGGTCGTCCGAGAAGATATCCCTGCAGTTCATGGCAGCCTGCATGCGCGAGGAACAGGGCTTCCTCCGGCGTTTCGACGCCTTCGGCAACAACCTTCATTCCGAGCCCCGTACCCAGATCGATGATCGTTCGCACGATCATGCGGGCATTCTCCGCGACCCCGAGATTGGCCACGAAACTGCGGTCTATCTTGAGCGTGTCGAACGGGTAACGGCTCAGGTAACTGAGCGAGGAATAACCGGTGCCGAAATCGTCCAGCGCAATGGTGAAGCCCATATTCTTCAGCTCGCCGAAGATATGGACCGCTCGCTGGTCATCGTCGATCAGCACGCTCTCGGTGATTTCGAGCTCGATGCGGCGGGGATCGGCACCGGTTCGCCGCAGGAGATCGGCGAGGTTGGACGTAAAATCACCGTGGCGGAACTGAAGCGGGCTTACGTTGACGCTGATATGCCCCTCGATACCGTCGAGCAGTCTGGCCGCCTCTGCCAGCACCCATTCCCCGAGCTGGATGATCTTGCCCGATGCTTCGGCCACCGGAATAAAGTCAGCCGGGCTGACCATGCCTTTTGTCGGGTGGCTCCAGCGTAACAACGCCTCGTAGCCACTGATGGAAGCATCATTGGCGTTGACGCGCGGCTGCAGGTAGAGCTCGAACTGGCCCTGTTGCAGGGCCAGTTCGAGATCACCTTCCAGCGCACGGCGTTTTTCGATCAGGTCGTTCATGCCGCAACGGAAAAGGCGGAAGGCATTTCTACCGGAACCCTTGGCGTGGTAAAGCGCGATGTCGGCACAGCCGACAAGCGTATCCTTGTCCGTGGCATGGTCGGGAGACAGGGCGGCGCCGATGCTGAGTGTAACGTTCACCTGCTCGCCACGGCGGATATCGATCGGCATGGCCATGGCCTCCAGCACACGCCTGCTGAAAGCCTCCAGATCCTGCTCCGTCGATACGCTTCCCAGAATTGCCGCGAACTCATCGCCGCCAAGGCGGGCGACCATATCCTGTGGCCCCGCGGCTGCCATCAATCTGGCTGACACCTCGCGAATGACGGCATCGCCGGCCTGATGTCCGTGAATGTCGTTGATGTCCTTGAAGCGGTCGAGATCGATCATAGCAATGCCGAAAGCACGGCCGTCCCCGGCACGCGCCACGATCTCGTTCAGGCTTTCGGTGAACAGGACGCGATTGGGCAGGCCCGTCAGCGGATCGTGCAATGCAAGATAGCGGATGTGTTTCTCGGCCTCTTTCCTCTCGCGCAAATCGACGAAGCAGCCGACACGGGCTTTTTCGCCGTGGAAGGTGATATCGCGGCCGCGGGCGGCAACAGGCACCAACACCCCATCCGGCAGCTCGATTGAAATCTCATGCCGGGCATCATCATTGAGCTTGATGATCTCGGAAACCCGGATCGCCTCCCCGTCCCGCAGGAAATCGAAGATGGAACGACCGATCAAATCAGGCAGAGGGCGTCCGACGAGCTTTGCCAGTTCCTCGTTACCATCAACCACGATGCCGTCGCGATGGATCATGATCGCTTCGAATGTGGCCTTCGCCAAGGCAGCCACGCGTTCGGCTTCATCATATTGGCGCGACCATTCGGCGATCACCTCGTCACGTTCATCCTGTGCATCCGCCGCCTTGCGAATGACCATGATGCGGTCGAGAAACAGGAAGAAGAGATAGCTCGCTCCGAACGCCCAATAGAAATTGAAACCAACTCCGACGACCTGAATCCACAGCTGTTCCAGCCTTCCTGATGCGGGCAGATGCGCAAGCGGTGCGACCAGCGGCAAAAGCAGCGCACCGGCCGCGCCGGCAAAGGCGTGGATGCCAACCACGCCCATCGAATCATCGACCTTCAATACATGCGCGACGAAGAGATTGCCGCAAATGGCAACGACACCGCCGATCCCGCCCACGACCAATGCGCCAGTGACATCGAAAAGGCCCGAGCCGGCGGTGACGGCTGCCAGTCCACCCAGCATGCCGGAGATCAGCCGCTCCGGCAAAACCTGCCGATCCGCGCGCAGGGCGACCAGGTAACCGCAACAGGCGCCTGCTCCGCCGGCCAAAAGCGAGTTGACGATAACGGCCGGCATGTTCGCGTCGCGGGCCATTGCGAAGCCGCCGTTCAGTCCGGCCCAGCCGACCAGAAGCAGCAAGGCTCCGGCAACGGAGAAGATCACGTTGCGGCCAGACCCATGACTACGTGAACCGATCACCATACAGGCGGCGAGCGTTATCCATCCGGCGGTCGCATGGACCGTAACGCCGCCGGCAAGATCGACGAAATCGAGGTTAGCGAGGAATGCCGAGATATTGGGGAAGATCATATCCCCACGAACCCAATGAAGAAACACCGGATAGAGCACGCCTGCCACGATCAGGCAGGCAAGGATGAAGGCCTTCGGGGCCATTCGTCCTGCCGCCGAGCTGGAAAAGATGGTGACCGCGACACCGCCGAGCATCAACTGGAAAAGTATCATCGCGGCCTGCCCGGATGCCAGATCGTCAAACAGCGAGAGGCCCGGCCCGGTTCCGAATGGGAGTAGCTGCGATTGTCCGAAAGCCAGGGTGGCTCCGACCAATGCAAATGCGACAACGGCGAGGACAAAACCCAGGAGGTTTGTTCTTGCGACCGTTAGCGAATTTCCCGGCCGCGCCGAACCGGCCATGCGAAACAACAGGCCAACCTGCATGAACATCACACAGGCCGAGACGACGATCACCCACAAATCGTTCACCGCCGAAGAGATCGTTTGATGGCCGGCAAAATCGTCTTCAGCATAGGCACGCGGGACAGACAAAACTGCCGCTACTAAAAAACCTGCAATACGCGCCGAATAAAGCCGCTGTGATCTCATCGAAAAGCCGCTGGAAAACTGACAAATGTCCAGACAGCCTAGATGCCAGGTTTTAATATTGGGTGTGTATCACCAGCGCCCTGATCACCGATGGTTGAACAGGACTTGATCAGGCCGACCGGGACTTTTCGCCACCGGAGAAAAGCGACGGGCCATTCTGGTCGATGATCTGTTCCGCCTTGCGGACGGTAAAGGTCACGGCATCGTCCATCGAGGAGAACATGTCGGCCCTGATAATGTGGCGAACAAGCGTCTCACCGTCCACCTGCTTCTCGATCCTTCCAGCAAGACGGTACTGACCGCCCTCGGCGATTGGCGCCGGATAGATCAAGCAATCCTTGTAAGGAACGGGCTCAGCGCCTTTTGCGGCCTTTGCCGGCTTATCCTTGCCTGAGAAGGCGGACAGAAGAGAAGAGAAAAATGATGCCATGATTTTTGCCTAGCATAAGTATCTGCGGGCCGGAAGCGGCCTCCCGGCCAAAAAGTCACAATCCAACATGACAAAACATCACATCGATGGAGGGCGTCTCTGCGTCTGGCCGGCCGACGACCTGTGATCGCCAGCCGGCATCCGCCTGCCACATCAGATAATCAGGTTGGCAAGAATCTCGTTTTCGGTGATGTCCTCGTAACCAAGCCCGGCGCCTTCGAAACGTTCGTGAAGACCGGCGAAATTTTCCGGCGCCTTCGTTTCGATGCCGATCAGGATCGAACCAAAATTGCGGGCCGATTTCTTCAGGTATTCAAACCGGGCAATATCGTCATCCGGACCAAGCAGGTTGAGGAAATCGCGCAAAGCGCCAGGGCGCTGGGGCAGACGCAGAATGAAGTATTTCTTCAGGCCCGCATAGCGCATGGCCCGTTCCTTCACATCCGGCAGGCGCTCGAAATCGAAATTGCCGCCAGAGACGACGCAGACGATGGTCTTGCCGGCGATCCGTTCGGGCGCAAGAAGCGACAGGGCCGTGATCGACAGGCCGCCTGCCGGCTCAAGCACGACGCCCTCGACATTCAGCATGTCGGTCATCGTGACGCAGATCGCGTTTTCGGGAACCAGCGTGACCTGGGTCGAAGAGAAGCCTTTGAGCGCCTCGAAATTGAGATCGCCGATACGCGCGACCGCTGCACCGTCGACGAAATTATCGACCTTCGTAAGTGTTACCGGCGATCCGGCTTCGAGACTTTTCTTCAGGCTCGGGGCACCGGTCGGCTCGGTGAAGAGGAAGCCTTCGGCGGGCACGACATCCTTCAGATAACCGGTGACGCCGGAGGCAAGGCCGCCGCCGCCGACCGGGAGAATGACCATGTCCGGGCGCACGCCATCGGGCAGTTGCATCTGGATTTCAGCGGCAACGGTCGCCTGCCCTTCGATGATGTCGAGGTCGTCGAAAGGCGGCACCATCATGCCGCCGATTTCCTCCACATGGGCGCGCGCCGCCGCATAGCATTGATCGAAAATATCGCCGATCAGCTTGATGGTGATGAATTCACCGCCGAAGGTGCGGGTTTTGTCGATCTTCTGCTGCGGTGTCGTAACCGGCATGAAGACCACGCCCGGCACTTCGAAATGACGGCAGACGAAGGCGAAGCCTTGCGCGTGATTGCCGGCGGAGGCGCAGACGAAGGTCTTGCCGTTTGCACCGGCTACGATCGCCTTGCGCAGAAAATTGAAGGCACCCCGAATCTTGTAGGACCGGACCGGCGAGAGGTCCTCGCGTTTCAACCAGATATCTGCGCCGTAACGGCGGCTCAGATGCTCGTTCAACTGGAGCGGCGTCTCCGGAAAGATCGTCCGCATCGCCGCCTTGGCATCGTCCACACCTGTCTTCATCACTTAAACCATCCACGGATCATCAAGATTTCCCCCGCTATGCCACAGCAGGCGGAGGAAGACCAAGTCCGTTTTGTCGCCTTTCCGTTCTCCGTTCTCGCTCGAGCACAGTCGGCAGGCACCATGGAATGTCGATGGCGGGTCCTTACTGTTGAAAAACCCTGCCGAGAAAGACGGTCGCCTGAGGCAGGCCGGTGCGCCAGTAGGTCCAGTCATGACCGCCTTCTCGGGCCATGAAACGATGCGGCACTTCGAGCTTCTGCAGTTTGAGGGTCAGTTCGGCATTACCGACGAAGAAGTCGTCATAAGAGCCGCAGTCTATATAAAGCTCGGTCTTCTTGATCTGCTCCGCCGACGTCTTGTCGACCAGATCGAGCACGCTGTTGGCGTAATAAGGCTGATTGAGGCGATCACGACCGGTCAGTCCAACACCCCATGCCTTGCCGTAGCGGCGATCATAGCCGGACTGGTCCATGTCGACGATCTGCTGGTCGGTGCGGAAAGCCGCGCTCAAGGCTGCGGCACCGGCGAAAAGGTCGGGATATTTCAGGGAGAAGGCGATCGCCGCATAACCACCCATCGAAAGACCCAGAATGCCGCGGGACTTCTTGCCGGGAATGACGGGGAAGGTCTTTTCCACATGGGGCACGAATTCCTTCACGAACATGTCCTGCCACGGATACTGGCCGTCTGCATCGTTCATGTAGTAGGTGTTGAACTTGTTGTCTTCGTCGCGGCGCCCTTCCGGTGTGACGGCGATGAAGGGCGGCACTTCGCCGCTTTCGATCAGCCTGTCAAAGACGAGATTGGCGTTGCCGAAACGATACCAGTCCTGATTCTGGCCATCACCGCCGCCATGCATCAGGTAAATGACCGGATAACGCCTTTCGTCGCGGCCGTAACCGGGGGGCAGGTAAAGCGTGAACTCGACGTTTTTTCCGAGGATACGGCTGGCCATGAACTGGCCCTCCTTGACTGTGCCCTCCGCATGCGCCGCCGAGCCGGCAAACAGAACCAGCAGAAGAAACAATAACTTCCTGACCATAAAGACTTTCCTCCCTCGTGGAGGGACGGAGATAGAATTTGCTCCCGCCGCGTCAACCGGCACAACCCAAACCAGGCTCGGGATATTTATGCGCATTTCTTAAAATGCAGACCATTTCCTCACGTATGGACCGCCCTAATTCCTCTTTCTGTTTAACCCAGAGGAGAGGACCCTCATGAGCATCTTCAGCAAGATCAAGAATGCGATTTTCGGCCATCCGGCGGCCGCGGCGGAAAATCCCACGCCTCCTCCGGCTTCACAGCCGTCACCGTCCGCCTCCGCTGCGCCTTCCACACCGGCGCCCACAGCCACCTCGACCCCCACCCCCGCTGTCAGCCAGCCGGCGGGAACACCGGTCGATGTCGCCCCGATCCTCGACGCGGCAGTGAAGAAGAGTGGCCAGAAACTCGACTGGCGCCACTCGATCGTCGACCTGATGAAGGCGCTCGGCATGGATGCCAGCCTTGCCGAACGCAAAGAACTTGCGGACGAACTAGGCTATACCGGCGACACGGGGGATTCGGCCAAGATGAACATGTGGCTGCACAAGGCGCTGATGAAAAAGCTGTCGGAGAACGGCGGCAAGGTTCCTGCGGACCTTCTCGACTAACGAAGACCGAAGGTCGTGATTCTTCGAGGCTGGCGCAGAGTGCCGGCCTCTTTTTTTTTGCAATTCGATGATTTTCCCGGTTTTCCGTGGGACAGGCGCGAAGCAAAATCGCCGATGGCGCCAACTCCGCGATATGTTTTGCAAAGGTGAGCTTGACGGAATCGTCTATCTACCTGAAAAGCAACATCATGCGGACGTGGCGAAACTGGTAGACGCAAGGGACTTAAAATCCCTCGACCTCGGTCATGCGGGTTCGATCCCCGCCGTCCGCACCAATGTGGACAGGTTCCAGCGACATATATATTCTCGATGACTGACGTTCTTTACGGCTTAGCCAGGAAAAATCGCTGCTGCGTGTCCGCGCTATGCTCGTACCCAGTTGCTTCGGGAAGCATTCGTGACGGGATATAAGCGAGCTTGCCGAACGATAGGATGCGGGCTGAAGCGACCTCACCGTAAAAACGGTGAGGTGCCTGTTACGAGGCTCGGCCTTCAGCCGAAGGAACCGATATTGTCCATGTAGAGTTTATGCTCGCCCGCCTGCAGCACGCCTCTGCGCTCAAGTTCGATCAATGCGAATATGCAGAGGTCGTAGCTCTTCATGCAATAATGTGAGATGACCGCGAGCTTTTTGAGGTGCTCGACATCCAGCCGGCCGGGGTCCAGCGGATTACGAATGTAAACAATATCCGCTTCGAGCAGCTGGTTGCCCGGAACGCGGAAATTTCCGTTAAAAATGGTTGGGGCAATCGACCATCTCTTCACGTCGAGAAAAGAATGAGGAAGGAAGCCCTGGCTTCTCATCCACACGTCGACTTCTCCGAAAGCGGGCTGCTTCTCGTATAGGCAAACGAAGGATATTTCCAACTGGATGGCAACGCAGTTCCTGAGCCTGTCCGTCGCATTCTGAAGAACTGTCAGCTCGGCGCCCTGAATATCCATCTTGACGAAATCGATATCCGGGAATTCCGGAACATCGTCCAATCGCGTCGTCTGGACGTCCTCGACAGAAAGGATGTTCCCAAACTGCGGAAAGCCATTGAAGAAATTCAGGGCGGCCGCATCGGGCTTCAGAAGCGAGCTCATGCCACTTTCCGGCGCAGCCAGATGGACTTTCTGCATGCTCCCGTCAAAAAGGAAGTGATTGAATATTGAAACGTTGGGCGAATACGCCGCCTTGATCGCGTCGATCTGACGTTCGTCACCCTCGAAAGCATTCAAATGCGCGAGCCCAAGATCCATCAGCTTCTTGTAGACAGGCACTTCGGCAATTGCCGAGGCCCCCACATCGAGAAGCTGGATCTTTTTGTCCATGTCGAAAAGACCGAAACACCTCAAACCGATTACCCCAGTTGATATCGTTTCCCGGTCTTAACTTCTTTCGTTCGATTCGTCATGGCATGCGCAAGAGAACGAAAGTTCGAAAGGCACACTGCGAGAGCGCACCTTTCGAGATATCAAATATCCAGCTTACGCCGAAAGCTTCGCAGCGATCTTGGCAACGTGCGCGCCCTGATATTTTGCTGCTTCCAGTTCGACTTCGGAAGGCTGGCGGGAGCCGTCGCCGTCGGTGATGGTCGAAGCGCCGTAGGGCGAGCCACCCTTGACCGCTTCCACGCCCATCTGGCCCTGGAAGGCATAAGGAAGGCCGACGACAGCCATGCCATGATGCAGCAGGGTCGGGATGAAGCCGAGGATGGTGGATTCCTGGCCGCCGTGCTGGGTGGCGGACGAGGTGAAGACCGAGCCGACCTTGCCGACCAGCTTGCCGCCTGCCCACAGGCCGCCCGTCTGATCCCAGAAATTGCGCATCTGCGAGGTGACCGTGCCGAAACGCGTGCCGGAACCGACGATGATTGCATCATACTGATCGAGTTCGGCCGGGGTCGCGATCGGGGCTGCCTGATCGAGCTTGAAGTGGGAGGACTTGGCAACCTCTTCGGGTACCAGTTCCGGAACGCGTTTCACGGTGACTTCGGCACCGGTGGATTTCGCGCCCTCGGCGACCGCATAAGCCATCGTCTCGATATGGCCATAGGAGGAATAATAGAGAACCAGAACTTTCGTCATTTTCTGCATTTCCTTTGCGGGTATGGACGCGGGTTCAAAGCTTACTGAAGGTGCGCCGACGAGGAGATTTTTCAAGAAGTCCAGGATCATCGACCCACCCTGTTACACTCGTGTGGCGGAAAGCTACCGGACATCGGCATTCCTTGCCAGCCAATGTGGTCGCGACGGACTGTCTACTATTTTCGAACGACGATGATTTATCTTCTTCAAATTGCGTCTTATCAACTCACCGACACCTCATTGCATTCCGCGTCAGGCGGACTAACGTCGTCAAATCGAAAAAAGCGAGACAGCAATGACCAGTCAACACGCCTCTCCCATCATCGTCACAGCAGCTATGCTCGCCATCGGCGACGAGCTTCTTTCGGGGCGTACCAAGGACAAGAATATCGGACATCTGGCCGATATGCTGACGCTGTCGGCAATCGATCTCAAGGAAGTGCGCATCGTCGCCGACGAGGAGGACGCGATCGTCGAGGCGCTGAATACGCTGAGAGCGCGATACGATTATGTCTTTACGTCCGGCGGAATCGGCCCGACCCATGACGACATCACGGCGGATGCGGTTTCCAGGGCTTTCGGCGTCGAATGCATTTACGAACCCGAGGCCATGACCTTGCTTGGCGACATGTACAAGCGGCGGGAGATGGAATTCACCCCTGCCCGCCAGCGCATGGCGCGGATGCCACAAGGTGCCAAACACATTGCCAATCCCGTTTCCACCGCGCCGGGCTTCATCATCGGCAATGTCCATGTGATGGCCGGCGTGCCGCAGGTTTTTCAGGCGATGGTCGACAATGTTCTTCCGACCCTGCGCAGCGGAGCCAAGATGCTGTCGCGCGCGGTCTCATGCCCCTATGGCGAGGGTGACATCGGCACATTGCTCGCCGATATCCAAAAGGCGCATCCGGATACCAGCATCGGCTCCTATCCGCGCTTCGACGGAAAGAAGTTTTCAACCGAAATCGTCGTGCGCGCGCGGGAAAAGCAGCCGATGGATGCGGCGGCAGACGCCGTTTCGGCGATGATTGCCGGCCTCGATCGCAAGGGAATTTCGGCGAATCCGACCGCGGACGCATGATACGCGGGCGGCGGGCGTTGACCCGCGCAGCTAAGGCACCAACTTATTGAAGACAGGCTCGAAACGAAGCCGGCCATGAGGAGATGTCCATGTCCTACAAGACGGTTCTTGCCGTTCTCGACACGCAGCGGAACGCAACGCAGATCACCGATTTCGCCGTCGCGATCGCCGAGCAGTTTTCCGCGCACCTCGTTGGGGTTCATACCGAGACGCTGTCTGCCGTGCCACTGATTGCGCCGATGGAAATTCCCGATCCCACTGCGATCGAGATCCTGCAGGAAAGCGCACAGAAGGAAACGCAGGCGATCGAGCAGATCTTTCGCCAGAAGACCACGCGCGAGGGACTTTCGGCCGAATGGCGCAGCTACATGCTGGCGGCCGGTTATGCATCGAGTTCCGTGCAGGAAATTGCCCGGACGGCGGACCTGATCGTCGCCAACCAGAGCAGCCCTTCCCAAGCCGATCACCGCGCCGATCTGGAAACATTCCTGTTCGAAAGCGGCCGGCCGATGCTGCTCGTGCCTTACACACTGAAGCAGCCGAAGCCGATCGAGCGGGTGCTGATCGCCTGGAACGGTTCGCGCGAGGCGGCGCGTGCCACATTCGATGCGCTGCCGCTGCTGAAGCAAGCCTCATCTGTCGAGGTGCTGGTGATCGATCCGCCGGACCGTGGCGACAGGGATCGGGAGTTTGCCGGTGCTGAGCTTGCCGCGACGCTCGCGCGCCACGGCATCGACGTGACCTTGACGACGCAGGACAGCGGCGGCGCCTCGCCGGCTACAGCGATCGAAAACCGTCTTGCCGACAGAAGCATCGATCTTCTCGTGATGGGCGGCTACGGGCATTCGCGCTGGTGGGAAATGTTCTTCGGCGGAGTGACACGCAGCCTGCTCGATTCGATGACGGCGCTGACGCTGCTGTCGCGTTAAAAATGACGCGACAGCAGCTCATTTGCTGCCGCTGATCCTGTCCTAAGATGACTACCTTCGGCCAAAGCTTTCGCGCGTTCCATCTTCCGCGGTGATCTCACGGATCACGCGGGCCGGGCTTCCGGCGGCAACCACATTGGGCGGGATATCCTTTGTGACCACAGCTCCGCCGCCGATCACCGCGCCGTCGCCGATCGTCACCCCCGGCATGATCGAGACACCGCCGCCGATCCATACATTGTTGCCGATGGTGATCGGCAGGGCATATTCGAGGCCTGCATTGCGACGTTCGGGATCCAGCGGATGGCCGGCGGTGTAGATGCCGACATTCGGGGCGATGAAGACATTGTTGCCGATCGTGACCTTTGCGCCATCCAGAATGACAAGGTGGACGTTGGCATAGAAATCGTCACCGATCTCGATGTTGAAACCGTAATCGCAATGGATCGCGCCGTCGAAGACGAAATTCTTGCCGATCCGGCCAAAAAGGCCGCGGATCAGTTCGGCACGTTCCGCGTTCTCATCCGGCGACAGCGCGTTCAGCCGGTGCAGGATGCGTTTTGCCGCCTTGCGCTTTTCAAGAACCGTCGGATCGTAATTCGCGTCATAGAGCAATCCGCGCGCAGCCTTTTCCAATTCGTCCATCAAAAATGATCCTCGTTACACACTATGCGTCACCCGCTTCGCAAAGGATTGAGGCCATATCTGGCCGTATATCCGATCGCCCCTCCAAGGCCCGCTTGCTTTCCTGCCGCATCTGCCGCTATTAGCGAGAGCCAACGAAGCTCTTAAGCACTTGGCAGAACCCTATGTCTCTTCCCGAAAAAGCATTCCCCGTTTCCTGGGACCAATTTCACCGCGATACCCGCGCGCTTTCCTGGCGCCTCTCCGACCTTGGTCAGGAATTCAAGGCGATCGTCTGCATTACCCGCGGCGGGCTCGTGCCTGCGGCGATCATCTCGCGTGAACTGAATATCCGCCTGATCGACACGGTCTGCATCGCCACGCGCCACGATTACGTCAATCAGGGCGATACGGTGCTGCTCAAGGGCATTTCGCCGGAGTTGATGGAAAATGGCGGCGAAGGCATTCTGGTGGTCGATGACCTGACCGATACCGGCAAGACCGCCAAGGAAGTGCGCGAGATGATGCCGAAGGCGCATTTCGCCTGCGTCTATGCCAAGCCCACGGGCGTGCCGACGATCGACACTTTCGTCACCGAGGTTTCGCAGGACACCTGGATCTACTTCCCCTGGGACATGGGCTTCACCTATCAGGAGCCGATCGCCAAGGGTCACCGCGGCTGAGCTTTACAGAGCTTGCGGACACGATAGAGAGTGGCCGGAACCCTTCACAACCACGAGCCGCATGATATGCGCTAATGCATACCCTGCCCTGCCGTTTTGATGTCAAGAGCCGGCCCGTCATCCACAGGATGTCGGGCCGTTCTGCATTTAGGGGGCCGTGTTACCCATATGTCTCAATATGGTATGGCCAGATGCTAAAACGCCCGTTGAGAAAGGGATTCCAGAGCGCCCGATCTGCCGTGATCATGCCACAATCGGAATCCGCAAGCCTCACGCAAGCTTCAGCCTCTGCCGCCAAGCGATTGAGAATCCTAACAGTTTTTTATTCCCCGTTATCCACAGGCAACGGCCACAATATCTTGTGGTTTAGAAACTCCTACGAACTACGGCTTGACCGAATCAGCTCATCACCGCATGAATGAACCCATGTTGCGGCGGCAACCTGGACCGGAAGTAACGAGGCTGGTTCTTTTTCGAGTTTGATGGAAACAATCAAGCGCAGGGCGTGTTTTGACAGACCGCCGGGCGGCGGGTTTTTGTGCGCTCAAAAAATGCCGCCAAGACGATGATTGAGCTGGCATAAACATGTTGTTAATACTATATTTAGTGTTGGCAGCCATCATCCAGCACAATATACAGACATACATCCAATGAGTCTGGATGACATTTCAGCCGGTTGCCCATGATGGAGAGCAGCCGCATCGAACACGTGCGCCTTCTGGGGCGCCAAAGGATGAGGGACTAGAGGCAATGCGCATCGAACGTCGTTTCACGAAGCCTGAGACAGGCGCCTACGGGACTATCGAGTTCCGCAAGGCGACCAGCGAGATCCGCAATCCGGATGGTTCCATCGTCTTCCGCCTTGCCGATATTGACGTGCCGTCGCAGTTCTCCCAGGTCGCAACCGACGTTCTGGCGCAAAAATATTTCCGCAAGGCGGGTGTGCCGAAGGTCCTGAAGCGGGTTGAGGAAAACGACGTTCCTTCCTTCCTGTGGCGCTCGGTCGCCGACGAGAAGGCGATGAAGGATATTCCGGAAGGCGAGCGCTACGGTTCTGAAACCGATGCCCGCCAGGTCTTTTCGCGTCTTGCCGGCACCTGGACCTATTGGGGCTGGAAGGGTGGCTATTTCTCGTCCGAAGACGACGCGGCCGCGTTCATGGACGAGCTGGCTTACATGCTCGCCACACAGCGCGTTGCCCCGAACTCGCCGCAGTGGTTCAACACCGGCCTGCACTGGGCCTATGGCATCGACGGTCCCGGCCAAGGCCATTTCTATGTCGACCCCTTCACCGGCAAGCTGACCAAGTCCAAGTCGTCCTACGAACATCCGCAGCCGCATGCCTGCTTCATCCAGTCCGTCGGTGACGACCTGGTCAACGAAGGCGGCATCATGGACCTGTGGGTTCGCGAAGCACGCCTGTTCAAATACGGCTCCGGCACCGGCTCGAACTTCTCCCACCTGCGCGGCGAAGGCGAAAAACTTTCCGGCGGCGGCCGTTCCTCCGGCCTGATGAGCTTCCTGAAGATCGGCGACCGGGCAGCGGGCGCGATCAAGTCTGGCGGCACGACCCGTCGTGCGGCCAAGATGGTCGTCGTCGATATCGACCATCCGGATATCGAGGAATATATCAACTGGAAGGTCAAGGAAGAGCAGAAGGTTGCCGCCCTCGTCACCGGTTCGAAGATCGTCGCCAAGCACCTGAAGGCGATCATGAAGGCCTGCGTCAATTGCGAAGGCTCTGACGACGACTGCTACGACCCGGCCAAGAACCCGGCCCTGAAGCGCGAAATCCGCGCTGCCAAGAAGGACCTGGTTCCGGAAAACTACGTCAAGCGCGTCATCCAGTTCGCCCAGCAGGGCTACAAGGATCTTGAATTCAAGACCTATGACACTGACTGGGATTCGGAAGCCTACCTCACCGTGTCGGGCCAGAACTCCAACAACTCCGTCTCCTTGAAGGACAACTTCCTCAAGGCTGTCGAGAACGATGGCGAGTGGAACCTGACCGCCCGTAAGGACGGCAAGGTGATGAAGACCTTGAAGGCCAAGGATCTGTGGGAACAGATTTCCTATGCCGCATGGGCGTCTGCCGATCCGGGCATCCACTTCAACACGACGATGAACGACTGGCACACCTCGCCGGCCGGTGGCCCGATCCGCGGCTCCAACCCGTGCTCGGAATACATGTTCCTCGACGACACGGCCTGCAACCTTGCCTCGCTCAACCTTCTCCAGTTCAAGGACAAGGCGACCAAGAACATTGCGATCGCAGACTACGAACATGCCGTTCGCCTGTGGACCGTCGTTCTCGAAGTGTCGGTGATGATGGCGCAGTTCCCGTCGAAGGAAATTGCCGAACTCTCCTACCAGTACCGTACGCTCGGCCTCGGCTATGCAAACATCGGCGGTTTCCTGATGTCGTCGGGTATTCCCTACGATTCGAAGGAAGGCCGTGCGATTGCTGGTTCGCTGACCGCGATCATGACCGGTATTTCCTATGCGACCTCGGCTGAAATGGCTGGCGAGCTCGGCCCGTTCCCGAACTTTGCGCCGAACCGCGAAAGCATGCTGCGGGTCATCCGCAACCATCGCCGTGCAGCCTACGGCGAGACGACCGGCTACGAGCAGCTCTCCGTCGATCCGGTTCCGCTCTATCATTCGGAAAACCCGGACCAGACGCTGTCGGCTCACGCCAAGGCCGCTTGGGACAAGGCGCTGGAACTTGGTGAAAAGCACGGTTACCGCAACGCCCAGACGACCGTTATCGCGCCGACCGGCACGATCGGCCTCGTCATGGATTGCGACACGACCGGCATCGAGCCCGACTTTGCGCTCGTGAAGTTCAAGAAGCTTGCCGGTGGCGGTTACTTCAAGATCATCAACGGTGCGGTTCCGGAAGCTCTGCGTACACTCGGTTACACCGAAAGCCAGATCGCCGAAATCGAGGCCTATGCCATCGGTCACGGCAACCTGAACCAGGCTCCGGGCATCAACCCCGGCACGCTGAAGGCCAAGGGCTTTTCGGACGAGAAGATCGAAGCGATCAACGGCGCCACCAAGGCTGCCTTCGACATCAAGTTCGTCTTCAACCAGTGGACGCTCGGTACCGACTTCCTCAAGAACACGCTGAAAGTTACCGACGAGCAGCTCGCTGACATGAGCTTCAACCTGCTCGAGCATATCGGCTTCTCGAAGAAGGACATCGAGGCTGCCAACATCCATGTCTGCGGTGCGATGACGCTGGAAGGCGCGCCGTTCCTCAAGGACGAGCATCTCGCCGTCTTCGATTGCGCCAACCCCTGCGGCAAGATCGGCAAGCGTTATCTCTCGGTCGAAAGCCATATCCGCATGATGGCGGCTGCCCAGCCGTTCATCTCGGGTGCGATCTCCAAGACGATCAACATGCCGAACGACGCAACCGTCGAGGATTGCGGCGCAGCCTACATGCTGTCCTGGAAACTGGCTCTGAAGGCCAACGCTCTCTATCGTGACGGTTCCAAGCTGTCGCAGCCGCTGAACGCCTCGCTTATCGACGAGGACGATGCGGAAGACGCGATCGAGGAACTGGTACAGGCTCCGACCGCGGCACAGGCCGTACAGATCACCGAAAAGATCGTAGAGCGCGTCATCGAGCGCGTCACTCGCGAACGTGAAAAACTGCCGAACCGCCGTCAGGGTTACACCCAGAAGGCCAATGTCGGCGGTCACAAGGTCTATCTGCGCACCGGCGAATTCGGTGATGGCCGGATCGGCGAGATCTTCATCGACATGCACAAGGAAGGTGCTGCCTTCCGTGCGATGATGAACAATTTTGCCATCGCCATCTCGCTGGGTCTCCAGTACGGCGTGCCGCTGGAAGAATACGTGGAGGCTTTCACCTTCACCAAGTTCGAGCCGGCCGGCATCGTGACGGGCAATGACGCGATCAAGAACGCCACGTCGATCCTCGACTACGTGTTCCGCGAACTCGCCGTTTCCTATCTCGGCCGTCATGACCTGGCCCACGTCGATACGTCGGACTTTTCCAACACGGCGCTCGGCAAGGGTATCAAGGAAGGCAAGACACAGCTCGTCTCGACCGGCTGGACCCGCGGCTACAAGCCGACCCTGATCCAGGGCGGCGCGATGAGTGGTTCCGAAGCCAAGGGTTCGGCCACCGCCGCCCCTGCCCGCGCTTCCGCCAGCGTCACCTCGATTGCCGGAAACACGGCCCGCAAGCTGGAGCCGGCAGTTGCCATTTCGACCTCTGAAATCGTCGCCTTCAAGCGCGATTACGAAGAGCGCGCCAAGGAACTGGCCGAAGAGATTGCCGAGGAAGTGCTGGACGAGGTGGTGACGGAAGAAAAGCAGGTCGCGACCGCGCTCTTCTCCGACAAGGCCGAAGCCGACGCAGCAGCTGCCAAGACCGAAGCCAAAAAGGTCGAAGCCGACCGCCGCATGAAGTCGATCATGCAGGGTTATACCGGCAACATGTGCTCCGAGTGCCAGAATTTTACGATGGTGCGGAACGGGACGTGTGAGAAGTGCGACACGTGTGGTGCCACGAGCGGTTGCTCTTGATGGAGAAACACCGAGGAACTTCGGTTATGAGTTTTGGAAAGCCCAGGGATCATATCCCTGGGCTTTCGCCGTATGAGGGACTGAAACGCATAAAGGAATGCGCATCTGCGCAACTCCTAAAAACACCAAAGCCGAGACTTGGCGGTCTCGGCTTTGGATACCACGAACAAGCTGTCGCTCTCGTGGGGCGAAGAGAAGCTCTCCACCCTGTAGCAAGGTCATTGTATGGGGAGTCTTTCTTGAAGTCGAGTTGGCGACGGCATTCCTCCCATGCGCAAAGCGCAAAAGGATAAAAGAATGGCAACCGAAAAAGTAATAAGCGCTCACAAGTTAATCGAATATGCATTCGCGACACCGCAAAAGCGGGTAACGATTATCGAGAACGCTCTTCAGCCTCCCACATTTATCATGGATACGATGTATCCCGACATCGAACGCGCAACTAGCCATTTCCTTGTGTCGAAATGCAGCGATTCCACTCGCCTCGACAATCTCGACAAAATTTACCAGCATCGAGAGGCCAATTCGGATCATCATGAGCAACGCCTTTTCAATGCAATGGACGCCATTGCTCATGTTAAATCAACGCTTTGGCAAATACCGTCGACCTGCCGCGTCGACCTGCCGCGTCGAACTCACCGGAGACATACCTCAGAGAATGGAGTTAGGCGGGATTGATGTGCGCATCAAAGCACCGGTTCTGCTGAAAAGAATGCAGTCTGGCTTTCGAGATCCCTTCATAGGTTTGGCAAAGCCGTATTTCGGAAAGAACTGGCCGCTTCAATCTGCCGAAAGCAACGAACGTGGTGTGCTGTTTGCAACCCTGCTTCACTGGTTTGCAGAACATGACCTGAACCATTTAGGCAATGCGGATATCGAAATGTGCATGGTTGCAGACGTTTTTTTTCCGAGGAGGTTTATTTTGCGGCAAAGCGTTACAAGCAAAGAAGAAAGCAGTTGCAAGCACTTGCGCAAGAAATCTCGGACAGATGGGATCCAATCGCAGACCGCCTGCAGTCAAAGGTCAGCGTTCGCTCTATCTTGAGCAAAAAGTAATTAACTCGCCAGCTACTCTCTGAGTGGCTGGCGCCCCACTACTGGAAATCCGTAGTCCCCCATTCTAAACTTCGAATGGGATCACCTGAACGCTGAAGCCAATTTCGCCAAGCATGGCGTCACGTTCGCCGACACATTGTCGGTTTTCGATTCCCCATCTGCCCTAGACATCGAAAAACGATCGATGGATTACTACGAGGTCGGGCGACGTATTATTGGGCTTTGCAACGGCCGATTTCTGACTGTGATCTATACCGAGCGCGGAGAGGCAATTCGTTTTATCTCTGCGCGAAAATCGACCCGCGCTGAACGACGGGAATACGACAATGCCAGCTGAGAGAGACAACAAAACCGACTGGTCTTACCTCGACGCCATGACCGACGAGGAAGCGGAAGCCAATGCGCTGGCCGATCCCGACAATCCGCCGATGACGGCGGAACAGTTTCGCACAGCCTCCCGCATGCCGCGGGTGAAGGTGATTCGTCGGGCGCTTGGTCTCACACAGGAAGAGTTTTCGGCGCGCTACAGGATTCCGCTCGGCACATTGCGGGATTGGGAACAGGGGCGCTCCGAGCCGGATCAGCCGGCGCGTGCCTATCTCAAGGTGATCGCGGTCGATCCTGAAGGGACGGCCAAGGCGCTGGTGGCTTAGTCGCCGCTCACCTGCTCACGATAGCGGCAGCGAGCGGCGATGCCGACGGGAAAAAACCGGGCACCCGAAGATGCCCGGCGCATTTATCGATCAAACAACCTTCGCCAGTGCATCCACGGCAAAGATAGCATCAGCCACTTCTTCCGCCGTGAAATCGGCGCGCAGGTTCTGCAGCGTGTCGTCCTTGCTGTTGGCAAGTTGGCCGACCTTGATCAGGTCTTCGCGGGACACGCCTTCCAAATGCAGTTCGGCGAGCGTCACCGGCATTTTTATCGAGCGGTAGAAGTCGATATAACCGGCGATCTCGTCGTCGGGGCGCTGTTCGAGGATCATGTGGGCGAGCGTGCCATAGGCAACCTTTTCGCCGTGGGTCAGGTGATGGATATCGCCGGAGAGCGCGGTGAAGCCGTTGTGGATGGCGTGGGCTGCGGCAAGACCGCCGTTTTCGAATCCGAGGCCGGAGAGAAGCGTGGCAGCTTCAACGACCGCTTCGACGGCCGGCGTCACCAGCTTCTGTTCGACGGCCTGATAGGCACTGACGCCGTAGGTGAGCAGCGTCTTTTCGCAGGCTTCGGCAATCGCCATGCCGGCGATGGTGGCGGAGCCGCCGACCATGGTTTTCGAGTTGGAACGCTGGACGGCGAGCGCCTCGACGTAAGTGGCCAGACCATCGGCGATGCCCGATGCGAAGAGGCGAACCGGCGCCTGGGCGCAGATCCAGGTATCGACCAGAACGAGGTCGGGGTTCTTGGCATAGAAGCGGTATTTCTCGAACACGCCGTCATCGGAATAGATGACCGAGAGCGCGCTGCAGGGCGCATCGGTGGAGGCAATGGTGGGCACGATGATGACGGGGCTCTTCAGCTCGTCGGCCACGGCCTTGACCGTATCCAGCGTCTTGCCGCCGCCGATGCCGACAACGAGATCGGTGCCGTTTTTCTTCGCCACCTCGACGAGGCGGTTGATCTCGTTGGTGGAGGCTTCGCCGCTGAATTTTTCACGGGCGAACTCGACCTTGCCGGAGACGGCAGTCTCGACCTTCTGGCCGATCAGGCCCCAGACGATATCGTCTGATACCAAAAGAGCCTTCGTGCCCATTTGGGAAAGATAATCGCCCAGTTCGGCAATGACGCCGCTTCCCTGAATATAACGGCCGGGGGAGGCAAAAATTCGCTTGGTCATGTCTGTCACTTCCAGTTGATCAATTGAAAAACTACAGGTCCGGATATCGACCGGCTGGCACCTCAAGGCAAGGGTTTCGGGCGCAGTCAACGAAACCGTTACCGACCAACAATGGAGCGGCCAACGGATATTTCCTTGAGGCAGATCATCACAAGTACAGCAATTAAACCAAGTAGAAACAATGACGTGCAGTCTCAGCTTCAGTTTCGGCCGAACACATATCATCCGTTCATCACAATATGATGGACGCTGTGTTTCCAATCTGGAACATCTGTCGTTCCGGCGGCTGACAGCTCAATGGGCGATCGACTGAAAATGCTGCTTGAGACGGGTCACGTCATCGGGCGACACAGCGGGATCCGTCAGCGGGATCCAGGCGTCAATGTAATGTTCGGGCGCATAAACGTGGCCGTGGCCGATTGGCGAGCTGGTGGCAATCGCCATGTCGACGGCCAGTTGCAGGCCCGTCACGACCGGTATCCAGGTGAAGCTGTGCGAGACATCAGGCCCGCGGGTGCCTTTGAGCCAGGCAGGTTCGCGGAAAAACGAGGACGGGTCGAAAAAGGTAACCGGATCGCTCGCATATTGCAGATAGATCATGCGGATCGGCCCCCAGGGCGCAAAACCGTCCGACGCGGTCTCGATCTGGTTTGCGAAGCGCACGATCGAACCGTCGCGGAATTTTGGCAGCCAGGCGGGAGAGCCCGGCTCGCGCATCGCAGTGATCGCATTCCATCTGGCGCTGCGAAATGGCGGGCCGCTCCACAGCGCGCCCTGGAAAGGATCGGCGACGACATCATAAATGTCGGTGGAGAGTTGCGAATTCAGGGCGCCTAGGCTGAGGCCATGCAGATAGAGCCGTGGCCGCGTTTCCCGTGGCAGCGTCTTCCAGTGATCGTAGACGGCCTGGAACAGCGCGCGCGCCGCATCCTGCCCGTTCTCGGGCTCCACCAAAAGCGAAAGCCAGCTCGACAGGTAGGAATATTGCAGGGCGACACTCGCGACATCGCCATCATGCAGATATTCGAGCGTATCCATGGCGGCCGGATCGACCCAGCCGGTGCCTGTCGGCACAACAACGACAAGAAGCGAGCGTTCGAAGCCGCCCTGCCGTTGGAGTTCCTCAAGGGCCAGGGCTGCACGCTGTTCGACGGTTTCAGCGCTGTTGAGCCCGACATAGACGCGCACCGGATCGAGAGCCGGCTTGCGCAGGAATTCGCCGATGGCCGAGGCTTTGGGGCCACCCGACACGAACACCCTTCCCTGCCGCCCGAGCGTATCCCAGCCGACCAGCGATCCCGGCCCGCCGGTCATGGACGGGCTCGTGGGCGGCGTCTCGTCCGGCTCGATCAGCGCATCGGCCTTCTGGAACGAGGCATCGGTGGCATCAAGCGCCCATCTGACGAGCAGGCCCTGCCCGACGAGCCAGAACACCGCGATTGCCAGCGTCAGGCCGAGGACGTTTGAAACCCGACGCGGCATTATCGCATCGAGCCAGTCGGAAAACCGGCTTGCGGCCAGCTGGAAAAGCCAGCCGAGCGCCAGCAGCACAGCGAAAGTGATCGCGGCAATCCCTGCAAGACGAAAAGGATCGGCGCTTTCCTGCGGTTCCATCTGCCAGAGGGTACGGATCGAATTCTGCCATTCGACCGCGTGCCAGAGAAAAACGGCCGACACAATGATTGCAAACAGAAGCGTCGTTGCCCGCAAGGGGGCCGCATGTTTCGAAAACCAGGGAAGCTCCAGATATCGCCACAGCCAGCCGATGAAGACGCCGAGCGCATAACCCGTCGCCGCGCAGGCGCCGGACAGAACGCCCTGGATGAGCCAGGAACGGGGCATGAGGCTCGGCGTCAGGGAAGCGGCGAAAAACAGAAGCGCCAACAACACGCCCGTTGCACTAAGGGATCCCAAAAATCGTAGAATCAATACGAATCCTCGCCCGTCGAAATGCCTGGAACGCCCGCCTATGCTGCGTTTGAGCAGATAGCGCCCCGGGCGATCAGATCCAGCTTGCAGCAGCCATGATTGGCGAACGTGCCCGAGTTCGGCGGAAAAATCCACAACACCAGAGCAGCTTTTCGGGCGCAAAACAGTCATGTGCAGGAGGTCGGGATAACGGTGTCGACTTCACGAAAGCGTGTCGGATCGGCACGCCTCATAATTCGTCAACCTCTCATTAGCATTTCATTGACCATAATCGCGGCTTCGTTGCCGGGTTTTCGTCGTTCGTCCCGGTCGTGGTGATCTTGGCGTAAAGCGAGTTGTGTCGTGTTCCAGCCCCTGTCGAATGCTCCTGTGCCGGGCGCCCTGCGCGCCTTTCTGGGCCTCGCCGCAGAGACCGCATACACAATGGCAAAGGCCTCCTGCGCAGCCGTAGTTGCGCTTTCGGCATTGGCTGGAACGGCAACGATGGCTTTTGCCGAAGACCGCACGCTAAAACTGCATTTCACCCATACGGGCGAGCGTGCTGCAATCACCTACAAACGCAACGGCAGGTTCGATCAGAAGGGCCTCGCCCAGGCCAACCGGCTGCTGCGCGACTGGCGCAAGAACCAGTCGACGCGCATGGACCCACGTCTGCTCGACCTCGTCTGGGAAGTTTACCAGCGCAGCGGCGCCACCGACTATATTCACGTCGTCTCGGCTTATCGCTCGCCAGCCACCAACAGCATGCTGCGCGGCCGCTCGCGCTCCTCGGGCGTCGCCAAGAAAAGCCAGCACACGCTCGGCAAGGCGATGGATTTTTACATTCCGGGCGTAAAAATCTCGACGCTGCGGCAGCTCGCCATGCAGGCACAGGTTGGCGGCGTCGGCTTCTACCCGACGTCCGGCTCACCCTTCGTGCATCTCGATGTCGGCAATGTGCGCGCCTGGCCGCGCATGTCGCGCAAGGAACTGGCGCGCATCTTCCCGAGCGGCAAGACGATGCACCTCCCGGCGGACGGCCGACCGCTTCCTGGCTACAGCCAGGCTGTCGCCGATTACAAACGCCGGGTTGGATCGCAATCGATCCAGATCGCCAGCACGGCGCCGGATGACGATGAAGATACCGGCAGCGCGAAGCGCGGCGGCAGCGGCCTGCTGACCGCCATGCTGCCGACGCCGAAAAGCCGCGCGGCAGAAGCGCTTGCTGAACAGACGAGTCCCAAGGTCATGGCCAATGCTTCCGGCCGCAAGAGCGATCCTGAATTTGCCGATCTTGCGGCTCTTTCCGCGCCGCTGCCGATCCTGCGCCCGGCCAAGTCCATCGAGGTAGATCCGGTTCAGACCGCATCACTTGCGCCGATGCAAACCCTTGCGCCGGTCGTTGCGGCAAGACCAGTTCCGGTCTCCGCGCCAGCCGGCACCCCGGCTTTCAGCGCCCTTGCCGCACTCGCTCCTCCGGATGGCATGAAGCTTCTGCGGACGCCGGAAGGCTCGATCGCATCGCTGCCGATCACCGGGCCGGATCTCGATATCGAGGATGAGTTCGATGGTGAGGACACGCTTCTTTCGTGGGCACTCGCAGCACCCGGCAGCGATACCGGCATGGCGGCGCCGGTCGTGATCGGCCGGACATTGACGGACCTGACCGCCGAGCCATCCCGCACGAACCCGTTACCGCTTTCGATCGCCGAAGAATTCGATCACGACCGGTTCTGGTCAGGCGGTTAAGAGAGCTCGCAGCCGCCGGCAAGGCACAACTTCACCCATACGGAAACGCAACCTTTGATTGCATTCGATTCGTAGAGCAGCACTGCGGAATCGCCTAGCGTCCTCCTCGCAACAAATCGGAGGACAACATGCCAAGTTGCAAGGACAGCAATGGGGATACCTGGGAAATCTATCAGAGTGGCACCCAGTGGCGCTGGCGCCGTACAGCCTCGAACGGTCGCATCGTGGGCTCTTCAGCCGAAAGCTACTTCAACAAAAGCGACTGCATCGACAATGCTCGGCGCAACGGAATGAAGTGCAATCCAACCTGACTGCGGCAACACCCTAAAACGACCACAGGCCTTCGCTTCAAGGAAACGAAGGCCTGTGGATGACGCCTGGAACCCAAAAGGGGGTCAAATCGTCAAGAAATTAGAACTCGGACCATTCCGCCTCTTTGACCGCAGCGGCCGAGGCTGAACCGCCGCCGAATGCGGAGGCGAGCTTGCGTCCCAGCGAACGTGCCGGAGACAGACGCGGCCGTTCGTCCTGCTCGGCGACGCGCACCGGTGCAGGCGGGCGCGAGGTATGGCGCTCGACAGGGCGATTGGATTGCAGACGTTCACTACCGACCTGGAACTGACCAAGCAGCGTCATCAGCGCCTCGGCGTCCTTTGCAAGGCTATGGCTGGCGGCTGTCGACTGCTCCACCATCGCCGCATTCTGCTGCGTTCCCTGGTCGATCGTATTGACGGCTGTGCTGATTTCCTGAAGGCCGAGCGACTGTTCGCGCGAAGCTTCCGCGATCGCCTGAACATGCCGGTTTATCTCATGCACCTCGGATACGATCGCATCCAGCGCCTTTCCTGTCTCGCCGACCAGATTGACACCCTGCTCGACATGACCGCCCGACGTGTTGATCAGGACCTTGATTTCCTTTGCGGCAGCGGCTGAACGCTGGGCCAGCTCACGCACTTCCTGCGCCACGACGGCAAAGCCCTTGCCAGCATCCCCAGCGCGAGCCGCTTCGACACCGGCATTCAGGGCGAGAAGATTGGTCTGGAAGGCGATATCGTCGATGACACCAATGATATTGCCGATCTCGGACGAAGAACGTTCGATCTGGTGCATCGCATCGACCGCATCACGAACGATCTCACCGGATTTCTCAGCTCCGGCACGCGTGCGGGCAACGAGCTGACTTGCCTCTTCGGCGCGGCTCGCCGCATCCTTGACGGTGGTCGTGATCTCTTCGAGCGCTGCAGCGGTCTCCTCGACGGAAGCGGCCTGCTGTTCGGTGCGGCTGGACATGTCATCGGCCGACGAGAGGAGTTCATTGGCGCTTGCGGTAATGGCCTGCGCATTGAAGCCAACCGATCGCATCGCATCACGAACCCTGTCCAGCGAGTCGTTGAAATCCTCGCGAACCACATCGAGTTCAGCAATGAACGGTGTGTCGATCGTCGTAACAAGATCGCCAGCTGCCAACCGTTTCAAGCCGTTACCGAGAGACTGCAGCGCGAATTGCACATTGCGAGCCTCCGAAGCCTTTTCGATTTCCTGGCGCGCTCTTTCGCTTTCGGCAAGGTTTCTGGTGGTTTCCGTCTGCTCTTCCAGACGCGTGCGCTCGATCGCATTTTCCCGGAACACCGCAACCGTAGCAGCCATTTCGCCGATCTCGTCGCGACGATCACGACCGATGATCTCACCGGCGGTTTCCCCTTGCGCCAACTGCTGCATCTGCTCGCGCAAACTGTGCATCGGCTTCGTAATTCCTTGCTGAACGAAGTAGGCAGCGAGCAGGAGAGCAGCAACGATACCGACCACCATGGCGACCATATTTGTGACGATCGTTTCGTGCACCAGCGTGGCCAGACGATCCGTACCGGCGGTCTGCACCGCCTGCAATGCGCTGTTGCTGTCGTTGAACTGCTTGGAAATCCGCGTTGTCAGCGCTTCCAGCGCTCCCATCCGCGTCACTGCAGCCTGGTCCTGTCCACTCTTTCGCAGCTTCACGATATCATCAAGCAGCGCTCGAACGCCATTGATATCGACCATGAGATTGTCCATCGCCGGCTTGGTGGTCGGAACAAGCGTCGAGAGCTCCTGCATGCGGCCAACGGCTATGCCGAGCAGGGAATCGAACTCTTTCTGCGCTGTTTCGAATTGCGGAACATCGGGCGAAAAAAGAAGAAGGCGCCCGAGACGGACAGCCGCGCCATTAACGCCGGAACTGGCCCTTGCCGACAAGAGGGCGGCCTTCGCCTCGGTGTTGAGAAAATCATTATAAGACGCACTGGCTTCCTCGAACTTGTAAGTGAGGTAGGACACTCCGCAGAGAGAGATAAGTGCCAATACGCCGATGGACAGAAGGATCTTGGTTCTGATGCGTATATGCTTCAACATCGTATTATTACCTATGAAATCGACCTGATCGAAAATGCGCCATAACCGCAGCTCGATTTGTATCGGCTTCAGCGAGATGACGAGGGATTGGGTGCGGTTCGCATCATGCGACGGATCAATGCAAGCTCACCTGCATTGTCACCACAAGACCCCAGATGGATTAATGCATCCACAATAAACCAATACCAATACTTGAATATACTTTGCAAAAATCAATTTCAGATTTATTTATTCACGTACATTTGGATAAAAATTGGAGATTCAAAACAAAAAATCTCACCGATTTAATCTATACTTAAATTCAATTTCTGTGATCAGAAAAACCAATCACCGCGAATGGCGCGCTTAAACCTGATCGACCATATAGCAACGCAACCTCAGAGCGACGCCCTCAAGACAAACGAAAATGGCGCCGCACACCCGAAGGTATGCGGCGCCATAGAAATTTTTTCTCGAGCCTACCGGCTCATATTTTAGAACTTGTAGTTCACGCCAGCCTTGATGGTGTGATCGCCGATCGTGCGCTCGGACGTGCCGCTATCGACGCGGAAGCTGCGAACATCGCTGGTCTGCGTGTAATTGTACTCGACGCGGCCCGAAAGATTGCCGGTGATCTTCTGTTCGACGCCAGCGCCGACCAGCCAGCCAGGCTTCCAGCCGTCCGGACCTTCGGTGGCACCGTTATCCCGCAGGCTGGTCATAGCCACACCCGCAGTACCGTAAACCAGCGTGCTACCGAGCGGTGCACCGACCTTGGCCTTGGCCGCAACGCGATAACGTTCCTTCAGCTTGCCGCCGCGCACACCCACTTCCGCATCACCAAGATGAGAAAGCTCGGCTTCGCCGCCAACAACAACACCGTTGATCTCGGTGTTGTAACCGCCATGGATACCGCCGGTGAATTCAGTGCCGCTCGAGAACGGGTTCAGCTTGTCGGACGCGGTGCCGGCGTGAACACCGGCGTAAGCGCCGCTCCAGTCGGAGGACGGGCCGGACGGCTCATTGTAGGCCGGAGGCTCGTAGGAACTTGTGAGGTCAGCGGCGGACACCGAAAGGGCCGAACCAGAGACGAGAACGGCGGCAAGCGCCAGCGCGAAGGGCTTCTTGGTCATTATACAGTTACTCCATACACAGCCTGCGTCTGGCGGATGGGCAGGCGATACATCCAGCACTTAAGCCTCGGGTCGTTCATGCGGATTTGCCCTACCCCTGGCCGCATGTGCGATCCCGCACCGATTACCTTCTACTTTCATGAATTTATAAATTCTCTGTTAACCGCGACCGGCCCGCTGCAAAAAGCCCCATGCCAGCCAATCACGACATCGCGAGGTGCATGTCAGCATCCTCCCGCTTCCCAGCGCAGGACATTAAAGTCCGATGAATAAACGCTGCCCGAGCGGCGTCCAGTCTGGCCGAGATATTGAACGGGACTATTTCCCGG
Source organism: Pseudomonadota bacterium (assembly GCA_023451735.1). Classification (GTDB taxonomy): domain Bacteria; phylum Pseudomonadota; class Alphaproteobacteria; order Rhizobiales; family Rhizobiaceae; genus Neorhizobium. Next base: position 30,274 of record JAEXYH010000088.1, on the reverse strand, counting down.
ATGATATAGTCAGACTGCTAGCAACCGAACCCGAGGCATTATGGAAACAGGAAAAAGCGCAACCAGAGACCGCTTCGTGCTGCTCGACGGGCTCAGGGGCATTGCCGCTATCTTCATTATCCAGCGCCACGCAGAAGATCTGCTGGGGAAAGCCCTTCCCTCCAGCTATCTCGGGGTTGATCTGTTTTTCGTGCTGAGCGGTTTTGTTCTGGCCCACGCCTATGGCGCTTCACTTTCGGAAGGGCGCATCTCGCCATTGCAGTTCATGAAGGCCAGGTTTCTGCGGCTCTATCCGCTCTATACGATCGCGCTCGCGCTGGTTACCGCCTATTATATCCGAATGTATTTCGCCGGCCGGCCGGTCATGGCGGACGAATACGTTATTCCAAGCGAGTTGCTGCTTGCCTTCGTTACCGGGCTTTTCTTTCTGCCCTCGCCGATCACCATCTCGTTCAATGCCGCGCTTTTCCTCGTCCATCCAGCGTGGTCACTGTTCAACGAACTCGTGGCGAATGTCGCCTATGCACTGCGCGGAGCGCGGGCGACGCTGCGCCAGATCGGGGTCGTGCTCGCAGTCAGCGCGGTGCTGCTGGTGATTGCCGCACTGCAATTCGACCGCCTGCATGCGGGCTTTCGCTGGCACGAGATGTATGCCGGCATGGCGCGCGTCTTTTTTTCGTTCTTCATGGGGGTGCTGATCTATCGCCACCGCCGCAAGATACCCATGACGCGCCCGGGGCAATCGCTTATCTGCCTCGGGCTGCTGATTGCCGTGCTCGCCTTCCCCACACCGCGCGACTGGCGCTGGATCTTCGATCTCTTCGTGGTTCTTCTGATCTGGCCGGCACTTCTTTACTGGGCAAGTGCGATCGTACCCGGCCCCAGAACGGCATCCATCGCAAGTTTTCTCGGAACTTCCTCCTATGCGGTCTATGTGCTGCACACGCCGCTGCTCGACTGGGCACATTTCATCGCTCCCGGCGTCAGCGAACCGGAGTTATTTCCCTTTGCTGGAATTATCCTAGTTGCACTCGTCGTCTTCATCTCATGGTGCCTCACAGTCTGGCTCGATCAGCCACTGCAGAAACACCTCAAAAAGCGGATTTTCAACGGCCGGCCAGCCGTCCAGGAATAAAAGGCGATTTCGCCGGAACCTTTTCCGCTCTCAGGAAATTGAAAAAGGATTCACGCAAGAAACAGAGAGGAGAACCGCATCCATGACGAACGACGCACGCCAATCCGTTGTCTCGCCCAAAGACCACGTTCTTACGGTTCAGGAGGCTCTGGAACCGCTCTTCCTTGCGCTTGAGCAGGAGGCCGAATTGAAGATGCTTTCGGCTGCGCTCGATGCCGGCTGGCCGCTCAAAGAAGCAGTGACCGCAATCGACGAATTGCGCCGCAACGAGCTTTTGCCGATAACGCGCCCGCATTAACCGGCGACACCCCTCGTGTGGTGATTGAATTATCACAAAAACTGGTTCGCTTCATCGTCCCTGCTGCTCTAGGCTGATCCCGACAAAGGCATGCAGCGAGGGATGATGAGCATCAAGACGATTTGCATTTATGGCGCGGGAGCGCTTGGAGGCGCATTCGCGACGAATATCGCGCATGCGCTTGGAGACAAGATCACAGTATCCGTAATCGCACGCGGAGCACAGCTTGAAGCGATCAGAGATCAGGGACTGAGTGTCGTGTATGACGACGGGGCCTTTGCTTCGATCTCCGCACGTGTCACGGCAACGGACGATCCCGCCAGCCTGCCGCCGCAGGATCTCGTGATTACCGGCCTCAAGGGACACCAGCTTTCCGCGGCAGCTGAAGGCATAACCTCCCTGCTTCACCCGCAGACGCGAGTGATGATGACCCTGAACGGAATACCATGGTGGTATTTCCACCAGGACGGAACAAGCGGTTTTGCAGAACGGCAATTATCGCAGCTCGATCCTGACGGCCGACTGTGGAGGCTGATCGGGCCTGAGCGCGTCATCGGCTGCGTGGCCTATCAGGGCGCGGAAGTGATCCAGCCTGGCCGCACGAAACTCAACGGCAAAGGTCATTTCTTTCTCGGAGAGCCGAATGGCGAACTCTCCGTCGATCTGCAGGCAGTGGAAGATCTGCTCAATCAGGCAGGCCTCGACATTCGACCGACCGCGCACATCCGGGACGAGATCTGGGCGAAGCTCAGGGGCAATGCGGCATTCAACCCGATCAGCGCTTTGACGCGCGCGCTTATGATCGACATGATGGCCAATCCAGACCTGGCACAGATGGTCCGCAAGATCATGAACGAGGTGCAGGCGGTCGGCACCGCGCTCGGCTGCCGCTTCCAGCGCTCCGCCGACGAACAGTTTGCCAGCGCCAATGGTTTTGGCCCGGTGAAAACCTCGATGCTGCAGGATTTGATCGCCGGAAAAGCGCTCGAGATCGTTCCCCTCAACGGAATGGTTGTCGAACTCGGAAAGCTTGCCAATGTGCCGACCCCGACCTGCGAGACGGTATTGGCGCTCACGCAGCAGCTCGACGTCGAGAACCGGCGCTGAGAACTCAAAAGAAAAACCTCGCCGAGGGGATGCGGCGAGGTTGGAATTGGAGGTCGGCTATTATTATTCTTTGGCGGCACAGGGGACAGGCACCGCCGGTTTTATTCCTGTGACATCGGTGTCAGTTGCGACACCTTGATGTTCGCCAATATAACCCGCCAGAAGAGGTTAGGTTCCACCAATCCTTAACCCGGCAGCGACTAAGATTGCGCAACTCTGGATAGGGTAGCAAAGAGACTGACATGACAGGGCCGAATTTCCGTTTCACCCATTACGACCTCAAAGCTCAGCGCGCGGGGACCGCGATCGAGGTGACGTTGAGCGCCGTCAACAACATCCGCCTGATGAATGCGGTGAACTACCAGCGATTTACCGAGCGTCTCGATTTCAAATATGTCGGCGGGGTCACGCGCAAATCACCTGTTCGGCTGGTTATCCCGGAGAACGGGCACTGGCACCTGATCGTCGACATGGAAGGTCACCACGGGCTGGCGGAATCTTCCGTCAAACTCATTCCTGCTCCGGCCCTGCAGAGCCCGCAAAAGCAGGATTCCTGATCAATTCGCCACAGAACCTTAGAGGCGCGCATCCCTGATGCGTCAAGATGCGTGGCCTTATCATCTTGATCGCGGTGTGTTCTGTGAACACCATGCGCGTCTCTTCACCAGGACGTGATGAGGACGCTGCAGGGAGGAAACAGCTTTGACGGACATGCAATATCTTGAGACCATCATGGATGGAGACGTCATTCCGCTTTCGGATGACGAGCCCAACCAGTTGATTGGCTCATGGCCGGACCGGACTTACGAAACGATCCGGCGACTGGAACTCCATGCCTATCGTGTCGCAAAGCCAAAAGCGCAGGCACTCGTCTATCCCGGTGGCGGTTATCTGAAACTGATGCATGACAAGGAAGGCGTCGAACCCGCGCGGTGGCTCAACTCGCTCTCGATCGACGCCTATGTGGTAACCCATCGGTTGCCCGGCTCCGCAGCCTTGGATGGTGTTCATCCGAAAGATATTGCGCTGACTGACGCAATCACCTGTCTCGATTATCTGCATCGCCGCGGTTCGCATCTGCCGCTTTTCCATGTCGGCCTGTCTTCGGGAGGGCATCTCGCCGGGGTGATGGCCTGCCAGGACCATCCGCTTGCTGCGAAAGGCGCAATCATTGCCTATGCCCCTGTGAATGCAAACCACAAGGATTACAAAGCACCCGCGGGAAAACCCGACTATCCTCCTGTCGAGAAACAGGCCTTTTATGACGAGTGGCCGGTTGGTATCGCGGCGATACCGCACGGCATGCCGAAGATACCGCTATTTCTGGCCTATGCGTTACATGACGAATCGGTGCCGGTCGACCATGTGCTTAACCTGATCAGATCAGCCCACAAGGCAAAGCGTGAGGTGGACGCGCATATCTTCGGAAAGGCTCCCCATGGCTTTGCGCTCAGGGACAAGTCCGGCACGCATGCGGCTTGGACGAGCCTGGCGGAACAATGGATAACGGAACATCTCTGACCGTTTGGCGTCAGGGTTCGCCACGCTCCCGGCGCAGCTTGGACCACCAATCCAGCCTTTTGCGAATTTCCCGTTCGAAACCGCGCTCCGGCGGATCATAAAACGTCTGGCGACCCATCTTTTCAGGGAAATAGTTCTGACCGGAAAAGGCGTCAGGCTCGTCGTGATCGTAGCGATACCCCTCGTTATACCCCTCCTGCTTCATCAGCTTGGTCGGTGCATTGAGGATGTGCTTGGGCGGCAGAAGCGAGCCGTTCTCCTTGGCGGCCCGCATAGCGGACTTGAAGGCGGTGTAGACAGCATTCGATTTCGGCGCAGTGGCGAGATAAACGCAGGCATTGGCAAGCGCCAGTTCGCCTTCCGGTGACCCAAGATAGTCATAGGCGTCCTTGGCGGCATTGCAGACGACGAGCGCCTGCGGATCGGCAAGGCCGATATCCTCCACGGCCATCCGCACCAGCCGGCGACCGAGATAGAGCGGATCCTCACCGGCATCGAACATGCGAGCGAGATAATAGAGCGCTGCATCGGGATCCGATCCACGCACTGATTTGTGCAGGGCCGAGATCAGATTGTAATGGCCGTCCTGCCCCTTGTCGTAGACCGGTGCACGACGCTGGACGATCTCGGTCAGGCCTGAAGTGTCGAAAACCTCCCCTTCCCTTGCTGCACGCCAGACCTCTTCCGCCAATGTCAGTACCGCCCGGCCATCGCCATCGGCCATACGAATGAGGGTTGCTCTTGCATCCTCATCAAGCGGCAGCGGCCGGCTTTCCACTTCTTCGGCACGCTTCAGCAGTTCCCGCAGGCTTTCCTCGTCATGTGCCCTGAACGTCAGGACACGGGCGCGGGACAAAAGAGCGGCATTGAGCTCAAAACTCGGATTTTCCGTCGTCGCGCCGACAAGGATGACGGTGCCATCTTCCATGACCGGCAGGAAACTATCCTGCTGGGCACGGTTGAAGCGATGGATCTCGTCGACGAACAGCAATGTCTGTCGGCCATCCATGCGGCGCAGGCGGGCTGTTTCGAAAACCTTCTTCAGATCGGCCACGCCGGAAAAAATGGCTGAGATCTGCTCGAAGGCGAGCCCTGTTTCACCGGAGAGAAGACGGGCAACGGTGGTCTTGCCGGTGCCGGGCGGTCCCCAGAAGATCATCGAGCCAAGCGTGCCCGATGCGATCATGCGGCGCAGCGCACCATCCTCTCCCGTCAGATGTGACTGACCAGTGACTTCACCCAGTGTTGTCGGCCGCAGCCGGTCAGCCAGCGGCCTCCTGTTGGCGACATCATCGGGGATACGAGGAGAGAACAGATCGTTGCTCATCTGAAAAATTGCCGAATACGCTGACCGCCACGTTCGATTTCCACGCGCCAGAAGCTCGGGTCTTCGTCCAGCATATTTTCGAGTGTCTTGGTGGTGTTTACCGTGCTGCCATTGATCGAAACGATGATATCGTTTGGCTGGAAGCCAAGGCGCCCCGAGGGCGAACCACGGGTCACGTCGGTAACGACGACGCCGCTCTTGTCGGTCGCCAGGTGCAGTTCAGTTGCAAGCTTGGGCGACAGGTTCGCGACATGCAGGCCGGCGAAGGGGTTGCGCCCCTCGATCAGGCGTTCGTCGCGCGGCGTCGTTTCCGGCGCGGTGTTGAGCAGCATCCTCATTTCCCGCTGTCCATCGCTGGTCTGGACGGTCAGATCAGCCTGTTTACCGAGGCCGGCCGTCGTCAGACGATAACCGAGGGCATCGGGATGTTCGACCGCCACGCCGTTGACGGCGGTGATCACTTCCCCGGGCTTCAGGCCCGCCTTGTCGGCAGGGCCACCTTCCACGGTCCGGACGACCAACGCGCCACGGGCAGCCTTCAGGCCAAGTGCTTCAGCAACGTCAGAAGTGACGGCATCGAAGGTCGCGCCGACATAGGGTCGCTCGAAGGTCGTCTTGCCCTCCTCCGCGGCTACCAGGAAAGCCTTCACGAGATTGGCGGGGATGGCGAACCCGACACCATTGGAACCACCGCCACGGGAAAAGATCGCCGTGTTGATGCCGATCAACTCGCCGTTCATGTTCATCAGCGCGCCGCCGGAATTGCCCGGATTGATCGACGCATCGGTCTGGATGAAGAAGCCGAAGTCTCCACTCGATACCTGATTGCGAGCCAGAGCGGAGACGATGCCGCTCGTGACAGTCTGCCCGACGCCGAACGGATTGCCGATCGCCAGGACAAGATCGCCAACCTCAGTGCGATCCGAATCGGCGATGGCGAGAACAGGGAAATTCTCCTTGCTCTTGATGCGCAGCACCGCAAGGTCGACGCTCTCATCCTTCAGCACCAGTTCGCACGGGAACTCGCGACCATCAGCGAGTGCGATCTTGATATCGTCTGCACCCTGAATGACGTGGTTATTGGTGACGACCAAGCCATTGTGCGACAGGATTACGCCCGAACCGAGAGAGGACTGCTTTTCCGAACGGTTCGGCATGCGCTGGCCGAAGAACTGATCGAAAAAGGGGTCGCCCGTATACATGTTCGGGCGCTGGACGAGACGTTCGGCGTAGACATTGACAACGGCACCGGACGTCTGCTTGACGAGCGGAGAGAAGGATAACTGCATCTCCTGGCGGCTCTGGGGAACCGTCTTGCCATCCTGCGCATAAGACGCTGCGGGACAAATCACGGCCAGAGCGAGAAGACCGACCGACATATGCTTGAGCAGGCTGGGCATTTGATTCCTCTTTGCAAATTTCCGGATCGAGTTTTAGCGCCGGAGGCTGGAAAATAAAGATGTCCGTGACCAGACAAATCGACCACCCGTTCGTCTATATGGGGTTCAGCCACGGAACTGGGATAAGAAGATGCTGAAAAAGGCAAAAGCATGGGCAAAGACCCTCAAGCGCGACATCATCGCCTTGTGGCTTGCCGCCCGCGACCCGCGTGTGCCGCTGACCGCCAAGCTGGTGGCGGGAGCAGTCGCAGCCTATGCGCTTTCCCCGATCGACCTTATTCCCGATTTCATTCCGGTTCTCGGTTATCTCGATGACCTGATTCTCGTGCCGCTCGGCATTCTTCTGGCTATCCGGCTCGTACCGCATGCACTGATGTCGGAGTTCCGGCTGGCGGCAGAACAACGGTCGACACGTCCCGCCAGCCGCGCGGGCCTCGCCTTCATCCTTGCCATCTGGCTCGCCTGCATCATCTTCATTGGCTGGAGCCTCGGGGATTTGTTCTGAGCAAGCTCCTATGCAAGATCAGGAGTATGACTATGAAATCGCGACTGGCTGTTTTGGGTATCATCGGCATCACGCTCGGGCCCGCTCTTCCCATGCCGGCAGCAGCAGCAAGTTTCGATTGTGAGCGGACCGACCTTGCGCCCGACGAGAAAGTGATCTGCGAAACCCGCGCACTCAACGATGCTGATGTGAAGATGGTCACAACATTCGACATTCTCACCAGCCTGCTCGCCATGGGCAATCGCGACACGCTGCGCGAGGAGCAGAGCGCATGGCTGAAGAAGCGCCAGGCCTGCGGCGGTGACGCGGCCTGCCTGACGAATGCCTATACCGAACGCATGAAACAGCTTAACGAGGCTTACGAGGGGCTCAGCCGGCCGCTGTGACCCATGGATTAGCGGTCAAGAATGCTTGAAAGAGTTGCAATCGTCACATCCACAAGCTCGCGTGTCACATGGCCGATCACCTCGACATGCTGCGCCTCAACTGTGGCGATCTTGACAGGGCGAGTGAAAGAAGCCCCGCCGAGCTAACCGTGCGGGGCTTTGGTGATATCGATCTGGTTCGATGCCTTATTCCGGCAATATCCGCACCGCGCCCTTGTCGGCGGAGGCGGCGAAGGCGGCATAGGCCTTCAACGCCGTCGTGACGTTGCGCTTGCGGGGAGCGGCCGGTTTCCAGCCGAGCGCGTCCTGTTCATGGCGCCGGGCGGAAAGCTCGGCGTCGGAAACCTTGAGATTGATCGTCCGGTTCGGGATATCGATCTCGATCATGTCACCCGGCTGAACGAGGCCGATTGCACCACCCTGTGCGGCTTCCGGCGAGGCGTGACCAATCGACAGGCCGGACGTGCCGCCGGAAAAGCGCCCGTCGGTAATCAGCGCACAGGCCTTGCCGAGACCCTTCGATTTCAGGTAGCTCGTCGGATAGAGCATCTCCTGCATGCCCGGGCCGCCCTTCGGGCCTTCGTAACGGATGACAACGACATCGCCGGCCTTGACCTCGTTGTTGAGGATGCCCTTTACCGCCGCGTCCTGGCTTTCGAATACAACGGCCGGGCCGGTGAATTTCAGGATCGATTCGTCGACGCCGGCGGTCTTCACGATGCAGCCGTCGAGCGCGATATTGCCGTAGAGTACGGCGAGACCACCGTCCTTGGAGAACGGCTTTTCAACCGAACGGATGACGCCCTTTTCCGCGTCCGTATCAAGCTCGTCCCAACGCGAGGACTGCGAGAAGGCAACCTGGGTGGGCACGCCGCCGGGGGCAGCCTTGAAGAATTCGCGGACGGATTCGGAATTGGTCCGGGTGATATCCCAGCGGTCGATGGCATCGCCCAGCGTCGCCTCATGGACCGTGAAGCAATCGCGATTAATCAGGCCGCCACGATCGAGTTCACCGAGGATACGCATGATGCCACCGGCGCGGTGGACATCTTCCATGTGGACGTCCTGCTTGGCTGGCGCGACCTTCGACAGGCACGGCACCCTGCGCGACAGCGCATCGATGTCTTCCATGCCGAAATCGACGCCGCCTTCATAGGCTGCGGCCAGGATGTGCAACACGGTATTGGTAGACCCCCCCATGGCGATATCGAGCGACATGGCGTTCTCGAAAGCCTGTTTGGTGGCGATGTTGCGCGGCAGGACAGTCATGTCATCCTGCTCATAATGACGACGGGCAAGATCGACGATCAGATGGCCGGCTTCAACGAAGAGACGCTTGCGATCCGAATGGGTGGCGAGCGTCGAGCCGTTACCCGGCAAGGACAGACCGAGCGCCTCCGTCAGGCAATTCATCGAGTTGGCGGTGAACATGCCGGAGCAAGAGCCACAGGTGGGACAGGCGGACCGTTCAATGGTCTCGACCTCCTCGTCGGTATAGCTTTCATCGGCAGCGGCGACCATGGCATCGACGAGATCGAGCGCAACCTTCTTGCCATGGATCGTTGCCTTGCCGGCTTCCATCGGGCCACCCGAAACGAAGACGGCCGGGATGTTGAGGCGCATCGCGGCGTTCAGCATGCCGGGGGTGATCTTGTCGCAGTTGGAGATGCAGACCATCGCATCGGCGCAATGCGCATTGACCATGTACTCGACCGAGTCGGCGATGATTTCGCGCGACGGCAGCGAATAGAGCATGCCGTCATGGCCCATGGCGATGCCGTCATCGACCGCGATTGTATTGAACTCCTTGGCGACACCACCGGCGGCCTCGATCTCACGGGCGACCAGTTGGCCGAGATCTTTCAGATGCACGTGGCCCGGTACGAACTGCGTGAAGGAATTGACTACCGCAATGATCGGCTTGCCGAAATCGCCGTCCTTCATACCGGTGGCGCGCCAAAGGCCGCGTGCGCCGGCCATGTTACGGCCGTGAGTGGTGGTTCTGGAACGATAAACAGGCATGGTCTTTCCTCGCTCGATCAGGCCCCTTAGTCTATCCGCTCCTCGGCAGAGACATAAAAGGGCCCATTTTTGAAAGATGTCCTAGCCCAACTGCAAAGCACTGTCACTGCCGGTTATCCGCAAATCAGTACGGTACGGTACGGTTCGGAGTGCCCGATGCTAGCGCAGATCTTCCCGTCGCATGCCGAAGTGTTCGAGGATCAGGTCGAAGTTGCGGCGGTGGGACTTGAAGAACAGGTCGAACAGATCACCGGCGACAGGAACGCTGCCGACGACGGCATCCACGCCGAGATTGCCGAGCATCTGGACCAGTTTTGCGGGCGGCATGCCCATACGGCGCGCTTCGTTGACGATATAAAGACCAACCAGAGCACCACCGGCGTCGCCGACGACCGGGATAAGGCCAAACACTGAATCAGCGCCGAAACGGATGCCGGTGCCCGGAATGCGGATCGCCGTGTCCATCAGCCGCGCGATAGCATGCAGACGCCTCAGGCGCCGAAGTTTTTCGACGTGATCCAGATCGTCCTTGACGAACCGCTCGCTGGCGGCATCCCAGGTCTTTGTCGCCATGCGCAATCCTCCATCTTCGTTCACAGTTACAAATGAGAATCCCCACTACCGGTTCCAAGATGGATGAGCTTCGAAAGTGCGAATTTTCTCACGTAAACGTGGTTCCGAAGAGAATTCGGGTGTCTGTGAAACCGAAAGCTTTGGGATTACGTATAAGAGCAAAGGAAAGGCATTGCGCCCGAGGAGACATCCCATGCCCGCCTATCGCCCGCCGCATATTCCGTGTTCGGATATCACGCCGAAGGATATCTATCTCTCCCGCCGGAGCTTCATCGGCGCTGCAGCCGCTGCAGGTATCGGTCTGACGGCAGGCAGCGACGCCTGGGCTGCACCCCTCGCCACGGTTCCCGGCCCCTACAAGCTCAATGAAAAGCTGACGCCGAAAGAAGCTGTCACCAGCTACAACAATTTCTACGAGTTCGGAGTCAACAAGGAGGATCCGGCGCAAAATTCCGGTGCATTCAAGACGACGCCGTGGTCGATCAAGGTCGAGGGCATGGTGGGCAAACCGAGGGAATTCGGGCTTGATGAAATCCTGAAGATGAAGCTCGAGGACCGAACCTACCGGATGCGCTGCGTCGAGGGCTGGTCGATGGTGATCCCGTGGATCGGTTTTCCGCTTTCGGCGATCATCGACCAGGTCGAGCCACTTGGCAGCGCCAAATACGTCGCCTTCGAAACCGTCGTGCGGCCCGAGGAAATGCCGGGCCAAGGCGGTCTCTTCCAGCCCCTGCCCTGGCCCTATATCGAAGGCCTGCGGATGGACGAGGCGCGTCATCCACTGACCATTCTCGCCGTTGGTCTCTACGGTGAAACGCTGCCGAACCAGAATGGTGCGCCGATCCGGCTCGTCGTGCCATGGAAATACGGGTTCAAGAGCATCAAGTCGATCGTCAGGATCAAGCTGGTGGAAGAACAGCCGCAAACCACGTGGAAGAATTCCAATGCGCGGGAATACGGGTTTTACTCCAACGTCAATCCGGCGGTCGACCATCCGCGCTGGAGCCAGGCGACGGAACAGCGGATCGGTGAAGGTGGCTTCTTCGGCACCAAGCGGGTCGATACGCTGCCGTTCAACGGTTATGCCGATCAGGTCGCAAGCCTTTATTCCGGCATGGACCTGAAGGCGAATTACTGAGCATGGCTTCTCTTGCTGCCGCCATTCCTGCCCTGCCGCGGCGCTATCACGCTGCAAGCATATGGGCTCTCTATGTCATCGGCCTCTGTCCGGCCGCGTGGTATTTCTACCAGGCGGCGACGGGCGGGCTCGGTTTCAATCCGGTCAAGACATTCGAGCATCTTCTCGGCATCTGGGCGCTGCGCCTGATCATTGCAACGCTTGCCATCACACCTCTGCGCGACCTCTTCGGTATCAACTGGATACGCTATCGACGGGCGCTCGGTCTTTTGGCCTTCTATTACGTGGCGATGCATTTTTCCGTTTATCTGCTGCTTGATCTGCAGCTCAATTTCGCAGCGGTCGGCGGAGATATCGCAAGAAGGCCTTATATCACGATCGGATTTGCAGCGCTTTTATTCCTTATTCCGCTTGCGGTGACATCAAACAACTGGTCGATCCGAAAGATGGGGCAAGGCTGGATCCGGCTTCACAAGCTCATCTATCTGATCGCAATCGGCGGAGCGATCCACTATGTGCTCGCGGTCAAATCAGTGACTTCGGGACCATTTATCCATGTCGCCTTGATAGGGCTTCTCGTGTTCTACCGCCTCATCCGGCGGCCGCTGCTTAACTGGAAGCGCGGACGACGTCAGCCGGCTACGAGCGCCCGCTGACGTCACCATGCGGAGACACTATACCGAACGCGTCAGACCACCATCGACCTTGAGGTTCTGGCCGGTAATATAACTCGCACCTTCCGAAGCCAGAAAGGCCACGGTCGCGGCAATCTCATCGCTGGTTCCGTAACGTTTCATCGGCACGCCTTCGCGGCGCTCCTCTGTGGCCGGCAGGCTGTCGATCCAGCCCGGCAGGACATTGTTCATCCGTACATTATCGGCAGCATAGGCATCGGCGAAAATCTTGGTGTAGGACGCAAGGCCGGCGCGGAAGACGGCCGAGGTCGGGAACATGGCAGAGGGCTCGAAAGCCCAGGCCGTAGAGATGTTGACGATGCTTCCCGATTTCTGAGCCTGCATGATGGGAGCGACCAGACGCACCGGGCGGATGACGTTCATCAGGTAGACGTCCAGACCGGTATGCCATTGTTCGTCGGTGATCTCGATGATCTGTGCACGTGGGCCGTGACCGGCACTATTGACCAGAACATCGACACGGCCCCAAGCGTCCATCGTCGTGTCGATGAGCCGCTTCAGGTCATCATTCGACTGGTTGGAGCCGGTGACGCCGATCCCACCCAGCTCCTGCGCAAGCGCCTCTCCCTTGCCGGAAGAAGACAGAATCGCAACCTTGTACCCATCGGCAGCAAGCCGCTTTGCGGAGGCGGCCCCCATGCCGCTGCCGCCCGCCGTTACGATAGCCACTTTTGCTTCCGACATTGCCTGATGCCTCCTGATGAATGCTGATGTAATCGGTTCACAATGGGTAGCGCGGCGATGAGCGGAATGCCAGCGCGGCAGACGCAATTCAGGCGCGGCCTTTCACCTTCACCTTTGAAGCGTTCAGCGCCGCCGCCTTCCGGATGAGGGTGATAAACGCCTCCTCATCAATGCTCTCCCCTTGCCTCAGATCGATTGCACGGCGGGCATTGCCGTCGAGGCTGGCGTTAAACAGCGCGGATGGGTCTTCGATCGAGGCGCCCTTGGCGAAGGTCAGCTTGACCACGGATTTATAGGTCTCACCGGTGCAGAGGATGCCGTCTTTCTCCCAGACCGGTACGCCCCGCCACTTCCATGTCTCGGTCACGTCGGGAATGGCCTTGTGAATGAGAGCCCGGATATGCGCCAGCATATCTCCCCGCCAATCACCCAACTCCGCTATCCGTCGGTCGATCAGCAAGGAAGCATCCGCTGTCTTGTCTTCCGCATCGTCCTTCATGATCTCTTCCTAAAGTCTTTCGCCAGGCAGCAGGCTTGCCTGCCGAATCCAAGATTCGAGTTGTGCCTCATTCCATTCGTCAGTTTGGTGGATATGGAAATAGCGAGTCTCGGGCGTTTTGGAGCTCTCCGGTGGGATGGGATCCAGCGACGATCCGCGGAAGAAGGTCAGCTTCACATATTTGTTGAAGCAGTGGATGCCGAGAAACCAGCCCTGCCCTTCGATGCCGTAAAGCGGCGTGTTCCATTTCACCGCCTTGGCAACATTGGGGACTGTACGAACGACAAGATGGTCCAGCCTGCGTCCGACCTCGCTTTTCCATCCCGGCATGGCTGCGACATAGGCCTGGAGAGGTTCATCGCCGTATCCTTTGGCGATTTGCGGATTGCCACCCGACAGAAGTTTCGGCGGCGTGGTTTCGGGCTTTGTCTTGCCGGTCATGATCTCAAGGCTTCTCCCTGCCTGTCAATGCCGGCCATCATAAAGCCCAAGGTCATATCGTCCACCGTTTAACGTTGAGCTCGTATTCCACTCGTCTTGACAGTGCCCAATTCACAGGCTCCATTCCCGGCGCGAGATCTGGGAAACATATATGACGGCAACAGACACAGCGGCGAGTGGCGGGCGACTTTCGGTTCTGGATGTCTATCTCTGTGATCTGCGCCCTTGGGGCGAATTGCGCGGTTTTGCCCGCTTCGTGATCGAGTTCCTCTATTTCGGCATCAAGGAGGCGCGGGCTTGCCTGTTTGCCGGACTTTTCTTCGTCTCGATCTTTCTGGTGCCAAAGGCCGGGCTTTTCGGGCTGCCACGTTACGACGTGCTGCTCGTCATTGCACTCTCCATCCAGTTCTTCATGATCTGGAGCAGGCTGGAAACCTGGGATGAGGCCAAGGCGATAGGCCTGTTTCATATCGTCGGTTTTGCGCTGGAAGTGTTCAAGACGTCCAGCAGCATCCAGTCATGGTCCTATCCGGACTTCGCCTATACCAAGGTGCTCGGCGTACCGCTGTTTTCCGGCTTCATGTATGCTGCCGTCGGCAGCTACATCATTCAGGCATGGCGCCTGTTCGACCTGCGTATCAGCCATCATCCGAGCTACTGGATGGCGACGCTGGTGGCGCTGGCAATCTATGCCAATTTCTTCACGCATCATTTCATCGGCGATTACCGATGGTATATCGCAGCCTGTGCGCTCGGCCTTTATGCCCGTACCACCGTCACCTTCCGGCCCTATGACCGCGACCGGAAGATGCCGCTGCTTCTGGCCTTCGTGCTGATCGGCTTTTTCATCTGGCTGGCGGAAAACATCTCCACCTTCTTCGGCATATGGAGCTATCCGAACCAGCTCGGCGCCTGGTCGGCCGTGCATATCGGCAAATGGAGTTCGTGGTCGCTGCTCGTGATCATGACGTTCACAATCGTCGCTCATCTGAAGCACATCAAGCGGCAGATCAACGTTCCCGACTGACGAGACGCCATTCGACCGATGCGGCAAGGCCGATACCAATCGCGTAGGCCAGCAGGTTCCAGAACGAGAAAACGCGCCCGAGCAGCAACTTTCCTGCTGTCGTCAGGCGAAATGCATCCAGTTCAGGCGTATGATAAAGTCGTGAAAACTCGACGGCCGCAGCAATGATCGCAGCTCCGGCGATCAACCGAAAAATCCTGGCTGAATCGGTCAGGAAGGCCAGCAAAAGAAAGACCATCGCTCCCCACAGGATCGAGCCTCCGTATTTTACGGCAATGAACGGCAGCCCGAGATCATAACCGAACCTGCGCAGCGCAAGCCCTGTGGCAACCACCATCAGCACGGCCAGACCTCGCCTGAAATGCCGCATCCCTGCCATCAGTCATTATTCCCCAAATACCTCCGCAAACAAAAAGGCCGGGTGTTGCCACCCGGCCTTTTCAAACTGATCGATCAAAGATCGAATTAAGCGGCTTCCGCAGCTTCTGCTTCGGCAGCAGCGCGGGCCTTGTCGGCTGCGCCCTTGGCAGTAACGTCGCGTTCAACGAACTCGATGACGGCCATCGGAGCGTTGTCGCCCTGACGGTAGCCAGCCTTCATGATACGCAGGTAGCCGCCGTTGCGGGTTGCGTAGCGCGAAGCGATGACGTCGAACAGCTTGCGAACGGCGTCCTGGTCCTGAACCTGCGAAACTGCCTGACGGCGAGCGTGCAGATCGCCGCGCTTGCCGAGCGTGACAAGCTTTTCGACGATCGGGCGAATTTCCTTCGCCTTCGGCAGGGTGGTTACGATCTGCTCATGGGTGATGAGCGAGGCAGCCATGTTGGTGAACATAGCCTTGCGGTGGCTTGCGGTGCGGTTAAGCTTGCGGCCGGCTTTTGCGTGGCGCATATCTGGTCTCCTTCACTTGCGGGCATTCGCCTGCAGTATGATCTGTTAGTATTGGTCTTCGTAACGCTTAGCGAGATCTTCGATGTTTTCCGGCGGCCATGCAGGAACTTCCATACCAAGATGGAGGCCCATGGATGCCAGAACTTCCTTGATCTCGTTCAGCGACTTACGACCAAAGTTCGGAGTACGGAGCATTTCCGCCTCGGTCTTCTGGATGAGGTCGCCGATATAAACGATGTTGTCGTTCTTCAGGCAGTTGGCCGAACGGACGGAAAGTTCCAGTTCGTCGACCTTCTTGAGGAGTGCCGGGTTGAACGCAAGTTCAGTGACAGATTCCTCTTCCTGCTCCTTCTGTGGCTCGTCGAAGTTGACGAAGACCGACAGCTGGTCCTGAAGAATGCGGGCGGCGAAGGCTACGGCGTCTTCACCAGTGACCGAACCATCGGTTTCAATGGTCATGGTCAGCTTGTCGTAGTCGAGAACCTGGCCTTCGCGGGTGTTTTCCACCTTGTAGGACACTTTCTTGACAGGCGAGTAGAGGCTGTCGACCGGGATGAGGCCGATCGGGGCATCCTCTGCACGGTTACGCTCAGCCGGGACATAGCCCTTGCCGTTGTTGACCGTGAATTCCATGCGGATCTCCGCGCCTTCGTCCAGCGTGCAGATCACGTGGTCGGGGTTCAGGATATCTATGTCGCCAACCGTCTGGATATCACCAGCGGTAACGGCACCAGGGCCCTGCTTGCGCACGACCATGCGCTTCGGATCATCGCCGTCCATCTTGATGGCGATTTCCTTGATGTTGAGCACGATGTCCGTCACATCTTCCCGAACGCCCGGGATAGAGGAGAACTCGTGCAGGACGCCGTCGATCTGGACAGCCGTGACGGCTGCACCGCGGAGCGACGACAGAAGCACGCGGCGAAGCGCGTTGCCGAGCGTCAGGCCGAAGCCGCGCTCAAGAGGTTCGGCAACCAGGGTTGCCTTGGTGCGACCGGACGAGGTGAACTCCACCTTGTTCGGCTTAATCAGTTCCTGCCAGTTCTTCTGGATCATGACCTATACCTTCCGTTCGTTGCCACCATCCAATCGTGGCAACCGAGCACGAGGAACACCGAAAGTAACCTTCCGGCGATACGGTGAAAGCCGCCTCGGCTCCAGCAGGAGACAAAGCGGCTAACCCCGAGTTCAGATGGCGCTCGCCCGAAAAGCGAGCCCCAATACGTCCATTAGACGCGGCGCTTCTTGCGCGGGCGGCAGCCGTTGTGCGGGATCGGCGTGACGTCGCGGATAGAAGTGATCATGAAACCGGCAGCCTGAAGAGCACGAAGTGCCGATTCACGACCCGAACCCGGACCGCAAACTTCGACTTCAAGCGACTTCATGCCATGTTCCTGAGCCTTCTTGGCGCAGTCTTCAGCAGCGATCTGAGCAGCAAACGGGGTCGACTTACGCGAACCCTTGAAGCCCTTTGCACCGGCAGACGACCAGGCAATAGCATTGCCCTGCGCGTCGGTGATGGTGATCATGGTGTTGTTGAATGTAGAATTGACGTGAGCAACGCCCGACGTGATATTCTTGCGTTCGCGACGACGAACGCGGGTGGCTTCCTTGGCCATTTTATCCCTTTCGTTGATCTCTGCACCGCCGTAGTTCCAGCGGCTCCACCTTGAGAGGCAGTAGGTTTAGGCAGCAGACAATAGAGCTAACGCCCATTGCCCATTGGCTAATGCCTCAGAATTACTTCTTCTTACCGGCGATTGCCTTGGCCGGACCCTTGCGGGTACGAGCATTCGTGTGGGTGCGCTGACCGCGGACCGGAAGGCCACGACGGTGACGCAGGCCACGGTAGCAGCCGAGGTCCATGAGGCGCTTGATGTTCATCGCGGTTTCGCGACGAAGATCGCCTTCGACTGCATAGTCGCGGTCGATGGTTTCGCGGATCTGAAGAACTTCAGAGTCCGTCAGCTGATGGACGCGCTTCTCAGCCGGAAGACCGACCTTGTCCATGATTTCCTGCGCAAATTTCGGGCCGATCCCGTGAATGTAGGTCAGCGCGATAACAACGCGCTTCGCAGTCGGGATGTTGACGCCAGCGATACGTGCCACGTCTATTCTCCTTGCGTTCCGGTTGCCATCCGGCAAGCGGTACTTCTTCCATGATAGCAGCCCGATCAAGGCCACCAGTTCAACAACACCAAACGGGACAGCTCAAAACGATCAGCCCCGGATATCCTTGCGGAAATCCGCGCCAATCGCTTAAGTCTGTCGCGAGTTGGCGCGGTGTTTAACGGAATCAGCGGTCAAATGCAACCGCCGAGCCCGAGATTCTTTAACAGACCTGTGACAGCTCAAAGAGCCGACAGGGTCTTTTCGATTTCTGCGGTCACGGCCTTCACGTCAGCCATGCCGTCGATCGTCTTCAACTGGCCGGTCGATTCGTAGTGAGCCGAAAGAGGCGCAGTCTTTTCCCGGTACTCCACCAGACGCTTCTTGAAAGCTTCCGGCATATCGTCGGCGCGAACCTTGCCGCCAGCGGCAATGGTTTCGGCCACTCGGTTTTCGATTCGGCCCATCAGAGCCCCCTCGTCCACCTTCAGTTCAATGACTGCATCCAGGGGGCAGCCCTTTTCCTGAAGCATCTTTTCCAGCGCAATGGCCTGGGGCACGGTGCGCGGATAGCCGTCAAGGATGAAACCATTCGAACAGTCGTCGAGATCGATACGCTCGGCGACAATGGCATTGACGATATCGTCGGAAACCAGCTGGCCTGCGTCCATCACGGCTTTCGCCTTCAGACCGATTTCGGTTCCTGCTTCCTTGGCGGCACGAAGCATGTCACCCGTGGAAAGCTGCGGAATTCCGTATTTTTCAGTCAGCAGCTTTGCCTGCGTACCCTTACCGGCGCCGGGTGGCCCCAAGAATATAAGTCTCATCGTCCCCTCTTTCCTCCGCGCAGCTTCGACTTCTTGATCAGACCCTCATACTGCTGCGCGATGAGATGTCCCTGAATCTGTGCAACCGTATCGAGGGTTACACTGACAACAATCAAAAGCGAAGTACCACCAAGGGCTAATGGGACGCCTGTGCGGGCGATCAGAAACTCTGGCAGAATGCAGACGAAGACGAGGTAGATCGCACCGATAACTGTGATGCGGGTCAGTACATAGTCAATATATTCGGCGGTCCGTTCGCCCGGACGAATGCCCGGAATGAAACCACCGTGTTTCTTCAGGTTGTCGGCCGTGTCTTTCGGGTTGAAGACAATGGCCGTGTAGAAGAATGCAAAGAAAGCAATCAGCAGGCCGTAAAGCAGCATGAACAGCGGCTGGCCATGGCCGAGGGCAGCAATGGCGGCAGTTGCCCATCCAGGCAGGTCGGAATTGCCTGCGAAGCCCGCAGCCGTTGCGGGCAGCAAGAGCAGCGACGAGGCGAAGATCGCCGGAATAACACCGGACGTATTCAGCTTGAGCGGCAAGTGCGAGGTATCGCCCTGGAACATGCGATTGCCGACCTGTCGCTTCGGATATTGGATCAGAAGACGACGCTGGGCACGCTCGACGAAGACGATCAGGCCGATGACGAAGATCGCAACGAGGATGACGGCGAGAATAAGGCCCGTAGACAGAGCGCCGGTACGTCCGAGTTCCAGCGTGCCGGCCAGGGCGGACGGAAGGCCCGCAGCAATGCCTGCAAAGATGATCAGCGAAATGCCGTTGCCGATGCCGCGCGAGGTGATCTGCTCACCGAGCCACATCAGGAACATGGTGCCGCCGAGAAGCGTCACGACAGTTGACAGGCGGAAGAACCAGCCCGGATCATTGACGATGCCCTGCCCGCTCTCAAGGCCGGCAGCAATGCCATAAGCCTGGAGGGTACCGAGAATCACCGTGCCGTAACGGGTATACTGGTTGATGATCTTGCGGCCGGCTTCGCCTTCCTTCTTCAAGGCTTCGAGCGAAGGAACGACCGAGGTCATCAGCTGCACGATGATCGACGCGGAAATATACGGCATGATGCCAAGCGCGAAGATCGCCATACGCTCTACGGCGCCACCGGCAAACATGTTGAAAAGACCGAGAATACCGCCTGCCTGCCCGCGGAAGGCCTGCGCATAGGCCTCAGGATTGAGGCCCGGAAGCGGGATATGGGTGCCGAGGCGGTAAACGAGGAGAGCAGCGAGGGTAAACCACAGCCGCTTCTTGAGATCCTCTGCCTTGGCGAAGGTCGAAAAATTGAGATTAGAGGCAAGTTGTTCCGCTGCAGACGCCATGCGTTTCTCCGCCCGATCACTTTCCCCGGGCGCAAAATGCCTGCTCAGGAAAGCGGTCGCAAATTCTGGTTCAAAAAACCGGGCGCGGAGATTGCGGGAGCAATCGGGTGCCTCACCCTGTTTTCATGTGATCGGCGCCCATCGGGGCCGCCAAATCGTGAGGCTCACATATGGACATAAAATCGCCCGGTGTGAAGCACACGCCGGGCGATTTTAAACGTTTTACTCTGCGGCAGTTTCTGCGACAGCAAGAAGCTTGACGGAACCGCCAGCCTTTTCGATCTTTTCGACAGCAGCCTTGGAGGCTCCGGCAACTTCGATCGTCAGCTTTGCCTTCAGTTCGCCATCGGAGAGAACGCGAACGCCGTCCTTTTCGCGACGGATAACGCCGGCAGCCTTGAGAGCTGCTGCATCAACCGTTGCCTTGGCGTCGAGCTTGCCAGCATCGATCGCGGTCTGGATACGGCCAACCGAAACGGTGACGTAGTCAGAAGCGAAGATGTTGTTGAAGCCGCGCTTCGGCAGGCGACGGTAGATTGGCATCTGACCGCCTTCGAAGCCGTTGATGGCAACGCCGGAACGGGCCTTCTGACCCTTGACGCCGCGACCACCGGTCTTGCCCTTGCCGGAACCGATACCACGACCTACGCGGATACGTTCCTTGGACGAACCTTCGTTGTCCTTGATCTCATTCAGTTTCATGATCAATCCCTCCGTCTCACTTCTCGTCGACGACGCGAACGAGATGCTGGACAGACCGGATCATGCCACGAACGGAAGGCGTATCTTCCAGCGTGCGAACCCGGTGCATCTTGTTGAGGCCCAGACCAACCAGCGTTGCGCGCTGGACAGCCGGACGGCGAATAGGCGAACCGATCTGCTCGACCGTGATCGTCTTTGCTTCAGTCTTCTTCGTAGCCTTAGCCATGGTTCAGACTCCTCTTATTCTTCCGACGCAACGCCGGAAGCGGCACGGCGAGCCTGCAGCGTAGCATACTTCATGCCGCGCTGAGCTGCGATGTCCTTCGGGTGCACCTGGTGCTTGAGGGCGTCGAACGTTGCACGGATCATGTTGTACGGGTTCGACGAACCGGTCGACTTCGCAACAACATCGTGAACGCCGAGCGTTTCGAAAACGGCACGCATCGGGCCACCGGCGATGATACCGGTACCGGCCTTGGCGGAGCGCAGCAGAACCTTGCCGGCGCCGTGACGGCCATTGACGTCGTGATGCAGCGTTCGGCCGTCGCGCAGCGGTACGAAGATCAGATCGCGCTTTGCACTTTCGGTTGCCTTGCGGATAGCTTCCGGCACTTCACGAGCCTTGCCATGACCGAAGCCAACGCGGCCCTTCTGGTCGCCGACGACGACGAGAGCTGCAAAACCGAAACGACGGCCGCCCTTGACGACCTTGGCGACGCGGTTGATCGCGACCAGCTTGTCGACGAATTCGCTATCGCGCTCTTCACGGTTCTGGCGATCGTTGCCCGAACCTCTTCTTTCCTGTGCCATTGTCCTTTTCCTTTTTCTTTTGCGGGTGGAACGGCAGGTTACAGATAAATCCGGCTCCCTTTCAGGAACTGCCGGAACGGTGCGGTAAAACCGCGTTTCGCCCGGCCTCCCCTATTCGAGGCGAGACCGGGCGAAAATTTATTAGAAGCTCAGACCGCCTTCGCGGGCAGCTTCGGCAAGTGCCTTGATACGGCCGTGGTAGATGAAGGCGCCGCGATCGAACACGACTTCCTTCACGCCAGCCTTGGAGGCGCGTTCTGCAACCAGCTTGCCGACGGCAGCAGCTGCTGCAACGTCTGCACCGGTCTTCAGCGACTTGCGCAGGTCGGCGTCGAGCGTGGAAGCGGCTGCAAGCGTGCGGCCGGCCACATCGTCGATGACCTGTACATAGATGTTCTTCGAGGAGCGGTGAACCGACAGACGCGGACGGCCATTTGCGACCTTCTTGATCTGACGGCGAACACGGCTCGCACGCTTGGTGAGTGCTTCTTTACGAGTAGCCATTGTTCCGCGTCCTTACTTCTTCTTGCCTTCCTTGCGGACGATCCGTTCCCCAGCGTACTTGACGCCTTTGCCCTTGTAGGGCTCGGGACCACGGTATTCGCGGATTTCCGCGGCAACCTGACCGACCTGCTGCTTGTTGATGCCGGTGACGACGATTTCCGTCGGCTTCGGCACGGCAATGGTGATGCCCTCAGGGGCTTCATAGACTACGTCGTGGGAGAAACCGAGTGCCAGCTGCAGGTTCTTGCCCTGCATGGCCGCACGATAACCAACGCCGTTGATTTCGAGCTTGCGCTCAAAACCGTCCTTAACGCCCTTGAAGATGTTCTCGACCATCGTGCGGGACATGCCCCACTTGGAACGAGCATCCTTGGAATCGTTGACCGGGGTCACCGAAACGGCGTTGTCATTCAGCTCAACCTTTACTTCGTCATTCGCAACGAAGTGAAGTTCGCCCTTCGGGCCCTTCGCGGTGATCTTCTGGCCTTCGACCGAAGCCGTCACGCCTGCAGGAACCGGAACGGGCCTTTTACCGATACGAGACATTTTGTTATCCTGTCTGTCCGTTATGGAGATCCTTGCCCAGCCTTAGAAGACCGAGCAAAGAACCTCGCCGCCTACGTTCTGTTCGCGAGCCTGGTGATCGGCCATCACGCCCTTCGGGGTCGAAAGGATGGTGATGCCGAGGCCGTTCGCGACCTGCGGAATGGACTTAACCGAGACATAAACTCGGCGGCCCGGCTTCGAAACGCGGCCGATCTCACGGATCACGGATGCGCCTTCGTAGTACTTCAGTTCGATTTCAATCTCGGACTTGCCGTTGCCGAAATCGGTCTGGGTGTAACCGCGGATGTAGCCTTCAGCCTGCAGGACATCCAGAACACGAGCGCGCAGGCGCGATGCCGGCGTCGTGACGGAGTTCTTGCGGCGGGAAGCGCCGTTGCGGATACGGGTGAGCATATCGCCCAGGGGATCAGTCATGGTCATCGAACGATCTCCTTACCAGCTCGACTTAACAATACCCGGCACCTTGCCGAGGTTGCCCAGCTCGCGAAGCGCAATACGCGACATCTTGAGCTTGCGGTAGAAAGCGCGCGGGCGACCGGTGACTTCGCAACGGTTGCGGATACGCGTCTTCGAGCCATCGCGCGGCAGGGAAGCGAGCTTGATAGTTGCCTTGAACCGTTCTTCGATCGGAAGTTCCTGGTTCATGATGGTTGCCTTCAATGCAGCGCGCTTGGCGGCATGGTCGGCGACCGTCTTGCGGCGGCGCTTGTTCTTTTCAACTGCGCTGGTCTTCGCCATATCGTAGTTCCTTTTTAACGCTCGTCGTTACGGTTACGCACGGAACGGGAAGTTGAACTCTTTCAGAAGAGCCCGAGCTTCGTCGTCGTTCGTAGCCGTCGTGCAAACGATGATGTCCATGCCCCACATCTGATCAACCTTGTCGTAGTTGATTTCCGGGAACACAATGTGCTCCTTGAGGCCCATGGCGAAGTTGCCACGACCATCAAAGGACTTCGGGTTCAGGCCGCGGAAGTCGCGAACGCGCGGCAGCGCGATGTTGACCAGGCGATCCATGAATTCGTACATGCGGGCGCCGCGGAGAGTTACCTTCGCGCCGATCGGCATCTGTTCGCGAACCTTGAAGCCAGCAATCGAGTTGCGGGCGCGCGTGATAACCGGCTTCTGGCCAGCGATCGCAGCAAGGTCAGCGGCAGCAACAGTAGGCTTCTTGGAATCGGCAGTCGCCTCACCCACACCCATGTTGATGACGATCTTGTCCATCTTGGGGATCATCATCTCGTTAGCGAACGAGAACTGTTCCTGCAGCGCAGCGCGGATGCGGGTAACGTATTCGGTCTTGAGCCGCGGCTCGTAATTTGCCTCAGCCATCGATGACATCTCCCGTACGCTTGGCTACACGCACCTTCTTACCGTCGACGACAGAGAAGCCAACGCGGGTCGGCTTGCCGTCTTTCGCAGCGACTGCGAGGTTCGACAGATGGATGGATGCTTCCTTGTTGATGATGCCAGCTTCCTGCGTCTGAGTCTGACGCTGATGGCGCTTCACCATGTTGATGCCACGGACGACCGCACGGTCTTCCTTCGGCAGAACCTGGAGAACTTCACCGGTACGGCCCTTGTCCTTGCCGGCGAGGATGACGACGTTGTCGCCCTTCTTGATCTTCTGCATGGGTCCCGCTCCTTACAGTACTTCTGGAGCCAGCGAGATGATCTTCATGTGGTTCTTGGCGCGAAGTTCGCGCGGAACCGGTCCGAAGATACGGGTGCCGATCGGCTCTTTCTTGTTGTCGATGAGAACCGCTGCGTTGTTGTCGAAGCGGATGACGCTGCCGTCGGCGCGGCGGATGTCTTTAGCGGTACGCACAACAACCGCCTTCATCACGTCGCCCTTCTTCACGCGGCCGCGCGGAATAGCTTCCTTGATCGAAACGACGATAATGTCGCCGACCGAAGCGTACTTGCGCTTGGAGCCGCCCAGCACCTTGATGCACATGACACGACGTGCGCCGGAATTATCCGCCACGTCGAGGTTTGTTTGCATCTGAATCATGTCAGGTCGCCTTTTTCTAATGACCGGAGCAACTCGCACAGAAGCGCGAGAAGCCGGCTATGAACAGATTTTCAGTGTGCGCGGGATGGGTCTTGCCAAGGTGGTTTCCCTGAAAGGGACCTTCCGTGCGCTCAAAGCAAAAGAACGCCCGTTTCCGAGCGTTCTACGCCAGTGGCGTGCTTCATACAGGATTCTCCGCCAGACGCAATAGCCTGACGGAAATTCCTGGTCTTCTTAAGCCTGGGCGGCAATTACCGTCCAGCGCTTGTCCTTGGAGATCGGTGCGCATTCCTCGATGGAAACGACATCACCAACCTTGTACTGGTTGTTTTCGTCATGGGCCTTGTACTTCTTGGACCGACGAACGGTCTTCTGAAGCAGAGGGTGAGCGAAGCGGCGCTCGACGCGGACAACAACGGTCTTTTCGTTCTTGTCGGAAACGACAACGCCCTGCAGAATGCGTTTTGGCATATTATTCTTCCTTAGGCCTTGGCTTCTGCCGCCTTCTGGCGGGCAATGGTTTTCACGCGAGCGATGTCCTTGCGAACTTCAGTGATGCGCGAGGACTTCTCGAGCTGACCGGTGGCCTTCTGGAAGCGCAGGTTGAACTGCTCCTTCTTGAGCTCGGCGAGCTTGTCCTTGAGCTGGTCGGCGCTGAGGCCGCGTACGTCTTCGGCTTTCATCGTGCCTTCTCCTTACTCTGCGATGCGCTGAACGAAGCGCGTCGTGACCGAGAGCTTGGCAGAACCGAGGCGAAGTGCCTCGCGCGCGATTTCTTCCGAAACGCCGTCGATCTCGAACATGATACGACCAGGCTTGACCTTGCAAGCCCAGTATTCAACCGAACCCTTACCCTTACCCATACGAACTTCGGTGGGCTTTGCAGTAACCGGGACGTCAGGGAAGACGCGGATCCATACTCGACCCGCGCGCTTCATATAACGGGTGATCGCGCGGCGGGCCGCTTCGATCTCGCGAGCGTTCACGCGGTTCGGTTCCTGAGCCTTCAGGCCGAATTCGCCGAATGCCAGATCAAAGCCGCCCTTTGCGACGCCCTTGATGCGGCCCTTGAACTGCTTGCGATACTTGGTACGCTTTGGCTGCAACATTTTATTACTTCTCCGAGCTTATCTTTCGCCAGCGATAATCAAGCGTTTTCGCGTTCGCGGCGACGATCGCCACGATCACGGTCGCGGCTTGCCGGACCCTGCGCATCGCCTTCCAGCGCGCGACGTTCGGAAGCCATCGGATCGTGCTCAAGGATTTCGCCCTTGAAGATCCAGACCTTGATGCCGCAAATACCGAATGCGGTTTCGGCTTCAGCCGTACCGTAGTCGATGTCTGCACGCAGCGTGTGAAGCGGAACGCGGCCTTCGCGATACCATTCGGTACGAGCGATTTCCGCGCCACCAAGACGGCCGGCGCAGGTAATCTTGATGCCTTCGGCGCCAAGACGCATTGCGGACTGAACAGCGCGCTTCATCGCACGGCGGAAAGCCACACGGCGTTCGAGCTGCTGAGCGATCGACTGGGCAACCAGCGTCGCGTCAACTTCCGGCTTGCGCACTTCAACGATGTTGAGGTGCGTTTCGGAATTGGTCATCGTTGCAATCTTCTTGCGAAGCTTCTCGATGTCCGCACCCTTTTTGCCGATGATCAGACCCGGGCGAGCCGAGTGGATCGTGACGCGGCACTTCTTGTGCGGACGCTCGATGACCACCTTGGCGATACCGGCCTGCTTCAGTTCCTGCATGAGGTATGCACGGATCTTCAGGTCTTCGTGGAGCAGCTGGCCGTATTCGGCGTTGTCGGCGAACCAACGGCTGTCCCAGGTGCGGTTAATGCCGAGGCGGAAACCGATCGGATTAATTTTCTGGCCCATTATGCGGCCTCCCCTTTTTCCTCGACTTCGCGAACGACGATCGTCAGATGCGCGAACGGCTTTTCGATGCGCGATGCGCGGCCGCGGCCACGAGCGTGGAAACGCTTCATGGTGATCGACTTGCCGACGTAAGCTTCCGCTACGATCAGGCTGTCGACGTCGAGGTCATGGTTGTTTTCAGCGTTGGCGATAGCAGACTCGAGGGTCTTCTTCACCGTGCCGGAGATGCGCTTGCGCGAGAACTCGAGTTCTGCGAGAGCGCGCTCTACCTTCTTGCCGCGGATCATGGCGGCAACCAGGTTCAGCTTCTGCGGGCTGACGCGAAGCGTACGGGCGATTGCCTGTGCTTCATTGTCCTTCAGCCGGCGTTCGGTCTTTGCCTTGGCCATGATTACTTCCTCTTCGCTTTCTTGTCCGCGCCGTGACCGTAATAGGTCCGGGTGGGAGCGAATTCACCGAACTTGTGACCGACCATGTCTTCGTTGACGTTGACCGGGATGTGCTTCGAGCCATTGTAGACGCCGAAGGTGAGACCGACGAACTGCGGCAAGATCGTGGAGCGACGGCTCCACATCTTGATCACTTCGTTACGGCCGCCTTCACGTACCTTCTCAGCCTTCGCGAGAAGATAGCCGTCAACAAACGGACCTTTCCATACTGAACGAGCCATTGAACGACTTCCTCTCTTACTTCTTCACGTGGCGCGAACGCATGATGAACTTGTCCGTGGACTTGTTCGAACGCGTACGCTTGCCCTTGGTGGGCTTGCCCCACGGGGACACCGGATGGCGACCACCGGAGGTGCGGCCTTCACCACCACCGTGCGGGTGGTCGACCGGGTTCATGACAACGCCGCGGTTATGCGGACGCTTGCCGCGCCATACGGTGCGGCCAGCCTTGCCGTCGTTGATGTTGCCGTGATCCGGGTTGGAAACGGCGCCAACGGAGGCGAGGCACGAACCCGGGACGAGGCGCTGCTCGCCAGAGTTCAGACGAAGGATAGCCATGCCGGCATCACGGCCGACCAGCTGTACGTAGGTGCCAGCAGAACGGGCGATCTGACCGCCCTTGCCCGGCTTCATTTCGACGTTATGAACGATCGAGCCAACCGGGATGTACTGCAGGGGCATGGTGTTGCCCGGCTTCACGTCGACAGCCTTGTTGGAAGCGATGACCTTGTCGCCGGCAGCAAGGCGCTGCGGAGCGAGGATGTAGGCCTGTTCGCCGTCCGTGTAGGTTACGAGCGCGATGAATGCGGTGCGGTTCGGGTCGTATTCCAGACGTTCGACCGTGCCTTCAACGTCGAACTTGCGACGCTTGAAGTCGACCAGACGGTAGGTACGCTTGTGACCGCCGCCGATGAAGCGGGCGGTGATGCGACCGTTGTTGTTGCGGCCGCCGCTCTTGGAGAGACCTTCCGTCAGCGTCTTGACCGGCTTGCCCTTCCAAAGGCCCGAGCGGTCGACGATGACCAGCTGACGCTGGCTCGGGGTCGTCGGATTGTAGCTTTTCAATGCCATTGTTTTTTACCTCAAAGACCGGTGGAGACGTCGATCGTCTGACCTTCGGCCAGGGTGACGATAGCCTTCTTGACGTCCTTCTGCTTACCGATGAAGCCGCGGAAGCGCTTCGTCTTGCCCAAACGGACCAGCGTATTGACGGCAGTGACCTTCACACCGAAGAGCGCTTCTACGGCAGCCTTGATTTCAGGCTTCGAAGCAGTCTTGGCAACGTTGAAGACGACCTGGTTCTGTTCAGACAGAAGGGTCGACTTTTCGGTGATCGAGGGAGATACGATCACATCATAGTGGCGAATGTCGGTCACTTGAAACGCTCCTCGAGGGCTTCAACCGCAGCCTTGGAAAGCACGAGCTTGCCGCGACGCAGGATGTCGTAAACATTGATGCCCTGAACCGGCAGAACATCGATGTTCGGGATGTTCTGGGCTGCGAGCTTGAAATTGCTGTCCAGCTCGGCACCACCGATAACCAGGGCATTGGTCAGGCCGAGCGACGCGAACGTGCCGACGAGAGCCTTGGTCTTTGCTTCCGTTGCAACCAGGTCGTCGATGACGATCAGATCTTCAGACTTCAGCTTTGCCGAAAGCGCATGGCGCAGAGCCAAAGCGCGAACCTTCTTCGGCAGGTCGAAGGCGTGGCTGCGGGAAACCGGGCCGTGAGCCTTGGCACCGCCGCGGAACTGCGGAGCGCGAGCCGAATGGTGACGAGCGCGGCCCGTACCCTTCTGCTTGTACATCTTGGCGCCCGTGCGGGAAACTTCACCGCGGGTGAGCGACTGATGCGTGCCCTGCTGCTTCTTGGCGAGCTGGTAACGGACCATACGAGCGAGGATGTCCTCGCGGGGATCGAGGCCGAAAATCGCGTCGGACAGGGAGACCTTGCCGGCGTCTTTTCCCTCGAGGGTCTTGACGTTGAATTCCATGATAATGGCTCCCTTACTTCGCAGCCGACTTGACGGCATCGCGAACAACGATCCAGGCGCCCTTGGAGCCGGGGACGGCACCCTTAACGAGGATCAGGCCGCGGCCTTCATCGGTGGACACGACTTCGAGGTTCTGGGTGGTGACGCGCGTCTGGCCCATATGACCAGCCATGCGCTTGCCCTTCCAGACCTTGCCCGGATCCTGGTTGTTACCAGTCGAACCGTGCGAACGGTGCGACACGGACACACCGTGGGTCGCACGCAGACCGCCGAAGTTGTGGCGCTTCATGGCGCCGGCAAAGCCCTTACCGATCGAAGTACCAGTCACGTCGACCAGCTGACCGGCCGTAAAGTGATCTGCCTTCAGCTCGGTGCCGACTTCGATCAAGTTTTCTTCTGAAACGCGAAACTCTACGAGCTTCGACTTCGGCTCAACATTTGCGATGGCAAAGTTGCCGCGCATAGCCTTGGAGGTGTTTTTCACCTTGGCAGCGCCTGCACCGAGCTGAAGAGCGACATAGCCGTTCTTTTCTTCGGTACGATGGGCAACGACCTGGCAGTTGTCGAGACGCAATACGGTTACCGGGATATGCTCGCCGGCGTCGTTATAGACGCGGGTCATCCCAATCTTCTGTGCAATTACACCTGAACGCATCGGTTCAATCCTTCCAACTCAGCTCTGATTTCTCAGAGCTTGATCTCAACATCGACGCCGGCGGCGAGGTCGAGCTTCATCAGCGCGTCCACCGTCTGCGGTGTCGGGTCAACGATATCGAGGAGGCGCTTATGCGTGCGCATCTCGAACTGCTCGCGGCTCTTCTTGTCGATGTGGGGGGACCGGTTAACCGTAAACTTCTCGATGCGGGTCGGAAGCGGAACGGGGCCCCGGACACTTGCTCCGGTGCGCTTCGCCGTCGACACGATCTCGCGCGTAGAAGCGTCGAGAATACGGTGATCGAATGCCTTAAGGCGAATGCGGATATTTTGGCCGTTCATTCGACGTTATCCTTGTTTTCTGTTCTCCCGACGCCAAACGTAATGGCACGGGTTGTTCGTTTACCTAAGGCGGATCACCGGTTTCAAAGATCGAAGAGGACACCGCTTCCAGCAGGCATCCCATTCCAGTCTTCAGGCCCGAAGGCCCACCTTAAATTTCTGGGCAATTCCCTGCATCGCCATAGCGAAGCATGCGCAAATCACGCTTGCGCGCCATTTGCTATGTTTTTGTGTCATAAGCAAGTCGCAAACCGCCACTTGCTTAAAAAAAATTAAAGCGGGCGGCATCCGAGGATACCGCCCTGCCCTTATCGATTACTCGACGATCGAAGCGACGATGCCGGCGCCGACGGTACGGCCGCCTTCGCGGATCGCGAAGCGCAGCTTTTCTTCCATCGCGATCGGAACGATCAGCTCGACTTCAACCGTGACGTTGTC
>JAEXYH010000095.1 GCA_023451735.1 Pseudomonadota bacterium | reverse complement strand
ACCGGATCATGGAGCTGACGAACGGGCGCGGGGCCGATGCCTGTATCGACGCCGTCGGCACAGAGTCAGATCCTTCGGCAAGCTGGGATGCGCGCATCGACCGCATCAAGGTCGCGACCTTCATGGGCACTGACCGGCCGCATGTGCTACGCCAGGCCATCCATTGCTGCCGAAACTTCGGCACGGTTTCGATCGTCGGCGTTTATGGCGGGTTTCTCGACAAGATCCCGATGGGGTCGGCGATCAATCGCGGCCTGACTTTCAAAATGGCGCAGACCCCGGTGCAGCACTACCTGCCGATCCTGATGGACCGCATCGTCAATAGCGAGATCGATCCCTCTTTCATCATCACCCATACCGGAAGCCTGGAAGATGGTCCGGATCTTTACAAAACATTCCTCGAAAAGAAGGACGGCTGCGTCAAAGTCGTCCTCAAGCCCTGAAGGAGAGTGGTGATGGCAAATGCACAATCAGCCAAAGGTCTTGCCATCGTGACAGGCGCGTCGAGCGGGATCGGATTGGAGCTGGCAACGATCGCCGCTTCGAAAGGCTACGACCTGATCATTGCGGCCGACGAGGCAAAGATCGAGGACATGGCCATTCACTTCCAGGACTTTGGCGTCTCGGTTCAGGCCGTGCAGGCTGATCTCTCGACGATCGAAGGCGTGGACCGCCTTATCGAGGACATTGCAGCCGACGGGCGCTCTGTGGATCTCTTGATGGCAAATGCCGGACGTGGGCTCGGCAAAGGTTTCCTCGATCAGGATTTTGTCGAAGCGCGCCGTGTCATCGATACCAATATCGTCGGGACAACCTATCTCGTCCAGCAGATCGGCCAGCAAATGCGCAGCCGCGGGGCCGGTCGCATTCTGCTGACGGGCTCAATCGCGGGCTTCATGCCGGGCACATTCCAAGCCGTCTATAACGGCACCAAGGCGTTCATCAACTCATTCTCCTTTGCCCTCAGGGAAGAACTGAAGGACACGGGGGTTACTGTGACCTGCCTAATGCCCGGCGCGACGGATACGGAATTCTTCGCCCGCGCCGGGATGCTCGACACCTCCGTCGGGCAAGCGGAAAAAGACGACCCGGCATTTGTCGCGAAGGTCGGCTTCGAAGCAATGATGGACGGCGAAGGCGACGTGGTATCCGGGTGGAAGAACAAGCTTCTATCGGCCGCAGCAAACGTGACCCCGGCCGAGACACTCGCCAGGCAGCATCGAAAAATGTCGGAGCCCGGCTCGGCTGAGAACTGACCAAGCGTTCAGGCGATTGCATACTCCTGCGCGAGCTCGAGGGACAAAAACTATGAAAAAGCTTGGCAACTGGCGGCATCTTTGCGTCGATATGCAACGCATGTTCATGGAGGCGACGCCTTGGCATGTCGCTTGGATGGAGCGTATCCTTCCTCAGGTCGTGGAGGTCGCGGGTCGACACCGTGATCGGACGGTCTTCACACGCTTCATACCGCCAGCGAATGCTGACGCGGCATTCGGAAGCTGGAAAGACTACTATCGAAAATGGAACGGGATGACAGGCGACAAACTGCCTGCGGATTTGCTTGATCTCACGGCGCCGCTGAACATATTTGCGCGGCCTGCCGTCATCTTCGACAAGACGGTTTATTCACCTTGGATCGATGGGCGGTTGGCGAGTCATTTCCATCGAGAGCAGGTCGATACACTCGTCGTCACGGGAGGTGAAACCGACGTCTGTGTCCTTGCGACGGTACTGGGCGCCATCGATCTGGGCTTCAAGGTGATCATCTTGTCGGATGCCGTGTGCAGCGGCGCGGATGAAACCCACGATGCCGCCGTTAATCTCCTGGCTGAACGGTTTTCCGTGCAGTTGGAACTTGCCACGACTGAACAATTCCTGAGATCTGTTGGGTGCACCGGCTGGGTAGAATGAGCTCTTGATTTTCTTTAATGTGATACGAACGCAATCGCATTATCTTAGTGTTTGGCAATCTTCCCAAAATATGTTTCATTGTCATATTAGCGAAAGATGCCATTAATCGCAGCGATAATCCTGTGAGTGCTTTACGAACAAGACGTGCATCGTGCCGCGGTTCCGTCACGTCGCTCAAATGGCCGATGTAATCGCCCGAATATCGCCACTGCTTCATGGTGATATCCATGAGCGATAATGACTGCGCAGGAGGCGCATCTTGATGACGAACCTCGATGATGCTTCGGTGGCTCTCGCGAACCTTCTGCGGGACCTCCAGCAACTCAAGGGCAACACGCCCAGAATAGTCGACCCGGCGTCACGAGTCGCTGCAGCCTCCGCGACAATGGCAAAGCTTACCCGCCACTATGAACGTGACTGCGTATCTCCATCAAGTACGCCGAGCACCGAGCGCAAATAACGTGCCGCCAGATCGAGCCCCTGCTCTTGCGCCAGTCTCAATGCGGCGCGACTGTGAACCTCTAGAGGAGTTTCGCCTGTCACGACGGGGTTCGTCGATGCATCGACCACGAAACCCGTATAGTGTGATGGCGTGCCATCTGAGAAGCGAAGACATCTGCCAAAGGCAGTAACTGCACGGTACCCCCCGAACTCGCGATAAACACTGTACGTTTCGGTGTAGAAACTGCCGGTTGTTATTGCGTCGTGGATTGCTTTTGCAAGGCGGGGGCGATCAGTGTCGCACACGCGTGACAATATCAGTTCGATCGGCACTCCTTCCTTCAAATCGCGGATGTCGATGTCGAAGAGGCGGCTGAACACCTCGTCGCCGTAGCATCTATCTATGGCCAGGTTCCAGGTGTAGAACCCGATCTCCCCAGTAAGGTCCGGGCGCTGTGGTTTTTGCAGAAGTTCAGGATCTTTCGCCATAAACTACTCATGCGACTCGATTGTATTTTAGTGGTTACGTAATCTAATGCGACCTGGATCGTTCCAGGCAAGGTTAAAATATCGCAACCACTCGTGATACGCGCTCTGCGTACGCTATCGTACTTCGAGCGGGACGACGAAACTGCGATAGGGTTTCCGTCCCGCCTAGTCGACTACGACTTATGCCCTATCGATAACTTATCTTGAAGAGAAAGCTGTCGCGTAGGATATGAGCAGATTGGACGTCGGCCCGAATCCTTCAACACTCAAAATGACCTGTCCGCTGTGGCTGAAAGCAGCGATCGTGTTGTATTGGTTCTCGCTAGGTTGAATGTTGAATTGACCCAATTGGTCTTTCTGGCCCAACAGGTAACCTGCGCCGGTCATTCGTCCCAGCCTTCAATCTCGGATAACACTCTCGGACCTGCTATCCGGCTGGTACCGATGACAGGCAGATTTTAAGTTATCTAATTGAGCGTGAGGATCGAGCTGCCATCTCGTCGACAGGTTCGCACCATGCTGCCACGGTGTTTTGCTATCCGCCCGTCCAATCAACTTCTCAAGATCGTCGTCTATGAGCAAGGCCGACGTAGGCACCGCAGATAGGAGGTTCGGCAAGCCGGAACAAAGGTCTCCAGCGCGGGTTAACGATCATCCGGCAATCACTGAATTACCCCCTGAAGGAGAGAGAGATGACCGATGATTTTGGAAGGACCGGGGGCGGGACCCCTTCGCTAGGGCTGCAGCCCACGTCGCCCGGATCGCAGAGCTCTGCAACCTCATCGAAAGAGTTCGAGGATCTGAAAGCTAAGGTCGGGGAAGATGTCACATCCGTTCGCGATGCTGTCAAGGAAGGCGGGGAGGCGGCCGCCGAAAAGGTCAAGGATGTCGTGACCGACCAGAAGACTTTTGCCGCTCACCAGGTAGGCGGTCTCGCAACCGCCCTCGAGAAGGTTGGTGCCGAGCTGGAGGGATCTGATCAGCAGCATGTCGGCCGATATGCCAAGCAAATCGGCGGCAGCGTCCAGAGCTTTGCGAAGGAGATCGAAGGGAAAGATCTCGGCGAGATCGCAAGCATGGCGGAGGATTTCGGTCGTAAGCAGCCGCTTGCGTTTCTCGGGGTTGCCGCGCTTGCCGGCTTGGCCGCCAGCCGTTTTCTGACTGCCTCATCTGCGCGAACAACTGCTTCAACAAAAACGAGTTCGATAGACAACTCTGTTTTGGCTCCTGGGAGCGGCTCGCTGCGTACCGGAGGTATCGACAATGGCTAAGGCTCCAGAGAACGCACCTTTGTCAGAACTTGTGTCCGGGCTCGTATCCGATGTGACCGGCTTGTTGCGCAAGGAGATCGACCTCGCAAAGACCGAGGTCTCAGAGAAGGCGTCGAAAGCGCTTGTCGGTGTCGAAGCATTGCTTGTCGGCCTGGTCTTTGCGATCGGTGCGATCGGTGTCCTTCTAAGTGCGTTGGTTAGTGGACTGGCCGCACTTTTTATCAAATGGGGAATGATGGAGGCTAGCGCCAGCTCTCTCGCGGCGGTGATCGTTGGCGTGATCATAGCCGCGATTGCTTGGGCGATGATGTCCAAGGGTTTGACGGCACTTCGTGCAGGTAACTTGAAACTTGACCGGACGACGACGTCGCTTCGTCGTGACGTTGACGCCGTTAAGGAGAAGATCTGATGGAAAACTCGACAGAAAGAACCTCCGCCGATATCCAGCGCGAAATAGATGCTGATCGCGAGCGTATCGGTAATCGTATTGATGCGATCCAGGAGCGGATGTCTCCGGGGCAACTGATCGATGAGGTCCTTGCCTACGCCAAGGGAAGCGGTGGCGGCGAGTATGTCAGCAATCTAGGTCAGGCGGTAAAAACCAACCCCATTCCCGTTGCTCTTATGGGTGTGGGTCTTGCTTGGCTAATGGCGAAGCAGGGAACATCAGCTGAGCCGGCCCCCGCAACCGCCACCTATCCCCGAGACTATCCGCTTTACCCAGTCGAAGGCCCTGTGCGCCGACTCGGTCCACCCGAAACGGTGGGCGGATCTCGTTACAGCCATTTCAGCGACAACTCCGGTAAGCGTCTGAAAGCGCTGACTGACGAGACTGGCAACCGTGCCGGCCATTTTGTCGATGAAGCGGGGAAGACCTATCGTGGGTTTGCCGACGCGAGCGGCAAGCAGATCGAGCACATTGCCGATGAGACCGGCGCGGCGCTAGATAAAGCTTCAGGATGGGCATCGGACACGTGGTCGCAGATCAAGGAAACTGCAACGAGCGTTTCGAATAAGGTTTCCGACACAGCCGCATCCCTGTCCCGCAGCTCGTCGTCTGCGGGCAGCTCGGCCCAGGAACAGGTTGGCAGGCTAAATGACATTATCCTGAAGCAGTTCCGCGATCAACCGCTCGTCGGCGGTGCACTTGCTTTTGCAGTGGGTGCGGCAATTGGCGCTGCTTTACCACACACGGAACAGGAAGACGCTCTCCTGGGTGATGCTGCTGACGCAACCAAGGAAGCAGTGTCAGCCCAAGCCTCTGAGCTTGCCGACCAGGGCAAGGAGATCGCTTCCGATGCCTATGACAAGGCAGTCGCGGTCGCGTCCGATATTCACGATGCCGCAAGGGACCGTGTTGTCGAGGAAGTAGACAAGTCTAAAACCTGAAGCACGGACCATGCTACGCCGCCATTGTTTGTCGCCCCTCGGGGCGGCAACATTCAGTTGACGTCGGTTAATGGCGTCGCCGCGGTCCTGTCACCCTTCGCCATCTAAGGCATTGAATTAACGTGATTCCCCCTTGCAGCGTCGCGAATTTTTCGCTGGCATGAGGAGAGAGTGTGTATCTGACCTTAGGCAAGTCTGGGATGCACGCTGGTGAAATACTGACGCAGTTGCATCTGGGCGATCGATTTAAATTCCGCAATGATCTTGTCGCCGTCAGCACTCAGGACCATGAAGGAAAGGCGTATCGTGGATGCCGCTGCGTGGCAGAAAATAAACAAGGTAGCTGAGAAACTTTGCCGCCGATCTTCGGTCACAAGATGGTTCATTCTTTCGAAGAGCGAAGCCGCTTGAGCGCGAACAGCAGTGATATCGCGAGTAGAAAGCAACTTGTCGGCTTGCACCGCATTCAACAGGTCGAGAGTGTACGGGTGTTCGGTTAGGTATTGGTGGTACAGATCAAAGGCCCGCTCATACAAAGCCAAAGCACCTTCTGAGGTGATAACCTTGCTCGCCTTCCCGACACCCTCATCAAGTAGCTTTTCAATACTATTCAAATAGGCGCTGTGGAGCGCCCCTATGATCGCCGACTTGTTGGGAAAGTACTGATAGACTGAAGCGATTGGGCCACCGGATAGAGCCGCGATCTCTTTCATGGTTACGGCGTCCACTCCGTCGCGCGCGATCAGTTTTAAGGCCACCGCGAGGATTACCTCTACGCGATCGCAGCCACGCTGTTGCTTTGGGCTGCGCCTGAATGAGCGGCTTGCTGGTATGACTGAGAAATCTGTCATATCATTGTCCCTGTGCCTTAACGCCGGCATATCGCATCGCCACAATAAAAACTGAGCATAAATCAACAAATCTCTAAGCGCTACCTATCCTTACCTTTGACGGCGCTGGGATACCGATTCGATAACGCCCTGTACTAGTGAAATAGAGGCAAATGGTTATGGCCATCTCAAGCCCTCATTCTTCCTGATAAGCAGGCAGCACATGTCAAGTGTCTTCCAAGTTCGGCATCTGGGAAATGCCCGGCCAGCTTGGGGAGTTAGGAATGAAGCCTAAAGCTAGACAAATCGCGATTGGCTTGTCGGATGGTTGAAGTGATCGACAGAGATTATCGATGGGTCGCGCGTTCTATCTGAAAATTGGCGGAGATAAGACGTGCAACCGACGCCGTATCTTTTAAGCGAATTGATCCGGGAGGCCGATACGAGACCAAGCTGTCACAGTTCTAACGCGCTCGTCTGCTCCACCGTGCGTCCGACGAGACCAGAATTCTTAGACTGCAAAAGCGTCGCCTAATCGAAGTCGGTGGATATCGCATTCAACACGTTTATGATGGCCCGGTCGGTAGCTTCGGTATGGAGGTCATCGCAGAAGGTGTGTGGAAACTCAGAAGCAGTATGATTTTCCTCAAGCAAGAGAAGTGCGGCGAGGTTCAAGGCTATCTGTTCGGGAAACCCGTCCGTGCGGCGGAATTCGATGCCTTGTTTCTCAATCGTTAATTGCCCTTCCGCTCAGCCTCTTCCAACTGATTGAGAAGTTGGGAAAACCGATCGTCCGTTGCGGGTAGGGTGTTCCCTGGCATGGCTCGGACAGCAGAGCGAACCATTTCGCTTCGCGACAGCTTAGCAAACTGTTTCCTGTATTCAGACATCAGATACCCTTTCGCCACTGCGAGACCATAATCGCTGCCTTGGCAAAAGGTTCGTAAGTTTCTTACCGCCGACCGGTGCAAACCTCACTCAATTTGGTTTTTGGTGAGAAATTACAGGGGGTGTGCCGCTGTCTGGGAACGATTTCCCGGGCGGGCAAACTAATCCGCCTCGTGAAGCTGGCGTTGCAATTTCTCCAACGGCGCTCTTAGTTTGACGACCAATCCTGTTTCCAGATAATCGACGGTGAGTTCCCCAAAACTTGCGAGGCTGGCGCTCATCAGCTTCGATCCAAAGCCTTTTCTGCTCGGCGCAACGACCTTTGGCCCCCCGCTCTCGGCCCACGTGGCCTCAACTACCGGCGTGCCGGCCTCTTTGACGACGCTCCAACGCATTGTGATAAGGCCTTCGGCGTTCGACAGGGCACCATATTTCCGAGCGTTGGTTCCGAGTTCGTGGAGAACCAACGAGATCGCCAGGGCTGCCTGGGGATCGAGTTCGACATCGGGCCCGCTCGACAGCAGGCGCGGGCTTCCTTCCAGTCCGAGGCTGGAGATTGCACTGACGACAACGGTTCTGAGATCGGTGCTCGACCAGTTCTCATGCATCAGAATGTCATGGGCACGCGAATAGGCAGAGATACGATCCTGCAGCGTCGAGGTTGCTTCCTCCACGGAGCTTGCACCGCGCAGCGACTGAGTGACGATCGACTGTATCACCGAGAGCGTATTCTTCATGCGGTGGTTCAGCTCATGCATCAGCAGTTTCTGGCGCTCCTGACTGTGTCGCTCTTCTGTGCGGTCTCGCAGGATCTTCAGAAAGCCCTCGGGCGCACCGCCCTCGGAGCGCAGCACCATCATCTCTCCGGAGGCCCAGAACTTCGAACCATCTTTTCGCAAATGCCAGCGTTCGTCATTTCCCCGGCCATGCTCAAGAGCGTCGCGCATTTCCTTTTGAGGTATCGCGTTTTGCTGGTCCTCTTCGGTAAAGAACGTCCCGGCGGGCTGGCCAAGCATTTCGTCCTCGGTCCAGCCGAGAATGCGGACAGCCCCCTCGTTCCAGATCGTCACCAGGCCATCAAGATCCATCGAGATGATTGCGTAATCGATTGCACTGTGGAGAACTGCCTCAAGAAACCGCTCACGCGGTGTGGAGTGCTGCTTCGTCGCTTCCATGAAAATCCCCCAGGATGGTATGTCGAAATTTCTTATATGAGCAAGGCTCGGACAAGTCTCAAGACGTAACCAATTGTCACATTTACGTAATTTCCAAAGCCGAAAAGCGCATGCTGGAAATGTCCAAGTTATCAGTTCAGCCCCGAGACCTTCGCCTGATCCGAGAAATTTTCCACGAAAGTTGCGAAAGCTTCCAGATTCCGAAATCGAGTGCAGATGCTGCGGCTTTGGCGACGATCCTGATCAGACAGCTCCACAAAGGCCGACGCGAACGATCGACCTTGCGGGCGATCGCAGCCAACCTCCTCACTGAAAGTCGGGATAGACCATCATCCCATCCGTATCTGGATGCGGGGCAGCGGGGCTTTTAGCGTCCAGATGATGGCATCATCGCTAATGGTCCACGTGCTGGCGCCGCCGAGCGCTGCAGCGACGATGCGCTTCAAAACGAGGGAACCGAACCCATTACCGCGGGCCAGCAAATCTGGCTCGGTAACCCCCGTCTCGTGCCAAACCAATTCGAACTGTTCCCCTTCAGGCTCACTCGTGACTGCCCAGGACAGACCCACATTGGATTGCTGCGTTTCTAAGAACTGAACTCGGTTGATGACCAGCTCATGCAATGCCATGCCGATATTGAGGACCGCATTCGCGTCGAGCAAGATGTCGGGTCCTGAGGATGAGAATACACCACTTGTGTCGAATGGTCGGACCTGATGTGCGATCAACGCCTTAAGGTCGACGCCGGCCCAATCGACCGAAGACAGCAAATCCTGAGAATGCGAGAGCGCCATTATGCGTTCACGCACCCGACGCTCAAACGATTTGATATCCTGTTCGCGCGCGGCGGTCTGGGCGATGACCGAAAGGATGACGGCATATTGGTTTTTAACCCGGTGATTGATCTCGCGCATGAGCAGTTTCAGGCGTCGCTCGTTTTCCTTGCTCTCGGAGATATCGCGCGCGATTTTCGAGGCGCCAATAATCCGCCCCCGTTTGTCTTTGATGGGGGAGATGGTGATCGACACCGGGACGAGTTCTCCAGAGGAAGTCGTCCGCAGTGTCTCGAAGGTTTCGATCTGTTCCCCCAGCTTGATCCTGCGGATGATCTCGATTTCCTCATCATGCCGATCGTCTGGGATCAGGATGTAGATCGAGCGGCCGATCGCTTCTTCGGCGGTAAATCCAAAGAGCTTTTCGGCAGCCCTGTTCCAGCTAACGATGGTGCCGGACAAATCTTTGCTGATGATGGCGTCGAAGGAACTATCGACAATGGCTGCAAGGCGGGCTTCGCTATGGTTCTTGCGGCGCCGCTTACTGGTCTTCTGCTCGAACATGTGCATTCCCGCGTCACGTCAAAACATAGGGCGATGGGCAGTCCGATCAAGTATCACATAGCTGCTTAAACTTGACCGGGCGCAAAACTAGCGAGCCGCGCTTCCGTTTCAAGCTCAAGCTTGGTTTTTCTCACGTAAACCCAACCCCGGGTCACACGGCAGGCTGAAGTCGGCTGCCATTAACCGAACCAAAGGTAGAGTGGCAGCCATCTTGGCTCGCGGTTACCGCGATCTCGAGCCGACCTTCAAGCGAGGAATAAATTGATCCGTGAAAGCACTCGCAGTCATTGGTCGACCGTAGAAGTAGCCCTGACCTTCGTTGCATCTATAGTAGCGCATGAGGCTATCCTGCTCTAAAGTCTCGATGCCTTCTGCGATAACCTCGAGATTGAACCCCTCTGCCAACTTCACGACGGCTTCGATGATAACCTCGTCTTTTGCACTTCGATCCGGACCGCTTACAAAAGACCGATCAATTTTGAGCCTGCTAACGGGGTAATCCTTCAATAAGCTCAATGAGGCAAACCCGGTCCCGAAGTCGTCGAATGCAATTCCGACGCCCAATCCGCGTAGGTGCCGGAGCGGCTGCATAATCCTCTGCTCGTTTTGGAGAATGATATTTTCTGTGATCTCGAGTTCGAGAGCGCTCGCGGGGAGATCGAACTCACGGAGCATCGTCTCAATCGTCTGAGCGAAGTCGCGTGTGCGAAACTGCGCTGCGAACAGGTTAACGCCGATACGGAAGTTTTCCAGGCCGGCAGCCCGCCATTCAGCAGCCTGGCGACAAGCAGTCCGTAAAATCCATTCTCCGACAGGTACTGCAAGTAGACCGCTCTCGAGCACGGGAAGAAAGGCGGCCGGCGATACGATACCAAGAGTTGGATGGTTCCAGCGAAGGAGGGCTTCGGCGCCTGCAAGATTGTCATTAGTGAGATTGATCTGCGGTTGGTAATAGAGTTCAAACTCGCTGCGCTCCCAAGCTTGCCGTATCGAGGAGCTGATCGCGCCTTTCTTTGATGCAGTCTGCCGAAGTTCGGGCGTGAATACCCTGACGAGGTGTCTTCCGTCCGCCTTGGCCTGGTAAAGAGCGAGATCGGCATTGCCCAGCAGTTCTTCCGACTGCAGAGAACCGCCTGCCGGTGTCACGGCAATTCCGATGCTTGCGCCGATGTGGATCGGCTGGTCCTCAAACTCAATTGGCTCTTCGATCAATGCAATGAGCGATAGACTGAGGTTTGTCGCTGCTATCGGATCGGCGGTTTCAGATAGGAAAACAACGAACTCGTCGCCGCCTAGCCTAGCAACCATCTGATCATCTGGAACGACCCGGCGGATCCGCTGCGCAACCACTTGAAGCACGAAGTCGCCAGCCGAGTGTCCCAACGTGTCGTTGACATCCTTGAAGCCATCGAGATCGATGAGTACCGCAGTCGCCTCTACCCCTGCATTGCACACACGTTGCATCTGTGTGTGAAGGCTCGGGCGATTGGACAGATTCGTTAGATGGTCGAATTCGGCGGCTTGTTTGAGCTGCTTCTCGGCTTCGGCTCTTTGCGTGATGTCGCGAATGATAGCCCCAAAATATTTTTTGCCGTTTTCAACCCACTGCGACAGCGACAACTCGATCGGGAATTCTGAATTATCTCGTCTGCATGCGGTCAGTTCCAAAGAGGTTCCGATGATGCGTGTTGCGCCACCCACAGCCACACGGGCAAGACCCGCATTATGACGCTCACGCATCTTCTCAGGGACGATGATATCCAGCGACCTACCTATAGCTTCATCAGCAGTGTAGCCGAACATGGCCTCTGCAGCGCTGTTCCATGAGGTGATCTGGTTTCTTGCGTCTGCACACACTATCCCATCCGGCGATGTCGAGGCGATGTTGCGAAATCGACTACGGCTCTCCCGGTCGGAAAGTTCAATACGCCGCAATTCGATCCGCTCCAGTACCATTTTCGCTAGATCCTGAAGGGTAAGCTGGTCATGAGGGGAAAAGTCATGCCTCGGTTTCGTGTCGATCAGGCAAAGGCTTCCAAGCCCATGGCCCGATGTGGTTATCAGGGGAGCTCCGGCGTAGAACCGGATGTTCGGATGGCCGGTAACGAGAGCATTTGTGCTAAATCGCGGGTCTTCCTGGGCGTCGGGGACCACAAATACTTCGGTACCCATGATCGCAAAGGTACAAAACGATACGTCACGTCCTGTCTCACATGCTTCCAGCCCGACCCGGGCCTTAAAGAATTGCCGGTCACGATGCACGAGTGAGACGAGCACAATCGGGACATCGAAAATCCTCGACGCCATCTGTACGATGTGATCGAATTCATGTTCCGACGTATTGTCAGTCAGCGCGTAACGTTCGAGCAATTGGATACGCTCGTCTTCGTTGCTCGGTATCGGATAGCCCAAGTTACACCTCTTAGTCGGTCG
Organism: Pseudomonadota bacterium; assembly: GCA_023451735.1. Lineage (GTDB taxonomy): Bacteria > Pseudomonadota > Alphaproteobacteria > Rhizobiales > Rhizobiaceae > Neorhizobium. The sequence continues at coordinate 43,307 of JAEXYH010000095.1, read as the reverse complement.
ACATCACCATAGGTGGCAGCGACGTCTTAAATACGCGCGCCCCAAACCGTTACAATTCGATCGATCTCGATCTTGGATCCCCTAAGCGGGCCGGGCATCTCAGTTCCGTTGGCACCCGCGGGTTGAAGGGCTGTGCTTCCGGCCTAACTTCCCTTGGGGAAAGAGGCGACATGAGCAAAACGGTAGCCGACGACATCGCTGCGACGATTTCACGGGCCGTCACAATGTGGCAGGTCTTCTATGAAGTCGAACCGCAAGATAAGGTGCTCGACATTCTCGTCCGAGCCGCCCGCGATCATTATCTTGAGGGATATCGGACCTCGGACGAACTCGCGACCTATCTTATCTGAACCTATGTCGGCCGATGGTCGATGATGATCAATGCACCGACTTCGAACTCGAGCCACTGACGGATAAAGATGTTCGAAGGCTTTCAGCTACAGATGATCGAGACCTCCCGCGGCCAGATCCGGTTGAGAACGGGAGGGCAGGGGCCGGCGGTCCTGCTGCTTCACGGCCATCCCCGAACCCATATGACGTGGGGCAGGGTTGCGGATAAGCTGGCGTCGTCTCACACGGTTGTCTGCGCGGATCTGCCCGGCTTCGGCAAATCCTACGTGCCGCCGGACGCTCCCGATAGTCGGTATTCTTCAAAGCGCGAGAAGGCGGCTGCTCTCATCGAAGTGATGGAGCGGCTTGGACATCCAAGATTTTCCGTCGTCGGCCATGATCGTGGTAGCTACTCAGCGTTTCGCATGGCAATGGATCATACGGAAATTATCGAGAGGCTTGTTGTCATCGATTGCCTGCCCATCGTTGAGCATCTTGAACGGGCCGACTGGAAGTTCGCCCGAGACTGGTACCACTGGTTTTTCTTTGCTCAGCCAGAAAAGCCCGAGCGGGCGATCCTGGCCGACCCTATGGCTTGGTACGATCAGGTCTCTCCGGACCTCATGGGCACAGAAGCCTACGACGATCTCGTTACCGCCCTGCACCATCCACCAGTGATCCATGGCATGATGGAAGATTATCGCGCTGGAATACGGATCGACCATGTTCATGAGCGCGAAGACCGGGATGCGGGCCGGAAGGTTCAATGCCCGACGCTGTGCCTATGGTCGATCCGAGACGATCTCGAGCAGATGTACGGTGACCCGCTAGCAATCTGGCGGAACTGGGCGGCCAATGTTGACGGATATGGTATCGACAGTGGCCATCACGTCGCAGAGGAAAACCCCGACGATCTCGCGGCGGCACTCCTGCCGTTTTTTCGATGAGCTCAGGTCAGCCGGCGGACGCGTGGCAGCGGAGATCACGGGTCGGTTTATCGCTGTTTTATGGCCTTGCAGGTGTTCTTCACATCGTTTGGCCCGGGCCGTTCCTGTCTATTACACCACAATGGGTCCCGTTTCCGCATACCGTCATCTTTTTAAGTGGCATGTGCGAGCTTGCAGGTGCAGTAGGGATATGCCTCCGGTGGACGCGAGCAGCGGCGGCAATCGGTCTGGCGCTATATGCGGTCTGCGTCTATCCAGCGAATATCAAGCATGCAATCGATAGCCTGTCCGTAAGAGATGCGAGCGTGCTCACGTGGCTTTATCACCTTCCGCGTCTTGCCCTCCAGCCGGCTATCGTCTGGCTGCCGCTCTTTGCAAGCGATCTGATCAGGTGGCCAGTCACACGCCGTTCGATTGACGAAGGTCGCAAGTCCGCAGTGGATTATTCGACCGTGGAAGATATCTGTACAGTCAGCACAAACGGAGACAGCAACCGTGGAAGAAACGCCATCCCTGAAACTGGCAAAACAATACCTGAGCCTCGGCGGTACTCGAAAGTCGAAGATTGACGATAACATCACCGACACGCGAAAATGGGACGATGAGCCGGAAGAGGCTGCAAGGTTCTGGAAAGAGAAGGTCGAGATGCTGAGCGAGGATGAACGGAAACAGGTGGAGGATTTCCTCCCGTCGATCAATGACCTGTAGATAGCTTAATCGAGCCTTATGGTGGCAACTAAAGAAAAGCGGCATGTTCAGTCACATCATGCTTGGCGCGCGAGATCTGACACTGATGGTGGCATTTTACGATGCCGTCCTCTCGCCATTCGCGCTGCACCGCGACCATGGTGCCGATCCTAATGATCCGGCGGGCACGATCTGGAGGAAAGCCGGCAGACGCTGGCCGCAGTTTGCAATCCGAAAACCGGTCAACGGTCTGCCGGCGACGTGGGGCAATGGCGTGCAAATCAGCTTCGCCGCCCATTCCAGGGCTATTGTCGACGAAGCTTGGCGCACCGCCATCGAACACGGAGGAATCGACGAAGGCGCCCCGGGCATCAGACCGAAATACGCTGAAGACTTTTATTCGGCCTACTGCCGCGACCCGGAGGGTAATAAGCTCTGTTTTGCGCATGCAAACGGGATGACTGGATAGGTCGCGATTTTCCGGATCGGTTTGTTGAGAGGTTCAGAGGAAAAAATGGTTCGATGTTTTGGTAGATGTCGGCGCAGTTTGATCGGTTAAAAAATCCGCCAAGTGTGCGATCTTTTAGACAGTCTCATGCATAAATGAGACAGGATTGATCTCGAAGCGCATTCGACAGGCGATCAGATGTGGTGACCAGCCATTCGTGATCCAGTCTTTAATAGACTGAATGGAGTTCCAGAAACGCGACATCTTCCGCAACTTGGCGTGCCGTCCGGACGCCGTGCCATTCGCCGAGCCGTACTAATCGTCATTGAGATGGGGAATTTGCGGTCGTCAGCCTATTGCAGTAGGCCGGTTTCATTGAAGCTTCCTTGCGAGTGAACAAACGAAAAGGTACCATTCGCATTTCATCGTGACCCCCTCATGCCGCTGTACAAAATAGGCCGATACGGCCGATGGTAGGAATTTCTAGTACTGCGCTGTGTGCTAACGATGATCGCAAGTTAAGATGAAATCCTGCCCCCGCAACCACTTTCACCGAACTCTCTTCAAGATCGTTTCCAGCCTCCGGCTGGGCAAGCGCAATCATCGCTGTGATATCGCCTTCGAGCTCGATCGCAACCTGACCATCGACATCGTGAATAATCACCGAGGAAATCAGGCTACGGACGGTCTCCAGAGCCGAAGTGCGTATCGCAGGATCATTGAGTGTCTCGGCCAATGCTGCCACCTTGCGACGATAGACCTCGCTCAGATTAGGATGAAGGCGGACGCGGGAGGGGGGAGGGGCCGACAGTCGCACGTCCAGTTCCGCAGCTCGCGATTCCATAGTCTCCAGCTTCTCTTTGAGGCCCGGTGTGCGAAGTCCATCGGCGATAGCATCATAAAGCCCATCGAGCTGGCGCGCGATTTGTCCGCGTTCGCTTTCAATGCGCTGTCGCTCGGCAACTTGAAATGCCTGACCGGCGTTCGCCTGGTTCGCATAGGGCATCTCAGCGGCATAGACTCGACGTTGAGACGCTACCTCGAACGTCGAACCGAGGACCTGCCCGACCATCCGGACGTGTTCCTCAGCAACGTCCGTGGCATCGTGAATCAGGCTTTCGAGCTGATCTGGAAGAGTGAGGTTCCTGACAAACGTATACCTTCCCAGTGGATGGCAATCTGGAAGCGTAACGAGGAGCGCCGGGTCGACGAGTGGGAGACGACGCTCCCCCAAGGGGTCCACCGAGTGCGTCTGCTCAACCTCATAACCGGGACCGACAGGAGTACTCCGTGCGCGAAGTACGTCACGAAGAAGACCTATGTCCTGATAAATGCGGTGCATGCTTTCGGGGACTTCGGACAACACCAAGAGGGGGCCCCAATCGATACTGGTGCAGCGTATTCGGCCCTCCATCTTTGCGTGGAGCTTGCGGCAGCGTTGACCCGTGAACTTCCGAATGGAGAACGCGATCGGCAGGTTTTTTGAGCCGTCCGTCGCCCTCACCAGATGCGGGGCGACGGCGGAGCCGGCGAGGCATTGGCCTGTGTGGGGGGACTCCCGAGCCCTCTCTATCGTGCGCAAAGGATCGTCACCCGCATGGGCCGAAACCCGGCCTCGGGGAGGGTCTTCGAAAAACTCTATTTTCGTGTATTTTGGATACCCAAATATCACCTCTCACAAAGAGGCCTTGCAATACTCTTTATGAATGCGCCATTATGTGTACCATGGGTGCACTCAAAGAAGACAAGCTAAAGAGAGTTCTCGAAGCTGTCCCGGCCGGCTTTGTCGTGGATGCCACATGGCTGGAAAAACACGGCGTCAGCCGGTTCCTGACCCGCAAATACATAGACAGCGGCTGGCTGGAGCGCCTTGAGCGCGGGGTTTTCCGCCGTCCGTCCCCGCAGCCGGCCCCGCTCGACTGGCAGACCTGCCTGCTTTCACTCCAGCATATCATGAACTATCCGGTCCATGTCGGTGGCAGCACCGCGCTCAGCCTGCTGGGCCACATCCATTACCTATCTCTCGGTACGTCCCGGCCCGCATGGCTCTACGGCGATACCATACCGACATGGCTGGCACGCCTTAAGCTCGACACGCCGTTAACGATGCGCAGCCTTTCCCTGTTCAGTGAAGCCGATCTCGGCCTCACCGAAAACAAGTCGGCGAGCGCGACCACGTTGCCTTGGGGTTGGGCCATGCGAATATCTTCCCCGGAACGAGCCATCCTCGAAGCCCTCGACGAACTGCCGGAACAAGAGAGCTTCCATAATCTCGATATGGTGTTCGAAGGGCTGGCCACGCTCAGCCCGCGCCGCCTTGCAGCGCTCCTCAACAGCTGCCGCAAGATCAAAGTCCGCCGCCTTTTCTTCGTCTTCGCGGACCGCCACAAGCATTCCTGGCGCGAACGCCTCAAGGCAGAGGATTTCGATCTCGGCACCGGCGACCGGGCGCTGGTGAAGGGCGGCCGAATACATCCCCGATACCGGATCATGGTCCCTCCGGAATTCGTCCAGGCAACAGGAGAGACCGATGGCCCGTGAACCTTACGCCGCGCAGGTATCCTTGCTGGTGCGCCTCCTGCCATTCATTGCGCAGGAGAAGGCTTTTGCCCTCAAAGGCGGCACGGCCATCAATCTGTTCTACCGCGATATGCCGCGCCTTTCGGTCGACATCGACCTGACTTACCTGCCTGTGCGCGACCGCGCCGAGAGCCTCGCCGACATTAACGAGACGCTAGACCGGATCATGACCGCCACCAGCCGTGGCATCAATGGCCTTGATGCGCGCCGCATCGACGGGGGCGGCGGCGGCGCGACCCGCATCCGCGCCCGCCTCGGCGGCGCCGAAGTCAAAGTCGAAACCTCGCCCGTCACACGGGGCGTCGTCCACGATCCACAGGAGCGCGCCGTATCCGCTGCGGTCGAAGACGAGTTCGGCTATGCCGCCGTGCAAGTGGTTTCCTTCGAAGATCTGTTCGGCGGCAAGCTCCACGCCGCCATGGACCGCCAGCACCCGCGCGACCTGTTCGACGTCAAGCTCCTCTATGAGAACGAAGGGCTCACCGACGAGCTCTTCCGCACATTCCTCGTCTACGTCGCCAGTTCGCCACGTCCTGCGCACGAACTGCTCCGGCCATCCTTAAGCAACCTCGATGAGCCCTATGCCCGCGAATTCGTCGGAATGACGACCATCCCCGTCACTCTCGACGATCTCATCGTCACGAGGGAACGCCTGATCGCAGATGTCGGCGCGCGCCTCGACGCGAATGCCCAACGATTCCTGACCACGCTACATGACGGCGAACCGGATTTTGAAGCCATCGGCCTGCCGCAGGCGGCAGAACTGCCCGCTGTGCGCTGGAAGCTGCTGAACCTGAAGAAGCTCGGCGCCGAGAACCCTGACAAGCACAAGGCACACAGGGAGGAGCTCGAAAAGCTCTTTACCTGAAGGAGAAGCAGATGCTGAAAATGGAGCCTTCTTGGCGTTGCGCGCGTTCGTCACACTGATCGACAAGGTCGTGGCACAGGGCAACCGCTGGAGCCTACTCGAACATTTCAAAAGTCACTTCGGCGGGTCAGGCAGCAGTACTTCCGAGAGCTGGGCCGAATCCGATCTGAATCGTCTCGTAGGTCACGCCGCTGAGAACGCGCCGCTTTTCATCGAATCCTTCTACGAAGCATGCGAAGCACTGCGTGACGATGGGAGCATTGCGGTCCCTGATGTCGGCCGCATGAACCGTATCCTGCAGGAGCACGGCGTCGGATACGAGATCAGACCGCCGGAACTGATCGCCATCGGGCTCCACAAACCCATCGCCGTCCCCGAACGCTATCAATCTCTCGATGAGCAGGCGCAGGACATCGTGCAGGCTGAGCACCGGGGACACCACGATCGAGGGAAAATATTTCAACAAGATCGTCCTGGAGCTCCGCGCCCACAAGAAGGGCTAGACCATCGAGCAGGTTCTCAACTGGCTCACGACCTTGCATGGCTATCTATCGTCACCGACAGGCGGCGGGGTGCGGCATGGCGCCGACCTCAAGAGCGGTATTTCGATCGATGCAGACGAAGGCAGGCTCTACTGCAACCTGATCCGCAGCTACGTCACCTTCCTCATGGCCGAACATGAACGGATGAGCCGGTCCAGCTCGTAGCTCGGACCCTTTGACTACTGAAGATTCAGAGGTAGAACGAGGGCGCGGAGACGCGCGATGATCGCGGCCGTCGGCAGCATGAGATCGACGGTGGCGAAGCGGATGTGATGCCCCTGAACCCTGACGGTCTCATCGAGATCGCCTTCGACAGAAGGGTGGATGAACATCCCGGACGCCGCCTGCGACAGCGGGTCATCCGGGCGCTCCTGGCTCCGAAGATAGGTATAGAGCTGATAGATGTAGCCACTCTTGAGGATGGCCTCCCGGTGCTGTGAAGCAGTGAGAACCGAAGTAAACTTCGTGTCGATGACCACACGCTGCTCGAAAAGCGCATGGTCGAGAATGATGTCCGAGGTCATGCCCGGAAGAATGGCAGCGATACCGGCGGTCGCATCCTCGATCTGCCAGGCCAGACGCTTCCTTTGCAGCACCTTCCATCCCAAGGTGGGCAACTCGGCAGCATAGAAGTTGCCGATGGCTTTCTCGAAAAGCTGCCGGACGAGGATCGCGTCTTTTTCCACGCGCGTCATCGCGTGACCACCGTGATCTTCTGTGGGCAGGACGAGGTCGAACACGAGGCGTGCCAACGTAACCATCAGCAGGTCATCGGCATCATGGCGACCCATCCGGTCGGCACTCATCTCGGCTCGCGACGGTTTCACCCCGCCTACGCCTTGACGGCCCAGGTCTCCGGCAAGCCGTGCACAGTCGTGGCCCAGCACGGCATCATCGACACGAGCAGCCATCGCATCGAGCGCCGCGCGCACGAGGCGGTTGCGCGGCGTATCGAAGGTGAATTCCTCAAAGCGACAGGCGATCATCCCCTTGTTGAGAAGGTCGCCCGAGTAGGTCTTGAGGATATCGATCCGCCCCCTAACACGCGGCAGGATATCCTCGACCAGCGAACGGACCCCGTTCGCTGCTTCAATACTCAAAGGACGACCCGCTCGTACTGTTCGCTCGATCGCTGCAACGCTCGCGGACTCGCGGCAGCAGGAGCAAAGCAAATAGATCCCCGATCTAGAAGCTTCAGCTCTTTCCTATGCCATCGAGAAAGACCGCCACGAGATGCGCAATTGGTGACCGCTGTGAGCTGTTCTTCTCAGTCGCGAGCGAGATTGCGACCGCAATACAAACTATGTCATCGAAGGTGATGTCAGCCCGAACAACCCCGGCAATCTGGGCTCGCTTCAAGAGCCTTGTTCCTTCCTCGGTGCATGCGACACATCCCGGCGTTCCTGTTTCCAGGACCGTCCCCAACGATGCCGCCAAGCCGCGATAGACATTAGTGTGTCGAACGAGTTCCTCGAGATAGGAACGGATTGCATCGACCGGATCAAGCTCGGCATCTCGGGCAAAACTGCCTTTGGCCAGGGTCAAAAACCTTTCGCTGAAGGCGGCGGCAAGCAGGTCCTCGCGCGTCGGAAAACGCCGGTAAAGAGTTCCAATCCCGACTCCTGCACGCTTGGCCACGTCGTCCAGGGACACGCCGGCGCCCTTTTCGAGGAACACGTCTTCCGCCGCAGCCAGGATCCGTTCCCGGTTTCTCAGCGCATCTGCGCGCAATGAAGTCTCATCAGACAAAATTATTAGCTCCAACCCGGTTGCTAACTGGAGGATATCTCCATATACAAAGTGGAGCAATCCTCCATTTAACAGGGAAGCGAGTTGATATCATGGCGAAGAGGTTCGAGAATAAGGTCGTGGTGGTCACGGGAGGCACGGACGGGATTGGGCTGACAACGGCTCAGGCCTTCGCTACCGAGGGTGCCCACGTCTACGTCACGGGTCGCAGACAAGAACGTTTGGACGAAGCACTCAAGGAAATCGACGGTGGCATCGGCGTTCAGGGCGATGTCAGTGATCTGGCTGCTCTCGACCGCCTATATGCCAGGATCGAGAGCGACCATGGCCGAATAGACGTCGTGTTCGCAAATGCGGGTGTTTCGGAGTCTGCCCCGATCGGTGCCATTGAGGAGGATCATTTCGAGCGCGTCTTCAACATCAACGTTAAGGGCACAGTATTCACGGTTCAGAAGGCGCTGCCGCTGATGTCATCCGGAGGTTCTATTATTCTCGCGGGATCGGGCGCCGGCAGTAAAGGTTTCCCTAGCCTGTCAGTCTACAGCGCAACGAAGGCAGCGATTCGCTCGTTTGCACGGACATGGACCACCGATCTGAAAAGCCGGGGCATTCGTGTCAACGTGGTTTCGCCGGGCATGATCCTCACGCCAGCGATGCAAACATATCTTGAGAACAATGCTGGCACAGAAGAATGGATGAACCAGACAATACCCTTCGGCCATATCGGCAAGACGAAAGACATAGCCAAGGCAGTGCTGTTTCTTGCATCGGACGAAAGCAGCTATGTCGGTGGCGAGGAGCTATTTGTCGATGGTGGTTTCGTAGCGGTCTGATCCTCACCGGAGAAGCTCCAATAGGGCCATCACGGCCGACCTCGTCCATCGGCTGAAATCGCCTGCTTCGCAATGCCGCGTGTTCGAGCTGGGCCATAGCTCAGCCTACATTTGAGCGAAACGGTCGCCTTCGCTTAACCTTGGCAGACGGCGTGTAAGGTCTTGCGCGCCGTCACCACACAGGTCCACGCTCGCCAAGCGAGGCCTTCACTTCGTCGACCCGGCGGCATCCATCTATCATGACTCCGCGATCACCTTTCACGTCACGGACCGACCGCCGCGCCGACATCAATTTCTCAACCAGCCGACGTCTAGTCTGGTCTTGGAGAGCGCCGGATTGCTTTTGCGCCAGAGGCGGCCACGCACGAAAGAAGGAGCAGCCATCAGGTGGGTCGAGATATTTTGCAGTTGGCAGGTCCCTGGTCATAACAATGTCCGTTGCGCTGGCTCGACGGTCTCGGGCGGAGCGATATCGCCACGCCTTGCCAGTTCGGTCTTGGCGCTGAACCGGATGTCGATATCCCGATCGAGTAGGAATTCGGTAAGCGCATCGTTGGTGAGACGATCCCAAGCCTTGCCCCGATCCGGTCCAGAGGGTACGCGCGGCAGGAGGCCAGGCTCGGCGCTCCAGATAAGGCACTGCTCCAGCGACGCCGCGTTCAACAGGTCGCGTAGGTGATGGCCGGTAACATATGCGTCAGGCATCGCCCGGTGCGCCGGCAGCCCGATCTCATGCACCAGTCCTTCCGGCATCCGCTGGTAGCGGAGCATCTGGTTGGAAAACCGCGGCAGCTCTGGCCATACCCGCAGGGCGCATTTCCAGGTACAGATCCACGGCGTGCCACCGGTGAAGCGCGGTATGCAGTATCGCTGCTCGAATGCTGCTCGATGAGCCGCCAGTGCATCGACCCGCCCAGCCGGCCGAAGAACACTTGTTGCCAGCTGCTTCCAGAAAGGGGCGTCAACGACCTCAGCGTCGAGAATATGATGGATGGCCATGGTGTCTGGAGTCATAGGCCGACCGGGATTGACGAGAAGCGCACCCCGCTCTTCCGTTACCTGCCATGTCCCATCGCCGCCGAGCACGACGTCCTGCCAGCCAATCTCGCAGACCTCACTCGACCCGTTACCGCCGGTTTCGAGATCCACAACGCGAACTCTTGGTCTGGTTATATCGGAGATGATTGCCTGCCTTTTTGGGTCTCGCGGATGGGCCGGTGAATATGGCTGTCATCGGCAGCAGCCTTCCGTGGGACGGAAACCAAAAAAGAACATAAGAGTTTCCAGACCGATTTCCAACGTTTGCCCGATAGACTCTTTGTTATAGACGAAACCACAGGCCATCCCCGGCGTTTGTAGCTGTGACCTTATAAAACAGGAGACAGACTCATGGCCGACGATAGCACAACCACTATCCGCGCTTCCTTTGAGACCAGGGAAGCAGCCGACCTCGCCGTCGAGCGTTTGGTGCAGCAACATGGCATTTCGCGCCCGGACATTTTCATCCAGTCCTTGACAGATCGAAACACGGCCGGCTCCAGGCCTTCTGGCGGCGATGCGTCGCATGAAGGCGGTCCACGGGATGACGCTGCGCTAGGGGGAGAAATCGAGGTGTCCGCCGATATCTCTGCCAGTCAGATCGCAGCAGTCCAGCGCAGTCTCGGCGATGCCGGCGCGATCCGCGTGTCTGGACGCTGAGAAGTTTTGGAGCCGGCACGATGCCGGCTCCGTTTCGTTTGCGTTCAAGGACAACGAGCCCATGGCCGATAACCTCTCGACATACCGCGCCAAGCGCAACTTCAAGAAGACTGCCGAACCGAGCGGCGAGGTCGAAGTCAGGTCATCGAGCCGCGGACGGTTCGTGGTTCAAAAGCACGACGCCACCCGGCTGCACTACGATCTTCGCCTTGAGCTTGATGGCGTGTTTAAGTCCTGGGCAGTCACCAAGGGGCCATCGCTCGATCCCGGCGACAAGCGGCTGGCCGTCGAGGTTGAGGATCATCCGCTCGATTACGGCGATTTCGAAGGCACAATCCCGAAGGGTGAGTACGGCGGCGGCACGGTCATGCTGTGGGATCGGGGATATTGGGAGCCACTAGGCAATAGGTCGGCTGAAGAGGCGCTCGCCAAGGGCGACTTCAAGTTCACGCTCGAGGGTGATCGGCTACGCGGTAGTTTCGTTCTGGTTCGCATGCGCAATGATCGGGATGGCGGCAAGCGCACGAACTGGCTGCTAATCAAGCATCACGACGAGTTCTCCGTTGAGGAAAACGGTGCTGCGATCCTTGAGGAAAACCTGACGTCCGTCGCGTCCGGTCGGACGATGGATGCGATTGCATCAGGGAAGGGACGCAGGCCGAAACCCTTCATGCTCAGTGCGGCCGTCGTCGAAGCTGACGCCGTGTGGGACAGCAGCCAGGGTCTGGCGGCCGAGGAGCGCAGATCCGGCCACAACATCAAGCCGAAGGCGTCAAAAAAACTGCCCTCGGCCAAACGCGTCTCGTCAGCTATGCCGGGCTTCATCGCGCCGCAGCTTTGCAACACACTGGATCGCCCGCCTCCCGGGAAAGGATGGATCCATGAGATCAAGTTCGATGGCTATCGCATTCAGATGCGGGTGGAGAATGGCGACGCCACACTGAAAACCCGCAAGGGTCTCGACTGGACCGCAAAATGGCCAGCGATTGCCTCTGCAGCGGCGTCTTTGCCCGACTGCATCATTGACGGAGAGATCTGCGCGCTCGACGAAAATGGCGCACCAGATTTTGCCGCGTTGCAAGCGGCGCTGTCGGAAGGAAAGACGAACGATCTCGTCTTCTTTGCTTTCGACCTTCTTTTTCACGAGAAGGAGGATTTACGCGAGTTGGCCCTGAACGAGCGGAAGGACCGATTGGCAGCGTTGCTCTCCGACACCGGGGACGATCCGCTTCTTCGTTTTGTCGAACATTTCGAGACAGGTGGTGATGCGGTGCTGAAATCCGCCTGTCGCCTATCGCTGGAAGGCATCGTTTCAAAACAGGCCGAAGCGCCTTATCAGTCCGGGCGGTCTGAAACCTGGGCGAAGTCGAAATGCCGTGCAGGCCATGAAGTGGTAATCGGCGCTTACGCCAAAACGAATGGCAAGTTCCGCTCGCTGCTCGTCGGCGTTAATCGTGGCAACCACTTCGTCTATGTCGGGCGCGTCGGCACGGGATATGGCGCAAAGGTGGTCGAGATGCTCATGCCCAAGTTACGGGGAATGGAAGCTTCTACCTCGCCGTTCACAGGAATTGGCGCGCCTAAGAAATCCGCCGACATTGTCTGGCTCAAGCCTGAACTCGTCGCCGAGATCGAGTTTGCTGGCTGGACCACCGACGGCCAGGTTAGGCAGGCATCGTTCAAAGGCTTGCGGGAGGACAAACCGGCCAGCGAGGTCGAGGCAGAGATGCCGGCATCTCCCGCTAAGAACGAGGTACTCGATCCAGAAAACGACAAGCCGGCGGCCAAGCGGTTTCGGAAGGGGGCGAAGGCCGAAGTCATGGCCGTAATGATTTCCAGCCCCGATAAGCCGCTCTGGCCGGATGCCGGGGACCAGCAACCGGTCACCAAGCTTGATCTCGCGCACTATCACGAGGCAGTGGGGCCTTGGCTTATCGACCACATCAAGGGGCGACCCTGTTCGATTATCCGCACGCCCGACGGAATCGGTGGCGAACAGTTCTTCCAGCGCCATGCCATGCCGGGAACATCCAACTTGCTCGAACTCGTCACCGTCTTTGGCGACAAAAAGCCGTATCTGCAGATAGACAGGGTCGAGGGGCTGGCGGCGATAGCCCAGATCGGTGGCGTCGAGCTTCACCCTTGGAACTGCGAGCCAAATCAGCCGGAAGTGCCGGGAAGGCTGGTGTTCGACCTCGATCCAGGTCCGGATGTCGGGTTCTCGACCGTCGTTGGAGCCGCACGGGAAATTCGTGATCGCCTGGAGGATCTCGGGCTTGTCAGCTTTTGCAAGACAACCGGCGGCAAGGGCTTGCACGTCGTCACGCCTCTAGCCGCGCACAAGGGCAAGAAAGTCAGTTGGGAGGACGCCAAGCGATTTGCGCATGACGTCTGCGAGGACATGGCTCGCGACAACCCAGACCTCTACCTGATCAAGATGGCCAAGAACCAGCGTGAGGGACGAATCTTTCTTGACTACCTCCGCAACGATCGCATGGCCACTGCAGTCGCTCCGCTGTCGCCGCGGGCGAGGCTCGGAGCAACGGTCTCGATGCCACTCAACTGGACGCAGGTTAAAGCCGACCTTGATCCTAAGCGGTTCACGGTCAGGACCGTGCCGGACCTGCTGAAGAAGAGCACGGCCTGGCAGGATTATTGCGGCGGGCAGCGACCGCTCGAACAGGCGATCGAAAGGCTAGCAAGGTCTCGAAAGACAGCCGCGTGAGGCGCGCCGAGGTTGTGCTGAACGGCGACGACGAACGCAAGCTCGACGCTGACGACCATTCAGCATCTGAGGTAGCTTTCGGTAGATGACTGACGGGGTAGGGCCAAATGTTCTCCAGCACGCTTGGAGGCCCTGGGGAATACGCAGTGGTGCCGGAAACTACATCTGGAACAAGGAAAGTCCCGAGCCACAGCGGTACGAGACCTTTTAGCAGCTCGCGGAGATGGGTACACCTACGCGACTGAGTGCACGTCGACATGCCCACGACTTGCTGTCGTTGCGGAAGCAAACCTGTTGCCAGCTTAATGAAGTAACCCAGTCATCGACTAGGTAGATGGCTGTTCGCTTCCGGCTTCAAACGATCCGGCCTCAAACGATCGGGATATAGACTTTCTTCGTATCGATCCAGACGAACGGACCTTCCTGTCGGTGGTGGGGAATTCCCAGCCATCAATGTTGAAATTCCACCTTGACGGCAACCCGAGCCCAATCGCGTTTTTCATCGTCTGTGGCTAACGCCTGAACACGGCCCTTAAATTTCGATCCGGACAGGAATGGCCTTGGATGCCGGAGTTTTGGAAAGCCGGTCATGATGATCGATAGCATTGAGGACATTGCTTTCCGGGTAATAGGCGCCAATAGTTCCGCGAGGAAGATTGTGCGATGTGACGCTCAGCCCCCCGAGCTCGCGTCGCTTTCCATCGCCAAAATCACTGACAAGGCGGACAACCTGTCCGTCGAAAAGGCCGGCTGCGGTAATATCTTCCTCGCACATCAGGACCACATCGCGGGTTCCCTCGATGCCGCGGAAACGGTCCGAATAGCCGTAAATCGTCGTGTTGAACTGGTCGTTGGAACGCATGGTGACAAGGCGATAGAGACCATCGCTGTCTTCGAAGGATAACGAATTCAGCCTTTCCGGAGTGGAGAATACGGCTTTTTTCTCCTGCGTGTTCCAAATGCGATCATGTGCATCATTGCCCCTGTAGAAACCTCCCGGCTGGAACATTCGTTCGTTGTAGTCTCTGAAATCCTTGGGATAGCTTGCCTCGATGAGATCGCGGACCAGTCCATAATCGGCCGTCCATTCATCCCACCTCAACTTTGGATTTTCAGCAAGCGTCGCCTTGGCGATGCCGGTGACGATCGCCAACTCGCTTTTGAGGTGTGGCGACGCGGGTGTCCGCTTTCCGACCGAAGCCGAAATATGAGAAAAACTGTCTTCCGTCGTGACAGTCTGTGATCCGTTCGCCTGCTTATCTATCTCCAGCCGCGAAAGGCAAGGAAGGATGTAGGCTTGCCTGCCGGGAAACAGATGGCTGCGATTGAGCTTGGTCGAGACCATGACAGTCAGGTCCTGCTTTTCCCAGCTGCTTTCCATGTCCTTCTGTTCCGGAACAGCTCTCAACAGATTGCCACCAAGACAGACAAAGGCCCTGACGTTGCCAGCGATGAGCCCCTTGACGGCGTCGACGATGGTGAGGCCGTCCCTGGTCGGGGGATCGAAGTCGAAAAGTTGCTTCAATTTGTCCATCGGGATCAGCTTCGTCTTCTCCGCCACGCCGACAGTTCTCTGACCCTGCACATTCGAATGACCGCGGACAGGACAGCAGCCGGCGCCCTCACGACCGATATTGCCACGCAGGAGGAGCAGATTGACCAGCATGGCGACGTTGAGAGCACCTTCAGCATGCTGGGTAAGCCCCATGCCGTAAACACCTATGACACGTTCGGACCGGATATAGATCTCGCCCGCCTTGCGAAGGGCCCGTTCAGGTAATCCGCTCTCGCGCTCGATATCCTTCCAGTCTGCTTGCCGGACGCAGTCGATGAAGCGGTCGAAGCCAGTCGTGTGTTCTTCGATGAAATCCACGTCGAGAACCCGCGGCGCACCGGTGGACAAAGCTGCATCGTCAGCCTCGATGACTGTCTTGCACAGGCCGAGGATGGCGGCGATGTCACCGCCTGCCTTTACCTGCAGATATTCATCGGAAATCGCGGTTTCGTGGCCGGTCAGCATGTCGAAGGGGTTTTGCGGATTAACGAAGGAGACAAGCCCCTGTTCGATGACCGGATTGAAAGTGACGATGCTTGCGCCCCGCTTCTTTGCATCTTGAAGGGGGTGGAGGAAGCGCGGGCTATTGGAGCCCGGATTCTGGCCAAAAAAGAAAAATGCGTCGGCTTTTTCGAGATCTTCCCAGACAATCGTGCCAACGGGTGAACCGATGACCTCGTTCAAGCCGACCGATGTCGTCTCGTGGCACATGTTCGAGCTTTGCGGTAAATTGTTGGTGCCGAATGCCCTTGCCAATAGCGCGTAGAGATAGGCGGCTTCGAGGCCAGCGTGACCGGACGAATAAAATACGGTCGATTCCGGCGTCTGCTCCTTCAATGCAGCGCCGATCTGCTCGAAGGCCTCTTCCCATGTCACTTCGACATAGCGATCAGTGCCGGCGTCGTAACGCATTGGGTGCGTCAGGCGGCCGGTCATTTCCAGGTCATGATCTTTCCATGCCCGCAGTTCGCCTACAGTGTGATCATTCCAGAAATCCGGCGTGCAGCGTGCGTTTGTCAGGTCCCATAAGGTTGCCTTTGCGCCGTTCTCGCAGAATTCAAAAGGATGATAGTTGACGGGTTTTGGCCAGGCGCAGGAAACACACATGAAGCCGCCCGGCTTGTTCTGCCGGGACAGTGCTTCGATCGCGGCCGGCGTCGGCCAGGCCTCGCCATAGATGCGCGCGATGGATTTGAGCGAACCCCATCCGCCTGCAGGCCCTTGGGACTCCGGATTCGCGATATGGTCCGCCATGAATGTCTCCTCGTCATCGATTGTGTTTTTGCTTCAGCGCGACCGGCTTGCCCACTCAACAGATGAGCTAGCCCTCGGTCAGAGTTGCGCCGTCTTTCGGTATGCCGCGTAATAGGCCAGGGCGAGCAGGGCTCCACCGATCGCGTTCCCGATTGTCGCAGGAACGAGGTTTGCCGCGATATCGGTGACCGAAACAAGGGTGCCTGTCTGTTCCATCAGGGATTGCGCGATAAACGCATAGGACAGGAGATACATGTTCGCTATGGAGTGCTCGAAGCCGGCGGCAACAAAAGCGGCAACAGGCAATAGCAAACCCAGGATCTTCTGTGTGACGGTCTGTCCTGCGTAGGCAAGCCAGACTGCCAGGCATACGAGCAGGTTGGCGAGAACACCGCTTGCTGTCGTCGCTGCAAAGCCTTTCGCGGTCTTGGTCTCTGCAAGCTCTATGGCTGCACGGCCCACTGCACCATCACCTGCCTCTTGAAGGCCGGCCATGGCTGCGGTCGCGGCAAAAAGAACGGCTCCGAAAAAGTTCGCGAGATAGACGATGCCCAAGGCACGTATCGCTTTGAGAGCCGGTACCTGACCCGCCGCCACTGGGCCGATCATCAGGGTGTTGCCAGTGAAAAGTTCTGCGCCTGCGACCAAGACCAGCGCGAGGCCTATGGAAAACACCAGACCGGCCATTACCTGGCCGGCTCCAAACGGCATGGTATCGGCACCAGCCAAGGTGACTGTCGCGAAGAGCCCACCCAAGCCTATGTAGATGCCCGCAAGAGTGCCTAACACAACCATTTTTGATAGAGGAAGCTCTGCCTTGTCCCGGCATGCCGCAAAAACTGTCTCATACAATTCGTCCGGTTGCGGCATCGAGGCTTTGTCAGGCATCGGGTCTCCATTTTCAGGCATGGCGTCAAAGTAACTGTCAGGGTGCAACGATCCGGATGAGGGGAAGGTCAATCGCGAAGGAACACGATTTCGTGAAGGACGGTCGTATCTGACACTCTGAACCGGTCAGACAGCGCAGAGGGTCAGCCAAAACACGCCGGCGAAGCAAAATGCGGTCGAGAATATCGCGGCGACAGCAAGATAGGTTTTCACCTCGCTGAGAAATACCGAGGTTTCCAGAGCGGCCGTCACGAGGTTTCGTTGACGCAGCCGCGCAAACACGCCGACGATCGTTACGAGGCCTGTGATTACCAGCAGGATAAGGATGAACCGGAGCGGCGATCGCCAGAACGCGATGTCGTCATCATGCCAACCCAGGCTGCAGCCAGTGGCCTGAGTGGCATAAAGAAGAAGGAAGGTACCGCTCCAAACGACGAAAGCCAGGATGACGAGGAAAAGTGGATGGCGCATTCAGGGGCCCCCGCTCTGGATCAGGCTGTTGAGCAGTATGCAAAAGCCCACCGCTGCACATGCAGATGCGGCAGAATAATCGTGCCAAAGCCCGCCAATTTTGAGATCGAGCGCCCGAACCGACATGTCATGATCGCACAGGGCTCTCCATATGGCATGGCCACCGAAGATTGCACCGACCACTCCATGAAGGGCGATGTAGCAAAAAACCACAAACAGCGAAGCAATGGCGGCGTGGCTCGATGCGGGCGGCAGCGAGCAAAACGCCAGTGTTAAGAACAGTCCGGTCGAGACGAGATGTCCTGCAAATGCCAATCCAATGCCGATGATCGACATGCGCGCGCCCTTCTTCGCTATCCTGGTCCCGACTGAACCCAGGCTCATGGCGCTCGCCGCCAGCATCAAAAGCCAGAGATTAGGGCTTATGAAATTGTCCGGTGGCCAATTGGGCGCTGAAATCCAAAGAAAGACGCTGCCGAAAAGGAGTGAGATATAGAGCGTCGCATCTGCCACGAGGGTCAGGACCATGGCGAGATGGGAGGGAGGACTTTCTGCACGAATGTGGACGGGAACCGCCTCGCCGTGGCCGATCGGCACGGCCTCGTCATCGAAACCGGAGGAGGCCGATCGCGACCATAAGCAGAAACAGAGGATCACGGCCGCAAGCGCGACAGGGATTGCCCAATAGAGCTTAAACAGCATCAACAGGAAGAAGCTGCCGGTCGCCAATGCAGTCCAGAACGGCAGAAATGTCTGGCGCGGTAATAACACGAGCTGCTCGGGTTCGCCGGTTACCGAATTGACACCCAGCACCTCCATCCAGCCGTTGCGGGGAACGCCCAGATAGCCGCGCCCTGCGGCAAGGTTCGGACCGAGGGCGTCGGGATCGAGGAGGTCGGCTCGACATCCGATCCTTGGAATGGATGCGAAATTGTAGGAAGGCGGTGGCGTCGGCATCGCCCATTCCAGCGTTCCGGCCTTCCAAGGATTGCGCCTGAAGGCGCGCCCGAACTTGAAGAGAAGGATGAAGTCGAGCGCCACAAGAGCGAAACCCATCGCCATGACGAAGCTTCCCAACGACGACACGAAATTCAGGACCTCCCAACCGAATTCGGGTGGATACTCGAAGATCCGGCGGGGCATGCCGCGCAGTCCGGTGAGGTGCATGAAGAAGAAGGTGACGTTGAAGCCAATGAAGATCATCCAGAACGCTGCATGAGAGAGATGCTGCACCGGCTGCTTTCCCGTCAGGTGCGGCACCCAGTAATAGGCCATGCCCAGCATCGGAAAGATGAAGCCGCCGAACAGCACGTAATGGAGGTGGGCGACAACGAAATGCGTGTCATGCGCCTGCCAGTCAAAGGGAACCATGGCGAGCATGACGCCTGTCAGGCCACCGATGACGAAGACAAAAAAGAAACCGAAAATGTGCAACATCGGTATGGAAAAGCGCGCCCGGCCATGCGCGAGCGTCGCGAGCCAGGCAAAAATCTGAATTGCTGTCGGAACGGCCACCAATGCGCTTGCAGCGGAAAAGAATGACAGCGCCACGTGAGGAATGCCGACCGTATACATATGATGCACCCAAAGGCCGAACGAGAGAAACGCCATTGAGACGATCGCGGCGACGATCATCCGGTATCCAGCGAGCGGCGTACAGGCAAGCACCGGCAGGATGGTCGAAATCGCGCCGGCTGCAGGAAGGAAAATGATGTAGACTTCGGGATGGCCGAAAAGCCAGAACAGGTGCTGCCACAAAAGCGGGTCACCGCCGCGCGTCGGATCGAAAAAGGGAAGGTCGAAAGCGCGTTCCACCTCGAGCAGGATCGAGCCGAGGATCAGCGGCGGGAAGCCGATCAGCATCATTGTCGCGACCACGAGCATGTACCAGGCGAAGATCGGCATGCGGTCGAGTGACATGCCGGGTGCCCGGATTTTCATGATCGTCACAATGATTTCTACGGCAGCGGAAAGAGCGGAAATCTCGACGAATGTTATACCGAGCAGCCATACGTCCGAATTGATGCCCGGTGCATAGACCGAGGATGACAGCGGCGTGTACATGAACCAGCCACTATTGGGGGCAACACCGGCGAGCAAGGCGCCGATCAGGATCGTGCCGCCGAAGAGATAACACCAGTAGCCGTAGGCGCCGAGCCGCGGAAAGGCGAGGTCGCGGGTGCCGAGCAGTTTTGGCAGAAGATAGATCGCCATGCCTTCGAAGAAAGGGATGGCGAACAGGAACATCATGATCGTGCCATGCATGGTGAAGACCTGACCATAGGTCTCGGCATCCATGAACACGCTTTTGGAGGAAGCGAGCTGCGTGCGGATCAGCATTGCCAGAACCCCGCCGATCGCGAAGAACACCAAGGCTGTCAGCATGAAGCGGACGCCGATCACGTTATGATTGACGGCGGCTAGGCGTCCCCAGCCCGGCTTCGTCCCCCAAATGCGTTCCAACGCTCTGTGCAGTGCAACGGGCTCATAATGAGCCAACTGGTTTTCACTCATCGCGAAGTCCCCCGGTCAGGATTTCACGGAAATCCTCATGGCGGTGGGCCCGCACCTCAAACTGCATGCCGGCATGCCCCGTGCCGCAATATTCCGAACATATGCCGCCGTATCTACCCGGGCGGTCGGCGCGGATGCGCAGGCGATTGGAATGCCCTGGAACGGCGTCGATCTTACCGCCGAGGCGGGGGACCCAGAAGCTGTGAATGACGTCCTCGCTTTCGGCGATGATTTCAATGGTGCGACCCGCCGGTATGTGCAGGAGATCGGTTTGGACCGGGCTGCCGGGAACCGATGGATAGGAGAACTGCCATTGCCACATTCGGCCGATAGCGCGGACCTCCAACACCTCTTCCGCCTCGCCCATGGCGCCCTTCAGCAGAAATTCGCCTTGCGCAAATGCGTAGAAGGTCAAACCCGTCAGTACAGGCAATGGCAAAACGAGACCGCCGAGGATAATCCATCTCGTTTCCGAGACGCTCCGTCCAAACCGGGGAACGAGCAGGGCGGCAAGGAACAGTCCGAGGACGAGGGCGAACAATGCAAACGAGCCGCAAAGCATTGCCCACCACAGGTTGGCGATCGAGGCTGCCGACGGACCGGCAGGATCGAGCGCTGACAGATCTCCGCTGCAGCCGCCGAGCAGCAGCAGGGAGCCCGCGCAGCACAGACAGCGGAACCAATTCTTTGTTCCGGGACTTTGCCGAATAAAGGGAGATATGCGTTGGAAAAAGCCGGTGAAGCGGAAAACCCCGTCATTTCGAAAATCGAAGAGAAGGATGCCAGTTCGACGATTGCTGTCGCTGGCCATCCGCTTCATGCAATGAGCGTGCATTTTCCGATCGCGCTTGCCTTCGTGACACTTGCGGTCGATCTGCTTTTCTGGTGGTCGGCGGATCCGTTCTGGGTGCGGGTCGGCGTGTGGAGCTCCGGTGGGGTGTTCTTTTTCGGTCTTGCAGCGGGACTGGTGGGGACGACCGAGCTCCTTGCGGTCCCAGGCATCCGTGAGCGGGTGGCGAGCTGGGCCCATGCGATCGCTGCAATCACACTCATCGCCTTTGCCGGCCTCAACTGGGCTATGCGCGTGACCGGGACGGCGGACGTGCTGCCGCACGGCATTCTCGTTTCTCTGTTGACCTGTTTCATGACAGGGATGGCCGGTTGGCATGGGGGCAAGCTCATCTTCGATCACGGTGTCGGTCTCATGGTATCGGCCAAGGACTGAAACGCTCAGCAAAAGCCTTCAATCCGCCCGGACGCGTCATTTCTTCTGGAAGTTCGAATTCGACAAGAGGCTTTGCCAAGGCGACAACCACGATGACGATGACGATGATCGACGTCACGACCGTAGCGAAAACGAAGCGCCATACCGGATAGAACTCTCCATCCTTGAAAAGCCTTATGATCACCAGTCCTGTCAGTACGTGTGTAGTGACGAGCACACCCACGAGGATCAGCTTCAAGGCAAACCATCCGGCATAGGTCTCCTGTCCGAAGATCAGGGCCGTGCCGCTCAACACGGCGATGAATGCCGCCGGCGAAATGATCGTCACATAGGCATAGCGCACCATCATCTGAAGGCGGTAAAGCGCATCTTTATCTTTCACATAGGCTCGCTGCACATAGAGACCGGGCAGGCTGATCAATCCTGCCGCCCAGACCGCTATCGCGGCGATATGAAGGAACTTCAAAAGAGCAATAAACAAAGCTAGCCCGGTGGATACGTTCGACGGCAGAACGCGGGAAGATGGAGCCGCGCGGGGGATAATCCAGAGCACAAAGTCGTGAGACCCGATGTCGCGAGACATCTGTGCGCCGGCGGTGGATGACGACATCTGTCTTTCTCCGCCCCGGTCGACGGAACCGGTGGAGCTGCTCAGGGGCACCCGGGTTGTGAGACGCCTTGATCAGTTAGCTCCGTATCGCGGATCGAATCGACCGGCTTACCCGGTAAATGGTGGCCACGCGGTTGCGAAGGCTATGGATCGTTTCGGATAGGAA
Source organism: Pseudomonadota bacterium (assembly GCA_023451735.1). Lineage (GTDB taxonomy): Bacteria > Pseudomonadota > Alphaproteobacteria > Rhizobiales > Rhizobiaceae > Neorhizobium. The sequence continues at coordinate 21,217 of JAEXYH010000095.1, read as the reverse complement.
TAATGTGCGAGCGTTGGCATAGCGGACATCCATCGAGGGATAGATGTTCATTCGCATTTTATTAAGTTTGTTCGCAAAGACTGTTTCGAAGGGGGCAATCTTTACTGGACCAACGAGTTTACTCGTACTTTCAGAACGGAGACGGCCATGTACCAGCGTACCGTGCTCATCGTCGAAGACGAGCCTTTGATCAGAATGACACTTGCCGATGCCCTCGAAGACGAAGGCTACTACGTGCTGGAGGCCGAAACGGTTCTCGAAGCGATTGCCGTTCTGGGACATCACGCCGTCGATGCGGTTATTACCGATGTAGACATGCCGGGAGCGTTGAGCGGCCTCGACCTTGCCGAGTTCCTTCACGTATCCATGGGGTCGCTCCCGGTGATCGTCACGTCAGGCGGTCGTGATGGAGCGGACTGCCCGTTACCGAACGGCGCAATATTCATCCCGAAACCCTATCCACTCGCTCGCATGATCGAGTTGCTCGCCTCGTTGCTCATGGCTGGCACCGATGCGAAGGAGTTTGGGAACCGCGTGCGTGCGGCTTGATAGATTCATGAAGTCGAGCCTGAGGGCATTTGGCGCTCGCGGGTTGCCCGGAACACGTTCCAACGTGGCCATAAATGCTGCCATCTTCGACCGGGATTGGATGCCCCAATGAAGTGCGCGGTCGATCGGGATCGATGGTTGGCTTACGCGGTGTTGCGATTTTAGGTTTGATTTCTTATGGAACAGATCAGCGGCCCGCCTGTTTCTCTTCCGTACCTAAAACCAACGAAGAGGAGGCAGACATGCTGAATCAGGAAAATCGCGTCACCGGTCAGGATCCCTACGTCAAGGATACCCATTCACTGATCGCAAGCGACAAGGTCGAAGGCACGAAGGTCTACGGTGCCGATGGCAAGCGTATCGGCTCGGTCCAGCGCATTCTTTTGGAGAAGCGCGGAGGTCGGGTCTCCTACGCTGTCCTCAGCTTCGGTGGCTTCCTGGGTATCGGTGATGACTATTACCCGCTCCCCTGGGAAAAGCTGACCTATGACGAGGGTCTCGATGGCTACCGGATCGATCTGACCAAAGACCAGATCACGGGCGCTCCGCGTTACGCGGATCTGGATGACGACACTTGGTATCGCGCAGGCGATAGACGTGTCGACGACTACTACGGCGTTCCGCCGACGCGGATGTAAACACTGTGGTGTCATGGGATCGAGGCCTCGCTTTGCGGGGCCTCTTCTCTGTCGCGATCCATCGCAAGGACGGATTCCTTTCGGCATATCGAGCGCGTCAGGACGTTGAGATGATGCCGCTGATCATGCTCTTAGAGAGGACATGCTGCCTAGCAGAAGGTGGCCGTAAACGCCGATAACCGCCAGCCACTTTCCCCCATCGAACAACCTCGTCGAGACCTTCTTTCGCCGGTCGCACCTCAACGCTCGATGTTTTTGAGCTCCAGCTCGGTTTCCACTTGGCAACGAGCTCTAGCGAACGAGAAAGTCCGCGGCTCGATGATGTTATGCCGGTCCTCCTCATGTCGTATGAATACGATAGGTGGCTCAACGGCTTCGTCTAATGTCATCCAGTTCCAGCCCAGGGATGCGTCGCCTCCGAAGGTTTTCGAGGTGCTCGAGGACCATGACGGATGAAATGGCAATCAATCCGAACACGGTCGAAGTCCTCATCGCGGCGGCAATGCAGATGCTGGAAAACGAGATCAGGAGGCTCCAAAGCTTGTCGCTGAGCTACAGAACCTGACCCTTCTACAACCCCGTCAGGACGCAGGCTTCGAATCGAACCTAATCGATCGTGTGGTCGTCGGGCAAGTCGGTGCCACCGTCCTTCGAAGATATGCAACGGACCGGCAGCCGGACGATGTGGATCCACACGGGCGATACCAAGTGGCGTGTCGGCAACACGTTAGGATAATCCATCAAGGAGCGATCGCCCCTACTGTTCGAAGATGTGACCAAGACTAGGTTTCTGACATCAGATTCACGAGTTCTGTCCTTGCCTCACGTTCTTTCAATCATCTTGCTGGCATTCGCTTTAGCGTCCTGTGCGCGACCCGGACCATCGACACTGGCTGTCGTAGAGCCAATATCACATGCTACGACCGTTCAGGTCCTCGTGGCTACCGATCGCGTACCAGATGATGTAAAGGTCGGCGCCTACACTGCCGGACGAGGTGATCATCTCAGATACGCTGAGGTCACCGTATCGATCCCACCTGGACACAAACCATCGAAAATCGAGTGGCCGACCACCAAGCCGAATCCGCGCAACAGCTTCGCAGTGGTTGGTCGAAGGGATCTGACGGCTCGAGAGTTTGCTCTACTTGCTCGCGGAAATGCCAGGTCACCCGCCTTTGGGCGCGCTGGGATATTTGTGCACGGCTACAATTACAGCCATCAAGAAGCGCTATTCCGCCTTGCGCAGATGGCGGCCGACTCGAAGGTTGCCGAACGCGCGATCCTTTTTGATTGGCCTTCACAGGCGGAGGTCACGGGTTACGTCGCCGACAAGGATTCAGCCGCGTTTGCACGAGATGATTTCGTGACAGTCCTGTCGGAACTCTCCCAAAATGGCGTTCGCGCGACCGTCCTCGCCCACAGCATGGGTGCGTGGCTAGCCGTCGAATCTCTTCGCCAATTATCTCTGATGGGCAAACGAGAGGTCGTCCGGTCGATCGACCAGGTTGTTCTCGCCGCTCCGGACGTCGACATCGATCTCCTGCGCAAGCAATTATCTGTGACCGATAGGCTTTCCAAGCCCGTCGTTGTTCTGGCATCGAGGGACGACTTTGCGCTTGCCCTCTCGAAAAGGCTCGCTGGTTCAGCGGCTACCGCAGGATCGTTGGATGTCGATGATCCACGGACGAAGGAACTCGCAGTGAGAGAGAACCTCGAGGTCGTCGATATATCGTCGCTACCATCACTGAACGGAACGAACCACGACCGGTTTGCGTCACTCGCGGCAGTCTACCCACAGCTCAAGCAGGGATACACCAATCCAGTGGCCGGTACCGGAGCATTGGTGTTGAGTGGAGTCGGGGGAGCGGTTGCTGCGCCCTTCCGTCTAGGGAGTTCGCTGCTGACTAAATAAAGCGCGCTATCGCTGGCTAGAGACGATCACAACGAGAACGACCCGCAGATAAGCGGGCCGTTTTTCGCTTGATCATTCAAGACCCTCAGGCCTTAATTGTAGGGTGAGTTGCAATATGCCCGCACACCCGCGCGCGGGACGTACGTATTGTCAGAGGCACGGTAGGTTCGATAGCGGTTTGCGCACCACTGGCCGTGGCTGCTTCCATAGGACTGGCGGGGAGCAGCCAATGCGCCGCCGATTATAGCACCTGCCGCGAGCCCACCTATGATAGCACCTGCGTTGGAACTGCGGTGGCGGCGGTGGTGGCGATGATAGTGCCGGTCTCGGCGATCCTGTCGCCATTCGCGATGGTGGCGCCGGTGATGGCGATATTGGACCTGCTCGACATTTTGAATCTGGGGAGCTGAGACTGCGGGAAGGGGCATCGCGGTCGCTGCTCCGAGTGACGTCAAAGTCATGATTGCGGACAGTGAGATTGCACTGAAGATCTTGGTCATGCTGCGCATCGATTTCTCCTAAATGGGTCGGAGAAACGGTGAGCTCGTCTGAAGGTTCCAGTTCAAAGATCTGATTATGCTTCGAAAAACAAACCGGTATGATCAAGGTGCCTATCTTGCAACGGCACCCTGATCTGACAGCGTCCGGGGAGGAGCGAACTAGCCGTCGGTGTGGAGTTCTGCCGCAGATTTGCTCTTATCGTTCAGGCCGTCGAACCGATGGTCGAACTCGTCTGCAGCCTTGAGTTCCTTGCCCTTGAAGTTTCCGGCCGCCTGAAGAAGGTTGATGGTGTCCTGCTGGCGAGGAATGATCTCGCTTTTCCAGTCCGGGATATAGCTCTTGCCGCTTTCCGCATCGATCACGGCCTGCGCGTCTTCCGCATTCAGACGCTGATCCTTGACGAGATAGTCCCGAGCCCAGGCCTCCGCGTTGTCGTTCTTCCAGAGGTGGGCGCGGTACCAGTGGACTACGAGGTCGCGGATGGCGGCTGCCTGCGCTGGATCGGCGAGAGCCGACTTCGCGGCGTAAAGGATCTTCAGGTTCTTGTTGCCACCCTCTGCGTCCTGAATTTCGCGCGCCGCGGTTCCGGAGACCGACTTGAGGTAACGAGCCCGGTCGGGCTGTTTCAAAACAGCCGCATCGATCTGGCCGGCGCGTAGTGCATCCGCGAACTCGGCGAGGCCCAGATTGATTGGCTGGATGTCTTCAGGCGCCAGTCCGCTGCCTTTCAGGTTCCGGAAGACGATCGCCTGTTGCGCGGTGCCGGGATTGATTCCAATCTTCTTTCCCTTGAGATCCTTCAGGTCGTTGATGCCCGAGTTCGGAGAAGTCGCGATGATCGTTGAAGGGCCTTCGGTGACGACTACACCGACGATCACGACCTCCGCTCCCGAGAAATGCGCAAGGATCGGCGGCACGTCGCCCACTGCGCCGACCTGTGCCGCACCTGCTCGGATCGCCTCCAGACGGAGAGGGCCGCTCGTGAAGTTTGCAAAGGAGACATCAGAGGCGAGCTTGTCGTATTCGCCGGACAGCTTCAGCAGGCTGGCGGCGTTGTTCGCGTCGTCTGCGAGGACGATCTTCGTCCCCTTCGGTACGCTTGTGGGAAGCGCCGGATCATCGGCCATCGCCGTCGTGGCGACGAATGCGGACAGGATGAAGGCGATGCCGGCCTTCAGTGCCTTCGAATTGGTGTGCATGTTGGATCTCTCAATGGTGCTGCTGGGGTACGCCCAGGTGTTCAAGGATTTCGGTTCGGTGTGTTTCGAAACGCGCTGGCGACGTGCGGACATCTTCGATCCGCCTGTCGTAAGAGATCACCCCGTCAGTGATGATCAGGACCCTGTCTGCCAGACGAAGGGACTCCTCAACGTCATGCGTGACGAAGAGCACCGCGGGCTGGTGCCGACTACAAAGCTCGAGGAGCAGACGCTGCATCCTGATCCGGGTCAGCGCGTCGAGGGCGCTGAACGGCTCATCAGCGAGAATGAGTTCCGGCCTGCGGACGAGTGAACGGGCGAGGGCAACCCTCTGCTGCTCCCCGCCTGACAGCGTCTTCGGCCATACGTCGGTGCGATGCTGGAGTTCGACCTCTTCAAGTGCCCTCCGAGCGGCTACATGAGCTTCCGGCCCGTCGAGCCCGAGCGTCACGTTGTCGATCACACTTTTCCATGGAAGAAGCCTCGAATCCTGGAACAGAACCGAGCGCCGGCTGGGGACCGTGATTTTCCCCGCCCCATCGACGCCCTCATCAAGTCCTGCAAGCGCGCGCAGGATAGTGCTCTTTCCGGAACCGCTCTTGCCGAGAAGGGCGACGAACTCGCCGCGGGCGATCTCAAGATCGACACCGTGCAGGACGGTGTTCCCGTTAAAGCGCCGGACGAGACCTCCGACCCGGACGGCGACGTCCTGGTGCACCAGTCCTCCGGTTACTGCTCGAGCGACTGACGCCATGACAGAACCCTCCTTTCGATGATGCGAACGGCAGCATCGGAGGAAAAGCCGAGCACACCATAGATGATGAGACCAAGCAGGACCAACTCGGTCTGCCCGTAAGTGCGTGCCTGGCTGATCATGTAGCCGATGCCGCTGGTCGCGTTGATGGTCTCGACGACCACGAGCGCGGTCCACGCTCCGGTGACGCCAAGGCGCAGCCCGGTGAAAAAACCCGGCAGTGAGGCCGGGATGACGATGTCGCGGATGAACCGCTTCCTCGACAGGGCTACGGTCTGGCCCAATTCGACAAACCGTCGATCGATGCTGCGTAGGGCAGCGTGTGTATTGATGTAGATCGGCACCATCACGCCGAGCGCGATCACCATCACCTTCATCGTCTCGCCGATGCCGAGCCAGATGATGAATAGCGGGATGAGCGCCAGATTCGGGATGGCGCGTTTGACCTGGACGTTTCCGTCGATGACGGAGTCGCCGATCCTGCTGAGACCTGCGAGGACCGCGAGGACGAAGCCAAGGGAAACGCCGAGACCAAGGCCGATCGCAGCCCTTTGCAGCGACATCAGGAGATCGTCGGCCAGTACCCCTGTCGAAACGGTCTCGTTGAACGCAGCAATGACGGCGGCTGGCCCCGGTAGCTTGGCGGGCGAGATCCACTGCTGGGCGGTGGCAACATACCATAGCAGCAGAACGACGATCGGCCCGAGAATGCGTTGGCCGGGGATCGAGGGTTTCGGAAGCAGCCGGGTGCCCGTTGGCGCACCATGCTCGACCTCACGGTTTTCGCGCCCAGCCGGCCGGGAGAACGATACAAGTGTCACGGACTGTCCTCGCTATTCCGCTGCTGCGACATAGGCACGCGATACCCGCGTCACGTTCGGGCGGTCGAGTCCGAGGTGCTCCCGAAGCGTCGAGCCTGCATACTCGGTTCGGAAAAGGCCGCGCTTCTGCAGGATCGGCACGACGTTATCGACGAATGTCTCCAGCGACGTTGGAAGTGCGGGTGGGATGAGATTGAAGCCATCGGCAGCACCGTTTTCGAACCAGTGCTGGATGGTGTCGGCGATCTGGTCGGGAGTGCCGGTTGCAATCCGGTGACCGCGTCCGGCGCTCAACCTGCGAAGAAGCTGGCGTAGCGTCACGGTTTCGGTCGATGTGAGGTGATGAACGAGATCATGACGGCTCTTCTGGTCGCTGGCGACTTTGCCACGTGCCGGTACCCTCACCACGTCATCGAGACCATGATTGGAGTAGTCTATCCCGGTCACCCGCTTGAGCTGGGCGAGGCCGTAGCTTGGAAGTGTCAGATCTTCGAATGTGTCCTGCAGGCGCTTGGCTTCGTCCTCGGTACCGCCAATGAAGAATGAGAGCCCTGGCAGGATGTGGACCTTGTCCGGATCGCGACCATAGGCCCGAACCCGAGATTTGACGTCCGAGTAGAAGGCCTGCGCCTCGTCGAGGACCGGCTGAGCGGTGAAGATGGCCTCTGCAAAGCGTGCGGCGAGATCCTTGCCCGGTTCCGACGAGCCCGCCTGAAAGACAACGGGGCGGCCCTGCGGCGAACGCGGAACCTCCAGCGGACCGGCGACGTCGAAATGCTTGCCATGGTGGTCGAGGCGATGAATCCCATCGGGATCTACGAACGTGCCACCTTCCTTATCGCCCAGGATCGCATCGTCGTCCCAGCTATCCCAAAGGCGGTTCACGACATCCAGGAATTCCGCCGCTCGCTCGTATCGCGCGTCCGGATCGGGGTGATAGCCAAGGCTGAAATTGGCTGCGGCCGCCGCATTTGCCGTCGTGACCGCGTTCCAGGCAGCGCGTCCCTTACTGACGTGGTCGAGTGTCGCGAACCGCCGTGCAAGGCCATAGGGATCGTTGTAGGTCGTAGAGGCGGTCGCCACCAGGCCGATGCGTTCGGTTACGCCGGAGAGCGCTGCGATGAGGGTGAAGGGATCAAGGGAATCCCAGGGACGGTCCTGGGCCCGATCCTTGAGCACCGGATGGTCCGCGAAGAAGATCGCATCGAACTTGCCTCGCTCGGCGGTCCTGGCAAGTTTTCGATAGTGCTCGATGTCTGTAACGGATGCGATGCGCGTTTCCGGAAGGCGCCATGCGGCTTCGTGCTGGCCGACATTGCGCAGGAAGGCGTTGAGGTGGAGCTGGCGAGTGCTGGACATGATTTCCTCCGATCTAATCTGCTAATAGTCGATAGACCTAGTAGAGTTGACGAGACAGGAAATTTCTCACGTGGATCGGTTTTGGGGTAAATATCTCCAAATACGGCTGAGTTTGGAGCCAATCTGTGGAACGATGTTCCGATTGGGCGCCGCCCCTCTCCATCAACGACGCTTGGATCCTCGATACGTATAATGGTTCGTGGAGGGGCGGCCAGCGCACACGCGGGAGAATTCGTTCCGGTTTCGCTGGTCGCGACACATGGAGCATGTAGGATCGGCCTGATCCAGATTTGACGAAAAACAAACCTGCTAAGGGGCCGACATTAGACTACTATGCCTATAGAGATAATAGCTTACCAGATACGGTTTCGTGGTCAATCAGAGGAAACCACGATGTCCGACACGCTCTACCGCTTCACGCTATCCCCCAACGGCCCAGTCTTCGACCTTCCGATCTACGTCGCACTTGAAGAAGGCATCTTCGAAAGGAACGGCTTGAAGGTCGAATTTGTCGACAAGTACGACCCGGCCAGCTCGTCGCAGGATCCGTTCAAGCGCCAGAAGGAAGCACTGTACGAAGCGGGCGCGGCATCGGCCTACAATCTTTGCGAATGGGCTGGTCTTGACCGGTCCGAGAAAAGCGGTCGTGGGAGCAAGGTCTTCGGATTGCGTCCCGCGGTCGCAGCACAGGCGATCATCACATTCGACGAAGAGATCCAGGAGCCGCGTGATCTCGAGAACGTTGCCGTCGGCATCAACGAACTGACGGGATCGCATTACACCACGCTTCAGCTTCTGGAGGGCGCCATCCCACGCGACACGATCATCGTCGAGCACGCAGGCCCACCACACGAACGCTACCAGTCCCTCAAGGACGGTAAGCTTAAAGCGATCGCGATCATGGAGCCGTTCATCAGCCTTGCTTTGAAGGAAGGCGCTCATATCGTCGCAGTGAACTTCTACCGTGGAGCAGAGGTGATTTCGCCGGAGGTGCCAGCCGAGAAGCGGGAGGCGTATGTCGCATCGGTCAACGAAGCTGCCGATCTGATTCGCTCCGATTTCGGCCGTTACAAGCATCACGTCGTTGCTGAACTGAACGGTCGGCTTGCGCCGGAGGAACTGGCGTCTCATTTCGTGCACTACGCCCATTCGCGACCGCTTGATGAGAAGCGTTTTGATTACACCTACGAATGGATGAAGACCTGGAACCTGACGAAGGGGACAAGCGAATACAAAAGGCTTGTTGCCTGATGACGCACCCCAAAAATGGAAACATCGGCGGCCCCTCGCTGGGCCGTCGGCAGGTGATGATCGGACTGGCAGCGACTGCCGTCACATCATGCCTGTTTTCGCCGGCGATCCTCAGAGCGGCTGACCGTTTGCCAGTTCGCATGAGCAAGGCCGGGCCGGGCACAGCGGGCACGATCCAGGACGACCTTGTCGCGAAGTTCCCCGAACTCGATCCCGGTCTCGACATCGACTGGATTGATGGATCTCCGGGACAGTTCCAGATGCTGCTCATCAGTGGGGCGCTCGACTGCGGTCCGTTCGGTGCGCTCGGTATCGCGGAAGCCGCGCAAAAAGGGGCGGAACTTGTCATCTTCGGATCACGCCTCAACAACCATGGCTCCTGGATCGTCAAGGGTGACAGCCCATACCAGCATCCGGCGGATCTCAAGGGCAAACGCATCGCAACGCAGTTGCCCACGAGCGACACATACCGTCATGCCCGCATGGCGGCTGCACTTCACAAGCTCGATCTCGAGAAGGACTTTCAGGTCTCCTTCGGTCCGTCGGTTTCGAATGTCGCCCTTTTCAACAGAGGTGACGTGGATGCCGTGATTTCTATCGAGCCTGTGTCGACGCAGTTGATTGCGCAAGGGCATCGCGAGATCGCCCGCGTGGCGGATCAGTGGCGGGATGCAACGGGCGATAGTGCCACGCTGTCACTTGTCGGGGTGTCGGCGACGGCCAAGTGGGTCGACGAGAACCAGGAGACGGCTCGTCGTGTCGCGCAGATGACGCTGGGAGTAAACAAACGGTTCGCGTCGGAACCGTCGCTGATCCGTGATCCTGCAATCCAGGCCGGGATGGGACTGAAAAATCCGTCGGAGGAGCTTCTGGCGCTTCTCGAAGAACGTCTCCCGAGGGTCTATGCAACGGAATGGAACGAGGCTGTTATCAATGACTTCAATCGACAGCTCGACATCGCAATCGATCTCCAGATCGTCGGGAGCCGCCCGAACTATACGTACACCCGGGTTCTCTAGCCTTTCCCTTGTCGAGGCGTTTGGGGTGCCGCTCGCATTCCTTGCCCTGCTGACGCTGGGCTGGGAAGTGATGGCGCGACACCTAGCCAATCCGCTGGTGCCGGATGTGGCCGAGGTGGCGGGGGAACTGGTGGATATTCTCGCCAGCGGCATATTCTTCAGCCACATGACGATTACGCTCGGAAGAGTGGCGCTGGGATTTCTGGTTGCGTTCGCCGTGTCGCTTGCGCTTGGCATCCTCATGGGACGGAACCGATACGCCCGACAATTCTTCGAACCAGCGATTCTGATCGGGCTGACCGTGCCCGGCCTGGTGTGGGCGCTACTCTGCGTCATCTGGTTCGGCATCTCGCTCACGACATCGACCCTTGCAGTGGCCCTGAGCCTCTCTCCGCCCCTGGCATTGAGCATCAAGCAGGGCATCAAGACAGTGAATGCCGATCTCCAGGAGATAACAGCGGTCTACCGCCTCTCGATCTGGTCCCGCCTGCGGTTCCTCTTCCTTCCGACGCTCACGCCATTCCTTTTGAATGGTATCCGTATCGGCTTGTCGATGGGATGGAAGGTGATCGTACTGGTCGAGATTTTCGGTCTGTCGAGCGGTGTCGGCTACCGCCTGAACAGCGAATACAGTGCCATGAACGTGGCCGGGGTTCTTGCATGGACGATCGGTTTCGCAGGGGTCATGGCACTGCTCGAGTACGGAGTGATCGGAGGCATCGAACGATACGTGACCCGCTGGCGGCGGGTTGCTACGGTTTAGGGAGCATCACCGATGGATCAGATCACCAACCCTGCAATAATTCCTCATGTCGACCTGAAGGACGGCGGCCTGAATGTGGAAGGCGTCTCCAAGTCCTACGAGGCCGAAGGAGACACGACGGAGGTTCTGCGGGATATCTCGTTCGCTGTGGGCGAGGGGGAGATCCTCGGCATCGTCGGCAGGAGCGGATGCGGCAAGTCGACATTGCTCAAGCTGATCGCAGGACTGGATCGAGATTTCGACGGACGCATCACGCTGGATGGGGAATTGGTCACCGGACCCGGCGTCGAAAGAGGGGTGGTGTTTCAGGAACCGCGTCTCTTTCCATGGCTGACAGTCGAACAAAACGTCGCAATTTCCATCCATGAAACCAGGATGCCTTCGGCTGAAAAGCGCGACCTCGTGGCGAGTAATCTCGCGCTGGTAGGTCTGACCGGGTTCGAGACGAAATTTCCCCACCAGATCTCCGGCGGCATGGCGCAGCGCGCAGCTCTGGCGCGCGCCTTGACCTCCCAGCCTTCGCTCCTGCTGCTCGATGAACCCTTCGCTGCACTGGACGCTCTGACGAAAATGCAGTTGCAGGACGAAGTCATTCAGATCTGGAAAAGTCGGAAGTTGTCGATCGTCCTGATCACGCACGACATCGACGAGGCCATCCATCTCTGCGACCGCATCATCGTGATGTCGCCACGTCCGGGAGAGATCAAGTCCGTCACCGAGGTGGAAATCGCGCGGCCCAGGCCACGCATCGGCACAGTGGCCAATGTGATCCGTTCGCGTCTGATGTCGGATCTCGGACTTTCCTAATCAGGACGTCCGAGTAAACTGCGCAGAGAGGGCGAGGGGACGGAATGACGAAAATTGCAATCCTGGACGACTACCAGAACGTGGCACTGCAGACTGCGGACTGGTCTGCCGTCAAGGACCGAGCGGACGTCACCGTCTTCAAAGATCACGTGGCTGATGCAGAAGCACTGGTCTCCCGGCTGGAAGAATTCGACGCGATCTGCGTGATGCGAGAGCGGACTCCGTTGCCGCGATCAGTGCTCGAGCGATTGCCGAAGCTCCGCTTCATAGCATCCACGGGTGCGCGGAATGCCTCGATCGATCTCGAGGCCGCTCGCGATCTCAAAATCAAGGTGTCGAGCACCGGAGCCAATGGCAGCGGCGCGGCTGAGCTGACCTGGGCGCTGATCCTAGCTGCCGCAAGGCAGATCCCTGCCGAGGTGGGGTCACTTCGATCTGGAGGATGGCAGACGACTGTCGGCCGTGACCTCAATGGCAGTACGCTGGGCATTATCGGCCTCGGCCGAATTGGTGCACAGATAGCGCGCGTCGGAACGGCGTTCGGCATGAATGTCATCGCATGGAGCCAGAACCTGACCGAGGAGGTTGCCCGAGCCGCAGGCGTGACCCATGTGGACAAGCAGGAGCTGCTTCGGAGGTCCGACTGGGTCACTCTCCATCTTGTCCTCTCGGATCGATCGAGGGGAATCATAGGTCGTGACGAATTCAACATGATGAAGCCGTCAGCGTGGCTGGTGAACACGTCGCGAGGCCCGCTTGTCGACGAGGATGCGCTCGTAGATGCCCTCGCGGGAAAAACGATTGCCGGCGCCGCCGTCGATGTATTCGATGACGAACCCGTTCAACCGGGACACCGCCTGATAACGTTCCCCAATGTCATCGCGACCCCGCATATCGGTTTCGTCACCGAGCACTCGTACCGAATCTTTTATCGAGAGACTGTCGAGAACATCCTGGCGTGGCTCGACGGAGCTCCGATCCGATCCATGTAAGATGAACGAAGGAGTCTGTTCACCACGGGATGGCGGTTCCATCATAGGCGACAAACGCCCCTGACGTGGTCAGCCGATTCAGGCTCGATAGGATCGCTCTCGCGGCCTCGTCGGCGCTCACCGTGGGATGCCCTGAGGAATAGGGATCGGACAGCTTGGTTCGAACGGTGCCGGGATGGATCGCGGTCACGACAGCTTCAGGATGCGTGCGTGCGACCTCGATGGAAGCGGTCCGGACGATCTGGTTCAACGCCGCTTTCGATGAACGATAGGAAACCCAGCCGCCCAGACGATTGTCACCGATCGAGCCGACACGTGCGGACAGGAACGCCGCGATGGTTCGTGACTTCCGATCGAGCAGGGGCAGGAAGTGTTTTGCCACCAGCGCAGGACCGATTGTGTTTGCACGGAATTGTGCAAGCATGATTTCCGGATCGAGGTGACGAAGTGATTTCTCCGGTGGGCGGCCATTCGTCGTCAGGATGCCGGTGGCACAGATCAGAAGATGGATAGGATGTTTTGTGAGAGCTCGCGCATGTCCCGCAATGCTTGTCTCGTCCAGGAGATCGAAGGCATTCTGAGAACGTGAAAGCTCTAGGAGATGCCCCAAGTCCGTCTGGGTTTGAAGCAGGTCGCAGATGGCACGGCCGATACCGCCACTCGCCCCGACGATGACGGCGTTATAGCCCTTGGGGAGTGAATGAAGCAGATTGCTGTCGGTGATGTCCATGATTGCGAACGTTCGAGAACGAAGTCGGTTCACCTATCGTGAGCGGTTGCTCCCTGTCGTTGCTGCATGGAACCAGAGGTCGGTCAAGACTGCCGTCATATGAGAGTTCATACCTTCAGTGCGTCGATGACCGCGCGGAACCCTGCCGACATGTGCCGGCGGCTTGGATAGTACAGATAGAGTGGCTCTTCCGGCTGGGTCCAGGCGTCAAGGACCTGCACCAGTTCGCCGGACGCCAGAAAGCCCTGTACCCGATGCTCCCAAAGATAGGCCAGTGCGACCCCACCCAATGCGGCCTGGGTCATTAGTTCATGATCGTCGAGCGACAGTGGCCCGCTTGGCTGGAAAGACATCTTCTCCCCACCCTTCTCAAATTCCCAAGCATACCGCGCGCCGGACGGAAACATGTTCTGAATGCAGAGATGCTGCTTGAGGTCGTGGGGCGTTAAAGGCGTTGCTCGCCGCTCGAAGTATGCCGGCGAACCGACCACGACCAGTCGCATCCGCGGCCTGATCTGCACGGCGATCATGCCTTCCGTGACACGTTCGCCAAAACGTATTCCGCAATCGAAACCTTCCTTCACGATATCGACCAACCTGTCCGTGGCACTGATCTCCAGCTCGAGGTTAGGATTGGTCTCGAGAAGGGGGCCGATCGCTTCCCCAATCACGAAGGGAGCGATCGAGTTTGGAACATTTATCCTCACCTTGCCGAATGGCGTTGAGCGGAAACGATTAAGGGTGTCGAGAGCTGACGCAATTTCGTTGAACGCCGGATCTATGCGTGAGAGCAGTAGTTCGCCAGCCTCGGTTAGCGACACACTGCGCGTCGTGCGATTGAGCAGCCTGATCCCAACGCGATCCTCAAGATTGAGAACCGCATGGCTAATTGCAGACGCGGTAACGCCACGCTCCTCGCCAGCCTTACGGAAACTCTTGTGTCTTGCCACAGCGGTGAATGCGGAAAGCTCGGACAGTTCGGTGGCGCGCATTGATGAATGTCACTCATCAGAGTTTCAGGAAAAACAAATCTTATGAAGCGGATCATATTGAGTCAAACCTTTGGGCGTCGGCAACAAGCCGTCCTGAGCACATCAACAACGAAGAGGTTATCGTCATGAAAGTCTGGTTCATCACTGGGGCATCGAGAGGTTTCGGCGCACTTATGACCAAGGAGGCGCTCGCTGCCGGAGACGCAGTCGTCGCGACCGCCCGCAACCCGGAGGCTGTGATCGATGCGGTCGGCGATCACCCAAACCTGCTCGCCGTCGCACTAGACGTCACAAACGAGGCGCAGGCTGTGGACGCTGCCGCTTCGGCAGTCCAGAAATTCGGCCGTATCGACATTCTTGCAAACAACGCAGGATATGGACTGCTGGGTGCTGAGGAGGAGGCGACCGCGAAGGAGATCGAGGCGATCTACGCAACGAATGTGTTCGGCCTGCTCAAGGTCATGCGTGCCGTCCTGCCGCACATGCGGCGCCAGCGATCCGGTCATATCCTGAATTTCTCGTCAATCGGTGGCTACCTCGGCTATCCGGGGTGGGGCGTCTATGGTTCAACCAAATTCGCTGTCGAGGGAATATCGGAATCTCTCGCCACAGAAGTCGAACCGTTCGGCATCAGGGTCACGATCGTCCAGCCCGGCTTCTTTCGCACCGACTTTCTTCATGATAACTCGCTTGCCATCAGCCCGGCAGCGATCCCGGACTATGTCGGAACGCCGGCCGGGAAAATGCGTGACTTCGCGGCCACGGCCAACCATGCCCAGCCCGGCGATCCCGCCAAATTTGCCAAAGGAATCATGCAGCTTGCCGCCGCTGAGAACCCACCGCTACGCATGCCCTTCGGAAGCGACACCGTCTCGGTGATCGTGGAGCAGAACACCAGCGTTGCGAAGGAACTTGCTCAGTGGCGCGAACTCGCGGTGTCAACGGATTTCGCCCCGTGATGCGCCTTCCACCCCTTGAGAGCAACCGTCGCGGATGGCCAACCTCAAGGGGTGGAATATCGTCACAGAAAAGCCCCTGCATCGGATCTCATCAACTATCCGCTCCGGCGAAAAATAACGGGATTTCCCTAGGCGGCCATTACGATGGGTCCCAGCTGACACATGCGAGCTTCAATCATCAGCAGATCCAAGTAGTCACGAGCCATCGTCCAAGAAGAGGCCGCAACAACCTTGTTCACAGCCAGATCAGCGGGATATGGGCGCTTCTCACTCATCATTCGTTACGAGAGGAAAGAAGCGCGTTCTGGCTCCGCTCATCCATTGAACAAGAGTACTCTGCCCACCACGCACTACACTTGCTTCGACGCGGCTTTACACGTTGCTTCTCTGCGGCCAGTTCATGATAACCCTAGGCCACCAGCGGTGTGTTATCGCCATCAGAACTCGTCTTCCAAGTGCAACTCTATTCGACGACCCATGGCGTAGGCCCGTGCGTCGCCACGCTCCATAAAAGCGTTCGCGATTATGCGAGCTTTTTGCGGTAGATCGTGCAATGTTTCGATATCGATGTTATCAACTACCCTCAGTCCATACCTCTCGGTGGCAATGTCGATAAATTCGAACAGGCGATTTTTTTGGGCGCCGCGGGCGGAACGCAATGCTGCCGCCGCATTCGCGATCTCGTCTCGATTAATTTCGGACCAAGGACCTCAACGCGCACTAGGTCGGACCCGCCTCCGATTACTCGTTATTTTTTGACCCGCTCTTTTGCAGCCATACGATCGTTCCTTGGATACAGAGTCGGCGTAACCGGGATAAACTTCAATAAATCGCTCGGAGGGAGTTTCAGACTAGGTGGCAACCCGCATCTGCGTGAGCAATATCGTTAGAGACCGTCACTCATGCGACGTTGATCTTTCGTCCCGCTGATCCCACTTACCGAACATGCCGAAAGACCCGAACACTGAAATTGAACTGCTGAGAACATGGACGCTTTCACCAGCGGCCACGCTGGGATCAACCGTGCGGGCGAAAGGGATTGTGCAGGAAATCCAAGCTCGGCTACCCGCTGCGATCAAGAAGGCGGTATCGCTCGACGGCAGCGACGTCACCCTCGCGCTGCCCGCCAACGACAAAGCTGCATTTGCCGCTTCCATCGCTGTGATCAATAGAGTGATGGATGAAGCCGACACACTTCCCGTCATCCCTCGTGAAATTCAAGATATCCTGACGATCAAGACGACCGAGCGCTATCGATGGCTCGCGGACGGACGTCTACCCAGTGCCGGAACGCGGACAGTCCGGCTGAGTGGGCGTGCCCGTCAGATCACTTTTCATATCTTTGATCTCAAGGTTGTTGAGGATCTCCTCAATCAGGGGGCGGTCGATGAATGGAGAGAAAAGGACGCAGAAGCCAAAGCGGAGAAGAGGCGCGAAGCCGCGTACAAAGCAAAACTTACACGCTCTCTGAAAAAGAGGAAGAAGGCCGAGAAGAGGTCGAGCACTGACCCGGGCACGTCAACTGCTTCACTGCGCGGGTGGGATGATTTTCTTCTCCTTGGGCTGCTGAAATAAAAGCAAGACCTGACTGAAGAAATGTCGGATTTGGATGGCCCAGTGGCGTTGCTTCTTAAAACTTGAAAGCAGTATGTCGGTCTCCGGCGGATTACCCCGGCGGACGCGCCCTCATGGCTGATAAGCAATGGCTCGCTCTCCTTTACCCGCGCACTGGAGACAGCGACGGAGGTTGCAGCAAAACCGCCAGCTATTCAGAGGTTTGTTCATTTTCTAACATGCTGCGGCCGTATCCCTTATCTGGGCTTGGCTTTCAGGGCACGACCAAGCGACGTTTTGGATGTCGCACTCCCGGGCAATTCTTCTCCAAGATATCATTAGGGCCTGCCACATCTTCCTCTCGTGAGCCGAGGTTGCGTGTAGGCGCGTTGTTCCCCTCACTCCTCATGCTGATGACGTAGGTCACACGGTTTCGTCAGGGAATGTCATCTCAGCGGTAGGAACGAAGTTCGGCTCGTTCCGTTGCCAAGACGTTCAATAATGACGAGGAAATTACATGTTGAAGCGCACGATCTCGGCACTCATCTTGTCCGCAGCTATCCCGGTTGCAGCGCTAGCGCAGGCCGGTGGTGCCACGCAAACCGCCCCGGCAACACCAGCTCCGATGGCATCAGACCACAACAATGCACAGGACAAATCAATGCCGATGGAGCAGGCATCTGCGAGCGGCGCTACGACAGCGGGTCCGTTCGTTACCGTGCCGGAATCTGGGGCGTGGCGCGTTAGCGACCTAGAAGGCAAGGAAGTCTACGGTGCAGAGAATGAAAGCATTGGTCAGATCAATGACGTACTTGTCAGCCAGAATGGAAGCGTAAACGCGGTTATCGTCGGCGTAGGCGGTTTCCTCGGTCTCGGTGAGAAGAATGTAGCCGTTGACATAAGCGCCCTTCAGCTCGGCCCAGGTAGCATGTCGAACAATGCGGCAGCTGCAGAGACGGCACCTGCGGAGTCGAGCGCGACAACCGCTTCTACTCCCACGACGACCGCGGCACCAACCCCGAATAGTGCGGCCCCTGCAGCAGACGGCGCTGAAGTCGCAGAGGTTGAGGCTGGAACCGATGGCCTACCGGAGCGAATTGTACTGAACGTTACTCGCCAGCAGCTACAGGACGCGCCTGAGTTCGAGGGCGTGAAGGCTGCCCAGCAGTAAAACAATTTAGTCGCGCTCCTGATCACCTAAGCGCGCACTAACACATTTGACGTTGCCGGTGGCAATTTCCATCGGCAACTTTGCGGCAATGACACCAACAGTCAGGCCAGCTATATGCCAACGGGCGACTTGCGTTGTTAACCCATATCGATATGGGAGTAGGTGCGTTCCATTGCATCTTCCTTGCGAGTGACAACCCATTGGCATCATTCGCAAGTCGCACTTCATCCTTGAACCCACCCCGGCTACAGACAATGTGGCAGGAAGGTTGAAATGTCCGTCGGTTTGCAAAGTAGAAATGTCCGACTGGTCGCTACACGGCACACCGACCAGCCCCGATCTGAGCGGCTGATCCGGCTTGCGAGATCAGATCGGGGCGGGTGATAAACACACCCATTCGGCTTTAGCTTTGACGCTATTTGAACGATCATTCATTCTGCGGCTTGCTGCCGCAACAATGCCTTCTCATGTCGCGCGATGACCGCCGGATCGTTCATGTAATCTGTCCGGGGACCGGGTTTCCGACCACGCGGTTTATAGCCAATCTTCTCGCTGTTGCTCTTCACGTCCGGCTTCGACTGCTGATCCTGGCGTTCCTTGATATAGGCCAGAACATCACCCAGTCGCTTGTTCTCGGTGATCGCCGCATGCGTCACCCGCTGGTCCTTGTCAAACACCGTGTAGGGCAGGGAATACCCCTTCCAACGCACGTCCAGCCGACCGTCCGCATAGGCATAGGTCTCGACATAGCGCCCCACCAGACCACGCGTCATCTCCGTTTCCGCCAGCATGATCCGCTTGCGCTCGAACGAAAACGCCAGCTGCGCTCCGACATAGCGCTGCTCGCGCTTGCACAGGATCTCCATCAACCGATCCGGCGCCAGATTGATCGGCCGATGCAGGTCGTCTGGACGGGCAGGGGTGACCGCAAACCGTGTATTGTAGTCCTTGATGAAGCCCGGCAAGAACGCATTGCCAGCCTCCATGCCGTCGATGCCAGAAAGCCGCAGCTCCTTGACCAAACGATCCTGCAGCGTCCGGTTCATCCGCTCCACACGACCCTTGGCCTGGCTCGAATTTGCACAAAGAATCTCGATGTTCAGTTCGCAAAGCGCTCGCCCGAACTGAGTCATGCCCTGACCACCCCTGGCATCCTTCTTCGCCACCCGGAACACCGAGTGCTTGTCCGAGTAAAAGGCGATCGGTGCGCCGTGACGCTTGAGATAAAGCTCCAGCGCCTCGAAATAGGTGAAGGCGCTTTCCGATCGCACGAAGCGCAGCTGCATCAATCTGCCAGTCGCATCGTCGACAAACACCAGCAGCGAACAAGGCGGTCCGCGATCCTCGAACCAGCGATGCTCCGACCCGTCGATCTGCACCAGCTCGCCATAAGCCTCACGTCGCAACCGCGGCCGATGAAACGTCCGACGCTGCTTGCGTGACAACCATAGGCCGGCATCAGACATCCAGTTGCGCACCGTCTCGCGTGACACATGCAAACCATCACGCTCGGCCAGCTTCTCCGTCGCCAACGTCGGCCCGAAATCGGCATAGCGTTCACGAACCAGCGTCACCGCATACTCCCGAACGCCGTCGCAGATCCGATTGTTCGATGGCCGGCCGATCGCCTTGTGCCGGATCGACGCAGCGCCGCCAGTGCGTATCCGTCCCAGCAACCGACGGATCTGCCGCTCGCTCAGGTCAAGCACATGCGCCGCTGACACCGTCGTCATCCGGCCGGCGACCACCTTCGATAAAACCTCGATCCGCTGCAGATCGCGCTCGCTCATCGCAATCAATCCCATCTGCAATCTCCCAGGCATCATTCAGACCCGGGGAGTGTGACATTCCAACTTTGCAGAAACAGGACATTCTAACTTTGCGGTGCTGGTTCCAGCTTGAATGCAACGCTGCTCGAAAATCTACACGCATTCCCGTTCAAGAGCCAATAGATGTCGGCCAAACATCTCTTTCGGCGTCTGAAACCCGAGGCACTTGCGTGGCGTGTCATTCAGTCGGTCACACAGAGAGCGGATCTCCTGATTGCTGACCTCAAGCACAATCGTTTCCGGCGGCAGGTAACGGCGGACTCGCTTGTTGGTGTTCTCCACCGTCCCTTTCTGCCAAGGCGCCTGCGGATCGCAAAACCAGGCTGCCGTTCCCATGCCGTGCTCCAACTCGCGCCATGAGACGAATTCCAGCCCTCGATCGAATGTCAGGCTCTGGCGGGCCAGCGCGGGCAGGGGCGCCAGATGGCGAATCAACTGGCTCATGATTGGCTTCGATCGCCTGTCGTTGTTGCGAAACAGCAGGGTATAGCGGCTCTTGCGCTCGACGACGGTCGTGATGTTGGCGGCACCGTGCTCCTTCCTGAAGATCATCAGATCTGCTTCCCAGTGACCGAACTCGCTTCGCGAATTGATCGCTTCCGGCCTGTTGCGAATGGCGCATTCCATTGGAAAGACGAGGCTTCTGGGTTTGCGTGCGTATCGCGATCGGCGCTTGCGGCGTCGCTCAGGCAGATGCCGGCCCAGCTGCTGATCCTGACCTTCCTGGGAATAGACGTACTGGTAGATTGTCTCATGGCTCAACCGAGCGGCTGCGCCACTGGCAAGCCGCAACCGACCAGAAATCTGTTCCGGAGACCAGCCGTCCTTGAGGCGATCGATAACGGCTGCACATAGACTGGGATCACGCAGTAGCTTGCGGTATCTGCGCCGCCGGTCAGATGCCATTCCATGCGCTGTGACGTGCCAGTATCCTTCGGCGATCGGAACCTCGCGGTCGTGCCAGAAATTCCGCCGCAGCTCCCGGCAGATCGTCGACCGGTCGCGGCGAAGGGTACGTGCGATCTCAGCCTGACTGATCTTCTTCTCATGCATCCGCGCAATGATGCGGCGTTCGTCCAAACTCAGCTGCACAAAAGAGCGGGCCATTCCATCCTCCTGAAACCATGGCCATTATTGCCTTCGTTGCATTTGAAATTGGAATCTGCCCCCGCTACAAACAATGTCAAAGCTGGATAGGGCTGCGACATCGCCAGCCAGTTAGAAGCGCGACACTGGCTCTGACGATCAGCCCCCGATCCGACCGGCTGGGCCGGGTTGCAAGGGAGGAGCGGGGCGGGTGATGAAGCTCCCCTTCGGCTTTAGCTTTCTCAGTAGCAATTGTTCCGTCACCCGTTGATACTCGCTCATGCCTGCATAGGGCAGGTAGGGATCAAAGCCGCACGATGCTTCCGGAAAT
>JAEXYH010000091.1 GCA_023451735.1 Pseudomonadota bacterium | reverse complement strand
ACCGGATCATGGAGCTGACGAACGGGCGCGGGGCCGATGCCTGTATCGACGCCGTCGGCACAGAGTCAGATCCTTCGGCAAGCTGGGATGCGCGCATCGACCGCATCAAGGTCGCGACCTTCATGGGGACCGACAGGCCGCATGTGCTACGCCAGGCCATCCATTGCTGCCGAAACTTCGGCACGGTTTCGATCGTCGGCGTTTATGGCGGGTTTCTCGACAAGATCCCGATGGGGTCGGCGATTAATCGCGGCCTGACTTTCAAAATGGCGCAGACCCCGGTGCAGCACTACCTGCCGATCCTGATGGATCGCATCCTCAATGGCGAGATAGACCCATCCTTTATTATCACCCACACGGGTAGCCTCGAAGATGGGCCAGACCTCTACAAGACATTCCTCGAAAAGAAGGACGGCTGCGTCAAAGTCGTCCTCAAACCTTGAAGGAGCCCGACAATGGTAAATGCACAGTCCGGCAAAGGGCTGGCCGTGATCACCGGTGCATCCAGTGGCATCGGCCTTGAACTGGCAACGATCGCGGCTTCGAAAGGCTACGATCTGATTGTCGCCGCGGACGAGGCGAAGATCGAAGACATGGCCGTGCACCTTCATGATTTCGGCGTTTCGGTCCAGGCCGTACAGGCGGATTTGTCCACGATCGAGGGTGTTGATCACCTGATCGAGGACATCGCCGCCGACGGGCGATCCGTCGACCTGCTGATGGCGAATGCCGGACGAGGGCTTGGCAAAGGCTTTCTCGATCAGGATTTTGCACAGGCACGCCGCGTCATCGACACCAATATCGTTGGTACCACCTATCTGGTCCAGCAAATCGGCCAGCAGATGCGCACGCGTGGCTCCGGCCGGATTCTTCTAACCGGCTCGATTGCCGGCTTCATGCCGGGCACGTTTCAGGCAATCTACAATGGGACGAAAGCGTTCATCAATTCCTTCTCCTTCGCACTTCGGGAGGAGCTCAGGGATACTGGGGTAACCGTGACCTGCCTGATGCCGGGTGCAACCGAGACGGAATTCTTCGCGCGGGCCGACATGCTGGACACGTCGGTCGGTCAGGCCGACAAGGATGATCCCGCCGACGTCGCAAAGGTCGGGTTCGAGACGATGATGAACGGTGAAGGCGATGTCGTGTCCGGATGGAAGAACAAGGTGATGTCGGCGGTTGCCAATGTCACGCCGGCTGAGACGCTGGCCAAGCAGCATCGCAATATGGCCGAGCCTGGATCGGCCAAAAGGTGAAAGTTTCGTCCCGTGCCGCCGGAGCCTGGATGATCATGCTCCTTGTATTTCCTATTCTGGCGTCCTGTTCCGATGAGCAATCGTCCCGCAGACAGGCTTTGTCTGCTGCGTCTTGGGGCGCCAGCGGGGAAATGATCTTGCGAGCGCAATTGGACGGTCTCGTGCCAAAAGGCTTTTCCGATCTCGCAATTGAACGATGTGAAGAGCAGATCTCATCGACGGAAGTCGCGATCAGAGCCGAACGACCAGATGCGTCGACACTTGCGTATATTGTGAAACTCCGACAGGTCATTGGTGCTGCCAGGGAAAGCATCGCTCTTAGCCGGCAGCAGATCGACAGCATTCACATTTTGCGAACGCGTCTTGCGGACGAGGCTCGTCGATGAAGAAGCTGCTGAATATCACCCTCGGAATCGTGACCAGCGTCGGCGGCTTTCTAGAAACCGGGCTGATCGCGACGTCGGCCCAGGCAGGCGCCGCCTTCGGCTTCAGCCTGATCTGGGCCGTCGTGCTCGGAACGATCTGCCTCATCTTTCTCGTGGAGATGTCAGGGAGATTTGCCATCGCGAGCGGATACACACTCGCAAGCGGTATTCGCGATCGGTTCGGCTCGAACCTCTACGTCCTCATGCTGGCCGTGACCGTAATCGTCAACCTGATGGTTCTGGCCGCCGAGATTGGCGGTATCTCGCTTGCTCTCCAGTTCATGATAGGGTGGAGCTATCAGTGGTGGGCGCTGCCTGTCGCGTTCGCCATATGTTTTTTATTATGGCAGGGCACGTTCGGGCTGATCGAGAACGGCGTCTCCTATCTCGGCCTTCTGGCGCTTGCCTTTGTCGTGGCGATGTTCTGGATGGGCCCGCCCTGGGCAGAGGTGGCGAAGGGTTTCATCCCGCTGGCACCGGACGGCAATTTTCTCCACTACGCTTTCATAGCCGTGGGCATTCTGGGAGCCGTGATTTCTCCCTACCTTTTTTTCTTTTATTCGTCGGGTGCAATCGAAGACGGGTGGGATAGGTCCTTTTACGGCGTCAATCGCGGTATCGCCATTCTCGGCATGAGTTTCGGAGCGGTGATATCCATCGGGATCATCGTTGTCGCCGCACTGGTCTATCCTCCCGCCGGTGTGACCGAGATCGAGGGGTACGATCAGATCGCAATGATCCTGACGCCTGCTTTTGGCAGTTGGGGTATCTGGATTTTCGCTCTGTCGCTGCTCATCACCTGCTTCGGCGCCGCCTTGGAGGTTTCTCTCGCTCAGGCCTATCTCGTAGCGCAGGGCTTCGGCTGGCGCTGGTCCGAGAGCGCACGGCCGGCCACGGACCCGGGCTTCAGTCTCGTCTACACGCTCTCTTTGATCATCGCCGTGATCCCGATCGCGGCGGGCCTTGATCCGCTGCAGGTCACCGTTTTTTCCATGGCAATCACGGCGATCAGCCTGCCATTTGGTGTGGTGCCTTTCCTGTTCCTGATGAACGACCCGAACTATGTTGGCGAACACGTCAATGGCTGGCTTGGCAACAGCGTGGTGCTGTTCGTCATCGGCTTGGCGTTTCTGTTCGCTCTGATCACCATTCCACTGCAGATATTGGGAGGATGAGATGCACCTTGTCAGAGACCTCCTCGACAAGCAGCTTATTGATCGCAACGGAATACCGATCGGCAAGGCGGATGGCCTGATACTTCGGCTCGAAAACAATCACCCGCCCGTACTCGCCGATATTGAAACCGGGTCCGGGGTTGTCGTTTCGCGGTTGTCAAAGAAGCTAGGCGACTTGGGATCGCCGCGGCTGAAGCGGTTTCGAATTCCCTGGAGCGCTGTAAAAAACGTGGATGTTGATATCGCGATCGATGTTTCCGAGGAATCCACACCTCTTTACCGGTGGCAAAAGTGGCTCCGTGAACGGGTTCTATGCTGGATACCGGGAGGAGGCCGATGAACGAAGTCTGCGTTCAGGACCTGATCGGCAAACGCGTTCATGACAGGAACGGAATTTTTGTCGGCCGCATCGAAGAGATCGTCGTTGATTTCGCGACCCCGCCCTGCGTGAAGGAATATCACATCGGGCTTTTTGGCCTGATCGAGCGGCTTTCCGCCGGACAGATCGGGCGGTCCATCCTTCACATGCTCGGCGCCCGAGCTGCCGACGCATTGATCGTGCCTTGGGAGAAGCTCGATCTGAGCGATCTGGCAAGGCCCAGACTGACCTGCAGCGTTCTTGAGCTGCAGGACGCGAATTGACAGGCATTCTTTCGCCTTGAGCAGATTGACCACTATCCGTTGGAACTATGCCAGCCATGTCTCGTTGGACGCGCTCTCTAGCAAATTTAGCACCGAGGATTCGCCATGCCCATGAAAGCACTTGCCCTCAACGCAACTCTGAAGCCCACTGGCTCGGAACCATCGTCCACCGATAGGATGCTGGGACTGATAGCCGAAAGCATGAAGCAGTATGACGTTGAAACAGAAATTCTACGGCTCGCGGACCACGACATCAAACCGGGCGTCACGTCCGATGAAGGACCGGGGGATGCCTGGCCGGCAATCCGGAAGAAGATCCTTGAGGCTGATATTCTTGTGCTGGGGACGCCGATTTGGATGGGCCAGCCTTCGAGCGTGGTCAAACGCGCTCTGGAGCGTATGGATGCGTTTCTTGAAGAAACTGATGACCAGGGGCGCATGGTCTCATACGGACGCGTTGCGGCAGTTGCCGTTGTCGGCAATGAAGATGGTGCGCATCATGTGAGTGCCGAGCTCTATCAGGCTTTGAACGATGTCGGCTTCAGCCTGGCGCCGAACGCCGTTGCCTATTGGGTGGGCGAAGCCATGGGCAGCACGAACTTTGTCGACCTGCAGGACGTGCCCGACACGGTCACAGAAACCGTCGAGATGCTCGCGCGCAACACCGTGCATCTGGCGACACTGCTCAATGACAGCGCCTATCCCGGCTCAGAATAAACGGCAAAGCTATTGCCACTTGTCTCGGGCGCTAGCCATAGTCAAACCGGCCCCGCCAAATTCCGGGGCCGTGATCGCTTGTCAGAGGATCGTAACGTTCTCGGCCTTTGACTTACCAGTTTTGCGATCCTGTCCAACGTCGTAGCTGACCTTTTGTCCCTCTGTAAGAGAGCCACCGAAACCAACCGCCGAAACGTGGACGAAGACGTCCGGTCCGCCGTTGTCAGGCGTGATGAAGCCGAAGCCCTTGTCCTGTGCGAAAAATTTCACTGTACCAGTAGCCATATGTTCCTCGTATCAATCGCCAACAGATCGCATTATCGATCGTTGAAATGGACATCTAGGATGTCAAGTCAACCCGCTGATAGGTTCCATCTCAAAGGGTAGCCAGAGTTATCTGATGCTGTGAGCCCCTTATCTCAGCAAGCAGGAAAGTGGGTTTTAGTGGCACTTGCCTCTATTCCAGTCGCAACTGACTGGTCTCGAGTAATTGTAGTCCGGCAGACCCAAACGACCGCCCTGTTTCAAAACTGCTAAGCTCGCTTCGTGATCCGTTGGTCGGTTGTCTCAGCAAAGCTTTTCTCTCGATCGAGAGGTTCGGACCGAACTTCGTCCAGCCGGTCAATCAAAATCACCTACTTTTCCGACACTGAATGTTACCACTGGCTCGCCTTCTTCTCCAACAACCGGATCATTATCGCGACGCCACACCAAAACTCCGGCATGTTGGCGAGAAAGGTCTCTGGCTTCTTCGATTGCGGCCGTCTCGCTCGCTACTAAACGCGGAGTAAATGCCTGCACGGCTTGATCACCGTCGTCGAGATCGAACGCCACGAGGTAAAATGACCTATAGGTGCCCGGCATCTTGCCTCTCCTTATTGCTGCGGCTGTCCGTTGGAAGCGGACATGCCGCCATCGACAGGCAGGTTCACACCTGTCACAAAGCGGGCGTCATCGCTCGCCAGGAATGCGATGACGGCTGCAACATCTTCGGGCTTGCCGGGACCTTCAAGCGCGAACCTCTTGTTGAACTTGGCGACGACGGTTTCGTCCTCCGCCATTTCCCCGGTCATGCCCGTCTTCGTGAAGCTTGGGCAGACTGCATTCACCCGGACACCATCCTTGCCATGATCCATCGCCATTGAGCGGGTCAGATTGGTGACGCCGCCCTTTGCTGTATTGTACGCAGCCATTCCCCAGTCACCACCCGTGCCAGACACGGAAGACACGTTGACGATCGAACCGCCAGAGGATTTGAGGTGCTGCATGGCTGCGCGGGATGCGAAGAATACGCCGTCGAGGTCAGTGGCCATGACTTTGCGCCACTGGTCCGTGGAAAGCGATGCGACATCGCCCTGCTCGACGACACCTGCATTGTTGACGAGCGTATCCAATCGACCGAACTTCGAGAATGTCTGCTCAACGGCGCTTTCGATGTCGCCTTCGTTTGAGACGTCGGCCTCAAGAACAAGCACCCGGTCAACCGGGTAGGCGCCCGCGACGACTTCTAGCTTCGCCTTGGTGCGGCCCACAAGCGCAACCTTGGCGCCTTCGTTCAGGAACCGCTCGGCTGTCGCCTTCCCGATGCCTGAGCCTGCCCCGGTGACGATGACGACCTTGCCCGCAAAACGCTGCATGAAATTCTCCTTGGAATGCAATGGCCTCCCGTCGTCGAGAACGGAATAAAGACGATCTAAGTTCCCGCCATCATCGTAAGTCCGCAAGCGCCGGTCTCTCGATAGCGGCTCAACAACGAACGCCGGGAGCGCCACAACGGAACAAACCGTCTTTGCATCGGTTTGCCAGTCGCCAATCGTCAAAAACGGAGGAACCACCATGGACCACACAAATCACGTCCGCCTGACTGCAGATGAACTGACCCCCGCCATCCTCGAGGGCGCGACCATCTACGGCGCCGATGGCCACAAGGTTGGTAAGCTCGACCATGTTCATAGCAATGAGTTTGGCGGCCAGGCCATTATCGATGTCGGGGGCTTCCTCGGTATTGGGGCAAAGCCTGTCGCAGTTCCGCTGAGCGATCTTGAGTTTATGCGTGACGAAAGCGGCGATATCCACGCCGTCACGACATGGACCAAGGATCAACTGAAGGAAATGCCTGAGCATAAGGATTGAAGATGCGAAAAGCCCGGTCTCACAGCCGGGCTTTTCGGATGCGATCGGCACTTACGCAGACCGTTTCTGAGATCCAATCCCGCGAACAATTATCCTTTGTCTCATGTCAACAAGCAGCTCCAACCGCTCCAGGGCTGTCGGCACAAACTGCGTCGGTACGCGTTGGCGGGCCATAAGGCGGCCGTCGGTTGATGGGGCTCAGCTGAGCTGCAGCCGAAGAAGAACAGACGGCCTGACGGGACTTAGCCGTCGGCTTCCTATCCGTTTGGATGGACCCAAAACCAGATTTTCCGGTTCGAAAGGCCCGTTGTTCGATTGAAACTGTGCACGGTGTTCTGATGCTGGCGGGCGAACAACCTCGATTTGGGTGGTAGGTGTTGCTCGCGAAAAAGTCCATCGCACGATGACGCATCCTTTGTCGCTCCCCAGCGTTTTAAATCCCTGACAACAGCAGGAGTAACCGCATGGCCGGACAAGTAGAACGATCGACAGACGACATCAATGCGAGCGCTGCGGCGGAAGTGAAGCGTCTGAGGGCGCAAGTAGCCGATCTCAAGGCGAAACTGGCCGAGATCCATATGTCTTCTGAGGTCGATGCCCGCGTTCCCGGGCGCCATCCGTGGTTTCAGATTGCCGTTACAGTCGGCATCACTTTCGCGCTTGGAAAGATCGTTCAGGCTTTTCGTCTTCCCACAGCCACAGCTGTCGCAATACCCATGATTACGACGGAGCTCAATCGCCGGTACTTCTGAATGGGCTGTGAAGCCTGGTCGGTGGACGCGATCGACATGACCGCCTGGCTACCGAGTTCCGCACACGGGTGCAGTCCTCAAACCCGAGGCCACGGATGGATTAGCTGCGCGGTATCGTCGGTTTAAAACGATTTGCCATCGTCACATATTTGACGGTTGAAAAAGACTTATGTGGCGACGGTGAACATATCTCGTCCGGATACCTGGAGAGGCTGGGTTGAAGTAGGCCAAGACAGGTAGAACCGCCAGCGCCAGCGTTTACGTGAGAGACCAGTCTCGTACAGAGAGGATTGCAAAGATGCAGCGCTTCGTGGAGGAGGGGCTGAGGAGCGGGACTATTGCCAACGCACGAGCCGCGATGAGCCGCGGACCCATTTAATATCGCATAGCCTTGCGGTTCTCGGGTGCGCCCTGCTGCTATCATTGCGGTTGCAAATCGACAGGGCTGCCGTTCACGATGGTGAGTTCTTGGCGGTCAAGATTTCCCTTACCTTTTGAGCAAGGTCGTCGATAGCGAACGGTTTGGTTATCATCTCCATCCCGGGTGCAAGAAAATCGGCGCGAGCAGCCGCCGCGGCGGCGTAACCGGTGATGAATAGAACGCTCAATGTCGGTCGCCTGTGGATGGCGATTTCTGCGAGTTGCCGACCGTTAAGTCCCGGCAGGCCTACGTCCGAGACCAGTAGATCGATGCGCGCAGCCCCTTCGATGATCGGTAGGGCCTGTGCCCCATCGACGGCTTCGATCACGCGGTAGCCGAGCTCGTTGAGAACGTCCACGACGAGCATGCGTACGGAATCGTCATCCTCGACAACCAGCACCGTCTCGCCTTCCCCGCGAGGAAGGGCGTTTTCAACAACGTCTTGAGACGCCAGATCCGTCTCTTTGGCGACACCCCCGGGGAGGTAGAGCTTGACTGTCGTCCCGATGCCGACATCGCTGTAGATCCGGGCGTGCCCTCCTGATTGCTGCGCGAACCCATAGATCATCGATAGACCCAGACCGGTTCCCTGACCAATCGGCTTTGTCGTGAAAAACGGATCGAAGGCCTTGTCGATGGTCGCCTGCGACATTCCGATACCAGTGTCGCTGACAGCCAGCATGACGTAGCTTCCGGGCTGTAGCGTCTCGCCGTGAGCCAGGTCTGCCTCGGTGAAAACGACGTTGGTGGTTTCGATCGTCAGCTTACCGCCGTCCGGCATGGCGTCGCGGGCGTTGATCACCAGATTAAGAATGGCGCTTTCCAGTTGATTGGCGTCGGTGACCGCCTTCCAAGTTTCAGGTGCCAGATTGGTGAACAACTCTACTTGTTCGCCAAGAGTGCGCCGGAACAGGTCCTCCATCGACACGACGAGTTGTTTCACATCGACGGGCTGGCGATCCAGAGACTGGCGGCGCGAAAATGCCAAAAGGCGATGGGTCAAGGCTGCAGCTCGATGTGCCGACGACGTTGCCGCGTCTATGAACTTGTCGAGATCATCCGTTCTGTTGGCTGCAATCCGGCGCTTGATGATGGAGAGGGCCCCGATTACGCCCGTCAGCATGTTGTTGAAGTCATGTGCGATACCGCCAGTGAGCTGGCCGACCGCTTCCATCTTCTGGGCTTGCCGCAATTGGGCTTCTGTGTCCTCGAGGACGGCCCTCTGCTGTTTCTCAATCGTCACGTCGCGCCCATAGGCATAAACGCGGTCGTCTTCGCGGGAGGTCATCCACGAAATGATCCGCAGTGAGCCGTCGAGATGGGCCAGCCTTACCTCAAGCGCCGTGTGGGTGTTTTCGGCCGCTCTCTTCAGATCAGGTCTCGAATGGTCGCGATCCTCAGGCCAGACGAAGTCCAGCACCTTGCGGCCAATAACATCCTTGGGTTCATGCCCGAGAATTTCAAGCCAGGACGGGCTGACGTCCCGAAATACTCCCAGTGTGTCAATCACGACGAGAAGGTCGCGCGAATTCGTCCAGACCCGGTCACGCTCGCGCAGACTTTCACGCGCGATCTCGGCAAGCGCCTCGTTTGCCTGCCGCAGGCTCTCCTGCGTCTGCTTGGCATCCGTGATGTCGAAGATCACGCCGACATAGCGGCGGCCGCTGGTCTGTGTGTCGTCGACATATTCGCCTCGGCGAGCGAGCCAGCGCTCCTGTCCATCGTCGGCGCGCGTGACACGAAACTCGATATCATGCTCACTTTGGAGTCCGTTGGGATCGCTGAGATCGATGACCGGTTCGTCGCCCGGATGAATGAGGTCATTGAGGTTCCTGACAGGCAGGATTTTTGTCGGGTGAAGTCCGAACAAATGGCAGAACTGCTTGGAAACACTGATCGTCCCGTAGCCGACGATATACTCGAATGTACCGATCCCGCCTGCGGACTGAGCAATGCGAAGCTGTTCGTCGATAAGCTTCTGCTCGGTGATGTCGACGAGCGTACCGACGAATTTTGCCGGTTCGTCATCCTCATCGCGAATTGCCTGGCCGCTGGCACGAACCCATCGATAGCCGCCATCGTTGCGAAGTAGCCGGTACTCCTTGGAAAAAACTGCGGAGCCGGCAAGAATTCCGGCGACAGCGATTTTTACCCGCTTCAAGTCGTCAGGGTGGATCGAGGCGAAGAAATGATCGACCGAGACGCCATCGGCCAGCGTGACCGGATCTTGGTTTGTGATCTCGGCAAAGCGGGCGTCGGCGACCAAGCGCCCTTTGGCGATGTCCCATTCCCAACCGCATGTTGCACCGGCCGCGTCGAGCAACAGTCGCAAGCGCCGCTGCGCCGCTCCAATCTCCGAACGGTCGTTGGTCACCGGGCCATCGACATTATTAGTCATGAAATTCGCCCATTCTCATCGGGTTTGCGCTACTCGGTTTCCGTCATTACGCGGTCGATGAAGTCGGCAATGAGCTGCTTCAGCTTCTCCATGGACGGCAGGTCCATGATCATGGCGATATAGCCCCGAATATTACGTTCCCGCACGGAGAAGTTGATATAAAGAAATAGCACAAAACTTCCTTCGCCGCTGCTGTTGTAAGCTTCGAACAGAAGGGTGCTGTCGCCACGCCGAACATCTGGAAGCGACATCTTCAGGCTGTGCTGCAGCATGTTTGCCATGGAGCCGAGACAGCCGTTAAGGATGACATTGCCGGTCTCCGCCAGCGCTTCGTCTTCCATTTCAAGAAGTTCCGCATCTTCCATTTCATCGCCGACGATGGCGCGCACCAGCGACAGGCCGTTGCTTTGCGGGAAGATCAATAACGCCCGGCCGGAAAAGGGGCCCTCGAACTGCTGCTGGACGGCAATGAGGGATTCGCTCTCCCGTTGGCCAATCAGGGATGCCGCCGACTTCCGGGTGACGATCTCGACTGATGGCACAGACAGGATGACTTCCTTATGGACCATCTTGCGCAGGCTCGCGGCGGCGCGACTGACGCCGATATTAACGAGTTCGGTGAGCGCATCGCGCTCGAGTTCGTCCAGGTCGATCGTATCGGCTGTCATGCGCCGGCTTTCTTGAGCCGAAGTGCGGCTCCTGCGATGAAGGGGCTGAGCGCGTCCTGAGTTACGGGCTTGGCGACGAAGGTGGCGTTGAGGGCACGGACCCGGGCGACGATCTCGTCCTGTACATTGGCCGTGATGACGGCGATCGGCATGTGAGGATGGGTGGAGCGCAGTTCCGACGCGAGCTCAAGTCCGTCCTTGTCAGGCATGTTGAAATCCAGAATGGCAACGTCGATCTGCTGGGAACCGACGAGAGCCAAGGCATCCACCGCGCTGCCGGCCTCGACACGTGTCCAATCAGGCTGCAGGGCCGCAATTGCCTTGCCTGCAACGATGCGAGCCAGTTTGCTATCATCCACGACCAAAACTGTGACCGTCATTTCAATCCTCGAATATCGCTGCGACCTTATACGTCGCTCATGTGCCGCAACACTTATGTGTGTGCCGAGGCATTCGCAAGTTGGATGGCCTATCGTTGGCGGGTTTGCCTGAAATAAGCGTTTATTTCTTTGAGCACCTTATCCGATATCAAGGATGATACAGGGGTGCCCGTAAGCTTTGGCCGAAAAACCATCAATGCTTGCCAAAGGGCAGTATGGATCGTTGTCGCGCCGCTCATATCGATATGTAGGTCGGGATAACGATCCATGTAGCCCACCAGCGTTTCGACTTCCTCGACGCCGCAAGGACCTGTCAATCGGATTGCCTTGTCGTCCATGCCCACAGTCATCGTATCAGCTCCTCGAGATCCAGGACGAGCAGCACCCTGCCGTCGCCGAGCAGCGTGGTGCCGGCGATACCGGTGACACCTTGCAAAAGGCCCGATAAAGGGCGCGTCAAAGTTTCTGCCCTTTCGGCAATCGCATCCACAACCACGCCGACCCGGTCTTCCCCGGCCCGAACCACCAGAACCTTAAGGTCAGAGGACGTGGCGTTTTCGCGCGGGATCTGCAGCATTTCGGTGAGATCGAGCAAGGGGATGGTGCGATCGCGAAGGATGAAGGCACGGCTCGTCCTGATCGACTGAACTGCCTGTGCTGGCAGTTTCTGGGTTTCAAGGATGTCGGAAATCGGGATGCCGTACCGTTCACCGCCCACTTCGACGACCATGAGCTGCGTCATGGAGAAGCTGATCGGGAGTCTGAGCGTAAAGGACGTTCCCGATCCAGGGACACTTTGCATGTCGAGTGTCCCGCCAAGCCGCTGGACCGAGCGCTGCACAACATCAAGGCCGACCCCGCGGCCCGAGATGTCTGATACTGCCGACGTGGTGGAAAAGCCCGGCGCAAAGACAAGCTGAAGTGCATCGCCGTCAGCCAGGGCCGCGGCGCGGGTCGCGGTCAAAAGGCCGCGGTCAACTGCGGTGTTGCGGATACGCTCCGGATCCATGCCTCGGCCGTCGTCGGTCACGTCGATTTCGATCTTGTCGCCCCGCTGCCGCGCGCGCAGGAGGATGCGCCCTCTTGCCGGCTTCGAGGACTGCAATCGTTCGCCTTCTGGCTCGATACCGTGGTCGAGCCCGTTTCGAATGAGGTGCAGCAGAGGCTCGAACAGATTTTCCACAATTTCCCGGTCGGCTTCGACCGTTTCTCCCTCGATTACCAGATCGAGCGCTTTGCCAAGTTTTGTCGACGTCTCGCGGACCAGCCGCGGAAATCGGCGGAAGGTTTGCTCCAGCGGGATCATCCGGGCCTTTGTGACGGCGCCGTAAAGCGAGGCCACCAGTCCCTCGATTTCCTCATGGCTGGAGCCGATGCGTGCGGCGAGCCCGCCGTCACCTTGTCTGCGGGCTTCTTCGACGAGCGGCACGAGGCCATTCTTGGCGGTGATAAGTTCGCCGGCGATTTCGATCAGCTTGTCGATCCGCGCAGGATCCACCCGCATCGTCGTCTGGCGATCGGCGAGGTGTCCCGGCGGCGCGTCGGTTGCGGCGGATGTCTGCTGATCGTCGGACCGCGGGAGCTCCACGAGCGTTACCTGATCTGGGATAAGCCGGAACGCGGCTTCAAGCGTCGACAGGGGGCCACCGGAGATGGCTTCGATTACCAGGCTGCAACGAAAAGGATCGTATTCCTCAGGCGAGGGAGGAGGCTCTTTGAGGGAAAGCGACAAATGTCGCAGGTCCGGCAGGCGCGAGACCGTCGCCAGAGGGTCGTCGCCGCTGAAAAAGCATTCCGGGTGCGGCTCGTAGCGAATGGCAATCGCGCTTGCGTGGCCGTCGGAGGAGGGCAGGTGTTCGGCAAGCGAAAGCGCCCAATCGGGTAGCGCCCTCGAGGGGCGGCTCGGCTCCACGGTTTCGCGCTCGGTCATCTCGCTGGTGAGCAGACCGAGGAGCCTGGAGGCCTGTTTGTCCTGTGCATCAGACAGATGCCCGGTTGAGACGATCGCATCGATGCTATCGTCCACCCATTCGACCACCGACAAAAGCGGATCGATGAGCGTCGCGTCGACTGCGATAGTGCCCGCCCGTGCCTGGGACAGAAGATCTTCGGCATGATGCAGCACGTTTTGCATCGGGCCGAGGTCGAACAGGCCGACAGAGCCCTTGAGTGTATGAATTGCCCGAAAGGCGCTTTCCAGGTGTTCGCGATTGTTCGAATCCGCTTCGAGCGCCATCAGGTCGTCGGAGGCCTGCTGGACAAGTTCGCGCGCCTCGATGGCGAATTGTTCGATCAATTCATCCATCTATTTGTCTCTCGTCTCGCGATAAACAATGGCCTCGGGAAAACGCACGGGTTCAAAGGTCTCCGATATCCTCGACATGGACTCGGTATGGCCAAGACATACATAGCCGCCGGGATAGAGCAATTCATGAATGTTTCGCGCCGCAGCCTCGCGGGCAGCCTCGTCGAAATAGATTAGCAGGTTGCGGCAGAATACCACGTCAAAACGACCGAGCGCGGTGAGGCTCTGGCGATCGACGATATTGCCCTTGGCGAAGGTGACGGACTCCCTGAGGTCACCGATCAGCCGACGCTGAAGATCACGTTCGGGTTCGAAATAACGATCGAGAAGATCCCGGGAAAGCTTCGAAAGCGAACGCGGGCCGAAATTGCCCTCGACTGCGCGGCGCAGGATGTCGGTATCGATATCCGAGCCGACGATCTCGATATTGTAGGCATCTACCAGCGGCCAGTTTTCGAGCAGCCAGATCGCGATGGAATAGGGTTCTTCGCCGCTGGAGCAAGGCATGGACCAGATGCGAATCCGGTCGCCGGGGCCTTTCGAGCGGATGAGGTCTGGAAGGATCGAGTTGCTCAGGCATGCGAGCTGGTGGGGTTCGCGATAGAAATAGGTCTCGTTGACCGTGAAGCTGTTGATCAGCAGTTCGGATTCACCGAGATCGCCGCGCAATATCGAAATGTAATCCCTGACCGATTGCGCCCGCCGCTGCCGTACCAGATCGGTGATGCGGCGCTCGATGTAATAGCGCTTCGTCTCCCCGAAGACCATGCCGCTGCGTTTGTAGATGATTGCGCAGATGTCCTCAAGGTCGCCCGGGGACAGAGGCTCTACCCGATATTCCTGCGAGGCGACTGGTGGCACGGGCATCAGCAGACCCGATCCACAAGATGTTGCCCGATCTGGTCCAGCCGTATTACCTCGGTCGCCCCGCCGTGCTGTACCAGCGCGCCCGGCATTCCCCAGACGACTGCCGTCTCTTCGGACTCGGCAATCGTATAGCCGCCGGCCGACTTGAGATCGGCCATGGCTCCCGCGCCATCATTACCCATGCCGGTCATCAGCACACCGATCAAGGATTTTGCCGGCACGTGCTTCATGGCCGAGCGCACCATCCGATCGACGCTCGGATGCCACCGGAACGAGGGATCGCTCGGTGCCGCCATCGCCACCAGAACCCCGGCGCGGGAAGAGATCAAGATGTCGGCGTCACCCTTGGCGATGTAGATATTGCCCGGATCGAGCCTGGTTGGACGTGTGACTTCCGTGACGGTCAGCCCGCATATCTTGTCGAGACGCTTGGCGAGGGCGCTGGTGAAGGAAGCCGGCATGTGCTGCGCGACCACAACCGGCCATTTGAACTCGGACGGCAATCGGGCAAGCACCGCATCCAGCGCCGGCGGACCGCCCGTCGAGGTGCCGACCAGGACCAGTCCGTGGCCCGTCACGCCTTCGGTCAGGGGACGGGACACGGGGTCGCGAGATTTGGGATCGGATGCCGGTGCGGACGGCAGGGACTGCGCAAAACGGACGCGCTCGGCGAGCCGGCGGCTGCGCCGGATGCGCACGCAAGCGGCCATACGAACTTTCTCTACCAAGCGTGGCGCCAGTTCCTCGATCCCGAGAGAGATGGCGCCACTCGGTTTCGCGATAAAGTCGACTGCGCCAATCTCAAGCGCCGCCAAAGTCTCTTCCGCTCCCTCTTTGGTGCGTGAGGAGACCATCACCACGGGGCAGGGATGCTGGAGCATGATTTGATCGAGACATTCAAGGCCGTTCATCCTCGGCATGTGGATGTCGAGCGTCACCACGTCGGGGCGAAAGTCCGAGATGATCTTCAGCGCCTCATCACCGTCTCGGGCGAAACCGATCTCGAAATCGGGCTCGGTGCCGAAGATCTTGCCCAGCAACTTCCGCATCAAGGCGGAATCTTCGACGATCAAGAGCCGGATCATGGTCAGATGCCGCCCGTCTTTTCCCCGGTGCCGGCCTTGCCCGCGGCGAGAGCGGCAACCACGTCCCTCTCCGCCTTCGTCAGAAGCTCCTTCGGATCGACCAGAAGCACCATCCGGCCATCCGCCTCGATATGGGCAATGCGATCGAAGACATCCGTCTGCTCGGAGGCGAATTCGGGCGCTGCGGAAAGGGCTGCTGCAGGAAGGGCCTTGACCTCTGACACGGCGTCGACGACGAAGCCCGCCTGAAGCTTGCCGATCGTCACCACGATGGCGCGGGCCGCGGCTGTCTGCGCCAAGGCCGGACTGTCGAAGCGGTTTCGCTGATCGATCAGCGTAACAGCCCTGCCGCGCAGGTTGATGACGCCGATGACGAAGGCAGGCGCGCCGGGCATGCGGGTGACGTCGGCGGGCACCCGTATGACTTCATCCACCGAGGCGATGGGAAGACCGTAGTTTTCCTCGCCCAGCTGGAAGATCAGGAATTGCTCGACCGCATCGTCCGCTTCAGGAGTTGTCTCCAATTGCGTGGCTCCCGTTTTCTGGCCGATGGCGCTGGCCACCTCGTCGTGACCGAAAAGCTTTTCCGGCGACAGAATGGAGATCAGTCGTCCGCTATGCGCAATTCTGCCGATCGCCGCGATCTGACCATCGCCGCGTCCGCGCTGCAGGACGGCGGGCACCGCGTCGATGGCCTGATCGGGCAGGCGGTAGATGACGTCCATCTCGTCGACGACAACTCCGATCAGATCACCCTCATACTCGACAACCGCGATCCGCGTATTTTCCACGCTAGATCGGATGATTTCCAAGCCCATCAAAGAGGCAAGCGACACCAGCGGCAGAACCGTGTCGCGCAGGGACATAAACCCGATCACTGCTTCCTGTCCGTTCGCAAGGACCGCAACTTCGTCCGGCATGATAGCGACTTCGCGTACATGTTCGAGCCGCATTCCGTAGAGCTGGCCTGCGACACAAAACGACAAAATCGGGTTCAGCGTCACCCTTGCCTGGCTGCTTGCGTTGCGTTCGACAGAGCCCGTTCGGCCGACGGACGCGCGCCTTGTGGTTTTGAACGCGGCATCGAGAAGACCGCTCAAGGCCTCGAGCGGTGCTGCGGCAGCGTCTTGCGTCAGCTTGAGCACGTCGTCGACGAGCAGGCCGACCGCTCCGCCATGATCGTAGACGATGATCGTGCCGTCGTGAGAGGAAGAACTGTCGCGACCGCTCAGGATACGCTCCATCGACAGAACCGGTATCGGCCGCCCACGCAGATTGGCGATACCCTTCAGAGCCGGGGGGCCGTTCGGTACCCGGGTGATGTGGCCGGTCCTGACCACCTCCAGGACCCGGTCGGCATCGATCTCGTGGCGCTCCTGTCCGACCCTGAACAGGAGCCGGCGTCGTAGGTCCGCCTTCGGGGGGGAGCTGTCCATCGTGTCAGCTTCCCGACATCTGGAGTTCGTCCGCGAGCGATGCGATCTCTTCGACGGCCGCTGCCAGGTCTTCTGCGCCGCGGGACTGCTGTCTCGCCGCGGTTGCAGCCTGTTGCGAGGCGGCACTTGCCTCCTGGGCGACGGAGGCGATCTGCTGGGTGCCGGCCTGGACCTGTGTGGTCGCGACCAGAATTGCCTGCGCGGCTTCCAGGATAGTGGCATTTCCGCGCGCCATCGTTTCGATATCGGCTTCCGCTACGGAAAGAAGATCGACGATCCGCTTGCTCTTGGCGACCTCCGCCTCGGACGCTGCCATGGTTGCTTCCAGCTCTCGCTGGACAGCGAGGATCTGGATCCGGATCAACCGTACGATATCCTTCACGCCATCGATGTTTTCCGCAGCGTCCTGGGCCAGCTTGCGGATATCGGTGGAGACCACCGAGAAGCCGCGACCTGCATCACCGGCTCTTGCCGCTTCCACCGAGCCGCTGACGGCCAGCATGTTGGTCTGGACAGCAACAAGCACGATCCGATCGACGGTCCGTTCGATCTGGAAACCGATTTCGCCCAGCGAGTTGAGGTCCGCCAGTGCATCGCGGGTTTCCGTCAATGCGTTGGAAATGCCGTACGCAATATCCGTCAGGCCTGCCTTGTTCCTTGCCAGCAGCGCCTTGATTTCCTGGGCTCGCTCGCTTGCATTTTCCGCACTGGTCTGAGCCAGCGAGGCGCTTTTCTCGATCTGGACCATTGCCGCATTGGCCTGCTGCGTGGCCGCTGCCTGGGCTTCGGCGCCCCGACTGATCTGCTCCACGGCGATCAGGATTTCGCCAGCTGCGCCGGAAAGCTCCTGAACGGTTGCCGACAGTTCCTCGGCCGCCGAACTCAGTTCTTCCGCCCGCGAGGCCCGGCCTCCTTCATTCATCAGCTCGTCGGCAAGAGTGGCCAGCGCCTGGGCCGTCTTCTGGCTTTCCTCGAGCGCCGAACTCTGCTGCAGCACGGCACGTTGCGCCTCCGTCGCCGCCGCCGACTGTTCTTCTGCGGCAGCTGCTACCGTTTCGGCACCCTTTTGTGCCTCCCGGGTCGCGACTTCCGCCTCGACGGCGGCAATGAGGATCGTTTGGCTGTTCTGCGCCAGTGCGCTCAGGCCCGAACGAATGGCGTGCAATTCTTCTGCGACCGCCCGTCCGGAGACGGTCTGTTCGCGTGCCTTGGTCGCAGCGGAATTCATGCGATCGGCAATCCGGCGGACGCCGTCGACAATCCTGTCGGCATGCTGGTTGACGTCACGCGAACTGCGCTCGGCGATTTCGGCCAATGAACGGACCTCGTCGGCAACCACGGCGAAGCCCCGGCCGTCGTCACCGGCGCGGGCGGCCTCGATCGCGGCGTTCAGCGCGAGGAGGTTGGTGCGATCGGAAATGTCGGCAACGGCGACCGTGGTCGCGCCGATCGTCTCTGCCTGCGACCGCAGCTTCTCGATGACGGCAACGGAAGCGATCTGACGCGAGGCATTGGTGTCGATGGCGGTGACTGAGGTGTCGATCTGTGCGGCGGCCTCCAGCACCGACCCCTGAAGTTCCTCGGCGCGGGTGCGGGCAGCCTCGGCTTCGGACCGGGCCTCGCTGAACCTGGAGGAAAGGTGGGTGGTTGCTGACAGGGATTCGTGCGCTGCGCCGGCTGCTTCTTCCGCACCGCTGGCGATCTGCTCGAGTGCGCGTCGAAGCTGTTCGGCGGCCGAAGCCGCTTCTGCGACGCCGGTCGACAGTTCTTCCGTCGCTGCTCCGATCCTCTCCGCTGCCTTTTGCTGTCGGACACGAGAACGATCCTGAGACCGGCGGGACGCGGCGGACTTGTCAGCACCAGCGTTGGCTGCCGCGAGGGACGTTACCACTTTGCTTGCAGCCGGCTTTGCGCCCAGTTGGGAAGTCTTCACCAGTGCCATAGTATTTCCATCGTCTCTGGGCCCCAGGTGCACGCCCGCGAACAAACGCGCTGAGCACTCTCAAGGCAGCTAACTCATCTGATTTTTATGGCTTAAAGGACGCAGCAAAGCAATCGTTCGAACCGGCGTGAGGAACAAGCGCTTGGATATGGTTTATGACGTCGCGGACGTCATAGGGTTTCGAAAGAAACGGAATTCTGCCGGGAAGGTCATTTTTCGGAACCTTCAGGAACCCTGACGTCAGGATGATTGCCATATCTGGACGGACCTTGTGCACCAGCTCCGCGAGCCTCAGGCCGTTCATTGAGCCCGGCATATCGATGTCGCTGAAAATAGCCCTGATCTCGGAATGTGCGTCCAGCACCTTCAGAGCATCATCAGCTGAAGCGGCTTCCAGCACACGGAATCCCGACTCTTCCAAGTCTACCACAAGGCTCATGCGGATAAGCCCGTCGTCCTCAACGACTAGAACGGAATGTGAGTGAGACACCATGAAGGGAGAAACCGTGTAGAGAGGGAGCCTTGTTTGCGCACGAAACGCTGGATCGCGAAAATGGTTCCTGATGGCGCCGGCCGGTTCGCCGGGTTTGTTACGGCCGTGCGATCCGGCCTTGCCAAACCTCAGGCAAACGCCAAGCACGTCTCGATTTAGCCATAAGATTTCGACATCGCTCACGGTGAGCCGTGGATTTATGGGTGCATGAGCATGATCGAAGCGAATTTGCCTGATGATTTCTATTCGTTGCTGGTCACCGGCGCGGTGATCGTGATCGTAATTTGGCTCGCGGTCTTCATAGTGCGAAAGCTGGTCGGCATAGCTTTGATCGCCGGGCTGGTTTTGGGTGCATGGTTGATTTGGAACGATCCCGCGATTCTGCGCTCAGGCAGCGAGACTATTCTACAATACATCGACCAGTGGCGCGGTGGGGATGCGCACGCCAATCCACGGTGGTCGTAAGCCGGCTTGCTCAAATTTGCCATGAGCACACGCGTCCCGAGATTGCTTGATCGAAACGATTCCCATGCGCGCAGCCCATCGGATTGCCGCTGCGCAAAAGTGGCTCGTTGGCACAGCGGAAGTCTAATCTGACGCTTTTACACGGACGAATTCCCAGGTTGCCCCCTCTATATCAGCCTGCAGTACTTTGTCGGGCATCTGACCCAAGGTCGCGGACAGCGCGGCTAGGCCGGCGGGGCTGGTCAGGAAGTCCACCAACTGCGGTTGCCGCGCCTGCGCTGCATCGAGGCAGAAGCCATGAAGAATACCGAGTTCGACGGTCGAACGGGGCGTGAGATCGCGCAACTCGCTAACGACTTGCTCGACGAATTCGATGAAGGACTGCGATGCTGTCATCAGGCTCTCGGGGTCGATAAAGAGGAGCATATGGGTGACTTTTCACCTTAATGCCGACAGTCCCCGCCGGTTCCATGTATGCGCTTCACGGCCCGCGTTACCCAGCCAAAGCCAACCTGTTTCTCACAGGGCGGCTTCTGAGCGAAGAGCGATGCATTCAGGGGCCATCGACCACCGTTGCCCGGATTAGGGTCTCCTCCTGACGTAAACGAGCCTCGAGCTTTTTCCCCCAAACGCTCTATCCACCGCATCGACAGAAATTTGAGCGATGATCATCAAGTTCTTGTCGACGCTTGCCTTTTGGTCATCTGTCGAAGCCTTCGCGCTCGAGACATCGCGCTATGGGCAGGCCACCAAAGGTGATCCGCTCTTGCTTTGTCTCGTCCTAGCTTCTCCCTGGAAGTGCAGTTTTGAACGGATCAGAACCGTCCATTTATCTCGACATCGAACTCATCGTGCGCGAAGTTTTCTGATCAGGATGTAGCCTGAGAGAAAGAAGCAAGCCGTATTGGTGAGGATGATAGGCCATTCCTGGCGCATGACGCCGAAGGCCGACCACAGAGCGAAGCCGATCACCGTGACCGTATACATTCGCGCTGAAATCGCGGCAGTGTCACCCGATCTGACAACCTTGATCACCTGAGGGATGAAGCTCGTCACCGAACATGCCGATGCCAGGTATCCGATGATCAAGGCAGTATCCATTTTTCTCCCACTTGCACGCGTTACGATAAACTCAGCAGTCGAGGAGAACCTGAACCGATGAGCGAAGTTCCCAGGTTTCGCATTATCGGGGCAATGACCGCTTCAAAGGCAGATGATGGGAACGTTGTACGTTATCGTACGATCGAAATCTTTTAAGGAACGCTGCAGATTTTTCAGCGGTTTCCTTCCTCACGCAAGATGAGCAAATAGGGACATGGTCACAATGGTCGGCAACGACAGCGAATTTAGCGAAACGCTTCGACAACAATGCGCTCAGTGCGAAACGCCCCGGGGTTGCGGAACGACTATGTCCAGAACCTCACAATGCTGAACGAGATCACTACCGAGGCAGGCATCTACGCTTCGGCGAAGGGGAACATGAAGTCGATGCGCAATACCGTCGGCGGTGAAATTGCAATCGAGGCCGACTGTCATCATCGAGGGCTCACGCCCGTGATTGATGACCACAAGCCGCGTCCGTCAGGATGTCCTGTCTGATCGTGCGGGTCGAAGACGGCGCTCTCCGGTCGGTTTGAGTGTCCCTTGTCTGTCTCCAAAACTAAAGCTTGGCTGATCGGGCGGGTAGCGGCTCCAGGATCGAGTTGCCGAGCCACCGGATCCGCCGACGCTGCGAGGAAACGCTTTGCTGGACCATCTTGGGGAATATGCGCCGATCGCATCGGCATTGGCTAGCGTCGGAACACTCTGCATATGGGC
Organism: Pseudomonadota bacterium; assembly: GCA_023451735.1. Lineage (GTDB taxonomy): Bacteria > Pseudomonadota > Alphaproteobacteria > Rhizobiales > Rhizobiaceae > Neorhizobium. The sequence continues at coordinate 53,288 of JAEXYH010000091.1, read as the reverse complement.
CGTCTATCTCCATATTTTTGTCGTAGGACATCGACGGCAGATCAAACCAATGCTGGTGATCAACCATGGCGAGGGAAGAGCATTGAACGCGCACTGTCTTGTCACCAACATGAGCAGAGACCCCGTCCATATCCAGAGCGTCGTGGCAAAAATTGTTGCTGGAGGGGAGGTCCACATGGCCTATATTACGGACGCCGAGGACATCAGACGGTCGGGTGTCGATACAGGTTGGCAACGAATGACACGACAGGGTCCGCTCCAGTCCGGCGTCATGGCTGACATGGGAACCTTCGACTGCATCGTTGAATATGCACGAAGTTCTGCTGCTGAGCAGGTGGAGGCATCTGCCGTCGACCTCGAGCACACCGCTGAAACCATCGAAATAACCATACTCGGGATTTATGGGTCCGAGGACCTGTTGATCGGGGCATCGAGCGGTCACCCAGCGGGATTTCCATCCGGGCGTCCGAAGCCTTGACCCGTCAGATAACCCGAAGAAAAGAACGAAAGCGGCTTTCAAGAGAGCTGAATGAGCAGCTATGATTTCCTGCTGTGGAGATCTCTTGTGCGTGAGGAATGAATGGCCGCTGATGACGAGAACACCTATTCGGTCGCGAGGCAAACGCCCGAAATTGACGACTACATGCGTCTGCGAAAAATTTCCGGCCTGACGCCGTTCGAAAGAGATGCTGCTGAAATCGGGTTGAAAGGGACAATCTTCGCAGCAGTTGTCCGCTACAACGGAACCGCGGTGGCGATGGGACGATTGGTCGGCGACGGGGGTTGTTTCTTTCAGGTGACCGACATTGCTGTCCATCCTGATCATCAGGGACGCGGGCTCGGGAAAATGATCATGGCATCGATTATGGAATATGTGGAATGCAAGCTGCCGAAGTCAGCTTACGTGAGCTTGATCGCGGACGTACCCGCCAACAGACTATACGAGCAATTCGGATTCAAACCGACCGCACCACGGTCCGTCGGAATGTCATATCTTGTAGCGAAGTGAGCAGCGCAGGTTTATCGCACGCTCGTCGGAGGCTGGTATGCTAACGGTCCTCCTGTATGGCCGCAGGGTAAAGCTGCTTTGTCACGACTTTCACGAAACCGCAAAGATCGGTTATCCTCGCTATGGTGTCGAAGGGGCGGGAACATTCGTTGGTCGCTTTCGTTTTCTGGCGTCACAGAGGAGATCACGATGGCTCACGAAGAAGATCAAAATGCAATGGTTTGGGATTTGGCTGAGAAAATCGGCTTTTGCATGCTGACGACACAGAGTGGCACCGATCTTCGGGCTCGTCCAATGTCCGCCTATCCGGAACGTATCGACAATGCCTTCTATTTCCTGACGGATGTGGCTAGCCACAAGGACGAGGAGATAGCCCGATATCCTAACGTTTGCCTGGCTTTTGCTGACTCAAAGGGTCAAAAATATGTTTCAGTCTCCGGGACCGCGGAGATCGAGAATGACCGTGAGAAAATCCGCGAGCTGTGGGCAACGCCCGCGAAAGCTTGGTGGGAAGATGCCAATGACCCGTCGATCCGGATACTGAAGGTGACGCCGTCCTACGCCGAATACTGGGATAGCCCCGGCACCATCATCAGCTACATAAAAATGGCGGCTGCCGCCGTGAGCAAGACGCGGCCGGACATGGGCGAGAACGCCAAGGTTCATATGTAGGGCGCAAGCGCGTATGCTGATTGTCCATCACCTGAGTAACAGCCGATCGCATCGCATTCTTTGGATGCTCGAAGAGCTTGGCCTCGACTTTGAGATCCGGCGTCACCGCCGCAACTCGGATATGTCCGCGCCCAAAGAGCTAAAAGCCATTCATCCCCTTGGTAAGTCGCCGATCCTGGAGGATGTGGGCGAAGATGGGCACCGAACCATTGTCGTCGAGACCGGTGCGATCTGCGAGTTTCTCGTCGAGCGAGCGGGCGGGCGGCTCGGTCCAAATGATGTAACCGACCCTCTTTTATATCGTCAGTTCCTGCATTACGCCGAAGGTTCGGTGATGCCGGTCCTGTTTGCAATGCTGATTGCATCCAAGATCCCCCTCTTGGGTCGGACGGCCATAAAGCGCATTCAGCCGATGCTCGATACGCATCTCGATTTCATCGAGGGCGAGCTCGCTTTACGGCCCTGGTTTGCAGGTAGCCAGATCACTGCAGCCGACATCATGATGAGCTTTCCACTTGAAGCGGCTCATGCACGAGGCAGGCTTGGTCGCAACCGACCAGCTACAATGGCGTGGCTGGACCGCATCCATGCGCGGCCTGCGTATATCGCGGCGCTCGAAAAGGGCGGACCTTATGCCTTTGCTGTGTAGGGTTGGCTTTGGAAGATTTTGCCGAACGTCCAAGTTTCGATCGACCGGGGTATCAGATAGATCGGGCTAACCTTCGGATGACGGAATGTCAGCCGATCCGATTTGAACGTGACTTCCGCGTTCTTGGATATAACGTTCGAGCACCGCAACCAGACCATCGGGATTGTCACGCTCGACGTCGTAGGCCTTGATCAAGAAGGCGGCCGCTTCTTTACCCAGCGGGCTTTTGGGGTCGACCGAGTTCTCAGCACACCACTCCAAATGGGCGTCTCTGATCGTATTGAGCTGATCCACATTAAAGATTGACGACGAAATCATGGTTTTTCCAATCCTCGCAAGCGCCGGGGGCACAATCGTTCCGGCCTAGTTGCGTAAACTAAGGAGCACAGCACGTTTTACATCATCGAGCTTTGGCCCTCTCACGGTTCGATACTTTGCAGCTATCAAGTTGTAGATCCCAAAAGCGGCCAATCCAATTGCAACAACAAGATAAAGCGCGGAGCCGAACGGCAGTGCTCGCAGCCACTCCAGTGCGTCGGCGATGCCTCCCGCCTGATCTGGATCGACGTTGAAGCCAGCGTAGGCGAACAATATGCCGGTGACAGAAAACACGACGCCTCGGGCAATCAGGCCATACATACAGATATAGGTAAGGATGCCTCTCCGATCCGGAAAGTGGACATATTTCTCAAACTTGCGCAAAGCGCCTTTTGCACCTGTGACGATGCCTCCCACGATCAGTCCGATGCCAATCGACATGGCGATGTATGATCCGAATGGTTGCGACATTACCCATTCGGCGAGACCTTGTTCCCCCGATCCTCCGTTGTCGCCGCTGGAACTTGCCGCATGCCCAAGAGCAAAAACAGCGAGACCGAAGTAAGTCACGGCGCTACCGAAGAGTGCAGCCCGTATGACCACGGCTTTACCGCTCGTGCCTTGCCCATCGGCATCCGCAACAGATTGAGCCAGTCGCCAAGCGACAAATCCAAGCAGGCCAAGGCCGACCAAGCCGACCCAAACGCGCCCCAGAGGCTGCTGCAGTAAGGTCGATATCGCCGATTTTGCCTCTGGTTGGCCGCCGGTTACTCCTGAGAAAAGCGCGAGTCCCGCAACCAGCAGGAATACCACGCCTCGCGCTGCATAACCCAACTTTGCCAAGAACTCGAAACGGATTGCGGTCCGCATGTCAACCTCCAGATTTTCCAGAGCGTCAACGCGCAAAGGCGCCTCTCGTTGCCAAAGCTGCAGGGCAATATTCTATTTCTCGGCTACTCGTTCTGCATTCCGGACTGCCTAGAGCGATAGCGGGCTCCTATTGACCAACCGACCGGGCTCGAAGACACTTGCGTTGAAGGCGAGGAGGAACAGATGGAAGAACAGGATCGCTGGCGACACATGCAGAGCGCGCCGAGAGATGGAAGCCGGATCCTTGTTACGATCCGGCCCTCAGAACAGGGGCCTGGAGCTGTCGATCTGGCTTACTGGTCGAAGGGCGATCAATTCGGTGAAGGCGGCTGGCGCTCATCTGATTCCTCACCCGGATTGATTATCGAATACGCTGAACCGGAACTGAAGTGCTGGATGCCGATGCCTGCAGCCGAGGTTGATCACATGACGGTGCCTGCATGGGATGGAAGAAGCGACGAAGAACTCGACGGATCAGGAATCTAGTCAGCCTCATCGCGTTCATATGATCGAGCCAGCTTCAAGCTGGGCTTTTCGTGACGTCTTGCGGTCTGGACTGGAACACCTGCGTGCGTCTCCGCTATCCCGGCTTCGATTGATTCTTGGAGAAATCTCGATGAGTTGTCCCCTTTAGACTGTTCAGAAACGGTACGGTCTAATGACTTGATCGGCTGCTGAACGGTACGCGGCGTGTGCGGTGGCGGGAAAGGGTGGTCAGCGCGTCTGACCCAATGTCAGGAACCAGTCAGCATAGGGCGTGTTGACCGCCATATGTCGATTGTAGTCAGGGGCGCCGTCATCCCACCAGACGGGACCGCGCTCACCCAGCTTAGTCTTTGCGTCATCAACCCAAAGTCTTGCCTTTCTCAATACTTTAGGTTCGCCATGGGCATCTCGGACGGCCCGTCGAGCCGACATGAGTTCAGTCACGAGAGCCGCTCTCGTCGTCTCATCGAGGGCAGGGTTGCTCAATCGCCAAAGTCGTCCGCGCACTACGAAATACCGCCCGTCAGGGGTGCTTGGATATGACTTGGATTGTCTTGGCAATGTCGCCTCGTAACTTTTCGCGATGCAATGCGTTTGTTGAGAACACAGATAGGAGATCCAGATGTCAAAGCGAGAGCTCATCGATACCGGAAACGACAAACGCTACGTTCGGCGTGATGAAGACGGCAAATTCAAGGGATCGGTGGATGTCGGGAGGTCACTGTCTGCCGATAAACGCCACCAGGCCAAGAATGCAGCAAAGCCTGGTGAGGGCGACAAGGGCGACCACAAGAAGTAGGCGGTGAGGATCGCGACCTATAATGTCAACGGAGTGAATGGACGTCTTGATGTCCTTCTCCGTTGGCTTGAAGAGACCACTCCAGATGTCGTTTGCCTGCAAGAACTCAAGTCGCCAGACAACAAGTTTCCATCAAAGGCAATCGAAACTGCGGGCTATGGTGCGATCTGGCAGGGCCAGAAATCCTGGAATGGCGTTGCCATCCTCGCCAAGGGCTTGATCCCACTTGAGACTCGGTGCGGACTTCCTGGCGACAACGATGATCTTCACAGCCGCTACATCGAAGCGGTCGTGGACGGTATGATCATCGGCTGCCTGTACCTGCCGAATGGCAATCCATATCCCGGTCCCAAATTCGAGTACAAGCTCCGTTGGTTCGACCGGCTCACTTCTTACGCCAACGAGTTGCTCGAACTGGATGTGCCGGTCATTCTCGCGGGCGACTACAACGTCATGCCCACCGAGCTGGATGTCTACAAGCCGGAGCGATGGGTTGACGATGCATTGTTTCGCACTGAGATCAGAGACGCCTATCACCGACTTTTAGGGCAGGGGTGGACGGACGCCTTAAGACACCTCTTTCCAGACGAAACGATCTATACGTTTTGGGACTATTTCCGCGACGCCTACGGCAGGAACGCAGGTCTGAGGATCGACCACTTTCTCCTCAGCCCAGAGATTGCCCCCAACTTATCGGGTGGCGGCGTCGATAGGCATGTCCGCGGCTGGGACCGCACAAGTGACCACGCACCGACATGGATCGAACTATTTGGAAAACCAAGGAAGAGGAGAACTCGTAGTGGATAATTGGCGCGGAGAAATCACAGCTGTTCTTGAAAAGCTTGTAGACAGAGCCGTCACCGCGGGGGCAAGGCAAGACGATGTGTTCGCTGAGCTTACAAAGGCAATAGAAGAGCTTAAAGCTGCCAACGAGCGCGATCCTGACCCTGCCGATGCGCTGTCTGAAACGATCGTCGATGAACCCGCCAACAACTGGCCGGGTGCAGAAAGGTGATAGGACCTGTACGATAGCCAACCTGCCCGCTCACCGTATCGCACGCCACTGAAAGCGGGTTTCTTCGGGGCGGATGTCGGCGTTGGGGAGCGCAGAGCAGTGCTCCCTGGCTCCCCTTTCAGCTAGTGCCGCCGGCGATCGAATTGTTTCCGGGCCTCTGCGGCCGCAGCTTCAAAAGCGATACGGGCTTCGTCGATTGTCTTATGTCCTGCAATTGCTCCGCGGCAGGCGCTTCTCGCGCGGACAAAATCAAGTCCCTGCTCGGCGGGCCAGTTGTCCGTCATGTGCGCAAGTGCTTCGAACGGACCGCTGACCTGATGCGAGCCAGAGGCGAGAGTGATCTCAACAGGATCATTCCAACGTGCGTTTGGACCAGACATTATTTTGACTCCCAACATATTTGCCGCAACAGAACGTCAAACGTCGGGGCAAGTTCCCGTTGCGGCATTTATATTAGTCGAATGATATAATATTGGCCGGACAGCGCGGGACGTTGTTCGCAGTGTCAGTGTTTGCGACCGTCTGATGGCTCACCGAAGTCGAAGTTGCCGTTACTCAGCATGTCGTAACTGTTGACGCTTTTTCCGCTCCCTCGAGTGCCGAACGCAGTCAGCTCGACCATGATCTTCCGGGCGTGCTCGATAACTTCATCCTCGCTGGTGACGACGTTGCCAGTCACCTTTACCGAAACAGCTTCCCCGTCGTCACCAAGGAAGTCTACCGTCCAATTGCCTGCGCCTTCATGGATGACGCGTGTGTGAATGAGGTTCATCGGCTCCTCCTGTCTGTGTACGCAACTGCGGTGCAACCATTTCTGTTCCTTGCCGAAGACAGAACCGTGCGGCCGTGCTGATTGTTTCGCGATCACCCGAACAATGTGGTTCAGATCTCGGCAGCCAGCAAACCTTGCAGTCGAACACAGCGTTCAGCAGCGGGGAATTGAGACGCAGATATGTCTGTTCAGGCGACTGGAAGTGACAATGCGTTTGGCATCAATCAGCGGCACGCGCGCCGACAGCAGCCGCATGAAAGCGACGGCGATGCCGGCACGGCGTCAGCACTCTGGTTCTACGTCGTAGCAACCCCCCGGCTTTGGTCTGCACTTTCAGGCTGCAAACCATTCGGGCTTCCGAACAGGACTAGCTTCGGAAAGAGCCCGACGTACGCCTTCGAGATCGAGGTTTGTGCCATAGACCGGTGTATCTGGTTGTTGACGCCACGATTCGTCAAGTCCGCCGACGTCCACGGCGTCAAAACCGATATCATCGATGATCGTGAACAGTTTCGTCTTGGCTGCTGCATCGTCGCCAGATACAGGCAGGGCAATCCGGCCAGGCTCGCCGGCTGGCTTGCCGTCATTCAAGAGGTTTTTCCAATTGATGTTGTTGAACGCTTTCAAGACCGGGTGGTTAAGTTGTGTCTCAACCCATTGGCTTTCCGGCAGGCCCTCTTCAATCGCCGCGATCTTGCCGTCCCGCTGACGCGGGTAATAGTTGCCGGTATCGACGACCACGACCTCAGGATCGACGCCGTCGAACAGATCACGCGGCAGGTCGGGAATCCGGTTCTGCGGGATCGTCACGATGACTATTTCCCCGGCGCGTGCCGCCTCACTTGTCGTGACCGCCGTAGCACCGGTCTGCGCGGCGAGATCAGCCAGGGTCTGCGGACCTCTGGAATTGGCGATAAATACCGTATGGCCGGCAGCGGTCAAACGTCGTGTCAGCGAGCCGCCGATATGGCCCGCACCGATAATCCCGATATTCATAACATCCTCCAGAACCAATTCGGCTGAGCCAGGACAGGAGGATTTGATCCTATCCCTCGCGCCAATGTGGTGTTAATCGTTGAAATATCAATCTGTCAGGCGCGAGGTCACAGGAGCGCTGAACCCAGAAAGGCGTTCCATGATGGAGGCCGCGTGTTAGTCTTGTCGACGTGTTCGCTCAAAGTCGATTTCCTTCCAGTGCCTGAAGACAAACGTGCCCTGATGACAACGGCCAGCATAGAGAGCCGGAGCCGTCTGCTCGCCGAATGAGTTACTAAAAGTGGCGCGCCTATTGGAAAGTTTAGCTATGGCGCTGAGAGCATTTTCGGCTTCGAAGATCACTTTGAGTGGACCGGGCAAGCGGTGCCGTAACCATTGCGATTGAGACGAGGGTTCGGCGCGGGCCGGCGAGACTGTCCCACAATGCTCACGATGCCACCGGTACCAGCCATCGCTTTGAAACCCAGTCCTCTTGGTCCTCTCGCGGGAGGTGGCGTTGCCACGACCTATCGGCCAAGACGACATGCAGATGTCGAAGCGAGCGCTTCGGCCAAGGCGCTGATCTTGTACCGGCGCGAACCTTTCCTATCTCAGCGGTTTCCTCGCTGGAGTACGAGATGGACGATGCCGCGATTGAGCTGATTTCCGACAATCTTGTCGAAATCCTTCCGCCAGAGATGCAGGCCGGTGGTCCGCAAGCCAAGACTTGTCTTTGCTGCTGCCGCCGCTGTCTGCCGGGCGCAATCGACGACGATGGTTGCGGCATCTGCGACGAGTGTCTCGCCCCCTGACTGAAGGCGAGCGCCGCCGGCTTCATGTCGGCAGGAGAAATTCAGCCGCCTTGCTCAAATCCAGCACCTCCGTATATGGCAGCCAGTCCGGATTGCCCGTCTCATTACGTCGGTTCACCCAGATGCAACGGAGCCGCAGCTCGTGGCATGCCTTCATATCCGTATACATCCCCATAGCGACATGCACAGTCTCTTGCGGCCTCACGCCCATCTTGTCGTAGGCGTGTTCAAAGATCTGTGGCGAAGGCTTATATGCCTGTGCTTGCTGCGCGGTGATGATATAGTCGAACGGCACGCCGATCCCCTCCAATGTCGGTGCAATCAGATCGTCGTCGGAGTTCGTCAGGATCGCAAGCTTGTAACGTTCTCGCAGCTTGCGCAACGCATTCGGCACGTCAGGATGCGGGCCCATCGTGCGAGGAGACGATGCGATCCGCTCAATCTCGCCGGTGCCCGGGAGCACGCCGTGCTCGCCGAAGGCAGCCGTGAACCCGATCCGCAGGATGTCCTTGAAAAGGCGATGAGGCTTCTCGGCCGTCAGCCGCCTACTTTGTCTGGAGAAGCTGTCCAGGATCGAGGATGCATCAGCACAAGCGCCGTGAGCCGTCAGTGTCGCCTGGATTTCTCGCAGGAGAACTTCATGCCACTGCACAAGTGTTCCATAGCAATCAAAGGTAATGATCTTTAGGACGTGGTCGTGCTTGGGTTTCAAGGCGTCGGGGCTAGGCATGGACAGCGAACCTGCGATTTTGGGACACGAGCAGTGAAACAGGCGGCAAGCGTTTCAGTTCCGGCAGGCGATCGCCTTCGCCGCTCGTGTTGCGTACATCAGGATGGAGACGAGATCTTGGGCAATAGGTGTCGAACCTTGCGAGGGAGCCTGACTGGGTTCAAGTCGCCGATTTGCTCCGACGAAGGCCCGTGCCGAACCCTGGTTGCCGGTATGAGCATCGGGTACGGTGGCGTGCCCGATACTATGATGACGCATGTGGTTGTCGCTTCCGCAGTTTACCGCGTGATCCCGACTACGAAACCAACGGCTGCGGCAATTCCGACAGCCTGCCAAGGATTGCTTCGAATTCTGCTCCGGATGTCGGCAGCGGCGCGATAGTGCAGGCTCTGAACTTCGTCTCGCAGAGCTGCCACCTCTTCGCGGGGCTCGACATAGGGATCTTGCCGATGCTCGAGTATGGATTCCAAGGCTTCGTCCACGCGCGGTGCATAGGATGCGGATGTCTGCGCTTGCAGGGGACTTGTGGCGCCGGAAGGAGTGAATGTCTTATCTGCCACGTTGCGTTCCTCGTGATGATGGGTGCACGAAACAACCACTGCCGCGTTGAGAGGTTCCTATCGACGAGTGAAACATTCGCGACGTCGGATGAGCAGACAGTTGTGATCGCTAAACAAGGCATCCCACTGCGCGGCGCGCGAAAGTCGGCGCGGTATCTATGAGCTGATCGACAACGGCCTTCGCGCGTCTGCTGGATAAGGCAGGTTATTCTGCCACTGTCGAGCAGGGTTGTCGTTTAAAGGATCAAGGACGGTGTATCTTCCGGAGCGCGTGACGATAGCGAGATGCTGAGCCTGTCCGCCGACTGATCGGGCAGCATGAAGCAAGTGGAAGAGGCGCGGCGTAACCGCGCCTTTCCTTTGTCACTGGAGCGCTGACGATGCCTTGCCCAACTTAATCGACGGTTCGCGGCCCCAGATCCGTAGCTTGCCGAGCTCTCCCACAAAGGTCGCCAGTCCTTTTTCTCCTGGAAGTTCGAGGACACCCTCATCAAGCGCATCGGCAATCGCTGCCTTTGCCAACAGAGGCTTAGCCGAAGGATCGTAGCCGATGAACTTGCAATGCTGGTAGGCATCGGCCACGAAATCGCGCGCCGCTGCCTCGTTCACGAGATCATCGATGCCAACAGGCGAGGTCAGCAAGGCGACTGCGTCGAAGAGAACCGACGGTCCGCCGTCGATCATGTGTTGGGCCTCGATGAGCGTGCCGTCCGATGCTTCGACCCCACCAACTTTCGGTGCAATCAGTTCGACGCTTCCTTTCTCTTTGACGACGGCATCCGTCAAGCCTTTGAGCAACTTGGCATCGACACCATCGGTTACGAGGATGCCGAGCTTGCGGCCCTCGAAACGCTTCGGCCCGCGATTGACGATGCTCAATGCCGAAGAGGGTTCCAGATCCTGGCGGGGCGGGATGGCCGCATCTGCGGGTTTGGGCATCGTCTTGAAGCCAAGCTTCTGAGCAACCGTTGATGCCAACGTCTCGTCGATGTTGAGCAGGTGCGACACCATCCGTTCCCGAATCACTGGAATTTCGACTTTGCTGAGCTCGAAGGTGAGAGCGGATGCAATATGGCGCTGCTCAGCGCCCGTCTGGCTGATATAGAATTGCCGCGCCTGGCTATAGTGGTCGGCGAAGCTCTCCGGGCGCAACCGTGCCTTTGTACCTTCCTCTGCAGCCGGGAAGTGGTGATACCCGCGTGTCGGCGACACCCTGGGACCTTCCCCGTGCGAGTTAGGCTGATAGTTGGCACGTCCAACCGGATTGCGCGTCGCCATATGACCATCCTGCTGGAAATGCGCGAAGGGACACTTCGGCGCATTGATCGGCAGGTGCGCAAAGTTCGGTCCGCCGAGCCGCTTCAACTGCGTATCGAGATAGGAGAAATTACGGCCCTGTAACAGGGGGTCATTACTGAAATCGATGCCCGGCGGCACGTTCTGGGTCATGAATGCGACCTGCTCGGTCTCGGCAAAGAAATTATCTGGCATGCGATCCAGGACCAGCCTGCCTATCGGATGCGGAGGCAGGATTTCTTCCGGAATGATCTTGGTTGGATCAAGCACATCGAAGTCGAAGCTGTCGGCGAATTCCTGATCGAAGAGCTGAACCTGCAGCTCCCATTCCGGAAAATTGCCGGATTGGATGGCATTCCACAGGTCGCGACGGTGGAAATCCGGATCGGCGCCGTTGATCTTGACGGCTTCATTCCAGGCAACCGACTGCAAACCAAGTTTGGGCTTCCAGTGAAACTTGACGAATGTCGACTCATCCTTGGCATTGACGAACCGGAACGTGTGAACGCCGAAACCCTCCATGAAGCGAAGCGAGCGCGGGATGGTTCGGTCCGACATGATCCACATGACCATGTTCATGCTTTCCGGGGTCAAACTGATAAAATCCCAGAAATTGTCATGCGCCGTCTGGGCCTGCGGGAAAGCACGATCGGGTTCCTGTTTTGCGGCATGGATCAGGTCAGGAAACTTAATGGCATCCTGGATGAAGAAAACCGGTATGTTGTTGCCGACAAGATCCCAATTGCCTTCCTGTGTATAAATTTTTACGGCAAAGCCCCGGACATCGCGCGCAAGGTCGGCTGAACCCTTGTTGCCGGCGACGGTCGAAAAGCGAACGAAAGCCGGGGTTTTCTCGCCGGGTCGCTGGAAGAGATCGGCACGGGTGTATTTGGCTAGCGACTCATAGGTCTCGAAAAATCCGTGCGCGCCGTAGCCGCGCGCATGTACCACGCGTTCCGGAATGCGCTCGTGGTCGAAGTGGAACATTTTTTCGCGGAAATGGAAGTCGTCGACCACCAGCGGTCCGCGCGGGCCGATGCGAAGAGAGTTCTGATCGTCAGCAACCGGGCCGCCCTGGGCGGTGGTTAAAACCGGCGCGTCGCCCTCGGCAAATTGATGGAGCTCTCCGCCGGACCCGCGCTGCATCTTCTGATCATGGATGGTGACGGTTGAATTGCTCGAGGTAGTCGAGGCGTTCGCTGGCTTCCTGGCCATGGGGCTCTCCTTCGCAATTGGTGGCATTAAGAAAAAGGCCGCCTCAACGGCGGCCTCATCAGTAGCGGTGGCAGATCAGCTGGCCTTCTTCAGCGATCCCTTTGCATTGGCCGACGCTTCGCCGAGTGCTGTCAGCTTCTGGTCGGTGGCAATCTCTTCCTGCAAGGTTGCATCCAGAAGCGCGACGGCTTCCTTCATACCGAGCTGTTTGGCCCAGGACTTGAGTGTCCCGTATCGGGCCATTTCGTAATGCTCAACGGCCTGTGCCGACGAAATGAGCCCGGCATCGAGTGCGGCCGTTCCCTTGTACTCCTCAATGATTTCTTCACCCTCGGCGATGATCCCCTGAATAGCTTCGCAGGTCTTGCCGCGCGCAGGCTTGCCGAGGAGTTCGAAAATCTGCTCGAGACGCTCGATCTGGCCTTGGGTTTCATCGCGATGCTGCAGGAAACCCGCTTTGCCTTCTTCTGATTGCGCCGCGCGTGCCATCTTCGGCAGGGCTTTCAGGATTTGCTTTTCAGCAAAGTAGATATCCTTGAGTGTGTCGAGAAAGAGGTCGTTCAATGTCTTTTCGGTCGCCATATGATTGTCCCTTTTGCTTTGGGTTTGAGGTCAAAATGCTCGGATGCGCCACAAGGAACGCAGCCGTCGTCGTGGTTCGGGTGTGCGGTAGTGCGGCAAGATCGGTCGCGTCGCCGGCCAGGTGCGCTAACCGCCTGCGTGTCGCCGTTCGAGGCTAATGCAGGTGTTTCTTGGGCACACGTTGTCAATGCGCATGCGCTGACAGGCGCCGCGGGAAGAATGATCTCTAGCACCGAGTTTCCTCTTGAAGCGGATCCTGTTCACAGATCCGTGTGTCCGTAACATTCACGAAGTTCATTCGTTCCGGAGCGTGGTCAATAATCCTGCGAGGGAGGTATCAGAGCTCGGGACGCCCGACAGCGCCCCGATTTTTGATCATACGAATGGGCGTCGAGCCGCGAGGAATACATCTTCCTCGTCGTCTCTTTGCTTTCCGCCAAGAGCGGCCGCAGCCGATGCTATGAAAGCTCCGACCAGCAACGAAATTGCTCCGACCAGGGCTGTCGTCGCCGCAGCCTTTCGGGCGGCGTCCGCCGCCTGCTGGGCGTTGACCTTTGCCTCGTTAATCTGAGCAAGCACACTATCGACGCGACCACGCGCATCGGCTTCATTCAATCCAGTCCGAGCGGAGACGATGCTTGCAATATAGGTCCGATCAGCATCCGGGATTTCTCCGTTCGCAGCGCCTTGCAGGAGAATGCGCGAGACCTCTGTCGCAGCGGCACCGTCGTCACTTCTTGCCTGCGACGACACCGTCTCGGGCCGAAGCAGAGCATCGATAAAGTATGAAGTCGACAAATCCGGTCCTGTGGCCGACGAAGCTGCGGCAGCAGTAGTTGCTGTTGTAGCGGTTGAGGCAACAGACCCTGCTGCACTTGCGCCAGCGCCCACGAGGGAGGTCAGCGAAGACGCCAGAAAGCCAAAGACGAACACTGTCGCCAGCGCCCAGCTTAAGAAGCCATGCGCTGTGTCGCGGAAGAATACTTCGTCGGTATGGACGGCCGCCCACTTGGTTCGCAACCGACCGGTCAGATATCCGCCGAGCGCCGACGACAGCCATTGCACGACGACAAGCCAGATCGCCGCAGTCACGCCAACTGTTGCCGCGGAGCTGCTTTCGCCCGACCAGGGCGAGACCATGGTTAGTCCGAACCCGGATCCGAGAAGCAGCAGGATAAGAGTGACGCCTGTCGCTGCGACCGCCCCGCCGATGACGGGGCCCCACGACAAGGCCGTTTTTGAAGATTCGAGGGGCGCAATGCCTGATGTGTCAGAAGGGGACATCGCCATTCCTATCGTACGAAGATGGCGAGAAGGATGATGATCGGCAACGGAACGCCGAGCAACCAAAGTAGAATACCACGGCCCATGGGAATGTCTCCTGTTGTGATTTCAGCTGTAATGACGTCCGAACGTTCCCTTGCGGTAATCGTTCCGTGATCGCCATCGACGCTGACGTCGTCGGGCGTGTGGGGGTGGTGAGGCTGGTTCTTATTTTTCGCCCGATGCAGCGCGAGCGCTCAAGGAAGGCGGTGTAAACGTCTCTAATCTTTCGCGAAAGAAACAGGCGCGACGAGATGATTGGATTGTTCGAGTTGCCCGGTGATCGACACCAATCTGGCCGGCGGGCGTTCCTTCGACCTCAGCGTAAGAGCTCACCCGCTCGAGAGCTCTCCTCGGCGTTATCACTGCTATGATGCGCAGGTGATCCCGAGCAGTGTTTAACATGTGACGCTCCTTTATAAGCCGGTGTAGCTTTGAGATTATAAGTGCCGACGCTCCGTATTTGCCGTCCACCGCTGTTGATTTGCAAACCATAAGCTTTCCGTCGTCACGAGCGGAATGTGCGCGGCTGAAAAGTTGGCGCTCAGCTCGTCAGAGCGGCGCAATGGACCTCTTCCGAACTTCAGTGTATTCTCATATCTAAGGTTGACGGGAGCTTTCTTGCGACGCTCTCGCCAAACGGCAGGGGGAGGAATGCAATGCAAATTTCCTCAATGATGGCGGGGCTGACCGAGCAACGGCAAGAGCCGCTGAACGGTCATAGCTGGAGCGGCACCCGCTCGTCAGCAATATCGAACAGGCTGGACGGCCGTCGATACCTGGTGGTGGAAGACGAGTATCTGATCGCCGGCGAGCTGTTCATGGCTCTTGAAGACGCCGGGGCGGAAGTGTTTGGGCCGCTTCCCGATCTGGACGGGGTGATGGAGGTCCTCGACGAGGGAGGCCTAGTGTTCGACGCGGCGATCCTCGACATCAACTTGCATGGCATACTCGTCTACCCGGCCGCGAAGCTGCTTGCCGCCCGCGGGACACCCTTTGTCTTTGTCACTGGCTACGAGCATACGTCCATTCCGAAGGAGTTTGCGAACGCTCCCTGCCTTACCAAGCCTGTGAGACTGGGTAAACTGATCGCTATTCTTGCGAATCTTCCTCAAGCATGCCCGACATAGAATTTTGAATTAATCGCCAGGTGCACAATCGTGGAGCCTACCTTCTGGGCGGCGGGCCACTGGATGGTAGAGCATCCCGCTACGGGCCAAGAATACAGCGCAACCCTGCGTTACCGTGTCGAATATAATCGATCCATATCGACGCGTCAGCTAGCAAGACGTGGCTCATCCATTCCGATGGCGAGGAGCGACCATGGCGTCTGCAACGGAGCTACCGAAAAGCGATCAGCGTCTCGCCAGGTCTCACGCCCGCAGGCGTTTACGGTGCTTGGCGGGCCGGCAGGCCGTTGCTTCGCGAGCACAAGGGAATTGGCCCCCTTCAGGAAACCGTCGATTAGAAGATTAGTCAAGTTGAGCCCGCTCATGTAGACATCATCTCCTATCACGCTCAGCGTAGCCCATGTCGATTGACTATGAGTCGATGGATCTGGATCTTTTCGGGAAGCTCGATCAACAATTCCTCGTCGCGGGGAAGGTGGTGGACCGTTTCCGGGTCACCGTTCGTAAACGCCGTCATCGCCTCCATGTCGGCCCAGTAGGAGATTGTCGTGAACCATGTCTCGTTCTCACGATCTTCACGGAGCAATTCTACACCCAAGGCAGTTTTCTCCAGTGGCGGAACGCCCTCTGCCTGATTATAGGCCTCGTATTCATCGGCGTTCTCCGGCTTTGTTCGCCCCCGCCAGATGCGAACGATCGTTGGTTTCGTCACCATCTTTTGACCTTTCCTTTTTTAGGTGAGAGCGTTCGACAGAAAATTGCGCACCAGCGGCAGCGCATCATCCAAATGGGTTTCGAGCAACCAGTGCCCCGCCTCAGGAATCGGGTGCAGCTCGGCGTCGGGGAGGTCTCGCAAGTATGCGCGGCCTGAGGCCATCGGCATATAGCCATCCTGCGGTCCCCAGATGATCATAGTTGTGGGCTGGTGATCACGCAGGTAAGACTGGTATCGCGGGAACCAACCCAGGTTTGCTTCCAGATCTTGCATTAGTCGAATTGCGACGCTTCGCCGGATGGGCGTATCCATCAATGGCCAGTGCAGTTTCCACAAATCCGGCGGCGTCCGGGCGGCGATCTCCTCGGAGACCTCGCCGAGAAATTCGCTTCGGAAACCATCTTCGCAAACCGCCGCTTCAAGCAGCCGATAGTTTTCAGCCGATTTGTCTGCCCAGTATTTTCGGATCGTTTCGTATTTCGGGCCAAGAACGTCCTCGTAGATGTCGCCATTTTGAATGATCAGGGCGGCAATATCCTGCGGGTTCGCTATCGCGTGCCGCAAGCCGATCTGCGACCCGTAGTCGTGTAGCCACAGAGCGTATCGTTCGAGCTCAAGGGCCCCGACAAGCGCTCCCAGAACCGCAGCATAGGCGTCGAAATCATAGCCGAACTCCGATGGATCGGGCGTTGCACTCAGACCGAAACCTGGCCAGTCAAAGGATATTGTTCGCCAGCGATCGGCGAGTGCCGGCATCAGGCGCCGAAACTGGAAGGATGAGCAAGGATAGCCGTGCGGAAGCAGAAGAACAGGCGCTCCCTTTGGACCAGCTTCTCGAATGAAAATGTCGAGACCCGCGATTTGCTGCATGCGATGGATCGTCTCACGCATGACAAAGCCCTTCTCATGATATCGGTCAGGGTGAACCCGCGTAAAAGGACAGAGTTCCATGTCGGCTCACGGTTGAGAGGCGTCGCGCCGACATGCACCGCCGTATTCTCGGTGTAGGTTTCACGATTGGTTGCCTACACCATGCCTGATATCCATCCGCGTCAGGATGCGCCTACAACCGACGTACCGCTGTGGAACAAGCTTCGAACGCCGTCGTTTCGAAAGCGACAGGCTGATCGATGGTCTGTCGGCAGAGCCTGCCGGCGATCCAGCGGACGGCCATGTCTGTGAGGGCTATCAGACAAGAGGAATGACAATGATCGTCGTCTTGGGTGCAACCGGCAACGTCGGTACCAATGTCATCAACGAACTTAAAGCCCACAAGACGTCAATCCTGGCGGTTACGCACGATCAATCCAAAGTCATTGAACTTGAAGCAGCTGGCGTCGAGGTAGCCGTTGTGGATGTGTGCGACTCGCGTCGAGTGAACGAACTGTTCAAGCGCGCACGCAGGGCTTTCCTCCTCGTTCCCCCCGCGCCTCCGACCTCCGATACGAACGCCGAGGAATTGAAGGCCGCTGGAAGTATCAGCAAAGCGCTCGAAGGGGTTAGGCTCGAAAAGGTCGTCGTTGCTTCCACTTATGGCGCCCAGCAAGGCGACGGTGTTGGAGATCTCTCGGTGCTCTACGATTTCGAACGCCTCGTGCAGGCGGCAGGCTTTGCGACCGCCATCAATCGCGGCGCCTACTACTATACCAATCTCGATATGCTCATCGAGCCGGCACGTGAAGGCAAGCTCCCCGCACCATTTCCCGCAGACATGATCTTGCCTATGGTATCGCCAATCGATCTGGGCCGAGCGGCTGCAGCAAGGCTATTGAGCCCGGTCGAGGACATCGGCGTCGTGCATGTCGAGGGGCCTTCACGACACACATTTGCGGAGGTCGCGGCATACTTTGGCAAGGCTCTAGCGAAGGTCGTTACCGTTGAGACCACGCCGCGCGACGAAATCGAAGAGAGTTTCAGGCGGCTTGGTTTTTCTCGAAGGGCCGCCGCGTCATATGCCCGTATGACGAAAGCCACTATGGACGGTCCGGACTTGCCATCCAATCCTTTGAGGGGATCGATCTGCCTTGATGATCATATCGCACGGTTGGTTGCAAGTGCGGATGAACCAGCGCAAAAGGCAGGAACTTGATTGGCATCCGGAAGGCCACTACGCGTCGATGGTGTGGGACAACGGCGAGCCAACGCTCGAAGAGGCCGGTTTCTTTCGCAAGTGGCGCTTGTCGTTCCTGCCTGCCGCGTCGATTTCTTCCGTTTCCCAGCTCTTGACCGAGAGTGCCAGGAGAGGCGGTTGCATCCTGTGAAAGTCTGCTGTGCGGCTGCTGAACGGAACCGGCTTTATTAATGTCGTGAACAGCGGCCCTTGGTGGGAAGCCATCATCACAAATAGGGACACATTCCCTCGGACGGAAAGACGCCATGGCGAAAAGCAAGAAAGATTTCCCCGTTTCAAATGCTCGACGCTATCTTGAGCCCGGGCCGGTTGTGCTCATTTCTTCAAGATGGCAGGGAAGGGGACAACGTCATGGCGCTTGGCTGGCATACGGTTCTTGAGTTCTCGCCGTCGCTCTGGGGCGCAATGATTTCGTCTGGAAATCACAGCCACCACATGATCCGGGAAAGCCAGCAGTGCATCGTGAATCTGCCGACTGCCGAGATGGTCGAGACTGTATCGCGGATTGGAAACTGCTCGGGGGACAGGGTAGACAAATTCGAAAAATTCGGCCTGACTAAGGTCGAGGGCGAAGCGGTGGATGTTCCGGCCATCGCACAATGCCATGCAAGTTTCGAGTGCCGTCTTCACGACGGCGCGCTTATCGGCAGCCGAAATTTCTTCGTTTTCGAGATCGTGAAAGCCCTCGTTGCGGAGCGACCGGCCCATCCACTAACGCTCCATTACCAAGGGAATGGATCGTTCATGACCGCGGGCAAAGTCGTCAGCAGGAAGGCGTTGTTCACAAAGGTGACGTGATCGCAAAAACCATGGCGTTCAGAAAAGGTCTGTCAAAGAGGCCATACCAGCCTATCACTGCCTCGGCGCCATCGAGAACGAGCGGGATGGGAAAATCTTAAAAGGCCCGTCTTCAGCGCCATTTCGCACTCGCCCATTGTTTGTTCTGACCGGGTGCGCTCACCGGCATTCCACGACGCAGTCGGGCAGGCGCCTGAGGCCGCGGCCGATCGGGAGCGTCGCCAACACCTTGACGTCTGATCCGCTGCCGGACCCGCCACACCTCGGTTATTCACGGATGCGCAATGATTGACTCGTGCGGGAAAAAACTCAGGATTGAGAGGCGCGTAGACTGATGGCGACGACGCTCGGCTTAATCGAGATGCCGCATTGGAGAAGCGTCAATTGAGAGGTGGCGTCAAAACGAAATGAAAGCCGGCTGCAAACCGGCTTTCCCCATTGAATTTTCACGTCTGCTAAGGGTGAGACTATCTTTCGTTGAGAGTTACGTTCAAGCTGATGGGGACTGCGGCTAGCGCTTTTGAAACGGGGCATCCTTCCTTCGCCTTATTGGCAATATCCGAGAACGCGGCCTTATCGGTATTCGGCACGGATCCTCGAAGGTCCAGGGCAATCGCTGTGATCTCGAAGCCCTCGCTGACTTTGTCCAGCGTGACCACGGCCTTGGTGTCGAGGCTGGTCACGGTCAAACCCGCTTCGCCCAGCATTTTGGACAGGGCCATGGTGAAGCAGGCAGCATGCGCGGCGCCGATCAGCTCTTCCGGGTTCGTTCCCTTGACGCCCTCGAAGCGCGTGTTGAATCCGTAAGGATGGGAGGCGAGAGCACCACTCTCTGTCGAGATCTCTCCTTTTCCGTCCTTGATGCCGCCTGTCCAATGAGCCGAACCGTTCTTCTGTATTGCCATATTGATTTCTCCTGAGGTTTGTCTGTGCTTGGCCGGCGCTGAACCGGCCGAGCGTGTGGATGTGGGTGATGGCCCTACGCTTGGGGCATCCCCATCACGGATCGATCAAGGCGATGCCAAGTGCGTCTTGCTTCTTGCGACGCAGTCCGACAGCGCTTTCACGGATCATGATTTCCAGTGTCGGGTGGACATTCCCCTTGATGAAATGCCCCCCCTTGGTCGAAGCGTCCGACAATCCCAGCACCACATGCATATGTAGGCTGGCCTTGCCATCATCCCCGATGGCGATGTCGCCGATTGCGCTCAGAACTTCTGTCTGCTCGCCAATGGGAATTTCCTTATAGGCTTTGGTCTCGAAGTCGAAAAAGCCGAGCGTCGCAGTTCGAAACGCGCCTATCGCAGTTAGCGAAGCTCCGGTCAAATTCTGCTCTTCGGCAAATTGCGTGATCGCGGAAAATGCTTCCTCACCCTCTTCAAGCACAAGCACGAAATTACGCTCCCGCCATGGATCGCTTTCGCCGAGTTCTTTGCTCTTCATCATTGTCTCCTGCGAGTAACAGTTGCTGCCGTCCATCGGCTTCGTCGAGAAAAGGGTTTAAATCCAATCCTTGCCGGCTTGGCCACTCCAGCTCGTGTGGGTCCGCGCCCGCGCTCGGTTGTCGCGAGAGCGGTCGAAAAATGGCCCATTCTCAATCAACTGGAGATCCAAAATTCGCAGATGAAGGAGGAGCTGTAAGCAAACCCATGAAAACCCTCGTCGATATACGGTAGGATCTCGACGACAACCACGCAGACCTATTGTAGTTCCGAACAAGAGATACTTCAGGCGGGGAAATGTCGATCTCAGGCGCCGGGAGCCGAGCCTTCATCCCGATCAGCGGAAAATGCTACATTGGTGCGGTCGCAGATCTGCCGAAGCGCCGTGCGCAGACCCTCCTCATAAGTCGGATGATAGATCGGCATTTCCAGAAGCTGCATCGCCGTCTGCTTTACCTCAATCGCCCATGCAAGAAGGTGCGCCAAATGTTCACCTTCAGGGATTGCGAGTGCGGCTCCAGTCAGTTTGCCTTGCCCGTCCGCGTAGATCCGCAATATTCCGGCATTTCGATCTTCCACCTTGGCCCGCCCCTGATCGACATAGTCGACACTGCCGACGATAGACGCGTCAGTCATGGGCGTGCCGATGGATGCGCTCGGCGGATCGGTGAAGGTGATTGCCAAAGGTGTCGAGCGCTGGGAAGGCTGAACGTCCGGGTACCGCGCGGCATTGTGCCCCGCAATTGCGCCTTCTGTAGAGGCCTCATGCAGGACTGGAACATCAGCATCACAATCGCCGGCCAGGAATATCGAGGATGTCCCGCAACGCATCGTCTGTCGGTCGAATTTCGGCGTACCGTGATTGTCCAGTTCCAGGCCCGCTGCATCGAGGTTAAGCTTGCCCAGATTTGGCGGTCGACCTGCCGCCACCAGCACATGTGTGAATGTTCGCTTTCCTGCAGAGATGCCTGACCAGGAAATCTGGATTCCGTCGGCAACCGGGCAGGCGTGGATCTGCGTGCCAAGATAAAATGGCATCTCCCCTTCAAGCTGTGCTTGAAGGGCACTGGCGACTGCCTCGTCTTTTAGCGCCGCAATCGCATTCCCCTCATCGAAGACTGCAACATCAACGCCCAGGCGAGAGAAGGCCTGAGCAAGCTCGAGCCCGAGCGGCCCCGCACCGACCACTGCCAGCGATGCGGGGAGGTCGTCGAGTTCAAAAATCGTTTCGTTGGTCAAGACATTGTCAATACCTTCAAAAATATCCGGAATGATAGGACGTGATCCAGTGGCAACGACGATCGCATTAGCCTGTATCGTCATATCGGAAACCTTAAGCAGGTTGGGCCCTGCGAATTTCGCGGTCCCCCTTACGCTCACGCCATCAGGAAGTTCCTCGATCGATTTCAGCGCAGATGCCACGAACTCATCGCGCAGTTTGCGTACCCGCTGCATGACGGCCCTTCCGTCGATTGTGACCGAACCGGGATGCACGCCAAATGCAGGAGGTCTTCTCATCCCATGGGCTGACTTTGCGGCTGCAATCAGAAGCTTTGACGGCATGCATCCGACCGAAGCGCAGGTCGTGCCTGCAAAACGCTCGTCAATAAGCAGCGTTTTCGCGCCAGCGCGCCTGGCACTTCTTTCTGCAGAAAGACCCGCTGTACCAGCACCGATAATCGCCACATCGCATTTCTGATCGGTGGATTGTTCATTGGTCAGCATCATGCTTGGCTCTCCTTCTTTCTGCGACAGCCTTTGGAACAGTCGAGCCGCAAGCTTCGTTCCGTTCTTCAAACAACAAAACGAGGCAGCCATGACAAAGCCGAAAGATGGACATAGAGACAGCAACGACACCCGGGACAGGGCCTTAAAACGCGACAACAGCGAGACGGAAATGGGCACCGAGAATGTTCCGGCAAACGAAGGAACCGAGGGGGCAACGAACGCCCTCGAAGCGCCTTTGCCGCCGCCTGAAATGGCAAAGGATGGGAAGGGCGGTAAGTCGTAAGTTGATAGACCGCCTTACAAGCAGCAAGGAATGGCCGAGCCATGACCCACGAATTTAAACCTGTGGTCTATCTTAAGGACGGATGTCCATTTAGTTTCAAATTGCGTGTCGCGCTGCTTGAAATGGGCTTGTTGGACAAGGTCCAGATCCAGACCTTCTCTACGGGAACACCCGCAGAAGCCGAAATCCGCCATCGTCTTTCCGTGAAGATCGAGAAGGTAAGTTTCCCGAGTGCTGAGATTTCGCCTGGGGAATTCAAGGGGGAATCCGACGCGTTGATCGCCTATTTCGGGCACAAGTACCGCATCGCTCTCGAAAGTCTCACAACACTCTCCGCGTATGTCGAGGGACCGTTCAATAAGCTCCTGCGGCTCTCCAAAGAAAACAGGGAACTCAAAAAGGCCGCGACAAATTCGTGTGGCTGATCGATCCGCAGACGCTCTCATCTCAAGGCTCAACCAGGTTTAGCTCGCGACCGATCATTTTCTCCGTCGCTTCAGGCCGAATTAGAGTCGTCGACGTGATGGAGAAGCATCCATCCGGATCGGCGAGCGTCCTGCAGGCTGGTATCGCCACAGGTGCTGCCGAACCGATCGCGAACGCAGTTTACGGCCAGGAGGACGCGTCCTGAGACGTTGTCTCGCTAAAATACACATTGGAACGTGATGGAAATGCGATGCGTTTGAATTGCGATCTGGAGGTAAGTTTCTGACCTAAAGACGCCATGAGAAACCGCGCCGACGATCCTCATCCGTTGACGACTAAGTCATGGCGTTCGAGTTCCTTAGGGCCTCATGAGCCTGATCAGGAAATCGAACTCCTCCAGACTGCGATGTTGGTCCGAACCCATGATTGCGACGGACCAGTACTCACGCTCAGAGCCAAAAACGTCGGACACCTGAACGATCTGCAGTTCTTCCTCACGCTCAATGGGACGAGCCCAGTAGTAACATCCCACCCTCAAGTCTGCAGGGTCGATCGTATATTGTCTTGCCACTCGGCGGGAGCCTTTCTTGGCATCTCGTGTTTTTTCAGGTCTACCCTGTCTACTTGGGTCGACCACATTTGGCGGCCCTATCCATCAGTGCCACCTTCCGCGACTTAACGGTCCTCAAACGCTTAGCGCCTCTGAGCCTACCTATCAATTAGCTCACGAACGCGATGTCCAAGGGCATCACTGGCGAATGGCTTCGTCATCACCTGCATTCCAGGTTCGAGATGCCCATGATTGAGGACTGCGTTCTCGGCATATCCAGTGATGAAGAGAACTTTCAGGTCCGGCCTTGTTGTACGGACGGCATCGGCGAGTTGGCGGCCATTCATTCCGTTCGGCAGACCCACATCAGTCACGAGGAGCTCGATGTCCGGCCTGCTTTCAAACACCTTCACGGCAGTGGGTCCATCGCCAGCTTCCAATACGTCGTAACCGAGCTCCTCTAGGATTTCGACTGCCACCATGCGAACCAACGGCTCGTCATCGACAACGAGAACGGTTGTGTTGCCGGTGGCGCGCGGCGCTGCCTCGATCGAGGTGATGACTTCGGCTTGGTCCGGATCTGCGATGTGACGGGGAAGGTAGATACAGACCATCGATCCCTTGCCAAGCTCGGAATAGATCCGAACCGTTCCGCCCGACTGACCGGCAAAGCCGTAAACCATGGATAGACCCAAACCTGTCCCCTGACCGGTCGGCTTGGTCGTATAAAAGGGGTCGAATGCCCGCTCTATAACATCCCGCGTCATGCCGGTTCCTGTGTCGCTGACGCATAGTGAGATATATTGTCCCGGTGGCAGATTGCGAACTTTCGCCGCTCGCTGGTCGAGCCAGCGATTGCCGGTCTCGATGGTCAGCTTTCCTCCATCCGGCATTGCATCGCGGGCATTGATACAAAGGTTCAAAAGTGCATTTTCCAGCTGTCCGGTGTCGACAAAGGCCGTCCAGAGACCTCCCGCCGCTACGGTTTCAACCTCCACCGCAGGACCGACGCTGCGGGTAATCAGTTCCTGCATCCCGGCAACCAGTCGATTGACGTCGGCAGCTTTTGGATCGAGCGTCTGCCGCCTTGAGAAGGCCAGCAGGCGCTGCGTCAGCCCCGCGGCTCGTTTCACCGCTGATTGGGCGCCCAAGAGATAGCGATCGACATCGGCAACGCGACCCTGGGCAAGGCGCGTTGTCATCAGATCCAGACTACCGCCAATCCCCGCGAGCAGATTGTTGAAGTCATGTGCGAGGCCACCCGTCAATTGACCGACCGCCTCCAGTTTTTGCGAATGCCTCAGGGCTTCTTCTGCTTGCTGCAGGGCGGCGGTCCGTTCCTCGACCCGAACCTCCAACGTTGCGTTGAGCTCCGCAAGCTCTTCGGCCGTCGCCCTGAGGTCAGCCTCCGATCTCGACCGTTGTATATGTGCCCAGGACCGCTCCGTGACTTCCCGGATAAGTGCCAGCTCACCGTCGCTCCAGTGATGCGGGACTTTGTCATGAATTGCCATCAAAGCTGTGAGCCGACCATCGCGCAAGAGTGGCATGCAGATCGTGGCTGCAATCCCAATGTCCTGAAATGTCTTAGCTTCATCAGGGGCAAGTTCGCGACGGTTGTCGTTGACGATCAATGGTAGGCCACGGGTCAGATTGGAGACTGCAAGCTGACCGAAATCCGCCAAACTGTAATGGCCGACGATCGAGGGAGATCCGTCAGCGGCCCAATCGCCGCGTATGGTAAAGCCGTCCTCGTCCTCATCCATGTCGGCATAGGCGCAGTTCGAGATGGATAAATATTCACCGACCATTCGCGTTGTGATTGCTAGGATCGTGTCTGCGTCATGCGCGTTCGCAACCTTTAATCCCAAATCGTCAAGAAAACGCAGTCTTGCCTCCGACTTTCGTACGGACGCTTCGCTGATCGTGCGTTCGGTCACGTCGATGCCGGAAACGAAAATATCGGTCACTGATCCCGATTCGTCCTTGATAGGCTGATAGACAAAATCGAGATATCGATGGTCGACCGCACGTTTCAAAACAGATGGGAAGGAATAGCGGGCCCCGACAGCGCGATGAGGCTCGCCAGTACGCCGGATCTCGTCGAGTCGGTCGATATAGCCCTGTGCGACAGTTTCCGGCAGCGCATCCGCAACTGTCTTGCCGACCACGTCACGATTTCCGACAAGGGTGAGGTAAGTTGGATTGGCGTACTGAAACACGTGGTCAGGGCCAGATAACATGGCCATGAAGCCGGGCGCATTTTCGAACATCTGGCGATAACGCTCTGCCTCGGAGGCCAGTCGGAGCCGGCCACGGACCGTTTCGGTGGTTTCTATCACCGTATCGATCATACCGAGCACGTTGCCAGCTTCATCGCGGATGGGACTGTAGCAATAGGTGAAGTAAGCTGTTTCCCGATGCCCATTGCGGGTGGTCTCCAGCGGGAAATCCTCGTAATATACCGCTTCGCCCGCCATCGCCCTGTCAGCGATAGGCTTCAGGTCCGCCCAATTCTCGCTCCAGCTTTCTCGTAGCGGCTTCCCAAGAGCTTCCTCCTTAGCCCCGAGCATTGGAAGATAACCATCATTGTAGATCGCGATAAGGTCCGGCCCCCAAAAAAGGCACTGAGGGAATTTGGAGGCAATCATCGCGTCAACGGTGATCTTCAGGGCGGCAGGCCAATTCTGCGTTGGTCCAAGAGGCGTATCGCCCCAAGCAAAGGCGCGGACCTTCTCGGCCATGATGCCGGTCGAGGATGGGAATGAAACTGAAACTGAAACTGGAGTAATTGTCGTATGCCCTGAGTTAAGCTGTTTTTGCCCAAGATAGGATAAGCGCTGACTAATGGAATAGGCGCAAGCGGCATCGTACTACCAATACTGCCTCGTCAGTAGCTGGAAGTGTTATTCGAAGGTGCCTGTAAACGCCGGCAATCACCGCAGCCCCATTACATGGTTTTGTCGCGCGATCCATACAAACCATTGGTTTAATGCGATCCGCGGCCGCGCCGCCGATGCATATTCGTCAAAACCCGTCCTTTGACTGAGCGCAAGAAATCCATTGCGCCGCGACCCGCTATTGGACCGTGCAAGGCCAGCCTAGATCCTTGGCTAGATTCTGATGCCTGGTGCGTAATGTATCCGAAATTCGAATTCCATCGTGGCGACGGGTTTCCGTTCGGCGTCTTTGATGGAGATCGCAACGCTTCCGGGCGGCGGGAAAGCTTTACAGGCGAATTGACTCAAGGCGTTCAAGCCGGCGTTTAAAGCCTCGTGAGCGTTTTTCGCTTCAATGTCGACTTCGACTTCCTTGCTGTCAGAGATGTGCATGTAAAAAGTCGCCATCTGATGTCCTCAAGTTCTTCCCAATGCGCGGTAGACGAGATCGGTAGTTAGCGCATCGGTATCGCTTACCATTTCCTCTCGAGACAGAGGCCCGCCTGCCTACCGCGCCATAGCGAACCGGTACGGTTGCGGTGCTCCATCGTATGAGTAAACGGGCAAAATCATAGATACCGCAGCGGCCAATAATATAACGGCGGCAGACGTGGCAATGAGCGTGACCTTCATGGCGTCCTCCTCGTCATGTAGTCGTACCCAATGCTTGACCTGGCCTTTTCGTTCCCGCTTGTATTTGTGCTGTGAACTCACGGCATCCGGCTCTGTCGAGGCTGCGTTGATTGCTGCGTCTCTCGCGGCAGGACCCTGATGGGCGGGTTGCCATTCCGCACGTTGAGCCAATGCTCGCGACGGCTTGTTGATCGTCAACCCGACGCTCTTGGTCATCGTCCTTTTCGGCATCGAGGCAGGGCATATGCCCAGCAGTGGGTGCTTCAGGGCAGCGCGCCACCTTCAGGGAGATCCAGCATGCCGCGAGCGACGACCCCATGCTTTAACTTCTATTTTTGTGCCGGAACATCTAGGCGTCCCACGGCTTCTTCCCTCGTTAATTCGAAAGGAAAAAGAATGGCATCCGCCAATCAATTCGACATGCAGAATCCTCTCACGCAATATCCTCAGCCGGAATTCCCCAAACAGCCTCAGCCAGTACCGGGCCTGGCGAGCAAAATGCAGCCCGTCCCAGATCATGGCGAAACCAGCTACAAGGGGTTTGGCCGCTTGGCAGGTCGCAAGGCGCTCGTCACCGGTGGTGATTCCGGCATCGGCAGGGCGGCTGCGATCGCGTTCGCCCGCGAGAGCGCAAACGTTGTGCTGAACTACCTCCCAGAAGAGGAAGCCGACGCTGATGAGGTGGCCAAGTTGATCGAGGCTGAAGGGCGCAAGGCGGTTAAGATCCCCGGCGATCTTAAGAGCGAGGCTTTTTGCGGCGAGCTTGTGCGCAAGGCCCATTCGGAACTTGGTGGTCTCGACCTTCTCGCCAATGTCGCCGGCCGTCAGACGGCAGTTGCTGACATCGCCGAGCTCACGACCGACCAGTTCGACGAGACCTTCAAGACAAACGTCTACGCGCTGTTTTGGATTTGCAAGGCCGCTGTGCCGCTGATGCCGGAAGGGTCGACAATTATCAACACGGCGTCGATTCAGGCCTATCAGCCGTCCGAAACACTGCTCGACTATGCGCCGACCAAGTCTGCCATCGTCGCGTTCACCAAGGCGCTTTCTAAGCAGGTACTGCCGAAGGGCATCCGTGCCAACATCGTGGCTCCCGGTCCGTTCTGGACGCCCCTTCAGACGTCGGGCGGCCAGACCCAGGACGTCATCGAGACATTCGGCAGCGAAGTCCCGATGAAACGTCCGGGCCAGCCGGCCGAGTGCGCCCCGATCTACGTGTTCCTGGCTTCTCAGGAATCGAGCTATATTACCGGCGAAGCATTCGGCGTCACCGGCGGCAATACGCTTCCCTGATGCTGGGCACCCTCACAGTTGAACGCTCGAGCGGGTTTCTGCCGCTCGAGCACTATGCCGCAATAGGAGAGGGGCGGTCCGTCGCCCTGGTCGGGGCAGACGGCTCGATTGACTGGTGGTGCGCTCCCGACATGGATTCGCCGCCGCTGTTCAATCGCATGCATGACGCCGACGGCGGACGGTTCTCGGTCAACCCGATCGAGCCGTTCCGGATCGAGCGACGCTACAGACCGGAGAGCAATGTCCTCGAAACCGTCTTCATCACGAATACCGGTCGAGCCCGCGTAACCGAGTCCCTCAATAGCGGCGCGGGTGGCCGTCTGCCCTGGTGCGAGCTCGCCCGCCGCATCGAGGGACTGTCAGGAGAAGTTGAGTTCGAAATCGTCATCAAACCTATCTGTGCTCAGGGTGATGTCCGGCGGGTCGATCATCCGAACGCAGCCATTCGCTACATCGGCGAGCTTACGACGACCTTTTGCCACGCGGACGAGGTTTCGATCGTTCTGGATTGCGACCAGCAGACCATCGCGCGGTACCGAACGGGCAGGGGGACCCGAACCTGCATTGCTTACCTGGTCGCTGACAAGGCCCCGTTGGCGATCCCGGACCTATCCGAGATCGACGCCCGGATTGACTTCAGTGATGAGGAGTGGCGTCGGTGGTCGCAGAAATTGTCCTATGATGGACCGTTCAGGCAGGATTTCGTCCGGTGCGCGTTGTCGCTCAAATTTCTGCTCTACGCGAAGACGGGAGCGATTGCAGCTGCCGCTACGTCCGGTCTGCCCGAACGGATCGGCGGCGACAAGAACTACGACTATCGCTATGCCTGGCTACGCGATGCAGCCTACACGATCAAGGCTTTGCTCCGCGCCGGCGCCCTCTCCGAAGCGATTGCCGCTTTCGGCTGGCTGATCCGTACGATCGACGAAGACGGTCCAACACCCTCCGTTGTCTACACGCTGAGCGGGGGCGAAGTTCCGGATGAACAGATTATCGATGTTCCCGGTTACAGGGGATCAACGCCCATTCGCACCGGCAATCGCGCCAAGACACAGGTCCAGCTAAGCTGCTACGGGGACCTTCTGGAAACCGCAGCCTTGTTCGCCGACATGGGTCACGTTCTCGATCCTGCAACTGCTCGGCTTCTAAAGCGGTTGGCAAACCAAGTGATTGACCGCTGGCAGGAAAAGGATGCTGGCATCTGGGAACTTGAGGACAAGCAGCATTACACATTCTCCAAGATTGGGTGCTGGCTAGCGCTTGATCGTGCAGCTCATCTTGCAAGAGCAGGGCATATCGAAGGCGACGCCGACACTTGGCATAGGGAGAGTTTGCGCATCCGGGCGTGGATTGATGCAAATTGCTGGTCCGACGAGAAACAGGCCTATACGTTCTACGCCGGGACCGATGCCCTCGATGCTGCCCTGCTTCTGACGACCCGATTCGGGTTTGACCACGAAGATCGCCTCAAAACGACGCGGGACGCGATCAAGGATGAACTTGCTGTCGGTCCGCTGGTCTACCGCTACACGGGAGCGAACCAGGAGGAGGGAGCCTTTGTCGCCTGTTGCTGCTGGCTCGTGGAATCCTATGCTTTTCTGGGTGAGCGAAAGCGAGCGGAAGAGATGCTGAGAGACCTGCTTGCCGCGCTTGGAGACAATTTTGGCGTCCTGTCAGAGCAGATCGACCCGAGGACCGGCCAAGCCCTCGGCAACCTGCCTCAGGGCTTGAGCCACCTGGCACTGCTCCATGCCATTTTCTCCCTGAAAGAAAATCAATGACCAAGGTTTGTCTGCTCGATGATCGGCTGCCGCCCAGCCAACTGGGAGACGGTATCCACTGGGATCAGAGATCGATGTCCCTTTACTGGGTCGATATCGACGGACATAGCATTCATCGATACGAACTTGACACTCGCCAGCACGTCTCCTGGACCGTGTCGAAGCAAGTTACCTTCGCGTATCCGCGGGGAGACCATCTCGTTCTCTGCATGGCTGATGGCGTTTATCGGTTCAATCCTGTAACCGGCGTGGAAGAGCCGATTGTGCGTCTCGATCTTCCCAAGGGGCATCGTCTCAATGACGGTAAGCTTGATCCGAACGGCAGGCTGTGGGTAGGCAATCAACACTACGACGGATCCGGCCAAGACCGTAGCGCTCTACGTTCTGCGGGACGACGGTCTCGAAGAGGTCGAAAGCGGGTATATCAACGCGAATGGCAAAGTGTGGAGCCTCGACGGTCAACGGGTGTACCACGCGGACACGAGCCGCGCTACGATCTGGGTATACGATTACGAAGTCCAAACAGGATCAGCATACAACAGGCGTGTTTCGCGAGTCTTGGAGACGGCAATCCGGACGGGCTCGGCATCGACGCCGAGGGAAACATCATCGCAGCGATTTTCGGCGGAAACTGCGTGAGGATATTTTCGCCCTGGGGCGACCTCTTAGGCCACGTCAATCTGCCGGTACCGAATCCGATCAGTTGTGTGATCGTTGGATCGACACTGTATATTACCACGGCCTTCGATGGCATGAGCCACGAGGAACGAAGAGTTCCCACTCTCCGGTCATGTTTTCGCTCTCCGCATCTAGGGCAGCGGTGCATGGAGCGGGCCGGTGATGAGATTCTCCGCCCGCCCAACAGGTCAGATCATGACTTCACCACCGGTCACCGGAATGACGGCGCCCGTCATGTAGCTACCGAGGCCCGATGCGAGAAGGACGTAGGCGCCTGCAAGTTCTGCTGGTTGGCCTGCTCGGCCGATAAGCGTCTGCTCACCGAACTTGGCGGCTTTCTCCGCTGGCATCGTTGATGGGATGAGGGGTGTCCAGATCGGACCCGGAGCGACGGCATTCACGCGAATCCCTTTTTCTGCGACCATTTCCGCCAGGCCGGCAGTGAAGTTCGAAATTGCTCCCTTGGTCGAGGCATAGGCCAGAAGCTGTGGTGACGGTTGCCTCGACTGGATCGAAGTGGTGTTGATGATTGAACTGCCGGGCCGCATGTGCGGGATGGCGGCTCTGGACAGGAAGAAGGGCGCATAGATATTGGTGCGGAAAGTCTCGTCCCACTCTTGCGCGGTAATGTCCGCGATATCCGAATAGGTGCGCTGAAACGCGGCGTTGTTGACCAAGATATCAAGTCGACCGAGTTCGTCGATCGTCCGACGTATCACTTCGTTGCAATGGTCTTCCGACTTGATGTCGCCGGCCAGCACCACTGCTTTCCGGCCAGCCTTTCGCACCCAGTTCGCCGTGTCCTCCGCATCATTGTGCTCATCGAGGTACGAGAGCAGGATATCAGCTCCCTCTCTCGCGAATGCGATGGCGACTGCCCGGCCGATACCAGAATCAGCACCTGTGATTACTGCAACCTTGCCATCCAGCTTTCCGTCACCTTTGTAAGATTGCTCTCCATGATCCGGCGCAGGCGACATCGCATCGGTCCGTCCTGGAGGGGTTTGGCTCTGCTCTGGATAGGGTGGTTTCGGATAGTTGGTCGGGTCGCTCATTGTCACTCCTCGGGGCACCGCTGATAGGCTTTTAACCGTGTGAGAGGCGAACAGTTCCCACGACCGTGAGGCGAACCATCCGACTGGGAAGCCGTTATCCTTGAAACGGATCGAGAACCGCGACGTTTCAAGCTGGGCAAGGCAGGTTCGTAGGAGTGATACGATGCAAGTGCAGCAACAAATAATCAGAGAACTTGGTGTGGCAGCGATTCGGGGCCTCGTCTCCACTTTCATCTCGGCAATATCAAAGCAAGGCAAAGAATGATCGCGCAATACGCATTAGCGGGAAGCTCACAAGGGCTCGTGATCGGATCAGATCACGCGGCAGAGGCACTGATGGGCTTTTACACCAAGTTCGGAGATGGGGCAGCCGACATATTGCCCCTAGCAGGCCTAAACAAGCGACGCGTGCGTGCGATTGCCCGCGAGCTTGGTGCACCGAACGACCTCGTCTCGAAGATACCGACTGCGGACTTAGAAAGCGACGCCCCTCTCAAACCTGATGAACTTGTTTTTGGCGTAACATACGACGAGATCGACGATTTCCTCGAGGGCCGCGAAATCGCAAAGGAGGCGCGCGAAAAAGTCCTTGCCGCCTATGCAGCGACTGCCCACAAGCGCGCGTTGCCCGTCGCGCCTCTCATGGCGCTATAGGTCATTCAATGTCCGGCGTGCCTCGGACATTGTTCGTGTTCGGCGTCCTTCAAACGGAACTCGCATCCGCACTGACGGTTCGTCATGTTGTCAGGAGGACTAATGAGCAACTGGGTCCATCTTTGTATCGATATGCAACGGATGTTTGCCGAAGAGACGCCTTGGCACGTGCCTTGGATGGCGCACATCTCTGACCAAGTGCTGGAAATTGCCGAACGCTATCCGCAGCAAACTATTTTCACGCGGTTCATTCCGCCCGTAGGGCCCGATGAGATGCCGGGGATGTGGAAAGTGTATTATAAAAAGTGGCGGGAGATGACGCGCGCCGTCCTTGCGCCGGAGCTTATTGACATCGTTCCCAGGTTAAAGCGTCTCGTTCCACCCGCTCGAATATTCGACAAACAGACATATTCGCCTTGGGCGAACGGTCGGCTACATGAGGCGTTGGTTCAAGACCAGACTGATACAGTCGTGGTGACGGGCGGCGAGACGGACGTATGCGTCCTTGCTGCAGTCCTTGGGGCAATCGATCTAGGCTACAAGGTGGTTGTCTTGAAGGATGCTGTTTGCAGCGGCGCCAACGAGACCCATGATGCATCCCTGGAATTGCTGGGTGATCGGTTTTCGGTGCAGGTGGAGATAATTCTCACGGCCGACTACTTGCGCAGATCTCCAGCTTGACGACCCCGTTGGCCAGCGACTTCAGGCCGGCAGAGGCCTGGCGCCAAGAAGGTCGCAACAGCGCCCGTTGACTAGAACGGATTACGCTGCGAACTTTGACGCGAAACCGACCCGATCGCCTGTTGACCATGGTCTGATCTAATATCTCTACTGCCATTCCGCATTCGACATCATTTTCGACAGTTTCAGCCGTCAACGGCTGCTATGGCGTGCCCCAAAATGGGAGAGTATGAGAAACCCGCGGGTGATTACCCAAATCGAACGAAGGGACGCGAGGAGGCAGGCAAAATGGCGCGAAAGAAGGTTGCGCCTTACTCCAACCGTTGTGAGCCAGGACAATCCGCGACCTGACTATCGACTTATAAAGTCTTTCCACTATGTCGCCAGCTACGACCAAAGGGTGGAGGAGCGACATGCACATCGATGGCGCCTGCCAATGCGGGGAGATCCGTTACGAAGCCGACGTTGATCCAAAGGACGTAGCAATCTGCCACTGCACCGACTGTCAAAGGCTGACAGGAACGGCCTATCGCGTGTCAGTCAGCGCGCAAAGCAATCGGTTTAAAATCACGTCTGGAAATCCCAAGCTTTACATAAAGACGGCACAGACTGGTCGTCGGCGCCTGCAATACTTTTGCGCAGATTGCGGGTCGCCAATCTATACAACTGGAGAGCTGGAGGATGCCGGGCAGGTTGGCATACGACTTGGAACTGTCAACCAACGACGGGAACTCCAGCCGCGAGAGCAGATATGGTATTCCTCCGCATTGCCTTGGGCACAGGATATCCGCGCCTTGCCCAGCCGTACCAACGAATGACTCGCTTTTATCGACGCGAACCAGACTTGATGTTCAGCACCATTCGTCAAGCAGAGTGCCTCGCGAACCTTGGATAGGGTCGGTAAGCGGTAAGGGCAGGGAGGCGATTGTCAAGAGCATTGCGTCGGTAGCTGCCGATCGCTGGATGTCGGCCGGCTGGCCTGGAGGATAGGCTCCAACGACCTGGAAATCTTCCGAGCTGCCGAGGTTTTGGTGTCCAGTTCCGGCTGGAAGAATCAGGCAGTCACCTCGCGAGACCTTGAACTGCAGGCCGCTCGGCCCTCCAATCAGCAGGGTGGCTGTTCCGCGTTTGACGCCGAGCACTTCGTGAGCGCCGGTATGGTAGTGTTGGAAATCGAAGACGCCGTCTTTCCAAATACCGGACCAGCCGTTCTCCGCAAACACCGCTTCAAATTCCTCGCCGCCAGGTAGAACAGCTTCATGCCGCAGGACGGGCAGCCGCTGATTGTTCGGCACCCAGTCACTCGGTTTGAACATGATCGTCTCGACAGTCATAGCCGTTATCCTGTTCAGCTTGAGGTCATGTCGTCGCCCGTCTTCATGCAATGACGGGACAACGGTGTCGACCTCCTGAGCTCCCAATCGGACAAGGTTGCATGGCGTTGCTTCAAGAACCGGGCAGCCTGCTCTAGCGGGGCAGCAGGAAGAAACCGCTATCGTCGACTGGAAAAGTCAACGGCATTTGTCGTCTGGATCTCTGGATATGGCATGCTTTGAAACAGCCTGACATTGCTCCTTGTTGCAGCAGGAACTGCTGTATCCCATTATCGTTCCGGAACCAGCCGTTAATGATGACGTTTGCCTCGAGTGCGTTTGAAGAGGAACGCCTTCGGTCGCGCTAGGAAGAACAGCGGGTAAGGATCGATAAAATGCGGCAGAGGGTTTCGCGGCTGGGATTTCCGGTTAAGACCATGATGCGCAACGACCTGAAGAGCAACGATGCCCGACGGGCAGCAAACGCTCCTCATTTGAAAATCTCGCTTGAGTATGTTGATAAGATCCTTGATCACCTCGTCAAGCACGACATCTCGATGTACCGCTTGTCTTCGGATTTGGCACCCTACGCAACACATCCCGAGATGCCACAATTTCATGGGATGATCGCAGACAGCAAAGCCGAGCTTGCCGCGATTGGTAAAAAAGCGCAAGCGCTCGACATCCGCCTATCCTTTCACCCTTCTCAATATGTCGTTCTCAACAGCCCTGATCCTACGCTGGTTGCCAAGAGCGTATGGGATCTACTGAGCCAGGCAGAGATGCTCGACCTGATGGACCTCGGTCACGAAGCTGTGCTCGTTATCCATTGGGCGGCACTTACGGTGACATCGGTGCGAGCCGCGAGCGGTGGGTGAAAACCTGGCAGACATTGCCCGAGCCGGTTAAACGGCGCTTAGTCCTTGAACATGACGACCTGCGATTTTCAGCAGCTGACGTCCTTTGGATTCATGAACAGACTGGTGTCCGCATCATTTTTGACCATCAGCACTTCTGGTGTTTGAATCCGGAACGAGCCGATCTGGTCGAGACATTCGCGGCAGTTATGGCGACTTGGCCACCAGACCAACAACCGAAGATCCATTACTCATCCCCTCGCACGGAAATGCGCGAAAAAACCGTCTTCGATAAGCTCACCGGGAAGAAGATCACAAAGCCTGTTGCGCCGGTATTCACCGGTCACGCTGACTTCTGCAATCCGTTCGAGTTCGCAACCTTCATGCGCCTGGTCGCCGATTTCGACTTCGATGTGATGCTGGAAGCAAAGGCAAAAGATCTGGCTCTGGTTCGGCTTCGGCCCGATCTATTGCGATACGCTCCTGACGTTGCAGACCGCTTCGGACTAAAAGCTGGCCAGATGGACGAATTTGTCGACGAACAAAAATCTGCGATGGAGACAGACTGAACGCCTGGTTTCACCGGGCAGATACTAGGACGCGCGATCGAAGGCTCGACCGCAAGACCGCGACAGCAACATCATGTCGACTTCGCAACTCCGAACGGTCGTGATGAGTTTGATCGTTCAGGTCATGTGCCTCTTCTTGCCGTAAATTGCTTTCTATTGCCATCATCACCGCACCGAATGCGCCGCTGATCAACTCAATGCCGCCGAAAAAATCACTGGCAACCGACTGCCTGATGTCAGGCTCGGCCTTGGCTGCGTTTTCAAGGAACTCGACGAGCAGATGAGCCGCCGAGAGCGGCTCCCGCGTAGCCTCGGTGATAGCATGGCGACGAACGGCGTCGCTGGCACTATCCCGGAACGTTTCAATCAGCGCTAATGCAGCCGCACGATCCTGTTCGGTCGCGTTGTTGAGGCGAGCAGATATCGTATCAAGTTCTTCGATGGCGAGGTCGCAGTTCGCGCCGTGCTTGCTCGACACCGCAAAAGCCATTTTGACCATTGCAATCCCGAACCTGGCTGCGATTAGCGACGCCGAGCTGCCACTGACCGAAGGCTCCACTCGACCTATCTGAGAAAGCAAGTCTTCAAGAAGCATCTTCTGCAATGTTACGCGAACCAAAGGCGATATCCTTTTCTAAAAGCGGTAGATCTGCCTTGCGCCGATGACGACATCGTCCTGCGAGCGTCGACATTTGAGTTGCTCACGCCACCGTGCGATCGAGCTAGTCGTCAGGACCTCAATGGTGTCCATGTGGGCGCTTTTTCGAAACCGAGGAAACGCAGAAGATTGCTTTCGATGTACGAGGCATATTCAGCTTCATGACTTTGCTTCAAGATCAATTTGAGCCAGCAGCAGACCAAGCGCCGCCGATGTCGACCGGTGCCAGATCTCGGCTTGTCCCAGAACGCCGCCTTCTCATGAGCAATAGATGGATGAACATTATACGCTATGCAGCTGCATCCGTTGGAGATGAACGCTGACACAGAATTTACTTCAAGGGATCATGCCCCCAGTTCATGAGAGATTGTCGCCAAGGCGAATTTTCGCGATCCTCTTTCGGGCCTTTCTGCGCGGGATGCCGATGGACATACCCGACGACCTTCCTCATGTGAGCGTAATCTTCGTCAGTCAGGTCGGCCTCCTTCTTGCGTTTGATCTCAACGATCCTGCGGCCAGAATAGTGACCCACGGCTTCGCCGCCGCTTTCGCCAGACCACCCCACGGACTTGCTCTCGTCCGTCTGCAGCCACTTCTCCAACTCAGCCGGTGACATGTTCACCGCCTCTTTGAAGTCGTGCGAGATTTTGTCTCTGTCGAGCGTTTTGTCATTCATACTGCGCCTCCAGCAACAGCGTCTACGGAAGGCAAGTCGATCCGACCGTTGTCCTCTCCATCCCAGTATTCTATCGAGCGCGCGGAAATCCTGATCAGAATTAGGCCGGTCGTATCGATGCCTTCAGGAAACCACCGTTCAAGATCCTTGACCCAATGCTCTTCGAACTGCGCCTTGTCACGGATCAGGCTTGCTTCTCCGTCCACAGCAATGAAGATTCCCGGCTTGCCAAGCAGGCTGGGAGGGGCGGTAAAAGTCAATGTGACACCCGTGTCTCGATTGATGTCGCTAACCTTCTTCGTGTCATCGTAGGAAAAGAACCAGGAATCGCCATCATATTCGACATCGCCATTGTTGCTCATCGGTCGGCTAACGATCCTGCCAAGACCGTTGGTGTTGAACATGCAGAAATCGATTTTGCCAAGTTTCGTGGACAGTTCTTCCATACTCATTGTCGCGGACATTGCGTTTTCTCCCTATGGAACAGCGAGAAGAACCAGCCGGCTCATCGAATGTTCCTTGGTGCCGACCAAGTGGCAATCTTTCGATGGCCGATGCGAACCCTCAAATCCGGTTGACCGACTACACTGCCGACGACCTGCAGCGGCCCTCGCAGGCGTGCGATCACTCTCGCAGGTGGCGAGGCTGCTACCCATCATGGCGAAAGGGCGCTTGATTTGTCTGATGGATGCCGGATCAAATGGGTGTCTCGCAGACTGGCTACCACAGGAATACTGGATGCCGCCCACAGTTTACTCTGCTGCGATCGCGGCAGGCCAATCGGATGCGACGGCGACGGCGAAAATTAGCACTTGTAATCGGATCTTGCGCGTGACCAATCAAGTAGTTTGGGGGAAAGAGTTTTCTAACCCTTCTGCAATGAACGCAAATGCGTTCCCTACGTTTCAAGCGATCGCTTCCCACATTAAAGTCTCCGATATCCTCAAGAGCGCACTTCATGGATAAATCTTTGCACCTTACTGCTTTCATGCGTCCCGTCAGCCTGCACACGGGGGCATGGCGTTATCCCGGAGCCTATCCGGACGCCAATTTCAATTTTGCTCACATCAAGTCTTTCATCCAGAAGCTCGAGGCAGCGAAATTCGACGCGTTTTTCATGGCCGATCACCTGGCGGTCCTGAACATGCCGATCGATGCGCTGGTACGCAGTCACACTGTCACGTCTTTCGAACCTTTCACGCTTCTTTCGGCGCTCGCCTCAGTGACGGAAAGGATTGGGCTTGCAGCGACTGCGTCGACGACATTTGACGAACCTTATCACGTGGCGCGCCGGTTCGCGTCTCTGGATCATATCAGCAACGGCCGTGCCGCCTGGAATATAGTGACCACGTCCAACCCCGATTCTGCCCGTAATTTTGGTCTGGAGGAACATGTTGAACACGGTGAACGGTATGCACGGGCTCGCGAATTCTATGAAGTTGTCACTGGCCTATGGGACAGTTTTGCCGACGATGCTTTCATTCGCGATCAGGAGAGTGGAATTTTCTTCGACGCGACGAAGATGCATGTGCTTGATCACAAAGGTGATGAGCTGAGCGTCCGCGGCCCCCTCAACATCGCTCGTCCCGTCCAAGGCTGGCCGGTGATCGTGCAGGCGGGTCAATCGGAGCCTGGTCGGCGGCTCGCCGCCGAGACGGCCGAACTGGTGTTCTGTTCGCCGCGCGATCTCGCAGCCGCCAAGGCTCTCTATGCGGATATCAAGGGAAGGATGTCGGCTTTTGGTCGGCAGCGAGAGCATTTGAAAATCCTGCCCGCCGCACTCATCGTGATCGGAGAGACGGTCGAGGAGGCGAGGGCCAAACGCGCCACACTCGACAGTCTTGTTCATTACGAGAGTGCAATTGCATCTTTGTCCATTGCCCTTGGACATGACGTAGCTCACCTCGATCCCGATGGGCCGTTGCCCGACATGCCGGATACCAACGCCAGCAAGACCGGACAGGCACAGGCTATTCGTTTGGCGCGGGAAGAGAATCTAACGGTGCGCCAGCTCGCGCAGCGATATGGCGGCTATGCAGGGCTGGCCTTTGTGGGGACGCCTCAAAGTGTCGCCGATGAGATGGAGAACTGGCTCGGCGCGGCTGCGTCAGATGGCTTCACAGTTGTGTTTCCCTATTTGCCGCAGGGGCTTGACGACGTGACGGAAAGACTGGTGCCGGAATTGCAGCGGCGCGGGCTTTTCCGTCAAGACTACGAGGGCAAAACCCTGCGCGAACATCTGGGCCTCCCTCGGCCGGCAAATCGGTTCTTCACCTGACGGGACTGAC
This sequence comes from Pseudomonadota bacterium, assembly GCA_023451735.1. GTDB lineage: Bacteria > Pseudomonadota > Alphaproteobacteria > Rhizobiales > Rhizobiaceae > Neorhizobium. The sequence continues at coordinate 13,924 of JAEXYH010000091.1, read as the reverse complement.
TGCCTCGTGCCGCCGCGCCGTTTGTATGAGAATCTACGTCGTCGCACATCTAGGTCACTTGATGTCGCAAGCGGCGGGACATCGCCTTAGGTTTTCCTTTTTTTACGTGGGCACGTTGGCTCTTATGGAACTTCTCGCGCGGCGTTACCTCGCGGTAGCACGTTTTGAAACCACCCCGCCCCGTTTCGTCAGCCCACTTCATTAGAGCATCCGCTACGTAAGGGGCCGTGCCCAAAAGAAACGGTGCCCGATCAAGTTGATGTGCGCGTGCTGAGGTCTCGCACAATAGGGGCCCTGGTATCTTGACCGTCAGGTTCTCGGCGGTCGACCGAATTGCGCGGGAGTTGGCAAATGGCACCCCGTCTGAGCTATATCCGAGCGATCAGTAGCGGCGTGGATTGTCATAATGTCTTGACTCCTCTGTAGGGTGACCAGCTTCGGAAGTGTGTTTCCCTGCGTGCCGAAAACAATTATCTCGTGGTTTCGGTTTACGTGCAAAAGAGAACCAGGAATTGGGACTACAATAGTGCAGTAATTCCGTAGACAATCTTGACCGCAGAGACATTCTGACCGACCATCCGACGTTGTGATGAACCGTGTCTTGGGGTGTTTCGTGTTTGCAAGCAGCCTTTCTTCATTCGGGTTTGACCTCGTCGCGTTTTGCGCGCGTCCTCGGCTATCGAAGCAACTTGCCGCGAGTTCAGTTGAGCAAGCACGTGTCGATCTCAATCAAGCGCAGGACGAACATCCATCACCAGAGGACCGGCATCCCGAAAGCTTCTACTGGGGGATTCATCTACTTTGCTGAACCGGAAGCCATGCCTGGGTATTGCTTTGCGTGTCGTGCAGGCAATCCTTCAGCATCATCAAAAAGGGAGAACACACATGACGTCGACCTTGCCCACGCTACAGGACGGACACGCTCCTATCACCCTGCAATATCTGTTTCGCGATGCCCTTCACGAGTTCGAAGATTGGGATGCTTATGTCCCAGAGCCGGAGGTGGGGTTTGGCCGACATGCCGTTCGCATCTCGGAAGTTTTCGATGCCCTTAAAGGATGCTCAGACATTGTTCCGACCAACATTGTCGGGAGCGTCGCCGAGAGACTTTCCAAGCCTTGGGAAGGGCAGGGTCCTCTCAATGAAATGGTATTTTCGACTGCAGCGCGAGTGATGAGCGTTCTCGTCCGAAAAAGACTGTTCGCGGAACAGCGATCCCAGCCGCCCGAGTTAACGGGAGCCACCAGGCTTCGGTATAGCTGATGTAGTATTTGGATCTCGGCCGATTACCAGCGATCGGTGTATTGTCGAGAGCGCGATCTGATCGAACATGGCGAGCTCGTCTTATGTAATAACTGCTCTGTCGCGAGGGGCGCGACGACTGCATCACGCCTGAGAGAAGATTGCCAACCTAACAATGGTGGGGTGCCCACGTCGCTTCGGTTGACGCAGCTGTAAAGCCACTACTCAGGGAAAGACAAGCCCATCCCGCACCCCGGTGTTGGATATAGCTAACTATTTGATCGAAAAAAGGAGCGCGACCGTACACAGGGAGGCCCCTCGTGTGGTTCCGAGGGGCCCGTATCTTGACTGGAGGTCAAAGCCGCGAATTTGCAGCCCGGCTACATTTAGACATAGCCGATCAAGGTTGTCCATCAAGCGCGACCGTACAAACCTAAAGTAGTAGTTTTAAGCCAGAATCTTCGTCAACCTTCCCGCCATTCCTCTGTGATGCAGGATAAATGCGCGAACGGCAGGATTGTTTTCGGTTTTGCGGTGAACAATTGCGAGCTCCGATCTCGTATCCATATTGGCGAGCGACAGATAGCGAACTCCCGGTAGTCTTAAGCAATCCATACCTTTGGGGACAAGAGCGATCCCAAGACCGACCGCGATCATACTGGCAATAGTTGTGAAGTCCCGGCCTGTCGTATTGATACGTGGTGAGAAGCCTGCCTCCTTACAGGCCTCAATCGTGTTTGCGTGAAATCCGATATCTGGGGGTTGCTTCGGCGTGATGAACACTTCGGTGGAGAGATCGGACAGATCAACCGAATTTTTCGAAGCAAGGCGGTGACCGACTGGTATCGCAGCGAGCAATGGCTCGCGCAGAACGATGGTAGAGGTCAGTTCGGCGGGAATGGAGGCAGGCGGCCTTATGTAGCCGAAATCCAACTCGCCCTTCCTGATCTTGTCGAGCTGCTGACGCATCTCCATCTCGACAAGTTGCAATTCGATTTCGGGCAAATTGCGTCTAAATGTCGTCAACGACCGGGTCAGAACGCCCGAATAAGCGGCTGACGCGACATAGCTTACCATGATCCTTCCATTTTCTCCGCGCCCGAGACGCTTCAGTTGCGCCAGTGTGGCATCTGCTTGAGCTACAATCTTGACCGCGTCTTCGAACAATGCTTGCCCGGTTGGGGAAAGATTTACGGAGCGCTTGGAGCGGTCGATCAATGGAAGGCCGACCAGTGCTTCCAAGGCAATGATCTGCTGGCTCAGCCCCGGTTGCGCAATTCCCAGTTTGGCGGCGGCGCGCTCGAAATTTCTCTCCTCAACCAAGGCTATGAAATATCTCAAGTGCCTTAGCTCGAAACCGCTTGTTCGCTGTCTACCTGCTTTTGTCATGGAATTCCCGATGATATCGCGCATGTTGAAAATTTCAGAACTTAAGGTTCTTAAAAAAGATCGTTTCATTTATTGGATTTGCCCGACCGGTGTCGATAAAAAGATGATGAATTTCATCCAGATTTGCCCGCGGGACCGACATGCGTCTATTTCGATCTTTTTTACTCGTCACAACCTCGATTGTTGCGACCTCTGCCGGCGGCATCTCGTCGTTTGCGCAGGAGCTGGAGGATACAACACTTGCCCCTATCGTCATTCAGGGCCACGGCGATGAGGATCCAAGGGGACAGGTCCAGGGTTACGTGGCTAAATCAAGTGCCACGGCATCCAAGACGGGGACATCAATCCTTGAGAGCCAGCAGTCGATCTCCGTGGTCACCCGGGATCAGATCGAAGCGCAGGCGGCCCAGACGCTCGGCGAGGCCTTGAACTATAGTGCGGGCGTCGTCGGCCAGCCTTTCGGGGCCGATCCTCGTTTCGATTCTCCTATCGTTCGCGGGTTTGATGGCAGGCAACTTCAATATCTGAACGGCCTCAAACTGATGCGCACGGCAGGCGCGCCGACGGTCGAGGTGTACGGTGTCGAACGAGTGGACGTCCTGCGAGGCCCAGCTTCTGTCATGTATGGGCAGGGAAATCCGGGGGGCATCATCAACCAGGTGAGCAAGCGTCCAAGGTTTGAGAACTTCGGCGAAGTCGGGACGCAGATCGGCAGCTATGACAACTATGGGGGGTTCTTCGACGTCGGTGGCCTGATCCCCAATCATGACGAGTTTGCCTACCGTTTGACCGGTCTTGCAAAGACAGCGGGCGCGCAAACGGATAACCTGGACAACGACAGATACTTCATTGCGCCGGCATTGACCTGGAAACCGGATGAAGACACATCGCTGACTATTTTGGGCAGCGTCCAGCACGACAACCCCAGCTCTCCATCCGGCCTTCCGCCGCAATACGTGAACGGAGGATCGACCTTCAGGTTGCCACGCGATTTCTTTGTCGGTGATGAAGGTTTCGATGATTCGAGCAGAACGCTGACCAATCTTGGGTACGAGTTGGAACGCCGCTTGAACGAAACCTGGACGTTCCGGCAAAATCTGCGCTACACGAACTTCGATTGGGAGTACCAGGCACTCGGGATGGCGTCCACGGGCCTTGGAACTGACGGCCGCACACTCGCGCGAACAGCGACGTTTCAAGACGAAAACCTGAACACCTTCAACGTCGACAACAATCTGACGGCAGAATTCGCTACTGCGGCAGTCGATCACAAGGTCCTTCTCGGCCTGGACTACCGCTACTTCGACAACAACGTGCGGACCCGCTTTTTCCGCGCGACGCCGCTTGATGTCCTTGATCCGAACTACGGCGGACCGATCGAACTGTTGGCTCCGACACTAGACACCACAGTGAAGAGCGATCTCTCACAGATCGGCATCTACATTCAGGACGAACTTGCCTATGAGAATTGGCGGGCAACGCTCGGCCTTCGGCAGGATTGGGCATCAACTTCTGGTTCTTCGACAAACGGCCTTTTAAACTCCTCCCGTTCACTCGATCAGGACGACCACAAGCTGACCGGCCGAGCGGGTTTGAGTTATCTCTTCGACAACGGCATCGCTCCCTATGTCAGCTATGCGACCTCCTTTGACCCAGTTGCGAGCTCGGCAGGCGCTGGCTTCAAGCCGAGCGAAGGTGAGCAGTGGGAAGCAGGCATCAAATACCAGCCCGAAGGCTGGAACGGCTTTTTCTCAGCCGCCGTCTATGACCTCAAGCAGACGAACGTGCTTCGAACGGAAGCTGGTGTCACACGCCAGATCGGCGAGGTACGGGTGAAAGGCGTTGAGCTGGAAGGGGTGGTCAGCCTGACCCAAGGCCTTGATCTGCGCGCCGCTTACACTTACACGGACGCCGAAATTGGTGAGGGGCCAGATGATGGTAATCGTGTCGAAAACGTTCCACGCAATGCGGCGAGCCTCTGGGTCAACTATTCCTTCCAAGAAGGCACGGCTTTGGAAGGCCTGGGGCTCGGCGGTGGCGTCCGTTACGTAGGTCAGCGTTTCGGCAATAGCGTGAACAATCCGGATTTCGATCTTAAAGGCGTCACACTGTTCGATGCGGCGCTGACCTACCGCAAAGAAAATTGGAAAGGTTCGCTGAACTTCCAGAACCTTGGCGACAAGAAATACGTCGCTAGTTGCAGCGCATTCGGGTGCTACTATGGTGATGGCCGTACTGTTATAGGGAAGCTTAGCTATACCTGGTAATCTCGTGACTTTGACATCTCCGTTTAATTTGCGGCGTCGGGAAATCATTCTCGGCGTCGCTGCTTCATTGGTGACTGGTAAGGTTTCTGCCACCGGTGGTCCACGTCTCGCCGCGATCGACTGGGCGATGCTTGAAACCGCAGTTGCATTGGGCGTAATGCCTGTCGCTGCGACGGAACTGATACAGTTTCGCAAGGATGCCGTAGAACCAGAAATCCCGCAGACCGTGATTGACCTTGGCCTGCGGGGCACACCCAATTTCGAGCTGCTTCATGTTTTGAAGCCCGAGCTGATATTGGTGTCTCCATTCTACACGCGCCATCAAGCGGCCTTTGAGCGGATCGCACCGATCATCTCCTTGCCTTTCTACATACGAGGCGAGCCACCATTCGAAAAAGCCGTCTCGGCGATCGAATGTTTGGCTCAGACGCTGAACAGGCGAGATGAGGCTTCAAGGGTGCTCGCAGGCACTGAGGCCCAATTGAAGGTGTATCGCGAGAGTCTCGCGCGTTTTTCCGGGCGGCCATTTTATCTCGTCAATGTCGGCGATGCCCGACATGTCCGCGTATTTGGTTCGGACAGCATGTTCGGAGACGTTCTTTCCAGAATGGGGCTGCAGAACGCATGGACAGACAAATCCCGCTATACCTTTGCAGCTCCAGTACCAATCGAACAGCTGTCGGCCCGCGAAGATGCGCGTCTGATCATCATCTCCGAGATACCTGTCGAAGCGCGAAGCGCCCTGCAGAGCAGCATGATCTGGAATTCGCTCGCTCCGGTTAAGGAGCGCAGGATCCTGATGCTCGACAACGTCAATCCCTATGGTGGAGTGATGGCAGGCATGCGGTTTGCCCGCCTCCTCGGTGATGCGCTTTTGGCGGCGGGCGGAGACGAATGATGAGGCAAGCGGTCATCGTTGGCGCGGCTGCACTTTTGAGCGCCCTGGCTCTCTTCTTTCTTGTGGCGACGCAGCATCTGGCGATATCGAGTTGGCCCGACGCGCTGGCGGGTCCCGCACCATCGACACTCGACGAGATCATCCTTCTCCATGGGATCTTCCCAAGGGCAGGGGTTGCTGTCATCGCGGGTGCGGCATTGGGCCTATCGGGTGCGCTGCTTCAGCAACTGCTGCGCAACCCGATCGCGGACCCATCAACGCTCGGCATATCGGCTGGCGCGCAGCTCGCGATCGTGGTCGCGACGCTCTTCTTCCCGCAGCTCCTGGATGGCAATCGCACTATGGTCGCCCTATTCGGTGCTGGTCTTGCTGCAACGATCGTCTTTGCGCTCGGCTGGAGGTCGTCTTTCGAGCCTATTACGATGGTCGTGTCCGGAATGTTGGTCGGCGTGACGGCTGCCGCATTGTCATCAGCGCTCACCCTGGCGCAAGGCGAGTATTTGATGTCGCTCGTTACATGGAATGGGGGATCGCTCAGTCAGCAGGACTGGTCGGTGTTCAACGCTCTATCGATCGAGCTCCTGATTGGAATGGCCTTCGCCTTGTTGCTGGTCAGACCGTTACTGTTGTTGGGCCTTGGGGATGCAAGCGCCCGATCGCTCGGTGTCAGCCTTCGTCATATAAGGTTGACCGTCGCCATCATTGCAACTGCGCTTGCCGGTTTCGTCGCGGCAAATGTCGGCCTGATTAGTTTCGTCGGTCTAGCCGCTGCGGCGATCGTCCGGGGATGTGGAGTAAGTAGGCCGCCAGCTGTGCTAGCACTTTCGCCTTTGGCAGGTGCGCTTTTCCTTTGGCTTTGCGATGGAGCGGTACAAGCGGTCTCGGGCGCAACTGGTGAGACGTTTCCGACAGGATCCGTTACGGCGCTTATCGGAGGGCCTATATTACTATGGCTTTTGCCCAAAGTCCGAACACTGCGGACAACGGTCCCAACTAAATACGCCACGCAGCGTATCCAATTCACAAAGGGGCTTATAGGGCTTCTAGCTTTCCTGCCTTTCATTCTTATCCTGGCTTTTTTTGTTGGGAACAACGGACAGAGATGGGAGATGCTCTCTTTTTCCGATGCGGAAGAACTGGCACAATTGCGTTGGCCGAGGTTTTTGGCGGTAACTGGAGCTGGGGGGCTTCTGGCACTTACCGGCGCAATCTTGCAGCGGACGACCGGCAACCCGATGGCGAGCCCGGAAGTGATCGGGGTAAGCGGTGGAGCGGGACTGGGATTTGCGGCCTCGCTGACGCTTGTCCCCGCAGGCGGCCCATACAGTCTGATTACCGGGGCCGCACTAGGCGGACTTGCGGCAATGTCGATCGTTCTGGCTTTCGCCCGTCGCCAGAACCTTCCTCCGGAAAAATTGCTCCTTGCAGGCATTTCGGTCAGTTCTCTTAGCGCCTCAACACTGGCGGTTTTGATGGCCGCGGGAGATCAGCGTTCGTGGCAGATCCTGGCCTGGATCGGCGGCACGGCTTCAGCCGCGACGCCAGCGACGGCAATTTTCCTGGCAAGCTTGTCAGTGCTCGCTCTGCTCGGATCCATGATGCTTGTCCGTTGGTTGACCCTACTGCCACTCGGTCAGGCAACCTCACAAAGTCTCGGCGTTCCTATCATGACCAGCAGGGTGCTAATCCTCGCATTGTGCGGTCTCGCAACTGGGGCGGCGTCCGTTTTAGTCGGACCATTGAGCTTTGTCGGCCTCATCGCCCCCCACATCGTCATCCGGGCTGGTTTCGTGACCGCGCGAGATCACCTCGCATCGTCTTTTGTCCTGGGGGCCGTAATCATGGCCTTCGCCGATTTTGGCGCTAGGACGGTGACATTTCCCTATGAACTTCCGCTTGGACTTTTTGCGGCAATGGTGGGCGCTCCTTACCTGATCTGGCTAGTTGGACGACGATGATTTTTGATGAGCATAAGCACCGGGAGATCTCTGTGGTAGACGCAAGAAATCACATCACGGAATCAAGCGACAACCAATGTGAGCGCGAAGTGGGGCAGGCTTTCTCCGTGAAGAGCATCGATCTTAGAATTGATGGGCGGGCGATCTTGTCAGACGTAACACTCGAGTTCCCTCCGGGCGAGGTTGTGGCGCTCGTCGGCCACAACGGCTCGGGAAAATCCAGTCTTTTGAAAATTCTCGCTCGACAGCTTGCGCCGACGGCGGGTACTTCCAAGTACGCTGGTCGCGATCTCGAGACCTATCACAATCGCTCTTTTGCTCGATCTGTTGCTTACCTGCCGCAGGATCTGGGCATGGGCTCCGATATGACAGTCAGGGAGCTTGTCGCATGTGGACGTTATCCCTGGCATGGCGCCTTGGGTCGCTTCTCCGCCGAGGATCAGGAGAAGGTGGATGCCGCAATTCGGGCAACCGGTATCGAGACCTACGCTGATCGTGTCGTTGGAACGCTTTCCGGCGGAGAACGGCAGCGGGCCTGGATTGCTATGCTGATCGCCCAGGACGCGGGCTGCCTCCTACTCGACGAACCTACGGCAGCGCTCGATATCGCACATCAGTTGGAGGTGCTTTCACTTGTGCGCCAGCTGGCTCATGACGGCGGAAAGAGCGTTGTCGTTGTTTTACACGACATCAACATGGCTGCCCGCTTCTGTGATCGGATTCACGCTTTAAAAAGCGGACGCGTGGTCGCGACAGGATTGCCGGAAGAAATCCTCGTATCGGAGATCCTGTATGCCATTTATGGAATCGAGATGAATGTAATCGCTGCTTCAAACGCACGTTATCCAATCGCCTATCCTCTCTGACATATCCCTGCAGCAATTCGTATGGCTTGAAAATTGGATCACCTGCGTTGTTCCCGATTGCCGCGAGGCCGGATGCCTTAAAGCTCGCATGGTCGCGCAGACACTCTGCCAGGGGGCCGAATGGTCGGTGTTATTCCAGAGACACAGCCTGAGACGAACAAAACTAACCGAGGTTGGAAGGCATCATCTCCGTAATAGTCGGATGGCATCAGTCGGAAACCCAACACATAGCGTGTCAACCAGGCAATTTTCCCCAATCTCCGAGTCTCATAGGCAAGCTCTCCGCCGAACGCTCTGTCAAGCGTGTCCGGGATGATGTTCCAAATGCTACGCAGCCGTCGCCTCTTCCCAATTCGGCGAGGCGATCCCAATTTCATGCAGTATTACTGGAAGATCTACGTTGGCGAGAACGTCTATCTTGATCGCCTAGTGATGCTTATAAAATATTAAATTCATTACTTGCAGGAAGCCGCATGTTATGTATTCTAGGTTGGAACCTGGACCCCACGTAAGTGGGTGGCTATCCCAGCCGCCGATCCGCTGGGCAACCTAATCTCACTTTCAGTGACAGCTGAATAGTTTGGATGAGATTGAACTGACAGGTTTCCCCATGATCATATCAAATATCTACCTCCATCAGCCGGGTGAGAGGTTAGACGAGATCGGTATCGCTTGCCCGTCGGTCTCTTTTTTTCAAATCGACTTCAGCGAGTAAGGAGCGGATTCACGCTTCTTTGAGGGGGGTTGGTGTTCTTTGGGAAATCAGTTTATGCCCGCGGACGGTAACGTGTTTGGTTCAAACATCGACGAGAAGTCGCCACGCGGACTCGCGATTGTTCGTTGTGGGGACAAGAGCCTCCATCGGAGTTGGGCCATGGGTATGCGCAATTTCGATGTGGGTGTGAGCTATTATGGATCGAGCTCCACCCTTGAATTTCCGGAAGCCGACTACGTTCATCGATACAAGGGAGGAAAATGGGACGGACTATATCGTTTCTTCAAGCAATATCCCGAAGTGATAGACCACTACGACTACTTCTGGCTTCCAGATGATGACATAGTTGCCGCTGCGGCGGATGTCGACAGTCTCTTTTCGCTTGGTATCGAGAATGCATACCATGTTTATCAGCCATCACTGGATGAACACTCCTACTACTCGCATTTAATCACACTGCAGCATCCAAGCTTTAGTGTCCGTTATACGAACTTCGTGGAGGTCATGGTGCCTTTTGTCAGCCGCGAAGCACTCGTTCATTCGCTGCCCTTTATCGAGAAAACCGCCAGTGGCTTCGGTCTTGATTTTCTTTGGCCTCAGATGGTTCGTAACATCAAAGGCAAGGCTTACCGGGGCGTCGCAATCATAGACACAATCACGGTATGCCACACGAGACCCGTTGGGGGCGATCTTCATCAGTTCATGCGTGACACACGAATGCACAGTGCCATGGACGAGATGGATGAGACAATGGAGTGGGTCAACGACACGCGTGGCACAAGGATAAACGGCGTCAGCGTTCCCCGCATTCGCATCCTTTCTGGTACTATCCGAAGCGGTCGCCAGCTCAATGGGCTGGCTCTGACGCGACAGGTCGGAATTGACTTGTTGTACCGGTTCACGAACCAAGCTCAGCCGGTCAGGTGGCTCGCTGTAGTTAAGCATGCGGTCAAAGCCGGGTTTCTAAGCCAAATTTTGATCTCGCCGATGGTGGGTATCCTCCAATCATTACCGCATATCTAAAAGGACTGTGCTGTGGTTAAGGTTCTCGTCGTCGGGGCTGGTTTTGGCGGTGCGGTACATGCCCGGGAGCTCGCGGATGCTGGCCATGAAGTCGATGTTATAGATAGACACGACCATATTGCAGGGAACTGCTTTGACTACGTGCACGATTGCGGTGTGCGTGTTCATATGGGCCACACCTATTCCAGACCTCCGGCAATCGTGTTGTGGAATGGCTATCGCAGTTCACCGACAGGCTGCCGCCCTGGAGGGTTCAGCCTTGATATGACTGCGCGGGCTCGTGGAACGGACAGCCGTTGTATCTTGCTCTGAATTCGGCCGAGTGCAGGTAAGTCTCCTTCCTCGCACGGTTGATTCCGCCCAGCGGCTGATGGTCCGCGAGACCGGTCCAGATGCTGAACCGCATTTCCTCGTTGACCTTCTGCACCTTCTCTTCGCTCCAGCTGTTTTGGGGTGCGGCGCTTACAGTGGCTACCGTGAGGAAGGGAGCAGCGTCCTCCTTCCATTCCACCGTCGGGTCCTCAATCGGCTGCTCTTCGATATCACGACAGAGCTGAACCTGAAATTCCCATTCGCCGAACGTTTTTTGCATCTCTGCTTGGACCGTCTCCCGAATTGCATCCTCGCGCACGCTGACATCTATCTCCGTCCCCGTTCGCTTTACCAGATCGGGCGAAACGGGCGTCAGCCGGAATTTGGCGACGTAGTCGCCATAGCGGAAAGGGGTGACGCTGAAATAAGTCTCGCCCAAAGGATCGACGTTTGGAGCGCCGCCGAGCGATTGCACGGTCGGGCTGGAGACGCCGACCGCCTCAAGACCCTTGTTGACCGTCTGAAGCACGCTCGACAACACTTCCTTCGTCCCTTCCATCCTATCGGTCGTCCTTGCCAGCAGCTTCAGGCTGGATAGGAACTTCTCGGGGTTGGGAGCCTGGAACACAGGACCGTTCACCATTACGAAGTCTTGGGTGCTTCCGTCGGCATCGGCCAGACGAGGGCCGTCTACTCCGACCACTTTCATAGCAAGGCCACGAGGCAGGGCGACAGTGTCCGGCAGGATGTCGCCCGCATTGGTGGATAGTCGCAGGTAGACTTCGTGTTCGCCCGGCTTGGCGAAAAGGCCCTGGGCGAGTTCGGGCGGCAGGCCCGCGCGGATGGTCATCTTTCCTTCGAGAATGCCGTGGGCTTTGGCGTGGACGGAGCGGACCGCATGCCCGTAATCCTCCGCGGTCTTCTCAAGGATGATATCGAACTGGTCAATCAGTCCGGAAATCGTTTCCCGCTCGTCGGACTTGATGACCTCGAGATCGGGTGAATATCTCACGGGTGATGCTGTCATGGATTTACTCCTGAGTGAGGGACATGTGGTGAACAGGTGGAGGCAGATATGCTATCTGGCACTCCGCAGCGCGCGACCGCGGAGATCACGCACCACAGAGGATTTCAGGTCAGGCGCTGCGTGCCTGCTGCTGGTGTTTGCCTTCCTCGAACTCTTCGACGATCTTGGCGCAGAAGGCGGGCAGGTCCTTAGGGTTCCGGCTGGTGACCAGGCCCTTGTCGACGACCACTTCTCTGTCGACCCAGGTGCCACCCGCGTTCTCGATGTCTTTCCTGACAGAAGGGAACGACGTGACGGTCCGGCCCTCAAGAACGTCAGCCTCGACGAGAAGCCAAGGGCCGTGGCAGATGACGCCGACGGGCTTTGCCTGCTGGAAGAAGGCATGCACGAATTCCACGGTCGCCTTGTCTGCCCGCAACTTGTCGGCTCCGATGCACCCACCGGGGATGACCAGGCCATCGAACTGATCTGCAGATACCTCGCCGATCGTCTTGTCGACTGGATAGCTGCTGCCCGGGTCGAGGTCGTTGTTGTTGGTCTGAGCCTCACCGCTCTCGAGGCCGATCACGGTTACGGTAGCGCCAGCGGCCACCACCGCGTCTTTGGGCTGCTTGAACTCCGGCTCCTCGGTGCCGCGCGGTGCGATCAGGATCGCGATGTTCTTACCTGCTAGGGTCATGATGTTTCCTCGTGGTTCGATTACGTCTTCTTGAGCTGTGGCTAACGGAAGCCCCGCAATGAAGTTCCGCGTCCCGCCAATCGTTTAGATCGCGTCAGCCTTCGGCGAGCTCGCCCCGCAGGCTGGCTATATCGATCACGTAGCGAAACCGAACGTCGCCTTTTTTGATTTTTCTGTAAGCCTCGTTTACCTCCTGGATCGGGATGACCTGCACGTCGGGCGCTATTTGATGCTCGGCGCAGAAGTCGAGGATTTCCTGTGTCTCGGCGATCGAACCGATGAGCGACCCGGCCAGCTTCTTGCGGCCCATGATCATCGCCTGGTTGTCGTATCCGGACATCGGCGCGAGCGCGCCGACGGCGACATATGTGCCGTCCCGCTTGAGTAGAGCCGTGAACGGATCGACCTTATGCTTTTCCGGGATAGTCGAAAGGATGAAGTCGAATGTCGCCTCGAGACCGGCGAGAGCGTCACTGTCGCTTTCGAGGACGCCCTTGATCCCGAGCTTGCGCGCTTCGTCGATCTTTTCCTTAGTGGTCGTGAAGACCGTAACGTCCGCCCCCATGGCCTTAGCGATCTTTACGGCCATGTTACCTAGGCCGCCCAAGCCTACGATACCCAACGTTTGGTCGCCTTTGATGCCCCAGTGCTTGAGCGGGGAAAAGGTCGTGACGCCTGCGCACAGGATCGGCGCGGCGGCCTCGACCGGTATCGAGGCGGGTATCTTGAGGACGAAGTCTTCCTTGACGACGATGGACGTTGAGTAACCGCCGAAGGTGTTGTCGCGGCCGTATGAATTCTGACCGGTCTTTGCCATCGCCGCAGGCTTCATCGGGCCGTTATAGGTCGCGAGCCAGGAGTTGGGACCTTCGCAATATTGTTCTTCGCCGCCCCGGCAGGACTCGCATTCCCGGCAGCTATCGATCATACAGCCGACGCCGACGAGATCACCAACCGAATGACGTGTGACGTTGCCGCCGACTTTGGTAACGCGGCCGACGATTTCGTGACCGGGCATGCAGGGATAAACCGTATTGCCCCAGTCGTTCTCGGCCTGATGGACATCCGAGTGGCAGACGCCGCAGTATGCGATTTCGATTTCGACATCGCTCGCGCCGGGCTCCTGGCATTCGAACTCCAACGGCTTCAGTCGGCTGTAGGAGTGTTTCGCGGCGTAGCCTATGGCTTTTGTCATGGTTCTCTCCGATTCCTCGCGATCTCTGCCGCTTGGAGTTAAGACGCCCAGAAGGAAAAGGTTTCGGAGAAGTTCGGATATAATCTCTGGCCGCCAGAATATGACTGTGGATCATATGGCGGAGCGTTAAATGTTCCTGCTTCTGCAAATACTTATTTGAACTTTTCTGCGAAACTACTGGAAGTCCTCCGGCTGTGGCGTCAGATAGTTCCATAAGACAGATTACGCGATCTTTGTTTGTAAGGGCTATTTAGTAATGCGACAGTTGGGCCAGTTAGAGATGCGACAGTCTCGCCTCTCGACGCACTGGTCAAAGCCAACGTTGGGAGCAAGGATGACGATCTTCAGCCTGG
>JAEXYH010000069.1 GCA_023451735.1 Pseudomonadota bacterium | reverse complement strand
CCGCACCAGCATGGCCGGCAGGGTCAAGAGTGAAAGACGCCAGTTCTTCGCCCAGATCAAAGCGAGTTCCGGGAGATAGACGGCCGCCAGAACCGAAACAGCGACCGTGACAAGAGACATGTCGCCGGCTGACAGAGCTGCTGCGCCCAGCGCAAGGGCGAGCGGCGGCAGGCAACCGAGGAGGATTTCAGGTGCGAAAAACGCGGGGAAAGTAACGCGACGAAGGCGCGCCCAGCGCGCCTGGCGCGACCAGATCTGGCTCAGTTCCCGCCTGCCAAGCGGTTGTTCGAAGGGGGACGCGACGAGGTGGACCTTTTGTCCGAGACGGCGCACCAGCTTGGTCGCGGCGGCATCTTCGGCAATTTCTGCACCTAGTGCGGCAATGCCGCCTTCGGCATCCAGCATCGGCTTATACCACAGCATGCTCTTGCCCTGGGCAAAACCCAGACCGATTGCTTCGCCGGCATATTGCCAACGTGCCTGTTGAGAGTTCAGGAAGGCGCATTCGACTTCGGCCCAGAAACCATCCGGGCGAGAACCGAGCGGGGTCGAGCAGACGAGACCCGTGTTCTTGCGTCTAGCCGCCATAAGATGGGCAATGTAATCACGCGGCATCAGGACATTGGAATCGGCCAACACGACCCAGTCATTGACCGCGGCTCGCCAACCCTTCACGCAATTATTGAGTTTCGGATTGGCGCTGATGCGGTCGTCGCCAATCAGCAGGCTTGCCGTGATCTCGGGATGCCGCGTCATGGCGTCCTTTACGGCCGGGATGACCGGGTCTCTCGTATCGGCAACGCAAAAGATCAGCTCGTAGTCAGGCCAATCGAGATCGAACGCCCGTTCCAGCGTGAGCGGGGTGAAATTTTCGATGCCACAAGCCGGAACAACGACAGAGACCGGCGGTTTTTCTGCCAGTGTGAGGGCCGCGCTGCCGTTGCGGGACAGACGCCTCATCGCAATGCCGATGCTGATGCCGTTGGCAGCGATCAACACACCGGAAGCGAGACCTAGAAAAAGCGACATCAAGCAGTCTCCGTTGGGCCCCGATATCTCAGCGCCACGAATCGCCTTCATTGGCGCGGCTCATCGGGCTTGGCGAAGGAGCCAAGCACGGACAGATGTCAGGCACATGACACGTGCCTTGAGGCGCAAGCCCGGCAGGCGCATGCCTACCGCTTTTATTCGGAAACCAGTCGCCAGACCTCATCGGCAATTGCCAGCGACGAGGTAAGGCCCGGCGACTCAATGCCATAAAGCGCCACATACCCCTGATGGCCGGTAACCTGCGGCCCCTGGATGATGAAATCTCCGCCACCGCCGCCTTCCGGGCCGATCGTCTTCGGCCGCACGCCGGCATAAGCCGGCTGCAGCGACAAATCCTTCAGATGCGGCCAGTATTTGCGGATCGCGGCATAGAATTTTTCCGAGCGCGCCGGATCGACGTCGTAATTCGGAGCATCCACCCATTCGACATCGGGCCCGAAACGGGCCTGGCCCGCAAGATCGAGAGTCAGATGGGTGCCGAGGCCGCCCGCTTCCGGCACCGGGTAGATCAGATGGCTGGCGGGCGCCTTGCCGGACAGGGCGAAATAGTTGCCTTTGGCATAGGAACGGTGCGGGATTGTTGCGGAATCGAGCCCAGCCAAGTTTTCGGAGACCGACCAGGCCTCCAGACCCGCCGAATTGACGACCAGCCGGGCGCTGGCGGTGAAAGGATCATCGCCGCCGACGGAAAGAAGCGGACCACTGGCCGTAAGTTCACCGGACAGGACCGGAGAATTGACCACAATCGTGCCGCCATGTGCCTCGATATCGGCAATATAGGCGTCCATCAGGCCGTGGCTGTCGATGATGCCGGTCGAGGGCGATACGAGCGCCGCATGGCCGGTGATCTGCGGTTCCATTGCCTGCAGTTGCGCTGCATCGATGAGGTAGCAATCATCGACCCCATTGGCCCCTGCCTGTTTCAGAAGTTTTTCCAGATAGGCGACCTCGGCCGGACTGGAGGCGACGACGAGCTTGCCGCATTGCCGGTGCGGCACATGGCGTTCGCGACAATAGGCGTAAAGTGCATGCTTACCTTTTACGCAGAGTTCCGCCTTGCGGCTGCCGGTCGCATAATAAAGCCCGGCATGAATGACCTCGCTGTTGCGCGAGGAGGTAATGCTTCCCGTCAGCGGCTCGCTTTCGAGTACCACGACCTCGCGCCCGGCAATAGCCAGCCGACGGGCAATCGCCAGGCCAACGACACCACCACCGACGACCACGCAATCGAGGTCGAGAACTTCCCCCATGCACTCCCCCTATATGATCCCCTTGGTTGTTCTTCGGGCTTTCGTGACGGCCTGAATGTTGTAGGACTACATTCCTCAAACAGGCGCACGCCGAATGCAAGCCGGAACTAATTTTTGAGAGGCTGGAATGACGAAGATTGTTTTCCTCGATCGCGACACGATCGGTCCTGCGGTCAAAATTACCCGGCCGTTTTTTTCCCATGAATGGGTCGAATATGGGAAGACACCGGAAGGCGAGGTGGCGGAACGCATTCGCGATGCCGATATCGTCATCACCAACAAGGCCCCGGTGCGCGAAGCGTCGATCAAGGCTGCGCCGAAGCTGAAGATGATTGCGGTCACGGCAACCGGCTATGACGTGATCGATCTCGCATTCGCCAAGCAGCGCGGCATCGTGGTCTCGAATGTGCGAGGTTATGCGGTCAATACCGTGCCGGAGCATACGTTTGCGCTGATCTTTGCACTGCGCCGCTCGATCGTCGGCTTTCGCGAGGACGTGATTGCGGGCGAATGGCAACGCGCCAACCAGTTCTGCTTCTTCAACCATCCGATCCGCGACCTGGCTAATTCCACGATTGGTATTTTTGGCGGGGGCACATTGGGCAAGTCGGTGGCGCAGATCGCCGAGGCACTGGGCATGAGGGTGCTGTTTGCCGGCCGCAAGGGAGCGAACGAGGTGACCGAGGGATATACGCCGTTCGAGACAGTGCTCGAAGAGGCTGACATCATTTCCCTGCATATGCCACTCAAGCCAGAGACGCGCGACCTGATCGGAATTGAGGAATTCCGCCGGATGAAAAGGCATCCGCTAATCATCAACACCGCGCGTGGCGGGCTGGTGAACGAGGCCGATCTGGTGACGGCGCTTAACGAAGGGCTGATTGCCGGTGCCGGATTCGACGTGCTGACCAAGGAGCCACCGGCTGCGGACAATCCGCTCCTTACCGTGCTCGACCGGCCGAATGTGATCCTCACCCCGCATGTCGCCTGGGCTAGTGACGAGGCGATGCAAGCGCTTTGGGTCCAGGTAATCGAGCATGTGGAGAATTTCGAAAAGGGCACGCCGTCTAACGCGCTGTAGAATGGCACCTGAACGTTTTCGGGAATGTCTCAAAGTAGAAATATGGATTTAGGGAAAGATTCAGGTGTTTGGTGCAGGGTCAAACCATGGGTAATAGTGGCCGCGCGTGTTGAACCCGCTGAGTAGGCCACTCTCTGGGGAAGGCTTATTCCGATGACCGACAAGATCAACGCCGCCGTGCGGGAGTTTATTGCGGAAAACTTCCTGTTCCGCGCCGATGCCGACCTCGACGACAACCAGTCGTTGCTGGAAAGCGGTGTGATCGATTCCACCGGCGTACTGGAAGTCATCGCGTTTCTGGAGCAGACGTTCGGTATTTCCATCGCGGACGACGAGATTGTCCCGGAAAATCTCGACAGCATAGCCAACATGACGCGCTACCTGGCATCCAAGCTGCCGGCTGCGGCGGCTTGAAGCCGGCGGACCGGCCATGCGTATCGAGGATCATCTTCGCCAAAGCGCCGGCCGTTTCGGATCAAAGACGGCGCTGATCGCCGGCGAGGCCCGTTTGTCTTATGCGGAGCTGGATCGGCTCTCTGATTGCCTTGCCGCCAGCCTGATCTCGCGGGGGATCGAAGCAGGCGACCGGGTTCTTATGGTTGCCGAAAATTCTGCAGAGGCCGTGGTGGCGTTTTTCGCTGCCTGGAAAGCTGGCGCCGTGCCCTGCCCTCTACATGCCTCGATGAAGCAGGACAAGCTGCGCGCCATCATAGACAGCACGACGCCTTTTGCGATCTTCACGCAGACACGGTTTTGTGGCGTGGTGGATGCCGCGTCGAGCACTGCGGATCGCCCCCCTCTCAAGATCTCGTTCGGCGCAACGCCAGCCGGTGTCGCGGGAGACCAGCTGGCGTATGAAGCACTGGTCGATCATGACGGCAAAGTGGAGCTGCCGCGGCAAACGGACAGCGAAACACTGGCTATCCTGATCCACACATCAGGCTCAACCGGCGCGCCGAAGGGCGTGATGCATAGCCATGCCAGCCTGCTGGCCGCCTGCGGCTCGATCAGCACCTACCTGGAAAACACAGACGGCGACATCGTGTTGAGTGTCCTGCCGATCTCCTTCGGCTATGGCATCACCCAGATCCTAACGATGGTGATGGTCGGCGGCACTCTGGTTCTGGAGAAGAGCTTTGCCTTTCCGCGCAAGGTGCTTGCCCGGCTGGTGGAAACGAGAGCCACCGGTTTTCCGATCGTTCCCGCCATGGCGGCGCTGATCGCCGGCATGCAGGATCTGGCGCCGAGTTTCCTGCCGGATCTGCGCTACATCACCAGCGCCGCCGCCGCCATGCCGCCCTCCACCACGCAGCGCCTGCGCGAACTGTTGTCGGAAAGCCGGCTTTTCCTGATGTACGGCCAGACGGAATGTATCAGAGCAAGCTACCTGCCTGCAGACGAAGCCGATCATCGGCCGCTTTCGGTCGGCCGCGCTATTCCGGGCGGTCAGGCCTATGTGATCGACGAGGCAGGCAATCCAGTGCCGCCGGGCGTCACCGGGGAACTTGTGGTCGAAGGCCCGCATGTGATGACGGGCTACTGGCGAGACGATCCGGCAAGCGTGAGGAACGTCACCTCCGTCAGTGGCAACCGCCGGCTTTATACGGGCGACTTGTTCACGACCGACGAAGACGGCTTTCTCTATTTCGTCAGCCGACGCGACGACATCATCAAGACACGGGGCGAAAAGGTCAGCCCGCAGGAAGTGGAGCGGGTGCTTTATGCCCTGCCCGGCATTCGCGAGGCGGCCGTCGCGGGCATCGACGACCCGGTCTTCGGCCAGTTGATCCGTGCGTATGTAGCGCTGGAGCCATCGGCCGAACTCTCCGAAAAGGAAATACTGCGCCACTGCGCACTCAGCCTCGAAGACTACATGGTGCCGAAGAGCGTCGAGTTTCGCGACGCGCTGCCGAAGACGAGCACCGGCAAGATCAGACTGACCGCAGACTCATCGACCTCAGAACCGCCCGCATCCGACATCAAGGAAAACGCTGCATGACGAACGCCCCCGCCGTACTGAAAAAGACTGCCGCGTTTTCCGCAAGGAGCCTCGTGCTTGATGCGGAAGCGGAGATCGAGCGTATCTGCGATTGGCTGCGCCTGACCGTGTTGAAGGATTTGCGCAAACGCGGCGCGGTGCTCGGTCTTTCCGGCGGCATCGATTCCAGTGTGACAGCGGCGCTCTGCGCCCGCGCACTCGGCACCGGCAAGGTGACCGGCGTGTTCATGCCCGAACATGACAGCGATCCGGACAGCCTGCGGCTCGGCAAGGCTCTGGCTGAAACGGTCGGCATCGAAACGGTGCTGGAAGATATCGGGCCTTCGCTTGCCGCCCAAGGCTGTTATGCCCGCCGCGACGGCTTCATCCGTCAAGTCGTACCCGAATTTGGTCAGCACTGGGGTTGCAAGGTGGTGCTTGAAGACGCGCTGACCGGGCGCGGCTATAACATCTCCTGGCTGGTGGTCGCCAATCCGGTCGGCGAGCAGAGCCGCCATCGGATGCCGCTCGACGTCTATCTCGGCATGATCGCTGCCGCCAACATGAAACAGCGGACGCGCAAGCAGATCGAATATTACCATGCCGACCGGCTAAACTTTGCCGTCGCCGGTACACCGAACCGACTGGAATACGACCAGGGCTTTTTCGTCAAGAACGGCGATGGCGCAGCCGATTTCAAGCCGATCGCGCATCTCTACAAGACCCAGGTCTATCAGTTGGCGGAAGCGCTCGGCGTGCCGGAGGAAATCCGTGGCCGCCCGCCGACAACCGATACATGGTCGCTGCCTCAGGGCCAGGACGAATATTATTTCTCGCTTCCCTACGACCGGATGGATATTTGCCTCTACGCACTGGACAACGGCATTTCCCGCGAGGAAACCGCCGATGCGGCCGGACTTACCCCGGATCAGGTGGATGCGGTGTGGCGCAATATCGGCTCGAAGCGGAAAGTGGCCGACTACCTGCATGCCCAGCCTACGACGATGCTGGATTAACGGAACTCAGTCAAAATCGTCGCCGATCAGGCGCATCCAGTTTTCCCCCGCAAGGCCGCTGATCAGGGCTTCACCGGCTCTGATCGGCTCCAACAGGCTCTTGTCTTTGGCATGGGCGACGAAAAAGGCGCGACCGTAAAACAGCGTCTTGCGGCTGATGAGTTCGGGCGTCAGCCAGGGATGACCGGCACCGCGGATGGCGACGCAGCCTGCAGCATCGGCATGGGCAAAGAGATCATCGACAAGTTCCCCGGCGATACTCGGAGCGCATACGGCCTGCAACAGCCAGCCTATGCCGCGCGGGCGACCATAATAGGCGTAACAACCGACCAGTTCGCCATTGCGGGATTCGGCAATACGCCATGAGGGCTTGCCGAATTGACGCTTTTGCTGCGCGTGGTCCATGAACCAGTCCAGCGAAGCCTGGTCCCATCGCGGGCGCAGGGGGAAGAGTTCGGACAGTTTCAGCACTGCCTCGGCAAATTCTTCCCTTGAAGCATCCCAGAAATTCACTCGTCCGGCCCCATGGATCGGCGATGCCCGAAACGACTTCACGCCCATGCGCTCGATCAGGCCATCGGAAAGCGACGCCACCGGGCGCAGATAGCGCGCGACTTTCAGACCACGTTCGGCAACCTGAACGGCGGTGCCGCTGGGACGCAAAATGCGCAACCAGTTGAGGCTGTAGGCGATATCCAATGGCAAGGCGAGCTTCTGCCACATGCCGAGCGCCAGCGAGTTGGCCGTCTCCGTCAAAGAAATATCCTGCGGTCCGGTCAAAAAGGCGCGCAGAAGGCGCGCGCCTGCAAGCGGGTTTTGCTCGTGCCGGTCGACCATCATGGAGCCAGCGAAAGCCGCGCGGATGGGACGGCCGTTGATCTCAAGCCGCGATGGAAAGACGCCGATAAAGCCCTGAACACCACCACTGGCGTCGATGAACACCTTGGAGCGGATTTCCTCGTCATACCAGGGGTGATCGAAGAACACCTCACTGAGATACTGGATCATCGAAGGGCGAATAGGCTGCGAGTTCCGGAATGTCTTCTGGAACAGCTCGGCGACGGAAAGCAGATCCTCCCGCTCCAGGTCACGCACCCCGCCCGTCTTTTCCGCCATGACACCAATCCCCATCGGCCAAACCGCCATGGCGGGAACGTGTCATAATAGGTTTAAACAAACGAAAAGAGGCCCTAGACAGGGCCTCTCTCAAGCTAAAGAACCGGATTACATCCAGTAGGGCGGAACGCCGTAATAGTCATAGATCTTCCTATCATTGCCTCGATAAAAGCTGTCGTCATCAAGGTCACTATATTTCGGAGCACCGGTAATCTGGTCCTTGGTCAGGTCGATGCGATAACCGTCGAGCTCTTCGTCGTAACGCAGTTTTTCCCACGGTAGCGGATAATAATCGTCACCAATGCCAAGGAAACCGCCGAAGCTCAACACAGCATAACCGACCCGGCCGCCGCGTTTTTCGAGGAGAATACGAGCAATCGAACCAATTCTCTTGCCATCGGCACCATAGACTGCCGTTCCTTCGACCTTGTCGCTGGCGATCAGCGACGGCGTGTCCTTCACATAAGGATCCTGCCCTGCACGCGGTTCATGATGCAACATGAGTTACTCCTTCCAAGTCGTTTCTCGTCATGGAAATAGAACTTCCGCGCCTCACAATCGTTCCAAAGATCCCACTTGCCTGCGACAATTGACGCTTACGTGAATGTAAGATAGCTGTCCGAGAATGGACCAGTCTTTTCTGGTTCCTGTGAATGACCTAATATAGGTGATGGAGAAGTGGAGGACTTTTCCATTGCCTTGAGGTAAGGCCAACGAGCATGGAGGATGCTCTCATGAACGAACAGGTGGCGAGAGCCCCGACGAACCCGCGCAAGATCTGGCTGAAATCCTATCCGCCCGGCGTGCCCGAAGAGATTGCGCCGCTGGCGCACCGTTCCCTCGGACAGCTTTTCGAGGACAGCTGCGCCCGTTATGGCGACCGGCCCGCGTTCACCAGCATGGGGAAATCGCTGACATTCCGGCAGCTTGAGGCCGAGAGCCGCAAGATCGCCGCATGGCTGCAGACAAAAGGCCTCGAAAAAGGCGACCGCGTGGCGGTGATGCTGCCGAACATTCTGCAAAATCCCGTGATCGTTTACGGCATTCTTCGCGCGGGGCTTGTGGTCGTCAATGTCAATCCGCTCTACACGCCGCGCGAACTTGAATACCAGCTTAGGGATTCCGGCGCGAAGGTGCTTTTCCTCCTGGAGAATTTTGCAGCCAACGCGCAACAGGTCTTGCCCGCTACAGCTGTGAAGCATGTCGTCGTCGCGGCGATGGGCGACATGCTGGGGCTGAAGGGCCATATCGTCAACCTAGTCGTGCGCAAGGTGAAGAAGCTGGTGCCAGCGTGGTCACTGCCCGGCCATTCCAGCTTCAAGGCAGTGCTCGACGACGGTGCAAGGACGACGATCAAACAGATCGATGTCGGCCCGCATGATGTTGCCTTTCTTCAATATACGGGCGGCACGACAGGCGTATCCAAGGGAGCAGTCCTCACTCATGCCAACCTGCTTTCCAACAAGGAGCAGATGGGCACCTGGCTGGAGACCGCTTTCCTCAACAAGCCACGCCCGGAACAACTGCAATTCCTCTGCGCACTGCCGCTCTATCATATCTTCGCGCTGACAGTGAATTCGCTGATGGGGGTTGCGACCGGCAGCCACAATTTGCTGATCGCCAATCCCCGCGACATTCCCGCTTTCGTCAAGGAATTGCAAAAGCACCCGGTTCATATCTTTCCGGGGCTCAATACGCTGTTCAACGCGCTGATGAACAATGCTGACTTCCAGAAACTTGATCACTCCTCGCTGCTTCTCGTGTTCGGCGGCGGCATGTCTGTGCAGAGATCAGTTGCCGAACGCTGGCTGGCAATGACCGGTTGCCAGATCACCGAGGGCTATGGCCTTTCCGAAACCTCCCCTGTCGCCACGGCCAACCGGCTTGATGCGAAGGAGTTTTCCGGCATGATCGGCTTGCCGGTCTCGTCAACCGAAATCGCAATCCGCGATGATGACGGCCACGATGTCGATCTCGGCAATGTCGGCGAAATCTGCATTCGTGGCCCCCAGGTCATGGCCGGCTACTGGAACCGTCCGGACGAGACGGCCAAGGTCATGACATCCGACGGCTTTTTCCGTACCGGCGACATGGGTTACATGGATCGCGAGGGTTACGTCAAAATCGTCGACCGGAAGAAGGACATGATCCTCGTCTCCGGCTTCAACGTCTATCCGACCGAGGTCGAGGAAGTGGCGGCAATGCATCCCGGCGTGCTGGAATGCGCGGCAGTCGGCATCGCGGATCCCAATTCAGGCGAAGCGGTGAAACTGTTCGTGGTGAAAAAGGACGAGGGCCTGACCGAGGCCGATCTCAAGGCTCACTGCGCTGCGAATCTCACCAACTACAAACGGCCCCGCATCATAGAGTTCCGCGATCAGTTGCCGAAATCCAATGTCGGCAAGATCCTGCGGCGGGAGCTGCGATAGCTCTTTATTTCAGCGCAATTGCGGGCGCGAAACCGGCTCCCGCTTTTGCTGGAATTGCTCCAGCGCCGTTGCAACACGGCGACAGGTCAAAACCAAGAGTGACTTGTCGCCGTCATCTCCTCCGTTTAGCAGTGGACGACGCCCTCTTGCTCCATTACCCACAGGTTGTGGTGCCGGGAAAAGCTGTTGGAGTTCGCTTGCAAAACCGTGCCGGATTTTCGTTTCGCCTGATTGCCGTCGTTTCTGTTCTGGCCGCGCTTTCGAGCTGTGCCGGAAGGCCTGAGGGCGTGCTGATTCCGACCACGGCTGCCGCAGCACCAGGTGCATCTACGGTCGATGTTCTGGTGGCGACAACCCGCAAGTCGACCGAGACGCCAGGCATATTGTTTTCAGGCGAACGCGGCAAGGAACCCTCGCTTACCGAGATCAAGGTGTCGATACCGCCCAGCAGTGCGCGTGAAGTGGGCCAGGTGCAATGGCCGAAAAAACTTCCCGCCAACCCTGCCAAGGAATTCGCCACGCTTTCGGTCACTCCGATGCAGATCGGTGATGCACGCAGCTGGCTGCATCATAACCTGCCCAAGAGCCGCAGGGTGATGGTGTTTGTCCATGGGTTCAACAATCGCTACGAAGACGCAGTCTATCGCTTTGCGCAGATCGTGCATGATTCCGATACGGACGTGGCGCCGGTGCTGTTCACATGGCCGTCGCGCGGCAGCATCTTTGCCTATAATTACGACAAGGAAAGCACCAACTATTCCCGCGATGCGCTGGAGAACATGTTGCGCCGCCTTTCCACCGATCCGGGTGTCGGCGAAGTGACGATCATGGCGCATTCGATGGGCTCCTGGCTCACGGTAGAGGCACTGCGCCAGATGGCGATCCGCGACGGGCGCGTGGCACCGAAAATCCAGAATGTCATACTTGCTTCGCCGGATCTCGATGTCGATGTGTTTGGCCGGCAGTTTGCCGAGCTTGGCCCCAAACATCCGAGTTTCACGCTCTTCGTGTCGCAGGACGACCGGGCGCTCAGCCTGTCCCGGCGTATTTCCGGCAATATCGACCGGCTGGGCCAGGTGGATCCGACGGTCGAGCCTTATCGCACGGAGTTCGAAAAGGCCGGCATCGTGGTTCTGGATCTCACCAAGCTCAAAGGCGGTGACAGGCTGAACCATGGCAAATTTGCCGAAAGCCCGGAAGTGGTGAAGCTGATCGGCAACCGGCTGATTGCAGGCCAGACCGTGACAGACAGCGATGTCGGGCTTGGCGAGCGGCTGGGAGCCGTGGCGCTCGGCACCGCACAAACCGTCGGCGGCGCAGCCAGTGTCGCGGTTAGCACCCCGATCGCCATCTTCGATCCGGCGACACGGCGCAGTTACAACGAGCAGGTCGGACGGTTCGGACAAGCGGTCGGCAATACGGTAGAGACGGCTGTCGGGCAATAAACTGGACAATTGATTGGTCCACTAAGCAAAAGACGCACGGCCGGCGCTTGATTTGAACAGGAAAGCGAATAGTTTCCCGTGCATCATTCTGCAGAATGCGAGGAAATCATGCAGACCATCGTCCAAGAGCTCAAGGCAACCGCAGACGCTACAAAGGCGACGGACATTCGTGCCGCCTTCGCCCAGGATGCGGGCCGCTTCGAAAAATTCAGCGCCAGCTTCGATGACCTCACCATGGATTATTCCAAGACCGCGGTGAACGACGAGATCCTCACGCTGCTTGAAAAGCTCGCCGATGCCGGCGGCGTGGCGAAGAAGCGCGAGGAGATGTTCTCCGGTGTCGCCATCAACTTCACCGAAAACCGGGCGGTGCTGCATACGGCGCTGCGCAACCGGTCCAACACGACGGTGCTGGTCGACGGCCGCGATGTCATGCCGGACGTCGACGCGGTCCTGGCCGCGATGGGCAAGTTTGCCGACGGCATCCGGTCCGGTGCCTTGAAGGGCGCGACCGGCAAAAAGATCACCGATGTCGTCAATATCGGCATCGGCGGTTCGGATCTCGGCCCGGTGATGGCGACGCTGGCGCTTGCGCCCTACCATGACGGCCCGCGCGCTCATTTCGTCTCCAATGTCGACGGCGCCCATATCGCCGATACGCTGAAGCTGCTCGATGCCGAGACGACGCTGTTCATCGTCGCTTCCAAGACCTTCACGACGATCGAGACGATGACCAATGCGGCCACCGCCCGCAGGTTCGTTGCCGACACGCTGGGCGACGCCGCCGTGCAGCACCATTTCTGCGCCGTCTCCACCGCGCTCGACAAGGTCGCGGCCTTCGGCATCGATGCAGAACGTGTGTTCGGCTTCTGGGACTGGGTCGGCGGCCGTTATTCGATCTGGTCAGCCATCGGCCTGCCGCTGATGATCGCCATCGGACCTGAAAATTTTGGCAAGTTCCTCAATGGCGCGCATGCGATGGACAAGCATTTCCGCGAGGCGCCGACCGCCAAGAACCTGCCGATGCTGCTTGGCCTGATCGGCTTCTACCATCGTAACGTTCTGGGCTACCCAACCCGCGCGATCCTTCCCTATGACCAGCGTCTGCTGCGCTTTCCGGCCTATCTGCAGCAACTCGACATGGAATCGAACGGCAAGGGCGTGACGATCGACGGCACGCCGGTCGAGGGCAATTCAGGCCCGGTCGTCTGGGGCGAACCCGGCACCAACGGCCAGCACGCCTTCTATCAGCTGATCCACCAGGGCACGAGCATCATCCCGGCCGAATTCATGATCGCGGCAAACGGTTTCGAGCCGGAACTGCGCCACCAGCACGATCTTCTGATCGCCAATTGCCTTGCGCAGTCGGAAGCGCTGATGAAGGGCCGCACGTTCGAGGAAGCGAAAGCGCAGCTGACCTCCAAGGGCATGGACGACAAAAAGGCGGATTTCATCGCGCCACATCGCGTGTTCAGCGGCAACCGCCCGTCGATCACCTTCGTGCATGACAAACTCACTCCGTTTGCGTTCGGCCGGCTCGTCGCGCTTTACGAACACCGCGTCTTCGTCGAAGGCGTGCTCTTCCGTATCAATTCCTTCGACCAGTGGGGCGTGGAACTCGGCAAGGAGCTGGCGACCGGTCTGCTTCCAGTCGTTGAAGGCAAGGAAAGCGCAGCCAGTCACGACAGCTCAACGCAAGGGCTGGTAAAGACGCTGACTGGACTGAAGAAGTAAATTTGAGTGGAGCCTGAGGCGGCCCCTCATCCGGCTGCCGCCACCTTCTCCCCGCATGCGGGGAGAAGGACCCGTGTTGCGACCACTCCGTCCCTCGCCAACATTGCGCATGGCACGTCCTCTCGCCCCGTTTACGGGGGAGAGGGAGAGGGTTAGGGTGAGGGGCAGCTATCTCCTAGACGTTACAGCCCGATCTCGTTCGCAAATGGCGGGTTTGCCCCCGCCCGCGAGACTGTAACGGCTGCGGCCTTAGCGCCCAGCGCAAGTGCCTTGGCGATCTGGTCTTCGGTGAGGCTTGCGACCTGGGACTTGGTCAGCAGGTTCTGCATCTTCAGCGATGCGAGAATGCCTGCATCGAACGTGTCGCCGGCGCCGACCGTATCGACGACCGTTACCCGTTCGCTCGGAACCATGACCTTGTGATCCGCCGTATAGCCGACAGCACCTTCTGCACCGCGGGTGACGACAACGAGCTTTGCACCGTGATGCAGCCAATGGCGGGCGAGCGTATCCTCGTCACCTTCAAGGCCGAACCATGCGAGATCCTCATCCGAGAATTTCACGATATCCGACATGGCGGCCATGCGCCGGATACGGGCGAGATGGGCCGCCTTGTCCTTGATGAACCCGGGGCGGATGTTCGGATCGAGCGAGATGACGCGCTTTTCATGCTCGCGCAGCATCAGCGCCTCATAGGTCGAACCGCAGGGTTCCGGGATCAGGCTGATCGCACCGAAATGCAATGCCTCGCATTCGTCTCCGATCGCTGGCAGATCGGCCTCGGTGATCATGCGGCCGGCTGTGCCCTCATCGTAAAAGGCGTAGGTCGCGTGACCGTTTACCAGCTTGACGAAAGCGATGGTGGAAGGCCGCGAGGCGATGGCGCAATAGCTGAAGTCGACATTGCTCTTACGCAGCGTGTCGCGCAGGATGTCGCCCATCATGTCATCGGCAAGACCGGTGAAGAAGGCCGTCGGGACACTCAGACGGCCAAGCGCGATGGCGGTGTTAAAGACGGCGCCACCGGCATAGGGCGAAAAAGCCGGTTCGCCGAGCGTCGTTTCACGCGGCAACATGTCGATCAAAGCTTCGCCGCAGCACAGGATCATCGATTTCCTCCCGAGATCATTGTTTCGCCCATCGATACCTGAGCTTTTGTACCAATACTAGAGCGAAAGCTCAGTAATGCCGCCATGGCGGCCGGACCATTCCATCGGCGCGTCGAGGAAGGACTCGACTTCCGACAGCGTCTTTTCGTCGAACAGCTTCTGGTCACGGGCAACAGCCAGAACGTTGCGCCAGGTGGCGATGTAACTGAACTGAACCTTGCCATTGGCAAAACGCTCGGCAACCTGCGGGTACATGTCGTAGAAGAACAGCGACATACCATGGTCAACCACGCCGCCTGCCGCGCGGATGGCGTCGATGAAGGTGAACATGCCGCCGCCGACCGTGACGAGGTCTTCAATGACGAGGACACGGGCACCTTCCGGCAGATGGCCTTCGATCTGCGATGCACGACCGTGGCCCTTGGGCTTCTTGCGGACATAGATCATCGGCAGGCCGAGGCGTTCTGACAGAAGAGCCGCAAACGGAATGCCAGCGGTTTCGCCACCCGCGATACAATCGAACTTCTCAAAGCCGGCTTCGCGCAAAGCGGTGGCTGCGGCGAAATCCATGATGGTGGAGCGCACGCGCGGGAAGGAAAGCAGCTTGCGGCAGTCGATATAGACGGGGCTCATCATGCCGGAGGAGAACTTGTAGGGCTTGTCGGCACTGAAATGCACGGCTCCGATTTCCCACAGCATCTTTGCCATCAGTTCGGCCATTACATTCCGGTCGGTAAATGTGGTCTGGATCATGCGCCCGCTCCTTGATCGCTGCTTTCTTAAACCACGCGCCGCAATAGCAGCATGCCGAAGGCTTAGCCAGCGAAACAGCGACGCAGCTTGAAGTTTTCAGGCAGATGTCCGGTTGCCTGGGACGGGTGGCGTAGGAATGGACCGCAGATAGGATGCGAGCGCGACACGATCGCGACCGGCATTCTTCGCTTCGTATAGGGCACCGTCGGCGACGTTCAGAACGGCTTCAAACGACTGGCCTTCGGGCAAGCCCACAGACACGCCGGCACTGACCGTGCAGCGAAGGATTTTTCCGTCAATGACGATATCGCGCGACGCAAAACGCATGCGGACTGCATTGGCGATCCTTTCAGCGCGGCCGGGCATGACCTCGCTGACGATCATGGCGAATTCCTCGCCGCCCAGGCGGGCCGCAGAAGCCGCCGGAACCATTTCCGACATCACGTCCTGCGCAAACAGTTTCAGCACTTCGTCGCCTGCGGAATGGCCGAAACGGTCATTGATCAACTTGAAACGGTCAATATCAAAGACAATCACTGCGGTTGAGGCATTCAGCGTTCGTCCGCCATATTGCCCGAACAGGGCCCTGCGATTGAGAAGACCGGTCAGCGCGTCGGTCATGGCTTCATGGCGATGTAGAGCTGCCATCCGCCACTGGTGAAGCGCCAGCGACAAAGCGCCAATACCGGTCATGCCGGCAATGCAGATGCCAATATTGAGGTTTTCCGCCCAGTTTTCCGGTGGTTGACCGAGGCTCGGACGGCCATCCGCGATCAGCATACTCGCACAAAGAGCAAAGGAGAAACCGCTCATACAATAGAGAATGACCATGCCGAGCAGAGGGCCGGGAGCTTCTTTGCGCGCCGCCCAGTACTGGCATCCGGTGCCGACAAGGAAAATGGCCGTCAACACATTCATGATAATCAGGCCAATGCCATCAAGTCCGACAAGAATGAGCGGCATGCCGAGCGCGAGGCTGACAAAGGACAGGACACCGGCCAGGCGCCAGGGAGGCATGTCAGTTCGGAACTGGACCGATGCGGCATAGATGGTGGAAAAACCACACATCAACAACGCATAGGCTAGGGCCATGGGACCGACACCGGACTGAGCGGTGTAGGAGCTGTAGACGGCGATGCCGGCCACGATCAGGCAAAGCGAGATAACCAAAGTCAGAAGAAAGGAGTCCGTCCGGCGGGAAAACCAGGTACCAAACAAGGTGACCATCAGACATGCGGCGGAAACGCCCAGCGCAAGCAGAAGAGACTGATAATCAAGCATCATGCCGGAATTCTCTTCGAAGATTTCTTCAGTATGCGAGCAGAAGCTAAAGCGGGAATCTCTCCAAAGAGTTACCCTCGGAGAGCACAATCCGAATAAAACATCATTTCCTTGGCAACAACCAGTAACGTCAGTCTAGAACATTCCAGAATATCTGGAAACCGGGGTCAAATACGGTAATAGCGCCGGCACCTGTCTCGCGCTTGGCCGGAAATTCTACAGCAACATCCTGCTTTTCGAGCGTGATTGTTTCTTCGTTCGGCTGCAGTCCGTACCAAGCCGGACCGTTGAGCGACGCAAACGCTTCCAGCTTGTCCAGAGCATTATCGTCTTCGAAGACATGGGCGAGGCAGCTCATCGTGTTGACCGACGTGTAGATGCCGGCGCAACCGCAGGAGCATTCCTTCAACGGATCGACATGCGGGGCGGAATCCGTGCCGAGAAAGAAACGGTGGTCGCCGGAAGTCGCGGCCGCGCGCAAGGCGAGACGATGACTTTCGCGCTTGGCGACCGGCAGGCAATAATAATGAGGACGGATACCGCCGACGAGGATGTCGTTGCGGTTGATGATCAGGTGATGCGTGGTGATCGAGCCTGCGAGGTTTGCCTTGGACGACTTGATATAGTCGATGCCGTCAGAGGTCGTGACATGCTCCATCGTGACCTTAAGTTCGGGAAGCCGCTTGTGTAGCGGATCGAGCACCGTTTCGATGAAGACCGCCTCGCGATCAAAAATATCGACCTCCGCCGTCGTGACCTCGCCATGCACGCAGAGCGGAAGGCCGATCTTCGCCATACGCTCGAGAACAGGCATCGCCTTCTCCAGATCTCGCACGCCGCCATGGGAATTGGTCGTGGCACCAGCGGGATAAAGCTTCACAGCCGTGATCAGGCCGCTTTTCTTTCCTTCTTCGACATCACCCGGGTTGGTGTGCTCCGTCAAATAAAGCGTCATCAACGGCTCGAACCTATGCCCCTTCGGCAAGGCAGCCATGATCCGCGCGCGATATGCGATGGCATCGGCCGTCGTCACGACCGGCGGAACAAGGTTCGGCATAATAATCGCACGGGCGAAATGGCGGCTCGTATCGCCGATCACGCCTTCCAGTACGGCGCCGTCACGCAGATGGAGATGCCAATCGTCGGGGCGGCGAATCTGGAGCGTTTTCATCGAGCTATTCCGCTGAGTGTTTTGGGGATGTCGATCCCGCTTACCATCAAAGCGGACGCGAAGACAATCTCGCAGCCGACAGGAGAATCGCGAAAACATCCAATCGAAGTCGGCAATATCACGCTAGGGTTCACGGGAACGTGCGGATTGCAGAGGCTCTGAACAGGGGTTCGGGCCAAAATACGCGGAACAAGCACACGAGTGCTGCGTTCATTAAGCAATCTGAAAGTGTTTTGAGTCGGAGCGAACAATGAAATCCCGGACTCTGAAAGTCAACAAGGGTTTTGCGATTACCACAGGTGCTGCTGTCGCGCTTCTGGCGCTGACTGTTTCACCCGATGCTGCCGAGCGCAACAACCTCATTCTCGCATCCGCGCAGCAGGGCGATTGCGATCGTCTGGCCGGCAGCCCTTATGACCAGCAGCGCAACGGCGATTTTGCTCCGGTCAACATTGCCGATATCGGCAATCAGGCGGTGGAAGCCTGTCGGATTGCTTTCGACGCCACGGGAAACCCGCGTTTCGCCTATCAACTGGGCCGGGCACTCAACAGTGTTGACGAGCCGGATCAGGCAATGAGCGCTTACAACACAGCCGTCAAGGACGGCTATGCTGCCGCAATGGTCAACTACGGCATGCTCATGGGTCGTCTCGGTGACGACAAGGCGGAGTTTGCCTACTACCAAAAGGCTGCCGACAGCGGAAACACGCTTGCCGCTTACAATCTTGGCGTTGCCTATCGTGACGGCCTCGGCACGCAGCCGGACGTCCAGAAAGCCCTCCAGTGGTTCGAGAAGGCCGCTGCCGAAGGCGACGACACAGCCGCATTCAACATCGGCGCGATCTATGATGAAGGTCAGCTTTTGGAAAGCGACGACCAGACAGCAATCGCTTGGTACGATCTTGCTGCCCAGCGCGGCAATACGGACGCCATGATCAACCTCGGCATCATGTACGAGACCGGCGAAGGCATTGAGGCCAACATGGAAAAGGCGGCCGAAATGTACCGACAGGCAGCCGCAAAAGGCGACATGTTCGGTGCCTCCAAATACATTCAGTTCCAGGAGCTGGGTGTCATTCCCGCCCCGGCTCCGGAAGGCGTGGAGGGCGTAAACTCTCTGGTCCTGAAGCAGGGCGACGTCGAGACGCCCGCCAAGGTTGGCCGCGAGATCTGACCGATCAGATGATGTCGCCGGCCGAAGGCCCCCACACATCGGTCATGGCGAAACCATCCGCCAGCGGATCGAAGGGATCAAGGGCAACCTGATGCAGACCGAAGGTAAATCCACGACCGGCGATCGTTGGAACGATTGCCGGTTTTCCTGCAACTTGCGTTTCGGCTGAAAGGCCTACCTCGAACTGCGTTCCGATGATCGAGCGGGACAGGAACGTATCTCCTACCTTCACTTTTCCACGCGCATGCAGTGTTGCGAGGTTTGCCGAGTTGCCCGTGCCGCAGGGAGAGCGGTCCGCCCTGCCCGGCCACATGGTCGTGCAGGTGCGTACGGTGCCGTCCGCTTCCGTATCGCGGAACATCACATACGCGACGCCGGAGATGGCCGGGATTTCCGGATGCACGACCGGGATCTGCCGGTTGATCAGGTCCTTCAGGATCATACCTGCCTGCACGAGTGCCGCCGCATTCTTCTTTTCGATGGTCAGGCCGATCCGGGAGACGTCCACGAGACCGTAAAAAATCCCACCATAAGAGATATCGAGCGTTATCTCGCCCCATTCCGGCGTCTGCAGCTTCACGTCCAGTTCGTGAATGAAGGACGGCACCATGGTGAGTTTCACCTTTTCGCACCGACCGTCTCGGCAGGTGGCCACGGCCTTGACGAGGCCAGCCGCTGTCTCCAGCGTGACGATGGTTTCCGGCTCCTTCATTTCGACAATGCCAGCCTCCAGAAGCGCGGTGGTGGCGCAGATCGAGTTGGAACCTGAACTGGCATGCGCCTGATCAGGCTGCAGGATGATGAAGGCGGCATCCGCATCCGGGTGCTTCGGCGGCAGGAGAAGGTTGACGGAGCCGATCGGCGTGCCGCGTGGCTCGAGGCAAAGGAAACGGCGAAGCTCCTGCCCCTTCGGATCGGAATTCATCCAGGCAAGCTGTTCGGCAACGGTGTTACCCGGAATTTTAGGAACTCCGCCGATCGCCACGCGACCGATCTCGCCTTCCGCATGAACATCCAGCAACTGGATCGTACGCTTCCATCTCATGGCATCCGACTCCGACCGGACTGCAGCCGCTTGAGGCGGCTGCAACAAAGAACTGATTCACAGATCTTTTCTGGATAGCGCAAGCGGTATGCTCTGCCCATCGGTCAGGCAGCGAAAACGGCAGGAAATTTTTCATGAGCGATTGATCGAAACGGCCTATACCGGGTTTCCGGTCGGCATTTTTGCCTGCTGTATTCAGCGATCAATGAAGAAAGAGGAATGGCGCACCCGAAGAGATTCGAACTCCTGACCCCCAGATTCGTAGTCTGGTGCTCTATCCAGCTGAGCTACGGGTGCGTCTGTCAGCGGTGTGTTCCGCTGGCGTGGCGATCCTCTAAAGGGTGCCGAGAAGGATTGCAAGCGATTTTCCCCGGCTTGATGTCATTTTATCTTCGCAAACCCATCAAACCATTGTTTTAAAAAGAATATTACTCACGCCCTGGCGCGATAGTCCTCCAGAGAGACGGGACGGTCAGGAATTTCGATGCGGAATTGCGTGCCCGGACCGGGCTTTTCAACAAGCGCTATCGTGCCCCCATGCGCCAGCACAAGCTCGCGCGCAATGACCAGCCCCAACCCCGTACCACCCGAGCGCGCTGAGCCTCTGAAAGCCGAGAAGAGGTTCTCGCGTGCCTTACGCGGCATGCCTGGCCCGGTGTCATCGACGGTGATGCTCACAACGCTACCAAGGCGATGCGCAGACAGCGTCACCCGCCGCACGGCTTTCGGATCGTTGGCGTCATGTGTGAGCAGCGCCTGAACGGCATTGCGGCAAAGATTGTGAACCACGCGGAAAATCTGCTCGCCGTCGCAATCGACTTCAACGC
This sequence comes from Pseudomonadota bacterium, assembly GCA_023451735.1. Taxonomy (GTDB): domain Bacteria; phylum Pseudomonadota; class Alphaproteobacteria; order Rhizobiales; family Rhizobiaceae; genus Neorhizobium. The sequence continues at coordinate 171,545 of JAEXYH010000069.1, read as the reverse complement.
CTTCCGATATCTGCTCGACGAACTCGATGCCCGAATCCGGATCGATTGCCAGCATGTCGCGCACTTCCTGACACAGGTTGGCCAGGTCGATCCTCCGGCGACGCGGTGCGGCTTCCGATGCCTGACCATAGGCCAGAACCTCATTCGTATAACCGACAGCCCGGTCGATAGTACGCAACAGTTTGGGCGCGAAGCTTCTCACCATCGGATCCTCGACATCCGTCAAACGGTCCGACATCAACTGAGCCGAAGCCAGGATGTTGCGCATGTCGTGATTTATCTTCGAGACGGCAAGACCGAGATCGGCAAGGTTCTTCTGCTGCTTCAACGTCCGCTGAAGCTCCACCTGCATGGCCGCCAGATGGCGCCCCGCGACAGCCAGCTCGCCGCGGGAACGATCAGCCGAGAAAACACGGGAAGGGTCGTCCGGCCGCTCGGAAAACAGCTGCATACTGTGCGTCAGCCGCCGGATCGGAGAGATCATCATACGATTGATCGCAAGGAAGATCAGAACCGCTGTAATCAGCGAAATCAGCAAGGAAAGCAGAAACATCGTTTTCGAATATTTCAGCATGTCCTTGCGAAGGGCGGTGTCGGTCATGACCAGTTCGATCATCATATCGCTTTCACCGACCGGCCCAAAGACGCGCATCACCCGGTCTCCGCCGAAGACGAGGGTATCCAGCGCATCGCGCATGGAGCCCAGCAGAGATGTGTCGGCAAGATCGTATTGGGCGTCGATTTCCGGAGGGACCTCGATCGCGGCCAGCAGCCGGGAGGTTCCGTCCTTGCGCAGCGCGATAACCTTGGTTCCCGTCGCCAGCAACGTGTCATCCTGAACGGCGCGCGGCAGCTCGGCAGGCTGAAGTCCGTCGATCACGATGCCCGCCGCTGCGGCCGTATCCAGGCGATCCCGCAGCCAGTTCATGCGCATGCCGGAGACAGACGGCATGAAGATCAGGATTTCGGCCAGCATGACGAAGATGACCGTCAGCCAGAGCAACCGCCCGGAAAGCCCGCGCAGGATCGTCGGCATCGGCTCCGGTCCGGCGCCCTCCGGCCATGTTTCCTGACGTTCCGAGGTGCGAACCTCGCTATCCATACGGATCTCCAATTCCAGCCACGGGTTTCAACTCCCCGTGTGTGCGGCTATTTTACCGCGTCACCAAGATTTGAACACCCCGGGCAAACGCAAAAGGCGGAGGCAAACAGCGCCTCCGCCTTAAATTTCGGTAATGTTGGCCTATTGGATCAGAATTCTTCCCAGTCCGCGACACTGGTCGCCGCTGCCTGCGAGCCGCGCCCGCCGAAAGCACGCCCGAGCGCAGCGGTCAGCTTCCTGGCCGGCGATTGTTGAGGGCGATGAGCGGTACCAGCCGATGCGAGATGTGTCGAACGGCCGGCTTCTTCGTCAATCCTGAAATGCGAGACAAGACGATAAAGCGCGTCGGCCTCATTCGAGAGCTTGCTGGTGGCCGCCGAGCTTTCTTCCACCATCGCCGCATTCTGCTGCGTGACGTGGTCCATCTGGTTGACGGCGGTATTCACCTCGGCGAGGCCCGTTGCCTGCTCACGAGAAGCAACTGCGATCGAATGGATATGATCGTTAATACGGCTGACGCGCAACTCGATCTCGGACAGCGCTTCGCCCGTCTTCTGCACCAGCCTGACGCCGACCGCAACTTCTCCTCCCGACTTGCCGATCAGACCCTTGATGTCTTTCGCAGCACTTGCGGAACGCTGCGCAAGTTCACGAACTTCCTGGGCCACAACGGCAAAGCCCTTGCCCGCCTCCCCGGCTCGGGCCGCCTCGACACCTGCATTGAGAGCAAGAAGGTTGGTCTGGAAGGCGATCTCGTCGATCACGTTGGTGATCTGAGCGATTTCGCGCGAGGCCTGCTCGATACGGCCCATCGCATCGATGGCGTCGCGGACGACCGCGCCGGACTGAACCGCGCTCTCCTTCGCTTCGCCGACCATGACAGTCGCCTCGTTGGCCCGTTCGGTCGAGGTTTTCACGACCGAGGTGATTTCATCGAGCGCGGCAGATGTTTCTTCCAGGGCGGCAGCCTGCTGCTCGGTGCGCTTCGACAGGTCGTTGGCGGCGCTGCTCAGTTCGGAAGCTCCGTCATTCATCGCGCCGGTGGCATTACGGACCTTGCCCATGGTCGACTGCAGCGTCTGCATCGTGCCGTTGACGTTTTCCTGAAGTTCCGCGAATGCGCCCTTGAAGTCGCCCCGCATGCTGTCAGTCAGGTCGCCATCGGACAGGCTTCTGACGACGCGGCGCGTCTCGGATACGCCTGCATCGACGCTCTTGACCAGCTCATCGATATTGCGGGCAACGCGGTCGAGGCTTTCAACACCCCATTGCTTATCGATCCGCCGGCTGAAATCGCCTTCGGCTGCCGCTTGAACAACAGTGGACATGCGCGCCTGCAGATCGTCGCTCTTCGCCTTCAGGCCCGCTTCGGCATTGGTCATGCGGGCGACTTCGAGACCATTCGTCTTGAAGACTTCGACTGCTGCCGCCATATCGCCGATCTCGTCCTTACGACCCGCGAATGGCACCTTTGCGTCGTAGTCTCCCTGCGCCAGACGGCCCATGGAAGACGTCAGCTTCAAGATCGGTCCGCTGATCTGACTGCGCCCGAGATAAAGGCCGAAGGCCAGACCACCGCCTACGCCGAGAACTGCGACAAGAAGAACCGAGTAAAAGATCAGGTCGCCGAACGAACTCATCTCCGCGCTCAGCACGTCCAGCTCGGCAAGATCGGAGGCAACCACCTTGTCGATCTCGGCCTGATAGGCCTTGCGGTTTGCCCGGTTGGCGTCGTTGTTGCCCTGAAGATTGGCGGCCTGCGGACCTTCGGTTACGCCGAGGCGCACCGTTTCGGAGCGGAATGTCTTGAATTCCTTGAAGCCTGCTGTGAGCTTGTCGAACTGCGCCTTCTGTGCCGCAGGAACGACGGCAGCCCAATCGGCGACCAGTTTCTCCATATCGCCGAGGCTTTTCGTTACGCCGTCGCCAAAGGGCTTGGCAGACTCGACGTCCTTTGCGGCATACATACCGCGAGCATCCATGACCACCGCCGTAACCAGACGGTTCAGTCGCTCGCCCTTGTAGACCCGGTCAGCGATATTGGCGTAGGCACTCTGCTTATCGTGGTATTCGGTAACCGCGAAAACCGACAAACTGGCAACTGCACACGCGACAAGGCTCATCAACCCCACGAGAAGGTTGATCTTTACTCCAATTTTCACGGCAATCCCCTCCAAAGACACCAAAACAGCGCCGACATCAGCCACTGTTCTTGATGACTGTGAAAATTAGCATAAAATTGTTAATAATGGCTAATCTGATGTCGCAATCTACTTCATCTGGAAGCGCAAAAATTCCCCATCAGCACGCTATATTTGAAGCTATATTTTCTCAGAACTTGAGCTATTGCCCAAAGAGGAAAAAATAATTGCGCAAAACGCAGCTTTTGCGAGCCCGTACCATATTCACGCATATTAATGATTGAATTCAAGGAAGCCGAAATACGGTCGTGAAAAGCTGGGATTCTAGCCTATCCAGGCCTGCGGATTGACTTTCAGGCCCAACCTGAACTATATGCCCGCGCGCTCAGACGGCGGACTGCCTTACGCATCCTCACGTTTTGCGCATTTTCCGAAACGCTCTTGCTTCGATAGAGGCAATCTTCAAGAAGGGCCGCACACCGCGGCATTAAAAAAATGAAGCGTACCTACCAACCGTCCAAGCTTGTTCGCAAGCGTCGTCATGGTTTCCGTGCCCGCATGGCTACCAAGGGTGGCCGCAAGGTTCTTTCGGCTCGTCGCGCACGCGGCCGCGCCAGTCTGTCGGCCTAACGGCCGACTTGCCCGGACCGGGCAGTGACGACGAGTAAAGACAAGAAAAACACTGTCGGGCGGCTGAAAAGCCGGCCGCAGTTTCTTGCTGTTCGGAAAGGCGAAGCACGCCGCGGGAGAACCTTTCTCCTGGAAGTTCTCGACCGCAAGCAGCCTGATGAGCCGCCACGCGTCGGCTTCACCGTTACCAAGAAGCACGGAAACGCCGTCGAGCGGAACCGGATGCGCAGACGGCTGAAGGAAGCGGTGCGCAAATCCGCCGGATTTGCAATGGAAAACGGACACGACTATGTGATCGTTGCGCGCAGGGAGGTGCTCGGCATTTCCTTCTCAAATTTGACCGAACAACTTGCAGCACGGATTGAAGGCAGGCAAAAGCCAAAGCCTGTCTCAGGAACCTCCTCCAGGAAAGCATGATGGAAAAAAACCGAAATTACTTCATCGCGATCGGCCTATCGGTCGTCATCGTCCTTGGCTGGCAGTTCCTTTACATGAACCCGCGTATGGAAGCGCAGCAGCGTGCCGCTGAAGCCCAGCAGGCATTGCAGCAGCAGCAGGCCGCGCAGAACCCGACGTTTACGCCGGAAAGCCCCGGCGCCGCTACGACCACTGGCAACATGCCGGGTGCCGGTCAGGCCCAGGCGACCGCAACCCGCGAGCAGGCGCTGGCCAAGTCCGAGCGCGTTGAAATCGACACACCGGCCGTTTCCGGCTCGATCAACCTGACCGGTGCGCGTTTCGACGACCTGAAACTGCGCGAGTATCATGAGACCGTCGATGACTCGAGCCCGCTCATCACGCTCTTCTCGCCGGCAGACACCAAGGACGGCTATTTCGGCGAAGTCGGCTATATCGGCAGCGATAACAGCGGTACGGTTCCCGGCCCGGGCACGACCTGGACTGTTGCGAGCGGCGAGAAGCTGACCACCGCGACCCCGGTGACACTCACCTATACCAATGAAAAGGGTGTCGTCTTCACCCGTACGATCTCGATCGACGATCACTACATGATCTCCATGACCGACAAGGTCGAGAACCCGGGCGCAGAAGCGATAACGCTGTCCTCCTATGGCCGTGTCACCCGCAACAACAAGCCGGTCACACCGTCGGTCTGGGTTATCCACGAGGGCTTCCTCGGCGTACCCGGCAAGGACGGCAGCCTCAGCGAGCATACCTATTCCAACATCGAGGAAGAGGCCGTCACCAACGCCAAGGCTACCGGCGGCTGGCTCGGCATCACCGACAAATATTGGGCAGCAGCGATCGTACCGCCGCAGGCAATGCCTTATGAGGGCCGGTTTACGCATTTCACCGACGGTCAGCCGCGTTATCAGGCGGACTACAAGGGCGATGCCCTGACCGTCCAGCCCGGCCAGTCGACCGAACTGAAGAACATGCTCTTCGCCGGCGCCAAGCGCGTTCCGCTCGTCGACCGTTACGCCGATGAATATGCCATCCCGCATTTCGACCTGCTGATCGACTGGGGCTGGTTCTACTTCATCACCAAGCCGATGTTCCAGTTGATGGACTTCTTCTTCCGTCATGTCGGCAATTTCGGTGTCGCGATCCTTCTGACGACCGTTGTCGTCAAGCTGATCTTCTTCCCGCTGGCCAGCAAGCAGTATGCTTCGATGGCCAACATGAAGCGCATGCAGCCGAAGATGGAAGAGCTGAAAGCCAAGCACGGCGACGACCGCATGGCTTTGCAGCAGGCGATGATGGCGCTTTACAAGGAAGAAAAGATCAACCCGATCGCCGGCTGCTGGCCGGTGCTCCTACAGATCCCGGTATTCTTCGCACTCTATAAGGTCATCTACGTCACGATCGAGATGCGCCATGCACCGTTCTTCGGCTGGATCCAGGACCTTTCCGCGCCGGACCCGACCTCGCTGTTCAACCTGTTCGGCCTCCTGCCCTACGACGTTCCGCACTTCCTGATGATCGGCGTATGGCCGCTCGTCATGGGCATCACGATGTTCCTGCAGATGCGCATGAACCCGACGCCTCCGGACCCGACCCAGCAGATGATTTTCAACTGGATGCCGCTGGTCTTCACCTTCATGCTGGCCTCGTTCCCATCTGGTCTCGTCATTTACTGGGCATGGAACAACACCTTGTCCGTCAGCCAGCAGGCCGTGATCATGAAGCGCCACGGCGCCAAGATCGAGCTCTTCGACAATCTGAAGGGCTTGTTCAAACGAAAGCCTGCGGAAAGCAAATAATCCTGAAAACCCCGGCTTCGACCGGGGTTTTCTTTTGGCAAGAGCACGACCGGACGTATATTGCCCCTTATCCGCTTGCTGGTACCCTGTTCCAATAATGACCGAGAGAGTTAGTCGGCGAGGCATCGTCGTCGTCCAGCCAAACCCTTGACATCGACGCCCAAAACCCGGATGCGGTTTATTTTCCAGCGAGCGCAGAGATAGACAATCGGATGACAACCAACGACAAGCCCCTGTTCGGCCGACCCTGGATCTTCATCCGCGGCGTGCCTTCGATGAAGTTCCTGCCGCCCGAAGGCCCTCTGGAAGTTGCGTTCGCTGGCCGCTCCAATGTAGGCAAATCGTCGCTCATCAACGCTCTGGTCGGCCAAAAGGGTTTGGCGCGAACCTCAAACACACCCGGCCGCACGCAGGAACTCAATTACTTCGTGCCGGACGGATATTCTGGTCAAGAAGGCGACCTGCCACCGATGGCCCTGGTCGACATGCCCGGCTACGGCTACGCGCAGGCACCGAAGGATATGGTCGATGCCTGGACGAAGCTCGTCTTCGATTACCTGCGCGGCCGCGCGACGCTGAAGCGCGTCTACGTGCTGATCGACAGCCGGCACGGGCTGAAAAAGAATGACGAGGACGTCCTCGACCTGCTCGACAAGGCTGCCGTCTCCTATCAGATCGTTCTGACCAAGACCGACAAGATCAAGGAACCGGCCGTGCCGAAGCTGATTGCCGAGACGCTGGAAAAGATCCGCAAGCGCCCGGCTGCCTATCCTTTCGTTCTCTCCACATCATCGGAGAAGGGAAAAGGCGTGGACGAGTTGCGCGAGGCGATTGCCGAGGCTGTCACGCCGACGATCTAACGCCGTTTCACCGCGATCTTGACGCTGCCGCACCCTTTTTCATGCGGCAGCCTTAAAAAGCAAACCAACCTGACTGGAACCCGGCGTAGGTCACGATACCTGCAACCAACATGATTGACAGTGCGCGCCAGAAGGGGAGCGAACTCCAACATCTCCCGGCTGCCGCCAGTTCCCTGTTGAAGCTTCTTTTCGCCACCAGAACCGGGAAGTGAGCCTGAAGCCTACGCCGAGCCTTCGGATCGTTATACGGGGCATCATGCGCCGAAAGATTGTCTTCCCACCGGCGTACCGTCGCGGCAAACGCAGCGTCCCAGGCCATACGTTCTTCGATGCCCCGGCAGATCTCGGGTGACAACACGCCCAGCACATATTCGCCCGCGAGAACTTGATCTCTGGAACGGTCACTCTCGCTCTGGTTCGGCGTCGTCATGGTGGGCGTAATCTTCTCGCTGGTGATGTGTCTGCTGTCGGCTTCTCAACTCAAGCGAACAAGCCACTGGCACGAAGGCAAAGTCGGCTTCTCGTGGCTTTCTGTCAACGCCACCGTCATCAATAAACGGTGGGTGGCGAATACCCGCCATGCGTCATAAACGCCGCATGAGGCCCACTTCGAAAACTTCGCCATGATTATTTCTTCTGACAAGAACTTGCGTTAAAAGGCCCCACCTTTGATGTGAGGGATTTTCATGACGACGTCCGACAGCGAACTTCAGGCCAAACTCCTTGCCCAGGCTCTGCCGTATATGCAGCGCTACGAGAACAAGACGATCGTGGTGAAATATGGCGGCCACGCGATGGGCGATACCGAGCTCGGCAAGGCTTTTGCCGCCGATATCGCGCTTCTGAAGCAGTCCGGCGTCAACCCGATCGTCGTACATGGCGGCGGCCCGCAGATCGGCGCCATGCTCAACAAGATGGGCATCGAATCGAAATTCGAAGGCGGCCTTCGCGTCACCGACCAGAAGACGGTCGAGATTGTCGAAATGGTGCTTGCCGGCTCGATCAACAAGGAAATCGTCGCGCTGATCAACCAGACCGGCGAATGGGCGATCGGCCTTTGCGGCAAGGACGGCAACATGGTGTTTGCCGAAAAGGCCAAGAAGACGGTCGTCGATCCCGACAGCAATATCGAGCGGGTGCTCGATCTCGGTTTCGTCGGTGAAGTCGTCGAAGTCGACCGTACACTGCTCGACCTGCTCGCCAAGTCGGAAATGATCCCGGTCATCGCGCCGGTCGCTCCGGGCCGCGACGGCGCGACCTACAACATCAACGCCGATACATTTGCCGGCGCGATCGCCGGTGCGCTGCATGCGACACGGCTGCTCTTCCTCACCGACGTCCCGGGCGTGCTCGACCGCGACAAGAACCTGATCAAGGAACTGACCGTCGCCCAGGCGCAGGCGCTGATCAAGGACGGCACGATTTCCGGTGGCATGATCCCGAAGGTCGAGACCTGCATCGACGCGATCCGCGCCGGTGTACAGGGCGTCGTGATCCTGAACGGCAAGACCGCCCATTCTGTACTGCTGGAAATATTCACCGAACGCGGCGCCGGCACACTGATCGTGCCCTGATCCGTTCAAGGATAGATTGAGAAAGGCGCCTTACGGCGCCTTTTTTGTTTCAGCCGGCCAGAAGGCCGAGAATGCCGGCAACAATCAGCACGCAGCCCAAGATCTCCATGCGGTTGATCCGCTCATGAAAGAGAAAATACGAGGCCATGAAGGTGAAGACGAGTTCGATCTGGCCGAGTGCGCGGACATAGGCCACTTGCTGCAGCGTCATGGCAGTGAACCAGCAGGCCGAACCGAAGACGCTGGCGAGGCCGACCAGCGAGGATGAACGCCAAGTCCTCAGGACCTCGACAATCTCTCCCTTATCCTTCCACGCCATCCAGACCAGCATGAAGATCGTCTGGAAGGTGGTGACACAGGCCAGTGTCATCGCCGCCTGCATAATCGAATTCGGGCCATCGAGCGACAGCGACGCGCTGCGATAGGCAACGGCGGAAATGCCGAAGACGGCACCGGACGCGATGCCGACCAGCGCGGTGCGGCTGGCGAGAGCCGTGACCGTGTTATTCCATGACAGCGGCATGCGCGCCATGGAGATCAGCATCACCCCGACGACGCCGGTAATGATGGCGCCGACTGCGCCCAGCGTCAGTTTTTCGCCGAGAAGGATGAAACCGAAGATCGCCGCCTGCACCGGTTCTGTCTTGGAATAAGCCGTGCCAACTGCGAAATTCCGCAACGAGAAGAGATGGACCAGCATGATGGTGGCAAAGATCTGCGCCAGACCGCCGATCACCACCCAGATCACAAAGGTCCAGTTGAGAACGGGAATCGCAAATCCGGCCAGTTGATGCAGCAGCACGACATAAAGGATTGCCACCGGAAAGCCGTAACCGAAACGGACGAAGCTGGCGCCACGTGTGCCGAGTCTCCCCTGAAGATGCTTCTGCAGGGCGGAGCGGAGGTTCTGCAGAAAGGCTGCGGCTATGGTGATGGGGATCCAGAATTCCATATTTCAGCCGGTATCATGCGCGCGGATTTGTCGCCAAGCCGGAAGCGTCAGCGAGCCGTCGCGTTTTCGATTTTCTTTATCAGTAAGGCGGTGCATAAGCGGGATATGGACAAGAAACCCAAGACTTCCGCCGACGCCGCCGATTTCGATCAGATCCGTGACTGGGTCTTCGATCTCGACAACACACTCTACCCACATCACATCAATCTCTTTGCCCAGATCGACGTCAACATGACGGCCTATGTGCAGGAACTGCTGCAGCTGGAGCGAGATGAGGCGCGGGCATTGCAGAAGCGCTATTACCATGAGCACGGAACGACGCTTCAGGGCCTGATGCTGCATCACGGTATCGATCCCGACGGTTTTCTCGAACGCGCACATGCAATCGATTATTCCATCCTGATGCCAGACCCCAAACTGGGGGACGCGATCAAGGCACTGCCGGGTCGCAAGTTCATCTTCACCAATGGCAGCGTTCCGCATGCGGAAGCAGCCGCAAGAGCACTCGGCATCCTCGATAATTTCGACGACATTTTCGATATCGTTGCGGCCGGTTATGTGCCGAAACCCGCCGGTGAGACCTACGACAAGTTCACCAGCCTGCATCGGGTCGACACAGCGAATGCGGCGATGTTCGAGGACCTCCCCCGCAACCTTACCGTCCCGAAAGCGCTCGGCATGCGGACCGTGCTTCTGACGCCACGCAATCTCGACGAGGTGCTGATCGAACGCTGGGAAATGCTCTCGGACGAAGACGATCACATCGATTATGTGACCGACGATCTCGCCACATTCCTGCACGGCATCGTCAAGGGCTGACGCTCAAAGCGCCGCTGCAGCATTACAAAGAATTCATCCACATTACGGGAGTTTAAGTGGTCGCCGTGGCTTGGCGGCCATACCTTCTGGTTATCGAAACAACCGGAAGGAACCCGCCGATGACCGCCAAGAAGATCGTTATTGCGACCCTCGGAGCCGTACTGGTCGCAGGGGCCGCAATCCCGGCATTCGCCGCACCGGAGCGCCCCAATCGCGGCCCCGGCAACCCGCATGGCCACCACGGCATGATGCGCGGCGCAGCGATGCAGGACATGACCTTCGTTCGCCTGCTGAAGACCGCCGACACCAACAAGGACGGCAAGATCTCGAAGGAAGAAGTCGCTGCGCGTCAGGATGCGCTGTTTACCGAAATCGACGCCAACAAGGATGGCAACATCACCCGCGGCGAGCTTCTGGATTACCGCATCGCCAAGCGTGAAGAGTTCCGCAAGAACAACCCACGTCCGGAAATGGCTGACGATGGCGAAAATCGACCAGAGCGTGCCGAGCGCAAGGATGGCGATGGTCCGCGCCATGAACGCGCCGACCGGGACGACCGACGCCATGACGGTCCGCGCGGCGAATTCCGCAAGGCCCGCTTCGAACGCCATGGCGGCATGGGTGGCGGTCGTTTCTTCCGGATGATCGATGAAGACCGCGACAACAAGATTACCAAGGCCGAGGCTGCTGCTGCAAGCGACAAGCTGTTTGCCCGCATGGACACTAACAAGGACGGCGTAATTTCCATCGACGACCTGCCGGACCGCCCCCTCTAGTTCCCCGCCCCCCGCATAACGGAACTAGCCCGGCAGTTGTCGACAAAGGCCCGCCTCTCCCCCGAGGGGCGGGCTTTTTATCTCAAACCTCGTAGAAATCCTGGATGACCTTCCACGCTTCATCGGCCGTCTCGACGAAATTGATCAGCTCGATATCTTCCGGCGCGATCGTGCCGAAGTCGGCAAGCGCTTCAAAATTGATGATGCTGCGCCAGAATTTTTCCGCAAACAGGATGAGCGGAATACGCTCCATCCGTTTGGTCTGGATCAGCGTCAGCGCCTCGAACATTTCGTCCAGTGTGCCGAAGCCGCCTGGGAAGACTGCAACCGCCTTCGCTCGCATCATGAAATGCATCTTGCGGATAGCGAAATAGTGGAAGTTGAAGGAAAGCTCCGGCGTCACATAGGGGTTCGGCGCCTGTTCGTGCGGCAGCATGATGTTGAGGCCGATCGTCGGCGCGCCCGCCTCCGTCGCACCGCGATTGCCCGCTTCCATGACTCCCGGCCCGCCGCCAGTAACCACGACATATTCCTTGTGGTCGAATTTGGCAGAGTACTCGCCACAGAGCGCGGCAAATTTTCGCGCTTCGTCATAATAGACGGACGCCGCCTGGAGATTGTTATGCTGGGTCTCGTTATGGGCCGCCCAGGGTTTCTCACCCGGAGCGGGGATACGGGCGCCACCAAACAGGACAACCGTCGATGCGATACCCTTCTCGGCGAGGATCATCTCGGCTTTCAGAAGCTCAAGCTGGAGCCTCAGCGGCCGCAATTCCTTGCTGCAAAGGAAATCCTCATCGGCAAAGGCGAGGCGGTAGGATGGCGATTGCGTCTGCGGCGTCTTGGGTTGGGCAGCGGCGGCATGTTTGTCGGCCGTACTGTCCTTGAGCGGTTCCCACACCTTGTCCTCGGCCCCTCGCGCTTCCGACCTTCTCTTTGCCATGCTGATGCTTCCTTCCCGCGCCAACCGTGGTTGACGCCAATTCACATTGACGCTTGAGTGGCGGTCGCTTAGAGCAAATGGGACCAAATGACCACCTTCCCAGCCATCACGATACCGCGTGACGTTTAAGGATCTTCCATGAGCAGCTTCGACTTCGCCGCCCTCGAAAAGACAATCGAGACCGCTTTCGACAATCGCGACAGCGTCAACGTTTCGACCAAAGGCGAGGTTCGCGATGCTGTAGAAGAATCGCTCAATCTTCTCGACGCTGGCAAGGCCCGTGTCGCTATTCGCAGCGAAGACGGGACCTGGACCGTCAACCAGTGGCTCAAGAAGGCCGTTCTGCTCTCCTTCCGCCTGAACGACATGGACGTCGTCAAGGGTGGCCCGGGTAACTCCACCTGGTGGGACAAGGTTCCTTCCAAGTTCGAAGGCTGGGGCGAAAACCAGTTCCGTTCCGCCGGTTTTCGCGCCGTGCCGAATGCCGTTGTGCGTCGCTCTGCCTATATCGCCAAGAACGTCGTGCTGATGCCGTCCTTCGTCAATCTCGGCGCCTTTGTCGATGAGGGCACGATGGTCGATACCTGGGCAACCGTCGGCTCCTGCGCGCAGATCGGCAAGCATGTGCATCTGTCAGGCGGCGTCGGTATTGGCGGCGTGCTCGAGCCGATGCAGGCCGGCCCAACGATCATCGAGGACAATTGCTTCATCGGCGCCCGTTCGGAAGTCGTCGAAGGCTGCATTATCCGTGAGGGCTCCGTTCTCGGCATGGGCGTCTACATCGGCAAGTCGACGAAAATCGTCAACCGCGCCACCGGCGAAGTCACTTACGGCGAAGTGCCGCCCTATTCCGTCGTTGTTGCCGGCTCGATGCCCTCGGGCAATGCCACGATGCCGAATGGTCTCGCAGCACCGCATCTCTACTGCGCCGTTATCGTCAAGACGGTCGACGAGAAGACCCGTTCCAAGACGGGTATCAACGAGCTGCTGCGCGACTAAGCCAGGATATGGGTTCGATGTCTGTTTCTGATCCGATTGCAAACCTGCAAACGCTGATCCGTTGCCCTTCCGTCACCCCGGCGGAAGGCGGCGCGCTTTCGGCACTCGAAGCGATGCTGGTCCCGCTGGGCTTCAAGGTCGAGCGGATGATCGCGACGGAACCGGGCCTGCCCGATGTCGAGAACCTTTATGCCCGGATCGGAACCGGCAAACCTCATCTGATGTTTGCCGGTCATACGGATGTCGTACCGGTCGGTGACGAGGCCTCGTGGAGCCATCCGCCCTTTGGTGCCGAGATCGCCGATGGCGAAATGTTCGGCCGCGGCGCGGTCGACATGAAGGGCGGCATCGCCTGCTTTGTCGCAGCCGTCGCCCGCCATATCGAAAAGCATGGCGCACCAGAAGGGTCGATCTCCTTCCTGATCACCGGCGATGAGGAAGGCCCTTCAGTCAACGGCACGGAAAAACTGCTGAAATGGGCCGCCGAGAAGGGTGAACGCTGGGACGCATGCCTTGTCGGCGAACCGACCAATCCCGATATGCTCGGCGACATGATCAAGATCGGCCGCCGCGGTTCCGTTTCCGGCAAGGTCACGGTCTTCGGCGTGCAGGGCCATGCGGCCTATCCGCATCTCGCCGACAATGCGGTGCGAGGTCTGCTGCCACTTGCCTCGGCGCTGATGGACCCGCCTTTCGACGGTGGGACGGCCGAATTTCCGGCTTCCAATCTGGAAGTCACGACGGTCGATGTCGGCAATCCTGCCACCAATGTCGTGCCTGCCAAGGCAAGCTTCGCCTTCAACATCCGCTTCAACGACACCTGGACCGCCGATACGGTGAAGGCGGAGATTCTGCGCCGGCTGGACCAGGCTGCATCCGACCAGACGTTGCGCCCGGATCGCCAGCCGACCAGATACGAAATCATCTGGGCCGAGCGCCCGAGCCATGTGTTCCTGACCCGCAACAATGCGCTGATCGGCTCACTTTCGGCTGCCGTCGAAACCGTGACCGGCAAGCAGCCGACGCTGTCGACAACCGGCGGCACATCAGATGCGCGGTTCATCAAGGACTATTGCCCGGTCGTGGAATTTGGCCTTGTCGGACAGACCATGCATATGGTGGACGAACGCGTCGCCCTTGCCGATCTCGAGACGCTGACCCAGATCTACGGAACCTTCCTCACCCGCTGGTTCGGCGATGCCTCCATTTCCTGAAGTCAAATTCTACGTCAGCGGCCTCTGGCTGCTCTTCAAAGGTGACGCTCAGGGCCTGAAACGGCTCGACATGACCGATCGCGGCATGATGCGGTCGTTTTGGGCCTTCGTCTGGTGCCTGCCGGCGATGTTCGTCTACTGGACCGGAATGAGGTTCGCCTTCCTCTCTTCAAGCACGGAAGGAACCAAGGCAGGTATCGGCTTCTATCTCAGGCTCTTCCTGATCGAGGGGATCAACTGGGTCCTGCCGCTGGTGCTGCTCGGCATTCTGTGCCTGCTGCTGAAGACCGAACGCAACTTCACCGCCATCGTGGTGGCGGCCAACTGGCTGTCGGTTCCGATATCCTATGCCTATGCCGTGCTGACGCTGCTTCTGTTTCTCGTGCCCTTTGCTGCAGGCGTGATTGCGCTTGTGCAGCTTGCCCTGCTGATCGCGACGATCTTCGCCATTTCCCGCTTCGTGCGGCAAATTTGCGGACCAGAGCCGCTTGTCGTTGCGACAACCATGCTTGTGCTGCTGGTGCCAGGTCTCATCATTGCCGACCTGCTGCAATCCTATCTCGGCGTCTCGCCCTACTGATGTAGTCAACGCAAAACCGGTTCCCACCTTTGCCGGAATTGCTTCAAGTATCGCCGGGATAATCGACCTTCATAAAATACAGGCCTTCCGGCGGAGCAACCGGACCACATTCCTTGCGGTCACGCGCTTCGAGCGCGCGGCGCACGTCATCGGGCGACATTTTCGCTTCACCAGCAAGCTTCAGCGTGCCGGCGAAGGAGCGAATCTGATTGTGCAGAAAGCTCTGGGCGCTGGCGCGGATTTCGATCAGATCGCCTGTCCGCGTCACATCCAGCCGGTCCAGTGTCCGGACCGGGCTTTTCGCCTGGCAATGGGCCGAGCGGAAGGTTGTGAAGTCGTGATGGCCGACGAGCATCTGGGCGGCCGCGTGCATCGCCTCATGGTCAAGTGGTTTCGGCACCCACCATGCACGTCCAGCCTCAACGGCCAGCGGCGACGGCCGATTGATGATGCGGTAGAGATAATGCCGCTTCACCGCCGAAAAGCGGGCGTCGAAATCGTCGGAGACCTGCTGCACGTCGATGACCGAGACACGCTCGTTCGCCATCATCAGATGGGCGTTGAGCGCATTGCGCAGCTTGAAGGGTTTCCACTCGCGGGAAATATCGGCGTGAATGACCTGCCCCATCGCGTGGACGCCCGAGTCCGTGCGCCCTGCGCCGCGGATCGAGACGGTCTCGCCGGTCAGGGACTGGATTGCATTCTGCAGGGCAGCCTGCACCGAATGGCCGTTGTCTTGCTTTTGCCAGCCGACATAGGACGTGCCGTCATATTCGACGGACATACGAAACCGCGGCATCAGGCAGACCCGAGCGGAAGTGCGGTGCCCTTCGGCAGATGCGTACCGCGCAGGAAATCACCCGCATCCAGCGGCTTGCCGCCCGCCTTCTGCAGGCGAGTGAGCCGAACGGCGCCTTCACCGCAGGCAACGGTCAGCGCGTCGTCAAGGAGCTGGCCAGCGGCCCCGCTGCCCTCCCCGAGCATGGACGCCAGAACCTTGATGCGCTCCTGCTTGCCGTTGATCTCGGCCTCGAACCAGGCGCCCGGGAACGGCGAAAGCCCGCGGATATGGTTATGCACGTCGCGCGCCGGCTTGGAGAAATCGATACGGGTTTCGCTCTTGTCGATCTTGGCGGCATAAAGCACGCCCTCTTCCGGCTGCGGCGTCAGCGGCAGGTCACCAACCTCCAGCTTCTCAATCGCTTCGACCATGGCGCGCGCGCCGACGAGCATCAGCTTGTCATGCAGTTCGCCTGCCGTCATCGCTTGCGTGATCTCGACTTCCTTGGTCAACGCCATGGGGCCGGTATCGAGGCCCTTTTCCATCTTCATCACGATCATGCCGGTCTTTTCGTCACCGGCCATGATGGCCCGCTGGATGGGGGCAGCTCCACGCCAGCGTGGCAGGAGCGAAGCATGGCCATTGTAACAGCCGAGCTTCGTACCTTCGAGGATGGCGACTGGCAGAAGCAGGCCATAGGCCACGACGACTGCGACGTCGGCGTTGAAATCACGGAACGTCTGGCGGTCTTCCTCTGCCTTGAAGTTCAGCGGCGTGAGAACCGGGATGCCGAGCAATTCGGCCGCCTGATGCACAGGCGACTTGGTGAGATCGAGCCCGCGACGACCGGCCGGGCGCGGCGGCTGGCTATAGACCGCAACGATCTCGTGGCCTGCCTGCTTGAGGTTCTGCAATGTCGGCACGGAAAAATCCGGCGTGCCCATGAAGATGATGCGAAGTGACATGGGACTTCTCGCGCCTCGCGGACGCGCCTTCCGTTTTCAGCCAGGCAGACCGAGCCTAGACAGCCTTGCCTTTGGCAAGCTTGGTGAACTTCTTGATCACCATCTCCCGCTTCAGCCGCGAAATATGGTCGATGAAAAGCACGCCGTTCAGATGGTCGATCTCATGCTGCAGGCAGGTGGCGAGCAGGCCGTCGGCTTCGAGCATATGTTCCTTGCCGTCGCGTCCGACATATTTCACACCGATCGTGGCCGGCCGTTCGACTTCGGCGTAATAGTCCGGGATCGAAAGGCAGCCCTCCTCGTAAACCGAGAGCTCATCCGACGACTTGACGATCTGCGGGTTGATGAAGACCTGCGGGTTCTTCTCTTCGTCCTCGCGCGACACGTCAATGACGAGCATCTGCTTCGGTACGCCGATCTGGATCGCGGCAAGGCCGATGCCCGGCGCGTCATACATGGTTTCCAGCATGTCGTCGGCGAGCTTCAGAAGCTCGGCGTTCACGGTTTCGATCGGCACTGAGACCTGCCGGAGAAGCGGATCGGGAAGAATAATGAGCGGCTTGATTGTCATTTTGCCCCCATAGCGCATCTTTTGTATAGATGGAACAGGCATGCATCATGCTTGTTGATATTTGTTCACGCTTTGATCTTCCGTTGCCAACGCAATCTGCTAGGGTGGCGGCATGAGAGAGATCCTTGCCGACGTCCTGCCACCCGATTTGGCGCTGCCAATCCTGCTCATCGGAGCAATCCTAGTGCTTCTGGCAGTTGTGATCGCTCTTTTCGCTGTCCTTCGCGGCGGAAGCCAGCGCGAAGAGATGACGCAGCGGACAGTGGATGCGGAGGCACGCCTCGCGGAGCTTGTCCGAATGCAGGGCGAAATGCATGGCCGCGTCGCCGCCATGGCGGAAACGATCACCAGCCGCCAGGCGGAACTCAATCACGCCGTCAACCAGCGGCTTGACGGAATGACCCACAGATTGGGCTCGACGATTACCGAGCAGACCAAATCGACACACGAAAACCTGCGCAAGCTTCAGGAGCGCCTTGCCGTCATCGATGCCGCGCAGAACAATATCCAGACGCTGGCCAAGGATGTCGTTGGCCTGCAGGCGATCCTTTCCAACAAGCAGACGCGCGGCGCTTTCGGCCAGGGGCGGATGGAAACGATCGTTGCCGACGGCCTTCCGCACGGCGCCTATTCCTTCCAGTCACCGCTGTCCAACGGCACCCGCCCGGACTGCGTCATTCGCATGCCGAACGGCGCGCCGCCGCTGGTGATCGACGCCAAATTTCCGCTTGAGGCATGGACAGCATTTCGGGAAGCAACCTCTCCGGAAGCACGGCGGGCTGCAGCCCAGCAGTTCCGGCGGGACATGGAGGTCCATATCAGGGACGTCTCCGAAAAATACCTGATCGCGGGCGAAACGCAGGATACCGTGCTCCTCTTCGTGCCGTCGGAATCGGTCTTCGCCGAGATTCACGAACATTTCGACGCAGTAGTGCAGAAGGCGCAACGCTCCCGGGTGGTGATCGTCTCGCCGTCGCTGCTGCTCCTTTCTATCCAGGTCATTCAGGCGGTGCTCAGGGACCAGCGGATGCGTGAACAGGCGCATCTGATCCAGGGCGAGGTCGGGCTCCTGATGGAAGATCTGGCGCGGCTGGATGACCGGACGCGCAAGCTGCAATCGCACTTCCTGGCGGCCGAAAAGGATGTCGAACAGATCCTGACCTCGACCGAAAAACTGACGCGCCGCGGCAACCGGATCACCGCGCTGGAACTGGAAGCGCCTGCTGTGGCCGAACCGTCGGCAGAGGCTCCGCCTCAAAAATCGGTCGAGAGCCGTACAGGCCTTCTGCGCCTTCGGGTGGTTGACGAGGAGTGATCCTCTCGGGCACTGTCCCGCCGTGAATTTATCAACAGCAGGCATGACCATGATTACCGTTTTTGGCTCCATCAACATGGATCTCATCGCGACCACGGCGGAGCTGCCGAAACCGGGGGAAACAGTTCCCGGTTCCAGCTTCTCGACGGCGGCCGGCGGCAAGGGGGCTAACCAGGCGCTTGCGGCCCGTCGCGCCGACAGCACGGTGAAAATGGCCGGAGCCGTCGGAAGCGATACATTCGCCGAACCGGCGCTTGCTCTGCTGAAGGATGCGGGAACGGACCTTTCCAGCGTACTCAAGGCCAGCGAACCGACCGGAACCGCTCTCATACTGGTGGGCGGCAATGGCGAGAACATGATTGCCGTCATTCCCGGCGCCAACGGCACGATCACCGCCGACGAAGCCGTCAAGACGGTCGATGCGATGTCTGGCGGCGATATCCTGATGCTACAGCTCGAAGTTCCCGCTCCCGCTGTCGAGGCTGCGCTAAAGGCCGCGCGGGAAAAGGGCGTTACCACCATCCTCAATACCGCACCGTTTACGGATGACGCCATCCGGCTCTCCAGTTTTGCCGACATCGTCGTCGCCAACGAAACGGAATTCGATCTGGTATCCGGCGAACCTGCCGCAAGCGCCGAAGCGCGGATCGCAGAGCTGAAGAAACTGCATTCGGAAAGTGGCCAGACATTCGTTGTCACGCTCGGCGGCGACGGTGTCGTGGCGATTCGTGACGGCGAGATCCTGACGACCAAGGGCCTTGCCATCGAGCCGGTCGATACGGTAGGGGCCGGCGACACATTCTGCGGTTACCTTGCCGCCAGCCTCGACCAGGGGCTCGCCTTTTCGCAAGCCCTTCGACGTGCAGCCGTGGCCGGATCGCTTGCCTGCCTGGCCCGTGGCGCGCAGCCATCTATACCCTTGGCCGAAGCCGTCGATCAAGCGATCTGACGCTCCACCGATCCGGCAACAGGTAAAGACCGATTCGGGGCGGCCTACAGCCGCCCGACGCGCTCCGTCAACAGCGCAAAAAAACCATCCGCATCGACATTGCGCATGAAGGTGGCGTTGCGCCGACGGTCGGTCACATGCCACCAGTCGACCACGGTCATGCCGACAGTCAGCTCGGAGCCGACCTCGATCTCGACATTGCAGAGACGGCCGGAAAATAGTTCCGGCTTCAGAAGATAGGCAATGACGCTCGGGTCATGCAGCGGTCCGCCATCGGAACCGTATTTCTCGATATCGAAGCGCTCGAAAAAGGCCAGCCATTCAACCAGCACCTGAGCGGGACGCGTCCCGATCGCCGCGATCCTTTGGACACGGTCCCTGGTCGTCAGAAGCTGGTGGGTCACGTCCAGCGGCATGATGACGGTCGGGATGCCGGCGTCGAAAACGATCTTGGCCGCTTCCGGATCGACATAGATGTTGAACTCGGCCGCCGGCGTGATGTTCCCGCCTTCGAAACAGCCTCCGCCCATCATCACCAGTTCCTGGATACGGCTGGCGATATCCGGCGCCTTTTGCAGCGCAAGCGCCAGATTGGTCAGCGGCCCGAGCGTGCAGATGGTGACCGTTCCAGCCGGTTCGCTCCGCAGCGTCTCGATGATGAAGTCAACAGCGTGCATCGACTGCGCGGCCATTGTCGGTTCCGGCAGCTCGGCACCATCCATTCCGGTGCGGCCGTGGACATGTTCGGCGGTCACCTGCGGTCGGTTGAGCGGCTTCAATGCGCCCTCATAGACCTTGGCGTCAGCCTTGCCGCAAAGCTCGCAGACAATACGCAGATTGCGGCTGGTGAACGAAAGGGGGACATTTCCTGCAACGGCGCAAAGGCCAAGTATGTCGAGTTCTTCCGGGCTCGCGAAGGCCAGCATGAGTGCTGCGGCATCGTCCTGGCCCGGATCGGTATCGATAATGATCTTACGTGGCGACATTGTTCATCCCCTGAATTCGCTGGGGATTGGTGGAGGCCCGTGTATGGTTTGTCAAGGACGGCAAGGCCAGCTTTCGCTCGCCTTGCCGTGTAGCGCAGCTTGCGATCGTCGTCTCGACAACCCATATAAAAGGCTCTTCCGGCGTGCCTTCGGGGCGCCGGCATAGTCGCTTGATGCAAGGACTGAACGATGACCCGTATGACACCCTTCGCAAGCCCCCTGCTTCTGGGCTTCGATGCGATGGAAAAAACGCTGGAGCGCCTCGCCAAGGCGAACGAAGGCTACCCGCCATACAATATCGAGCGAATCAGGTCGGCCTCCCCCGACGGCAATGAGAAATTGCGCATCACGCTGGCGGTTGCCGGTTTTTCCGAGGATGAGCTTGATGTCACGACCGAAGAAAACCAGCTCGTGATCCGCGGCCGCCAGATCGAGCAGCCGGAGCGTGATTATCTCCACCGAGGCATTGCCGCGCGCCAGTTCCAGCGGGTTTTCGTGCTCGCCGATGGAATGGAAGTCTCATCCGCCCAGTTGAAGAACGGTCTTCTTTCGGTCGACCTCATGCGCCCTGAACCGCAGCGCGTAGTGAGAAAAATTAACATTTCCGTCTCAGACTAGGACGTGTCGGCATCAAGGCCGACGCCCTCAAGTGGAGGCTGGAATGCTTTTGAAAGAAGCGAACACGCATTTGTCGCAGTCCGAACTCGCCCATCTCGGCGCCGGCGAAGTCGGGTACATTCGCAAGATGCGGTCTGAAGAAGTCTCCCGCTGCTTTCCCGAGGCTGCCGATATCGATCCCAGCCTCGATCTCTGGGCACTTTTCGGCGCCGATGGCACGCCGATCCTTTTGACCGACAATCGCTCCAGCACCTTCTTCAAGGCTGCCGAAGACGATCTGAAGACGGTCAGCCTGCACTGACCGTTCTGGCCGCATTTTTTGCGGCTACACCGTTTGGAAGGTCAGATAGGCGGATGACCGCCCTTCTCTGCGGGCCTTGTTCTCATAACGCGTTCCCGGCCAGCCGGCATAAGGCGTCAGCCAGTCGGAAGACTGTTCCGCCTGCCAGGCGAACCCGCCGTGGTCCCGGCAATGCATCAGCGTGTGGTTGACATAGGTATCGATATCGGAGGCGAAGCAGAACACGCCGCCGGGTTTCAGCACGCGATGGAAACGCGCAAGATTGACCTGTGAGACGAAGCGGCGCTTCCAGTGTTTCCGCTTCGGCCAGGGATCGGCATAAAGAAGGTCGATCTGGTCGATCGAACCCGTCGGCAGCCAATCCAGCACCTGCGTTGCGTCATCGTCATAGACCCGGATGTTTTTCAGATCCTGAATCTCGACCTGGGACAGCAGCTTCGCCATGGAATTGACGAATGGCTCGACGCCGATGAAACCGGTCGCACCGTTCTCATTGGCGCGATGAACCAGATGTTCGCCGCCACCGAAACCGATTTCAAGCCGCATCCGCTCGACCGGAACAGGATAAAGCGTGCGAAGGTCATCCGGCGCAGGTGAAGCCAGATCAAGCTTGAGGGCGGGCAGCAGCGTCGCCATGCCTTCGGCTTGGCGCTCCCGGAGCGGTTTGCCTTTCCGGCGGCCATAAAACGCTTCCGTCGCACGGCTCGGGTGCTGCTGATCGTCACTCATGATACATCGTCCAAAAACAAGTAAGCGGATGCCCGCAGAAGGCACCCGCTTTAGCGTGTCACAACCGGATCGGTAAAGCCCCGATCGGAAAAGCCTTACTCGGCAGCAACCAGAAGGTCTTCCTTCAGGGCATCCTTGAGCGGCTTCACGAGATCGGTCTTCTCCCAGGAGAAGGAACCGTCACGGCCGGACTTGCGACCGAAGTGACCGTAAGCCGAGGTTTTGGCATAGATCGGCTTGTTGAGGTCGAGATGGCGGCGGATGCCGGTCGGCGACAGGTCCATAACCTTGCGGATCGCGTTCTCGATCTGGTCTTCGGTGACGTTCTTGCCGGTCTGGTGCAGGTCGACATAGATCGACAGCGGCTGGGCGATTCCGATCGCGTAGGAGATCTGGATCGTGCAGCGATCGGCAAAGCCTGCTGCAACGACGTTCTTGGCAAGATAACGGGCGGCATAGGCTGCCGAACGGTCGACCTTGGTCGTGTCCTTGCCGGAGAAGGCACCGCCACCGTGGGGCGCTGCGCCGCCATAGGTGTCGACGATGATCTTGCGACCGGTCAGGCCTGCGTCACCATCCGGGCCGCCGATGACGAACTTGCCGGTCGGGTTGATGTACCACTTGCAGTCTGCTGCAATCGGGAGATCGCCGAGCGCTTCGCGGATGTAAGGTTCAACGACCTGGCGAACCTTCTTACTATCCCAGCTCGCATCGATGTGCTGGGTGGAAAGAACGATCGAATCGACTTCTGTCGGCTTGCCGTTTTCGTAGCGCACCGTCACCTGGCTCTTGGCATCGGGGCCGAGCTTGCCGGCATCGCCCTCGCCCTTCTTGCGGGCAGTTGCGAGCAGCTGAAGGATCTTGTGCGAGTAATAGATCGGGGCCGGCATGAGATCCGGCGTTTCCTTGCAGGCGTAACCGAACATGATGCCCTGGTCGCCGGCACCTTCGCCACCCTGCTTGTCGGCCGCGCTGTCGACGCCCTGGGCGATATCGGCGGACTGGGAGTGCAGGAGCACGTCAATCTTCGCCGTCTTCCAGTGAAAACCGTCCTGCTCATAACCGATATCGCGGATCGCCTTGCGGGCAGCGGATTTGAACTTTGACGGGTTGATGACGTCGTTGCCGTTCTTGTCCTTCTTCATCAGGCTCGGCGGCAGGCGAACTTCACCGGCAATCACCACGCGGTTTGTGGTTGCAAGCGTTTCGCAGGCAATGCGAACCTTCCACGGGTCAACACCTGTCTTTGCAGCTTCGCGGTACACGAGGTCGACGATTTCATCGGAAATGCGGTCACAAACCTTGTCCGGATGGCCTTCTGCCACGGACTCGCTGGTGAACAGGTAATTGGCGTGCATGCGGGGAACCCCTCAAAGAATGGACAGCAAAATGTTTAGTGATTTCGCCTGACAAAAACAAGAACACAACGACATAAATATATCTTTATGCGTAAAATTGATTACTCAACCAGGCTGCAGGCATAAAAAAAGCGGCTGTAAAAGCCGCTTTCTCCTCCCCGCCTCTCCGCAGCGCCTATTCCTCTGCCTCGGCAGCGAGTGCCTTGACGAGGTCAACCAACCTGCGGCGAACCTTCGGATCGGCAATCTTCACGAATGCGCGGTTAAGCTGAAGACCTTCCGAGGACGACAGAAAGTCGACGACATAGTTGGAGCTGGATGCTTCGGCCATGCCGGTTGCACCACCGGACTGCTCGCCCGGTGCATCCTCGAAAAAGAACGACACCGGTACATTGAGAATGCTCGAAATGTTCTGCAGACGGCTTGCGCCGACGCGGTTCGTGCCCTTCTCGTATTTCTGGATCTGCTGGAAAGTAATCCCGAGGCTTTCGCCCAGCTTTTCCTGACTCATGCCCAGCATTGTTCTACGTAGGCGGATCCGACTCCCGACGTGAATGTCGATCGGGTTCGGCTTCTTCTTATTTTCAATCATAATGGGGGTCCTGGTGAAGTTGCAGTTAGGTTTCAACCCGGTCCGCGTATGGAGAATACACTTCAAGCGATTGGGACGACAGAACCAACACATGAAGCATATGGCGAGACGGTAGGCATTCTCACTATGCAATTTTGGGGGTTTTTGGTCAATTCTTGTGCGAATTAAAACCTAGGCGCGAAGCCACTGCAATCACAGACATTAGCGTTACAGCCAACCAGAAGTACCACTGCCGGCTGTTATTACTCCAGTTTGCAATTTTTGCACCACTTATAGTGGCATCAATCACACCCTTTTGATTGTATCCCAACCCCTGCATTACACGGCCAAATGGGTCCACGACCGCCGAAATGCCGGTATTTGCGCCCCGAATCAGGAACGAACCGTTTTCGACCGCTCTCAAACGGGCCTGCTGGAAATGCTGGTAGGGGCCAGGTGTTGCACCAAACCAGCCGTCATTCGTGACGTTCAGCAGAGCGGATGTCCGCTCGACATCCTGACCGATCTCTTGGGGAAAGATCGCCTCATAGCAGATCAGCGGATAAAGGAGCGCGCCACCGGGCAGCGTCAGAAGCGAGCGCGAGGAGGCTGCCGTAAACCCGCCCGGCATGGCGATCGCCTCGGTAATGCCGAGCGAGGCGAGAAGGCTTTCATAAGGCACGTATTCACCATAAGGAACAAGATGCACCTTATCCGCCGCCGATATAATTTGCCCTTCACTATCAATGACATAGATAGAATTATAGAAGCGAGGCGCAACGCCCGCACCGGCATTTTCTGAGCGAACGGCGCCGGTCACGAGCACCTGCCCATCCTGAAGCACCTCCGCAATACGCGCCAGCGCATCCGGATTTTCCGTCAGAATGAAGGGTACGGAGGTTTCCGGCCAGACGACGATATCGGCCGGCGTCCCGCCATTTTCCTGCGGCAAGGCCGTCAGGCGCAAATGCTCTTCGAAGATCTCCGCGCGGTTCCCGTCATCCAGCTTTTGCGCTTGGTCGATCATCGGCTGAACAATACGTATGGTTGTTTTTTTGCCGTCGCCGGCGGCCAGTGCATCATCTGCGACATTTAGTCGCCACGCACCAAATCCGACATGCGCCACGACCAGAAGCGCCGCTGCGGCAAGACCGAGAACCTTGCCTTTGCCTGTGCCAAGCAGCGCCGGCGCGGAGAAAACGAAGACTGCGAGCGCACTAACGCCGAAAATCCCGATCACCGCGTCCGATTGCATCATGAGAGGGATGGGCATGGCGCCATAGCCAATGGCGTTCCACGGGAAGCCCGTCAGAACAAAGCTGCGCAGCCATTCCGCCACTCCGAAAGCCGCGCCGAGAGCCGCCAGACGCCCGAGGCCATCGGACCAGAAGACCCGCGCAAGCGCCGCCGCCAGACCATAGAAGAGCGCGAGATAGGCGGGCAGCCCGAATACGGCGAGAGGCAGCGCCCAGGCAAATTCCTCGGCATCGACGAGAAGCGCATTACCCAGCCACCAGAGATTGGCAACGAAGTAACCGAAGCCGAAAAGCCAGCCGATGACGAAAGCAGAGCGCAGACGGCTGACGACGCCGCCATCGGGCTTGCCGGTCGATCCGTCGATCAGCCAGACAAGAAGTGTGAACGACACGAAAAGCGTTGCGAAAATGCCGAAAGGCGGAAGCGCCAAAGCGCCGATAGCCCCCGCAGCAACCGCGAGTGCTACCCGGAACCACCCCGAAAGAAGCATGACCTTGCCCGCCAGCCGCTCCATGACAGTCCCCTTTTTCCCGAATCAGGGGCGCAGTGTTTCAAAAAAACTGCGCCCTGTCGCGGGGCGGGCTGATGGATCAGGCTTCCGTGCGTGCGGAACCGGTTTCGGGAGGCGGTGGAAGAAGTGCTGCCGGTTGGGCAGGGGCGACGATCAAGGCATCGCCTTCTCCCTTTACGTGACGGCGGCGCGCAAGGGCGCGTTTGCGCAGGATCTTGACGCGCTTGATGCGGCGCGGATCGGCATCCAGGATCTGAAACTCGAAGCCCGGCACAGCCTGAACCACTTCACCGCGCACGGGAATACGGCCGAGCGCCGAGAAGATCAGGCCGCCGAGAGTATCGACATCCTCGATCCGGTCGCGAACGTCGAAGTCCGGGCCTATGGCCTGCGAGATTTCTTCCAGCTCAATGCGGGCGTCGGCAACGAATACGTCGTCCGCAGTCTTGGAGAACATCACTTCTTCATTGTCGTGTTCATCCTCGACATCGCCGATAACCATTTCGACGATATCCTCATGGGACACGAGACCGTCGGTTCCGCCATATTCGTCGATGACCAGAGCCATCTGCGTACGGGCAGCCTGCATGCTGCGCAACAGATCGGAGGCGAGCATGGAGGGCGGTACGAAAAGCAGTTTGCGAACGAGGCCCGCTTCCGCAACCGTCTGCTCGAGATTGACCCGTCCAAGGTCAAAGGCGGCCTTGGGTGTTCGAGTCGGCTTTTCGGCACCGTTGACGGCCACACTGATCTGAACCGTCGAAGCCTTGGCACCGACGCGTCGCTTGTTGCGGGCCTGTTTGGCCAGATAGGACAAGAGGTCGCGAATGTGGACGAAGCCACGGGCATCGTCGAGATTGTCGCTATAGACCGGCATGCGCGAGCGACCGGTCTCCTCGAAATGGATCATCAGCTCGCCGATGGTCATGTTCATGTCCACGGCCTCGATATCGGCGCGCGGGACCATGATGTCCTCGACGCGGACTTCGCGGAAGCGGAGGATATTGTGCAGCATCGCCCGTTCGTCGGGCGAAAACGCGTTGCTGACATTGGTATCTGTCATCAACGCATCGGCGAGATCCTCACGGAGCTGTTCGCCCTGCGATGGTCTGAGAAGGCGCACGGCCCTCGACCAGAAGGAGTTGTGGGATTTTGGGTGATGTTCGGACCTCGCCGAACTACTGCCCTCGTCCGACGAGGGTGAGTCCGAACTGTCCTTGCCCTCTCGGGCGACATTGCTCGAATAATCGTTCATTGTTCCAAACTACATTAACGGGTCCTGCCCCGCATAGGGGTCAGATAGGCCGAGACCGGCCAAAATGCGAGTCTCAAGTGCTTCCATCTCTTCCGCTTCGTCCTTTTCCATATGGTCGTAGCCGAACAAATGGAGGAAACCATGGACAAGCAGATGGGTCAGATGATCGTCGAAAGTCTTGTCGAGATCAACCGCCTCGCGCTCGACAGTTTCTCGTGCAACCACGATATCGCCCAGCATGGGGCCGGGCATGCTACCGGGTTCAAGCGGAAAAGCGGGGAAAGACAAGACGTTGGTCGGCTTGTCCTGATCCCGCCACTCGGCGTTAATTTCCTGAATGGAATCGTCGTTGGTGAAGACCAGAGACAGTTCCGACGCCATTTTCGGGAAGGGTTGTTCCTCTTCGCGGGCAAGATAGTCCGCGGCAGCGCCCAGCACGCGGCTTGCCAGAGAGGCCAATACGGCCTCATCCGGCCAGCCGCCGTCTTCCACGCTGATTTGTATGTCGAGTTCGGGCATGAATGGTGAGCCCGACCGATATTACCGGTCGAGAGCTTCCTCGCTTTCCTCATGGACGGCATATTGCGCGTCATAGGCCCTGACGATGCGGCCGACCAGCGGGTGGCGAACGACATCGGTATCCTTGAAGCGGACGACCGAGATGCCCTCGACGCCCTTGAGGATCTGCAGGGCTTCGACCAGACCGGATTTGACGCCGCGCGGCAAATCGACCTGGCTCGGGTCACCGGTGATGATCATCCGGCCGTTCTCGCCGAGACGGGTCAGGAACATCTTCATCTGCATCGATGTCGTGTTCTGGGCCTCGTCGAGAATGATCGCGGCATTTTGCAGCGTGCGGCCGCGCATGAAGGCGAGCGGCGCGATCTCGATGACGCCGGCGGTGATCGCGCGGTCAACCTTGTCGGCCGGAATCATGTCGTAAAGCGCGTCATAAAGCGGGCGCAGATAGGGATCGACCTTTTCCTTCATGTCGCCCGGCAGGAAGCCGAGGCGCTCGCCAGCCTCGACGGCCGGACGTGTGAGAATGATCTTGTCGACTGCACCACGCTCCAGAAGCTGCGCGGCATGCGCGCAAGCCAGATAAGTCTTGCCGGTACCGGCCGGACCTACGCCGAAGACGAGTTCGGCACGCTCAAGGGCCCGCATATAGGCGTCCTGCGTGGGGGTACGCGCCTGAATTGTCTTCTTGCGGGTGGAAATCTGCGCCATGGAAAGCTTTGCCTTGCGCTCCAGCGTCGGCAGCGACAACTGGTCGTCGGCGGCCTGCGCCATGCGGATCGCACCTTCGACGTCGGAAGCTTCCACCGAGCCGCCTTTCTGCAGACGTTCATACAGGAAATCCAGCGCTCGCCTTGCCTGATTGGTGGCAACGACATCCCCGGAAATGGAAACCGAGTTGCCGCGCGGACGGGCATCTACATTGAGCCGCTGTTCGAGAAGCTTGAGGTTCTGGTCGAACTGACCGAAAAGCTCGCTGGCTAGCCTGTTGTTCTCGAACGTCAAGACGAAGTGGTTGGCGTCGGTCGCTGCGGATTTGGGTTGGCGCGCTGTCGAAGAAACCAGTTCTGATGCGTTCAAGTAAGCAAGCTCCTCAACTTGAATTAGACCCCGATTAAACTCTCTGTCCGCTCGGCAAACAAGCTGTTCGGACCGGTGCCGATGATTCGTACACTGATAATCTCACCGATTTGCGATGTTTTTGCATCAACATTCACGGATTGCAGCCACGGAGAACGTCCGATCACCTGTCCGGGCATGCGGCCGGGCTTTTCCAGGAGCAGATCGATGGTCTTTCCGACACAGGATGTGGCAAATTCGGACTGCTGTTTCAAGAGCAGGGCCTGAAGACGTTCCAGCCGCTCGGTCTTGACCTCTTCGGCTACATGATCGGCCAAGTCTGCACCCGGCGTGCCCGGACGGCTCGAATATTTGAACGAGAAGGCCGAGGCGTAGTTGACCTCTTCGACAATTCTCAGCGTGTCTTCGAAATCCTGATCCGTCTCACCGGGGAAACCGACGATGAAGTCGCCCGACATTGCGATATCGGGACGAGCTGCACGGATACGCTCAATCAGCCGCAGATATTCAGCGCCTGTGTGGCGGCGGTTCATCGCCTTCAGGATACGGTCGGAACCAGACTGAACCGGCAAATGCAGATAGGGCATGAGATTGCGCAGATCGCGATGTGCCTCGATCAGCCGGTCGTCCATGTCGCGGGGATGGCTGGTTGTATAACGCAAGCGAGCAAGTCCGGGGATATCGGCCAGACGGTAGAGCAGGTCGGCAAGGCCGAGTGCCGCGCCCTTCTCGTCTTGCGAGCGCCAGGCATTGACGTTCTGGCCAAGCAGCGTGATTTCGCGCACGCCGGCATCCACAAGCCGCTTTGCCTCGTCGACGATCTGGCCGACCGGCCGGGACACTTCCGAGCCGCGCGTGTAAGGCACGACACAGAAGGTGCAGAACTTGTCGCAGCCTTCCTGTACGGTCAGAAACGAGGTCACACCGCGCGAGCGAATGACCTTCTTTTCCGTTGCCGGGAGATGCTCGAACTTGTCCTCGACGGCATATTCCGTATCAACGACGCGCTCGCCCCCGCGCGCCTTTCTCAAGGCGTCCGGCAGGCGGTGATAGGTTTGCGGACCGATGACCACGTCTACGGCCGGTGCGCGGCGAATGATCTCTTCGCCTTCGGCCTGCGCCACGCAGCCGGCAACGCCGATCATGAACTCCCGGCCTTCGGCGGCGCGTTCCTTCTTCATGTCACGCAGGCGGCCAAGCGCCGAATAAACCTTTTCTGCCGCCTTTTCGCGGATATGACAGGTGTTGAGCAGGACGAGGTCCGCCTCCCCCATGTCTTCCGTCATCACATATCCCTCGCCCGCAAGCGCGTCGCCCATGCGGGTGGAATCGTAAACATTCATCTGACAGCCGTAGGTCTTGATGAAGACCTTGCGGGTGTTGGGACGGCTGTCCGGACAGTGAGCGGCGTCATCGGCCGACGCGGGAATGGAGACATGTTCGTTCATGCCGCTTCCTTACCGCAAGAAGGGGCGGAAATGAAGCCTCCAGCGGGTTTACGATGCAGCCGGATCGTCACTCAAGATCTGCCGTCACGCCGATATCGGGGTTCCGTGCCTGTGCTTGGTAATGATGTAGACATATCCCGCCATGCGAGCATGGATGTTGGCCCACTTGTGCGCCGTCAATCCTGGGGTTTAGGGCTTGCGTCTGGATCCTCGGCCCGAGGATGACGGAGCTGAGGGGGTGCGAGCCGGTGCCTGACGCGACGTCGCGTCGTTTCGTTGCTTGTGGCAGCTTGACTCCACCTCTCCTTGGTCATCCTCGGGCTTGACCCGAGGATCCAAGCACAAGCTTCCCAATTTTCCATCAGCAAGCTCATTACCATGGGGACGAAGTCACGCCTCCCCTCAAACAAAAACAATCCCTTACACCAAACTTCATCCCCGCTTTCCCAACCCATGTCTACAATCCCCCTGCCTCCATCGCCGGAGTGTTTCGCGAGACGTTCGCGGGCAGGTGGGAGCCGGCGCTTTCGTTTTAACCGTAACGTGCGGCAAGAACGGAAGGGGTGAATCATGGAGGGGATGGCGTCAAAACCTCAGCTCTCCTATCAAGCCTCCCCCTGACAGCCATGCCGGGTTCGGTTGAGCCGTCCAAGTGTGGGAAACCACATGCAGCGAGGCGAGAGGATCACCTGTAGGGACCGGAAGTCCCGAGAAAACGCCGAGGGCCACGCATATGCGGAGCCGCATTTTAAATTCCATAGAGGTTCCGCATATGCGTGTGCTTCTCCGGAATGATCTTTGACAACCACGGCAGCGTGCTGCGCGGGGGCGGGATTGGTGTGTGCCCTCCAAGGATCCAAACACACACCTGCAATCGCTTCCCCGGTTGGCGCAACCGCCTGTCTGCATGCGAGAGACGTGCGTGAAACACGGCACTCACCCCGCATCATATTCCCTCTGCCGCAAATGCCGGATCAGCATGCGACGGAGCTGGGCGGTGATATTCTGGCTCAGATGCTTGCGATTGTCGCCGGTGCGAAAATCGACCGTGTCGCCGAAAGCCACATCCACATCGAGCGCACCTTCCTTCAGCACGCCCATGAGATGCGGCATCAACTCGATATCGCCCGGCCATGCCGCAAGCGGGCGGTGGAACCTTCCCATCGCCATCCCGTGGACGCGGGTATAGGCGATCGAGACCGGCTGAACGTGCACAACGCCATCAGGCGTGTGAGGCACTGCCGCAGCAGCGGCCCCAAACAGCGAAGATTTCACCTCCAGCAGCCTGTTGCCGTCCGACGTCGTGCCTTCGGGGAAAAGCACGACGATCTCGCCAGCATTCATGCGTGCGGCGATCTCGTTGACCTGTTCACCGGTGCGGCGCTTCTCTTCCCGCACGACAAAAATGGTCTTCTGCAGCCTGGCGAGAATGCCGAAGACCGGCCAGTTGGCGACCTCGGCCTTGGCGATGTAGACGACATCGGCCACCGCCCCGAGGACGAGAATATCCTTCCAGGAAGCATGATTCGATGCGAGCATCAGCGGTCGGCGACGCTCCAGATGGCCGTGAACGTTGATACGGATACCAAGCAGCCAGCAGGCAGAACGATGCCACAAGCGCGGTACATGACGACGGATCTTCCAGTCGAAGGCGAGACCCACGAGCTGAAACGGAAGCAGCACCAGCGTGACGATCACGAGACAGACGACAACAAGGCCGATCCGGATGGAGGTGATCACTGGGGTATCCTTACGGGTTCCACTCAATCATCGTTCTTGTCGAGCGGGATGCCGTAAAGCTCGAGCCGGTGGCCGACCAGCCGGAAGCCAAGCTCACGGGCGATACGCTCCTGCAGGGCTTCGATCTCGGCGGACTGGAACTCGATGACATTGCCGGTGTTCAGATCGATCATATGATCGTGATGCTCTTCCGGCACCGTTTCATAACGCGAGCGGCCGTCACGAAAATCGTGACGTTCAATGATTCCCTCGTCTTCGAACAGCTTGACCGTTCGATAGACCGTCGAAATAGAGATGCGCGGGTCAACCTTGGAGGAGCGGCGATAAAGCTCCTCGACATCCGGATGATCGTCGGAATCCTGCAGAATACGGGCGATGACCCGGCGCTGATCCGTCATGCGCATGCCCTTTTCGGCACACAACTCTTCCAGTGTCTTGGAAAGGTCTGTCATGACGTTCTGGCCTTCGAAATATTCACGTATGCTGAGGGACTAGCGAAGATCGCGGCTCATGACAAGCGCTGCAGTCCGACGGCCATCCGCGCCCAGGTAATATGCCGGCCTCTCGGCCACCTTGGCAAAACCAAGCTTGCCATAGAGCCCGACGGCGGCACGATTTTCGGCTTCGACCTCGAGAAACATGCTGTCGGCGCCGCGCGAAATCGCTTCACGGACGGCCGCCTGCATCAGGCGCCAGCCGAGGCCCTGTCGGCCGAATTTCTCCGATACCGCAACCGTCAGAATCTCCGCTTCGCCGCCTGCCTCACGGCTGAGGACAAAACCGCCTAACGGCTTGGAAAAGAAAGCGTTGGTCTGGCGCGCGACGAAACCGAAAACGTTCGGCTGCAGAAGCAGGTTCTGGAACTCACCGTCGCTCCACTGGCGCGGGAAGCGCAAGCCATGCAGTTCCGAGATCTCGCGGCAATCTTCATCCTCGATCGGCACGACCTCGAAAAATGGCTTCCAGCTCAGGTATTCATCGAACATCGGCTTATGCTCTCGCCAGTGCAAAACCCAATTGGGGTTTCGCATCGGGACCACGAAGATAAAGCGGTTTCGGCCGGGTTCCGGCGGCATTCTTTCGGGCGCCGATCCGCGCGACCATGCCGATATCGAAACGATCGCCGGCCTTCGCGACCCAGGAGCCCGTCAGCTCCGCCGACAGTGAAGCAGCCAGCTTGTCCACATCGTCTGCGGACAGGGCCGCAGGCTCATTCAGTGGAAAACCATCCGTCCCGAAGGCCTGCGCATAAATTTCCTCGCGCTTGGCATCCATGGCAACGAGAACCGGCTTTTCGGAACGGCTGACCGCCCGATGGGATGCGGCCAGTGTTTCCAGCGTCGACACACCGACACAATCGATGCCAAGCGAAAGCGCCAGTCCGCGGGCCGCGGCAACACCAACGCGGATGCCGGTGAAGGAGCCAGGGCCGATCACCACGGCAATCTTGCCGACAGAATGAAGTTCGATACCAGCTTCGTCGAGCGCCTGGTCGATAACGGCCATCAGGCGTTCAGCATGCCCCTTGCCGATTTCTTCTGAAACAGTGGACAGCAACGTGCCGGCGGAACTGTCGAGAACCGCCGCAGAACAATCAATGCCTGCAGTGTCGATAGCGAGAACGATCATGAACAGGTCTTGCGGGTATCAGAGAGCCTCAACCGCCTGCACTTCGGGAACGAAGTGCTTGAGCAGGTTCTGCACGCCATGCTTCAGGGTTGCCGTGGAAGACGGGCAGCCGGAGCAGGCACCCTTCATGTTCAGGTAGACAGTGCCGTCCTTGAACCCCTTGAAGGTGATGTCGCCGCCATCCTGCGCCACAGCCGGGCGAACACGCGTCTCCAGCAGCTCCTTGATGGTCGCGACCAGCGTCTCGTCGCCTTCGTCGAAGAATTCGCCTTCTTCGTCGAGATCTTCCGCCATCGTGGAACCACCACCCATGACCGGCTGTCCGGACATGAAATGCTCCATGATCGAGCCGAGAATGGCAGGCTTCAGGTGCTGCCACTCGGAATCGGACTTGGTGACGGTGATGAAGTCGTAACCGAAATAGACGCCGGTGACGCCTGGAACATTGAAGAGGCGAGCGGCCAGAGGAGAGGCATTGGCCTCGGCTTCATTGCGAAATTCAGCGGTGCCCTTCTCCATGACCACTTTGCCGGGAAGGAACTTCAAGGTCGCCGGGTTCGGCGTGGCTTCCGTTTGAATGAACATGGGCTTGCTCCTGGCCGACAAGCGGCGCTCAATTTAGAATTCTTCCAAAGAAGATAAACATTCTCAGCTTTGCGTTCAAGTGCGCCTTTGTCCGCTTATGGTCAATAGGGATCACGCCAGCGAGTCGATTTCCTCGTCAGACAGGGTGTCGGGCAGAACGGTCACTGGGATGGGGAAAGCCGCCCCCCGACCTGCAACTGCCGAAACCAGCGGCCCCGGCCCTTCCTTGGCGGAACCGGCAGCAAGCACGAGGATCGCAATATCCCGATCTTCCTCGACCAGTCCGTTGATCTGCTCGGGTGCACTGCCCTCGCGAATCACGATCTCGGGATCGATCCCGATCGTCTCACGCACCCGATGGGCAGCCTTGGCCATGATGGCCTCCGCCTCCTCCATCGCCTCGGCACGCATGATCTGCTCGACACCGAGCCACTGCTGAAAATCGCCCTCGGGAATGACATAGAGGAGCACCAGACCGCCATTGGTATTCTTGGCGCGGCGTCCGGCATAATGGACCGCCTTTTCGCATTCCGGCGTGCCGTCGATGACCGCCATGAACTTGCGCCGATGACCCTCAAGCCGCGAAAGTCTCTTGGAAACCATGAAGCCCCCTTTCCCCCGGATCAACCGCCGAGGCGGTGTTGTCGCGGACCTTATACCAACCCGCGAAAATGAAAACCCGCCGCTTGTGGCGGCGGGTTGCTGCATTTGTCTGTGCTGAAAATCAGCGCAGGAAACCGATGATGTCGAAGACTTCGCCCATGACTTTCTGGGCACGTGCGCCAGCGCGCTCGCCGCCATCCTTGAGGATTGCGTCGATATGCGTCGTGTCGTCGAGCAGGCGGCGCATCTCGGCACCGATCGGCGCGAGCACCTCGACCGCCAGTTCGGCAAGCGCCGGCTTGAAGACGGAGAATTGCTGGCCGCCGAATTCGGCCAGCACGTCGGCCTTGGTCCTGTCGGCAAGCGCTGCATAGATGCCGACGAGATTGTCGGCCTCCGGACGACCGGCCAGGCCTTCGATTTCGCTCGGCAGGCCTTCCGGGTCGGTCTTGGCCTTGCGGATTTTCTTGGCGATCTCGTCGGCATCATCCGTCAGGTTGATGCGCGACAGATCGGACGGATCGGACTTCGACATCTTCTTGGTGCCGTCACGCAGCGACATGACGCGCGGCGCCGGGCCGTCGATCAGCGGCTCGACCAACGGGAAATATCCGTGAATCGGCTCTTCTCCGACGACCATGTCGACGCCGGTACCGGTCGCGCGGATCTTGTCCTGGAAGTCGATGTTGAACTTCTGGGCGATATCGCGGGCAAGCTCCAGATGCTGCTTCTGGTCGTCACCAACCGGAACATGCGTGGCGCGGTATACAAGGATGTCAGCTGCCATCAGGCTCGGATAGGCGAGCAGGCCAAGCGAGGCGTTTTCGCGGTCCTTGCCGGCCTTGTCCTTGAACTGCGTCATGCGGTTCATCCAGCCGATACGAGCCACGCAGTTGAACACCCAGGCAAGTTCGGCATGCTGCGGCACGGCCGACTGGTTGAAGACGATATGCTTCACCGGATCGATGCCCGAGGCGATGAAAGCTGCGGCGATCGAACGGATCTGGCCACGCAGGTCGTCATGCACGAGCTGGGCGGTGATCGCATGCAGGTCGACGACGCAGTAGATGCAGTCGTTGTTTTCCTGCAGCGCCACGAACTTGCGGATCGCGCCGAGATAATTGCCGAGATGAAGATTGCCGGTCGGCTGAACGCCGGAGAAAACGAGCGGCTTGAAGGTGTTCATGATGTCCTCGAACAGGCTGGTGGAAGGCCTCAGGCCTCAAGGTTGCGCGCCTCCGGAAGGTTTGAACGTCTCCGGCAATCACGCCCCGCGGGCCATGTAGCTAACGCCGCGCTCTAAGCACGGCTGGCAGGGCAGAATCAAGAGCTCAGCGCGTGGTGTGCTCAATCAAATCCCAGGTGTTGCCGTAGGGATCGGCAAAGACGGCCACGATACCATAGGCTTCATGGCGCGGCTCCTCGGCGAAACGCACGCCACGGGCGAGCATGGCTGCGTGATCGCGGGCAAAATCATCCGTCTTCAGGAAAAAGCCGACGCGACCGCCAGTCTGATTACCGATCGCCGCACGCTGCCGCTCATCGGCAGCCTCTGCCAGAAGCAAGGCTGCGCCATTGCTGCCCTTCGGCTTGACGACCACCCATCGTTTTCCCTCGCCAAGCGGCGTGTCTTCGATGCAGGTAAAACCAAGATCATCACAGTAAAAGACCTTGGCCCGATCGTAGTCATCAACCACGCGAGAAATGAGAAAAAGCGACTGGTCGGGCATTAACGGCTCCGGGGTTAACTGCGATGATCTGGCCAAGGGCATTGCATTCGGCAATAGCAAGACCGGATTTGATGCCAATTCCGCCCTCCGACCCCAAATTTTTTAGGGGTTTCATTCGCCAGAGGTTCGGCGCTCCCGGTAATGCGGCCGCTCAGCCTTATGTAACAGTTTTATAACGAAGATTTGGCGTCTTCTTTCCTAATATAACACTACCTAAATCTTGCCTTAGTTAACGGATATTAAGATTTATGGTCCATTAATCTCAATTTGAGGTAAATCCGACCTTATTCATGTCACTTTTCAGAATGAAATACCCCGATACGACGAAGTCGACCATCATGACGACTGGTCTTTCCTAGGGGACATCCATGCGCATCTTTTCTCGCGTCGCGCTGGCCTGCCTTTTGGCATTCAGTATGAACGTAAACGCCGAAGCAGCAGGCAAGAACGACAAACGCCGCGGTACAGCAATCAAGCACGACTACTCCGCCTTTTACACGGTGCAGCGTGTGAGCGTGCGCACGGGCTGCTTTCCAGAAAAACTGGAAGCCATCCTTGCCCATATCGCCAAGCAGACCGGCAAGAAGCCGATGGTGACCTCCGGTCATCGGCCTCGCTCGGGCACGTCACAGCATAGCCGCTGTTTCGCCGCAGACATCCGCGTGCCGGGTGTCTCGGAAAAACGCATCCTGGCAGCAGCCCGCAATGCACCCGGCATTGGCGGTATCGGCCGTTACTGCAACGGGATCGTACATGTCGATATCGGCCCGAAGCGCACTTGGGCGCATTGTGGCAAGAAGGGCAAGGGCAGCCTTGCAAACCTGAAGCGCAAGGCCAAAGGCCGCGACACCTGATCAAGGCTGCTCGATAGCCGCCTGCTTGTTGTTTCAATACAATTCCCAACGCAAACCGGTTTCCACTCTTGCTGGAATTGATTTACGACGACGCTTTTGGCTTACGCTTGATATTACGGCGGATCATGCCGAGATCGGCACCGCCGATCAGGAAGGCGATACTGAAATAGACCACCATGGCAAGCGCGATCAGTGTACCCAGAGCTGTGATCTGGCTCAGTAGATGCGCGCCAGGCGCAAGCCATGAGCCGGCATAGGGCAAGGCATAGATCAGCGACGCAGCCATCACGCCCGCGGAGACCAGCAGCAGAACCGTGCGCTTGGCCAATTGCCATTCCCAAACGAGATCACCGCGCCAAACCAGAATGGCAAACAGCAGTATCGTATTGATCCATCCCGCCGTCGCTTCCGCCGTAGCGATGCCACGCTCGGCGAGGATCGGAAACAGCGAAATCGCCAGAGCTGAATTCACCACGACGGCAAGCATGGTGATGCGCATCGGCGTCTTGGTGTCCTCTCGTGCATAAAATCCCGGTTGCAGCGCCTTGATGAGAACGAAACCGGGCAGGCCCAATCCGTAGATCGCCAGGATGCCGGCAACGACCGTCGTGTTTTCGGCCGAAAAGGCGCCACGCTCGTAAAGCACGCGGATGATCGCATCCGACAGGACCCACAGCCCGACGGCAGCGGGAAGCGTGAGGAACAGGACGAATTCGATCGAGCGGTTCTGGATGCCGGCCGCTTCCTCCAGCTTGCCGCCCTTCAGCGCCCGCGACAGCTCCGGCAACAGGACGACACCCACGGCCACGCCCACCACGCCGAGCGGCAGCTGATAGATACGGTCAGCATATTGGAGCGCCGCGATCGCGCCTTCCTTTCCGGAGGCGATCGCCTGGCCGATGATCTGATTGATCTGGGTGACACCGCCAGTAATGGCCGCCGGGACCGCCAGCCACAGAAGCCGCCTGACGTTCGGCGTAATGCGCGGGCGGCGAAAGCCGATATTGATGCCGGCGTGGCGCACGCCGACATAAACGACGGCAAGCTGCAGGACCCCGGCAACGAGCACGCTCCAAGAGAGATACCAGGCAATCTGCTCCGGTTCGGCGCCGATCCACAGGCCGTAGACCAGTGCGGCGATCATCACCACGTTGAGGAAGACCGGGGCGATTGCTGCGGCGAAGAAATGATGCAGCGAGTTCAGCATGCCGCTCATCATCGCCGTCAGCGACATGCACATGAGATAGGGGAACATGACCGCGGCCATGCGGATGGTGAGCGAGGTCTTTTCCGCATCATCGGCAAAACCGGGCGCAATGATCCAGCGCACCAGCCATGGCATGGCAAGTTCCATGAGGATTGTGATGATCAGGAGCGCGGAAAACAACACCCCGAAAACCTCTTCCGAAAAGCGCTTGGCGCCTTCGACGCCATTCTGTTCGATCTCCTTCGAGAAGAGCGGCACGAAGGCGGCGTTGAACGCACCTTCGGCAAACAGGCGGCGAAACAGATTGGGGAAGCGGAAGGCCGCGTAGAACACGTCCGCCATCGGCCCGGTGCCGAGCGCAGCAGCCATCGCGGTTTCACGGGCAAAACCGAAGATGCGGCTGCCGAGCGTCGCGCCGCCGACGGTTGCGAATTTCTTGACGAGGCTCATCTAGCGGTATCCGTCACGCACGCGCCTTGCTCTTGCGCGGCGTCTGTTCTTCTGTGGCGGTTGCCGGCGTCTGGTTCTTTTTCGCTTCTTCTTCCTGATCGGTCATGACCGCTTTCAGCCGCGCGGAGATGGTGTTCTGCCGATTGTCGTTGGTGACCTTCTGGCCGACAAGATCGGTGACATAGAAGGTATCGATGACCTTTTCACCGAATGTGGTGATGCGCGCCGACTGGATATCCAGCGACAGGTCCGCCAGACCGGCGGTGATATCCGCAAGCAAGCCGGTGCGGTCGAGGCATTCGATCTCGATAACGGTGAACTTGTTGGAAAGGCTGTTCGAGATGGTGACCGAGGGCGTGATGTCGAACGCCTTGGTCTTCTTGCGGGTCTTGGCACGGGTGGCGATGACTTCCGGCAGTCGGCGCTTGCCCGAGAGGACATCCTCGATCATGCGCCCGATCGTACCGGCGCGGCGAAGCTCGTCCTCGTCCACCGCAAATTCCCGGTTGATCAGGATCGTATCGAGCGCGCGGCCATCCGTCGTCGTGAAGATCTGCGCGTCGACGATATTGGCGCCGGCAGCGGCGCACGCACCGGCTATGATCGACAGAAGGCGCGGATGGTCGGGGGCGAGAACGGTAATTTCGGTGATCGCCCGGAAGGCATCGGTGCGCACCATCGTGGCAAGCGCATGACCGGCGCGATCCGTGTCACGGATGAAGGTCGCATGGCGGACCTGATCGTCCAGCGACACGGCCAGAAGATAGGGTTGATAGTGAAGCGACGAATAGGTCTTGCGCTCCTGCCCGCCCCAGGCGGACAACCCATCGAAAAGCGCTTCTTCGGCGACACTCGCCCGCTCGCGGCGTGGCAGGTCGGAGAAGCCGCCGGAGAGCAGGATTTCAGTTTCGTAATAGAGCGTGCGCAGAAGCTGGCCCTTCCAGCCGTTCCAGACACCGGGACCAACGGCACGCGTGTCACAGATCGTCAGGACAAGCAGCAGCTTCAGCCGGTCCATGGACTGAACCACCTCGGCAAAATCGCTGATCGTCTTGCGGTCATGCAGGTCACGGGTCTGGGCTGTCATCGACATGACGAGATGCTGTTCGATCAGCCAGACGACGATTTCTGTCTGTTTGTGGTTCAGGCCGAGCCTGGGGCACAGTTTGCGGGCCATGCGGGCACCGGCGATGGAATGGTCTTCCTGGCGTCCCTTGGCGACATCATGGAAAAGCACCGCGACATAAAGCGCCTCTCGCTCCTCGATGCCCGGCATGATCTTCGTGGCGAGGGGATGGGCTTCCATCGTCTCACCCTTGTCGATTTCCGACAGGGCCTCTACGGAGCGGATCAAATGCTCGTCGACCGTATAGTGGTGATACATGTTGAACTGCATCATTGCCACGACCTTGCCGAACTCGGGAATGAAGCGGCCGAGCACACCGGCCTCGTTCATGCGGCGCAGCATCAGTGCCGGGTCGCGACGTGACGTCAGGATCGAAAGGAACAGCCGGTTGGCTTCCTCATTCTCACGCACGCTGTTGTCGATCAGCGAAAGCGAGCGCGTCATCCGCTTCAGTGCATCCGGATGCAGCTCAAGCTGATGAATATCCGCCACATGGAAAAAGCGGATGATGTTGATCGGGTCGCGGGTGAAGACATCCGGCGAGGCGAGCGTGATGCGGCCGCGATCGGTGACGAAGTCCGTGGTGCCGGGGATCTTGTGCAAGCGCTTGGTGAAGCGCGAGATGACACGGTTGGCAAGCCCCGGCGCAGCCTTTGCCTGCTGTTCTTCAAGCGCTGCGCAGAAGATGCGCGTCAGGTCTCCGACATCCTTGGCGACCAGGAAATAGTGTTTCATGAAGCGTTCCACGGCGGAAAGGCCGGGGCGGGAATGGTAGCCGAGGGAAGCCGCGATATCGCGCTGGATATCGAAGGACAGGCGCTCCTCCGATTTTCCGGTGAGGAAATGCATATGGCAGCGGACCGCCCAGAGGAAATCATCCGCCTTCTCGAACAGCTGGAATTCCCGGCGGGAGAAGACACCGAGCTTGACCAGTTCGGCGGCATCCTTGACCCGGTAATAATATTTGGCGATCCAGAAAAGCGTGTGGAGGTCGCGCAGACCGCCCTTGCCTTCCTTGACATTGGGCTCGACGAGATAACGCGTATCGCCGGATTTCTGGTGGCGCTGATCGCGCTCGGCCAGCTTGGCGCTGACGAATTCGGCACCGGTATCGGCCACGACTTCCTTGTCGAAACGGATTTCGAGATCCGCGAACAGGGTTTCGCATCCGCAGATGAGACGACTTTCCAGGATCGCCGTGCGGATCGTCATGTCGGTCTTGGAGAGCCGGATGCATTCCTCCACCGTGCGGGTCGCATGGCCCACCTTGAAGCCCATGTCCCACAAAATATAGAGCAGGAACTCGACGGCCTTGCGCATCTCGTCGGAGTTCTTCGCCGGCAGAAGGAAGAGAAGATCAATGTCGGATCCGGGGGCGAGCGTGGCACGGCCATAGCCGCCGACGGCAGCAATCGTGATATCACGGCCTTCCGGATGAACAACGTCGGCGACCATTTCATGCAGGATGGAGATGATCTGGTCCTGGACCCA
This sequence comes from Pseudomonadota bacterium, assembly GCA_023451735.1. Lineage (GTDB taxonomy): Bacteria > Pseudomonadota > Alphaproteobacteria > Rhizobiales > Rhizobiaceae > Neorhizobium. The sequence goes on along the minus strand of JAEXYH010000069.1, from coordinate 130,104 downwards.
GGAAATGCGCTCGGCGCAGTTGAGACCGCTACCGTCCTTTTCCAAGAGTTCGCGTGCCTTCTGGCGGCCGTCCTTGCTGGCGCGACGCATGATGGACAGAAATGCCGCCCTCATCTCAAGGCGCGGGCAGTCCGTCTTCAACACCGCCCGGCACTCGGCCTTCAGGGCATCAACGTCGAGAAGTTCAGAAAAATCAATTTCTTGTCTGGCCATGTCATCCCTGCCGATGCCAGTCTTCCGGTCGGCTCAAGAGCGGTTTCGCCTTTCTTCGAAACGTAAAACCGCTCTACCTCTCTGTTTCAACGCAATTGCGGACGCAAACCGGTTCCCAGTTTTGCTGGAATTTCTCTAGCGAATTCCGGGCACCTTGACCATGGATTATGGCAACAGGTCGTTTCAAAGTTGTTGCCTTGCAGCATGAAGTTCAAGAGCGAATGGTTCCGGCCTTCGACCGGCCGCGCCATTGACGCGGACTCATGCCGGTCACGCGGCGGAATTCCCGGTTGAAATTCGACTTCGTCGAAAAGCCGACGTCGAGCATGATCACCGTCGCGGACTGCTTTGTCTCATCCAGCAGGCGGCATGCTTCACCGACCCGCCGGTTATTGACGAACTGCGAGACGTTGAGCCCGGTGGCGCGATTGATGGCGGCCGAGAGATCCCGGGCCGGAATGCCGGCCTTGCGGGCGATCTTTGCCAGACTGAGGTTCTCGTCCTTGTAAAGATCGCCCTGTTCCAGAGCCGCCGCGACACGTGCGACGACCGCATCGCCCTGCGGATCGGGCAAGGACGGCATCACCGGCGAAACCTGACGGCGGAGCGGCTCGGGCAAAAGATAGTGAATAGCCGTTGCCGCGAGCGCGACGATATTCATGATCGCTACAGCAAAGGGAACGCCTTCCGCACCAGCCACATTTGCGTAGATCGACACCGCCACATCGCTTAACGCGAAGAAGAACATCAGGATTGCCGTCAGCCGCGCGGCGCGCAAAGCGGGGCGCATCCGCTCAAGGCTTGCCTCCGCCATTCCCTCCTCACCTGTGACACGCGTGAGGCGCCAGAGGGCTGCGCCGTAGACCAGGAAGATCAGGAACAGCAGCGGATCGACAAGAATTGGGAGAGATGCAACAGAAAACGCGACGGAAACCGGAGCCCAGAGATGAATCCAAGGCTTTGGCACATTCGCATCGGTCAGACCACGAAATGCAAGAAAGGCGAGCGGCGGCATGACCGACGCGGTGATCGGCTGGATCGGCGCGAGCTGCCTGACGCCATAACCGAAATGCAGTCCGACAACCACACCCTGCAGCGCATAAAGGATCAGGAAAGCCACGAAATAACGTCGGCTGCCCGGCGCTTCCACGCCCTTCAGACTGTGGTGAAGGACCAGCACGAAGATCAGGCCGGCAATGAAGGGCAAGGGTATGGCGAGCAATGGATGATCCCGATGGCGCTCAACAACGCCTGAAGCAAACTCTCCGACGACCTATATCATTTTCGAACGCGAAAGGGAGATTGCCCCGCCCGCAAAGGCACCTTGAGGCGAACCTGCTTGGCCGATTGCAGCCGGTTACACGGTAAGGGCTTCCTTTACGGCAATCTCGGCCATCGCAAGCGCCGCCTCACGGCTGGTGGCAGCTGCGATGAAACGGCCGTTGTGGCAGAAGGTGGCACCCTTGATGCCAGATGCCGCTTCGAGCGCGCCATTCGTCAGCCCCGCCCAAGCTTTCGGCAGGTCGGCGCGCAGTTCGAAACCGTCGTCCGCACGGCGGATGCCGGTGACGCACCAGTCCTTGCCATCACGCGGATGGACGACAAAAAGAAGATGATCGGCGCCCGCCTTCACGATCGCGGGGCGGAAGGGCATGCCCATGGGAAGTTCGAGAATACGCGCTTCCCCGGTCTTTTCGATCGCCTCAAGTACCAGCGTTTCGGCGCGCAGCTTTGCAGCACGCTGGCTGATACCAGCTTCGACAAATGCGCGGGCGATGCCGAGGGCGACGTGGAAGGCGCGGTCATCGGCACCCTCGTCCTTCTCGTCGAAGGCAGGTTTCAGGGTTTCGAGCAGGCTCGACAGGGTGAGGCCGGCGAGTGGACCGGCACTCTTGGGGTTGAGCGCGCCGTTATCCATCAGGTCGATCGGCAGGACAAAACTCTTGTCGAAGGAGGCGTGCAGGGCATCGGCATGCGCTTCCGGAATATTCATCGCCGCGAGATACTCGCGGCCGTAATGTTTCCAGATCAGGCCGAAGGAGCTGTAGGGCGCCTCGTCTTCGCGAAGCGGCGCGCCGCGCTGGTGATGGTCGAAGATCTGCTTTTCGGCATCATAAGCGCCGCCAACATCATAGATGATGCGATCGCTGCCGGGCGTGATCCATTCAGGCGCGCGGCTGCGGACGATCTTCGCCTCGGGAAAAAGCCGGGTCAGGATGACGCTGGAGAGCAGCTCGTCGGCATGGAAACCACCGGAATGGGTGACGAGATAATCTGGTTTCATGCCGGAATGCGCCTCTGTCTGTTTGTTAACGCAATTCCGGATGCAAAACCGGTTCCCACTTTTGCTGGAATTGCTCTAGGAGGCGCACCAGATAGCTGCAGTCGCAGGTCTTCACAAGCACAGCTGCGGCATGAGTGGCCAAGCTGATTACGAAATCGTGATAATTTCGAGTTCTTGGTTACCTACGGTCACCAGATCGCCAACGCACTTGCCATTGAGTGCACGAGCGACCGGCGACACATAGGAGATCGTACCAGCCTTTGGATCGGCTTCGTCCTCGCCGACGATACGGTAGCTTTGCTCGCGGCCATCGTCGCGAGTGAAGCGAACAATGCTGCCGAACGAGACGGCATCATGCGATGCCGGCGCCGGTACAAGCTGTGCCGTGTGAACCCGTTCGGCGAAATAACGGATGTCGCGCGCCGGACCTGCAGCCTGCCGGCGGCGCTCGTTGATGTCGTCGATCGCGTTCGCAGCCTCATAGGCATCGCGCGCTGCCTGCAACTGCTGCTCGAGCGCCTTCAGCCCGGTTTCCGTGACAAGGTTCGGGTGGGGCGAGATCGGACGGTCAGGCAGCACCGTTTCGGCAGCCGTCTCGGCACTTTCTTCCTTCATGAAGGCGATGCTCACGCGCGGTTTCCCTCTTTTTATCTAACGCAATTCCAGCAAAACCGGCTTCCACTTTTGCTGGAAATTGCTTCGTCTGTCTATTCAGGCCTTTTCAGCAGCCTGCTTCTTGAGTGCATAAAGCGCTTCGAGCGCCTCGCGCGGGCTCATGTCATCCGGGTTGATCGCTTTCAACGCTTCTTCGACCTTGGAAGATCCACGTCGCGTTTCCTCCTTGCGTACCGCGACCTGGAAAAGCGGCAGGTCGTCGATCAGCTGGCTCGCCGGGTTCTTGCGGTCGGAATCTTCCAGCTTGGTCAGAACGTCGCGCGCGCGGGTCACAACGCTGTCGGGCAGGCCTGCAAGGCGGGCGACCTGGATGCCGTAGGAACGATCGGCGGCACCGGGGCCGACTTCGTGCAGGAAGATGACCTCGCCATCCCATTCCTTCACCTTCATCGTGGCGTTGGACAGGCGGCCGAGTTTTTCCGACAGAACGGTCAGCTCGTGGAAATGGGTGGCGAACAGGCCGCGGCAGCGATTGCCTTCATGCAGATGCTCGACGGAAGCCCAGGCGATCGACAGGCCGTCGAACGTCGCCGTGCCGCGGCCGATCTCGTCGAGGATGACCAGCGAGCGATCGGTCGCCTGGTTGAGGATGGCCGCCGTTTCGACCATCTCGACCATGAAGGTGGAGCGGCCGCGGGCGAGGTCATCCGAGGCGCCGACACGTGAAAACAGCCGGTCGACCACGCCGATATGGGCCGATGCAGCGGGAACGAAAGATCCCATCTGGGCGAGAATGGCAATCAGCGCGTTCTGGCGCAGGAAGGTCGATTTACCGCCCATGTTCGGACCGGTGAGCAGCCACAGCGCACCGAACTCGCCGCCATCTTTCGGCGAGAGGTCGCATTCATTGGCTATGAACGGGCCGGAGGACTGGCGACGCAGCGCCTGTTCAACGACCGGATGGCGGCCGCCTTCGATGGCGAACATGCGGCTGTCATCAACGATCGGGCGGCGATAGTCCCATTCCTCGGCCAGCATGGCGAGACCGCCGGCGACATCGACGACCGACAGTGCACGGGCGCCGGCCTTGATCGCCTCGGCTTCGGCGGTGACGGCGGCGACCATGCGGTCGAAGGCTTCTAGCTCGATCGTCAAAGCTTTGTCGGCGGCGTTGGCGATGCGGCTTTCGAGATCGGCCAGTTCCGTGGTGGTGAAGCGCATCGCATTCGCCATGGTCTGGCGATGGATGAAACGCGCCTTGGCTTCCGGCGTATCGGTCATCGGGCCGGCATTGCCGGCGGTGACCTCGATGAAATAACCCAGCACGTTGTTGTGCTTGATCTTCAGCGACTTGATGCCGGTCTCGTCCGCATATTGCAGCTGCAGGCCGGCAATCACCTTGCGGGACTGGTCACGCAAGGCGCGAACCTCATCCAGTTCAGAATTGGCTCCATCAGCCAGAAAGCCGCCGTCGCGCTTCAGCAGCGGCAGGTCTTCGGCCAGCATATTACCGAGCATGGATTCGACCGTAACCGGAAGCGCCTTCAGATCGACCAGCGCCTCGGACAGTTCTTCCGGCAACATCGATCCATCGAGAAACGCCGCGACGCCCCGGGCGGCTTCGAGGCCGGCGAGGATCGCGCCGAGATCACGCGGGCCGCCTCGGTCGAGTGCCAGACGCGACAGGGCACGCGGCATGTCCGGCACGTGTTTCAGCGACGAGCGCAGGTCAGAGCAGAGCGACGGCTCCTCAAGTAAAAAAGAGATGGAGTCGAGCCGACGATTGATGCGCTCGGGATCGGTCAGCGGCGACATCAGCCGTTCGGCCAGCAAACGGGCACCGCCGCCAGTGACGCTGCGGTCGATCGCCTTGAGCAGCGTTCCTTCGCGTTCACCCGAAAGCGTCTTTGTCAGTTCGAGATTGCCACGGGTGGCGGGATCGATGAAAAGGGTGGAAGCGCCACTTTCCCGCTCCGGCCGTCCAAGCGGCGGGCGTTCGGAAATCTGGGTCTTCTCGACATAGGCGATGGCGGCCGCGGCCGCGGCAAGTTCCGCGCGGGAAAAGCTGCCGAAGCCGTCCAGCGTACCGACGCCGAAATAACGGGCTATCCGGCCTTCCGACGTGGCACTGTCGAACAGCACCGAAGGCTGCGGCACAGCGACGCGGCCAAGCACGTCAAAGACCGGTTTCAGTTCCGGATCGTGGAACATCGTATCAGGCATGATCAGTTCGCGCGGCTCGATACGCAGGATATCGGCAAGCAGTCGCGACGACTCGGTTTCCGCCACGCGGAACACGCCGGTGGAGATGTCGATCCAGGCGAGTGCCATCAGCGGTTCGGCCGCGCCCTTGATGCGGGCGAGCGTCATCAGGTAGTTCGATTCCGACGCGACAAGCAGCTTTTCTTCGGTAATCGTGCCCGGCGTGACAAGGCGCACGACATCGCGCTTCACGACCGATTTCGAGCCGCGCTTCTTGGCTTCCGCCGGGTCTTCCACCTGCTCGCAGACTGCAACACGAAAACCAAGCGAGATCAGCTTCTGCAGATAGTCATCGGCGGCATGAACCGGGACACCGCACATGGGAATATCCTGGCCCATATGCTGGCCGCGTCTGGTGAGCGTAATGCCGAGCGCCCGGGATGCGTCAATCGCGTCCTGGAAAAACAGTTCGTAGAAATCGCCCATGCGATAGAAGAGCAGCGAACCGGGATTGTTCGCCTTGATCTCGATGAACTGCTCCATCATCGGGGTGGCCGTGGCACGGCTTTCCTCCGAAGCAAGCTGGTCGGGGGTCAGGGCATCGATGGACAAACGTTCAAACTGGGTCACGGGGCCGATTTTCATTGCGCATGGAAAGTGGCGACACTATCGGTGAAGCCCCTTGGAAGACAACATTTGCAGCGGCCTCGAGGAAGGCTGCCCACAGGAAGCTGGAGAGGACATGTCCGTGAACGACAAGGCAGGCAGCACCCGAACGTCAGTAACCGAGCAGGAAGCGCTCGACTTTCACTCCGATGGGCGCCCCGGCAAGCTGGAAATCACGCCAACCAAGCCGATGGCGACACAGCGCGATCTCTCGCTTGCTTATTCGCCGGGCGTCGCCGTGCCGGTGATGGCCATCGCCGCCGATCCGGCCAAAGCGTATGATTATACCACTCGCGGCAATATGGTCGCCGTCATTTCGAACGGCACGGCAATTCTCGGCCTTGGCAATCTTGGTGCATTGGCGTCGAAGCCGGTAATGGAGGGTAAGTCGGTCCTCTTCAAGCGCTTCGCCGATGTGGATTCGATCGATCTCGAAGTCGATACCGAAAATGTCGACGAGTTCATCAACTGCGTGCGTTATCTCGGCCCATCCTTCGGCGGCATCAATCTCGAAGACATCAAGGCTCCGGAATGTTTCATCATCGAAAGCCGCCTTCGCGAGCTGATGGACATTCCGGTTTTTCATGACGACCAGCACGGTACGGCGATCATCGCCGCCGCAGGCCTGATCAACGCGCTGGAACTGACCGGCCGGGATCTCAAGACCACCAGGCTTGTCTGCAATGGCGCGGGCGCTGCCGCTATCGCCTGTATCGAACTGATCAAGGCGATGGGTTTTGCCCCGGAAAACATCATTCTCTGCGACACCAAGGGCGTGATCTACCAGGGCCGCACCGAAGGCATGAACCAGTGGAAGTCGGCTCATGCAGCCAAGACGGATCGCCGCTCGCTGGAAGAGGCTATGAAGGGTGCCGATGTCGTCTTCGGCCTTTCCCAAAAGGGAGCCTTCACCGAAGAGATGATCCGCTCCATGGCCGACAAGCCGATCATCTTCGCCATGGCCAATCCGGACCCGGAAATCACGCCAGAGGAAGTGGCTCGCATCCGCGATGACGCGATCATGGCGACCGGGCGCTCGGACTATCCGAACCAGGTCAACAACGTGCTTGGCTTCCCATACATCTTCCGAGGTGCGCTCGATGTTCGCGCCCGGCAGATCAATGACGCAATGAAGATCGCCGCGGCCACAGCGCTGGCAAATCTTGCCCGCGAGGACGTGCCGGATGATGTGGCGGCGGCCTATCAGGGCGTGCGTCCGCGGTTCGGCGCGCAATACATCATTCCTGTCCCCTTCGATCCCCGGCTGATCTCGGCTATTCCGATGGCCGTCGCGCAGGCTGCAATGGAAAGCGGCGTGGCGCGTCGTGACATCACCGATATTGCGGCTTATGGCCGCGAGCTCGCTGCTCGGCGCGATCCGATCGCAGCAACGACCCAGAGCATCTATGACCGGGTTCGGCGCTTCCCGAAGCGGGTGGTCTTTGCCGAAGCGGAAGAAGAGCAGGTCATGCGTGCCGCAATCTCCTTCTGCAATCAGGAACTCGGCACAGCCATCCTGCTCGGGCGTGACGACGTGATCCGCAGCACGGCCGAAAAAGCCGGCATCGATCTCGATCGGCCGGGCATCGAAATCGTCAATGCCCGCATCTCGAAGCGGACCGAGGCCTATACCGACCACCTTTATGCTCGCTTACAGCGCCAGGGTTACCTGCTGCGTGACGTGCAGCGCCTGATCAACAACGACCGCAACCATTTCGCCGCCACGATGGTCGCCGTCGGCGATGCGGATGCGATGGTGACGGGTACCACCCGCAACTATGCCTCGGCGCTTGCCGACGTGCGGCGTTGCATTGCCACCAAACCCGGTCATCGCGTGATCGGGGTCTCGATCGTGGTCGCCCGCGGCCGGACAATTTTCGTTGCCGACACGGCCGTCCATGACCAGCCGAATGCCGAGGATCTTGCAGATATCGCAACCGAAGCCGCACGGGTCGCCCGCCGCATGGGCTACGAACCACGGGTGGCGATGCTCGCCTATTCCAACTTCGGCCAGTCGGTCGGTGAACGTTCAGAGCGGGTGCGCGAGGCGGTGAAGATTCTCGACAGCCGCCGGGTCGATTTCGAATATGATGGTGAGATTGCTGCAGACGTGGCGCTCAACGCGGCACGGATGGAGCAATACCCGTTCTGCCGGCTTTCGGGCACGGCGAATGTGCTGGTCATGCCGGCGATCCATTCGGCTTCTATTGCAACACGCATGCTGCAAGAAATCGGCGGATCGACCCTGATCGGCCCGCTTCTCGTCGGCCTCGACAAGTCCGTGCAGATCACCCAGATGGGCGCCAAGGATAGCGAAATCGTCAATATGGCAGCGATCGCCGCCTACAATGCAGGGTCGTAACCTTTCCTGATATCGCACCTCGAGTGGACTAAGTCCACTCGAGGATATGCCATGAAAACGGTCAATATCCACGAAGCCAAGACCCATCTTTCGCGTCTCGTCGAAGAGGCCGCGAATTGTGAAGGGTTCATCATCGCCGAGGCCGGCAAGCCTATGATGAAGGTCGTTCCGCTGGAAGAAATGCCCAAGGCGAAACGCCAAGCTGGGTTTCTTAAGAGATACGCGCAGATTCCCGATAATTTTGACACGATGTCCGCCAAGGAAATCGAAGAGATGTTCTATGGTGAAGACAAATGAGAGTGCTTCCGGACTCTGATATCCTCGCCGACACGCCTTCGCGCTTGAAGCCCTGCCGCCCATTCACAAGGATCCGTTCGACCGGATCCTGATTGTCCAAGCCATGTACGAAGGCATGCTTCTGCTGACCTCGGACGAACCATCGCGCGGTATAGCGGCCGATAAGGCTCGTCCGGTAGTTATCAGCTGGCGAAGCGGCCCGCGTCGGCGCCGAAGTGGTTGATGTAGCGGCCGGAGATGACGGCGATTGGCAGGACAATCAGGACGTCGGTGGTGTTGAAGGCCTGATCGACCACGGCGCCATCGCCGATCATTGCACCGAGACGCAGATAGCCCTTCACCAGTGGCGGCATAGCGGACAAGGCCTGACGCGGATTGATCTCCTCAGCGGAGATCATGTCCATCTCGCGATAGAGATCCGCATTTGCCGAGACCATCCATTCGTCCTTCACCAGCGAGTTCTGGTGCAGGAAGGAAAGGGCGAGCGCATGCTCCTGCGGATCGGTACCGGGAAAGGATGCACAGCCGAACATGGCGCCCATTCCATGCCTCAAGGCGTAGGCCCAGTTGCCCTGCCAGAGCAATTCCACCGTCCGCTTCGTGCGATAATCAGGCAGAACGCAGGAGCGGCCGAGTTCCATGAACTGCTTGTCGGGATGACGCTTCAGAAGCGGTTCGATATCGAATTCGGAGGCGGAATAGAAACCGCCATTGGCCAATGCGACTTCCTGGCGCAGAAGGCGATAGGTACCGACGATCTGGTCCTCGATCTCGCCTTCGATGGCGTTATCGACAACCAGGAGGTGGTCACAGATGTCATCATAGCTATCGAAGTCGCGCTTGCGGGCCATCGCTTCGGGCGGCAGCATCGCATTCATCTCTTCAACGAAAACGCGATAGCGAACCGACTGCGCCGCATCGATCTCCCGGCTGTTGCGCGCAAGCCGTGTTTCCAGCGAACCGATGCGCCCAAACACATCGCTCTTGTCGATGGAAAGCGCCGGTTTCGAGGGATGATCGAGGGTCAATTCGCGGTTCAGGAGTTCGATTGCCATGGTGAGTCACCCGTACCGGTTGGATCACCGCCATTAATCACGTCTCTGCGACAAGAACGTGACATTTGTTGTCACAATAGAATGGGGTTCGGGCCTCGTCAACGGAGCTGCCGACGTTCCTTCTCCTGCGTCAGCAGATGATGAATGTCATCGAACAGACGAGCAGGCTCCACAGGCTTTTGCAGCACTTTCTGGGCACCTGCGGTCAGCGCCCCCTGCATCACTCCGTCGCGGTCATTGCCGGTCAGGACGATTACGGGAACGGCGGAGCTGTTGGACATCCGTTCTGTTTCGCGAAGGCTGACGAGAACGTCCAGAGGATCACCGCCGGGCATGTTCAAGTCGGTTATGATAAGATCCGGACGCGCACCGGGCTCGCGAATGAGATCGTCGAAGCTTTGGACATCGGTGACCCAGCGGACCTTGTGACCGTTTTTCTGAAGCATGGCGCGCAACAGCATTGCACTGACCGGATCGTCTTCCGCCAGAACGACATTAAGTTCGCTGTGAGTATCGACCTTGACCGGAGTTTCGATGACACCGGAATCTGGAGAAGTCGCCAGTGGGGTCGAGATACGGCTGAAGCCACGCATGCGGCCACTCAGCACATCGACCAAAGACCGCTCCCGCAAGGGACGGATCAGCCAGGCATCGAAAAGGTCCTGCGGCTGGGATGCCCGCTCCTCCGGGTTGACGAGGAGAATGCGGTGCAACGGCTTGTGAAGCGGTTCGCAAGCGTAGTCAGATGCCAGCCGGTGATCGACGATCAGGTCGGTATAAGGCATCGACCCTTCGGCCGCCCGGTCGATCAGCATCGACACGTCCTGCGTATTGGAAAGGTGGCGGCAACGACCTCCGAGAGCCTCTATCGTCGCAACCGTGGCCTGAGCCGTTGGACCCGGCGGAGCAAGCAGGACGACGCGGGAGCGCGCCAGCATGCCACTCCTGTCCGTTTCGCCTGCTGCCACATCTTCGGCAAGGCGAATCGGAAAACGGATGGTAAAGGCGCTGCCCTCACCTTTGCGGCTCTTTACCGAAAGCGCGCCACCGAATTCCGCCAGAATGCGTGACGCTATGCCGAGGCCGAGGCCTGTTCCGCCACTGCGGGCCTCGACCGATCCGACCTGCTCGAACTCACCGAAGATCGTCGCCTGTTCCTGTGGTGTCATGCCCGGGCCAGTATCGACCACTGCGATTTCGACATTCCCGCTGGCAATCGTCACTCGCACCAAAACACCACCGGTCGCGGTGAACTTCACCGCATTGCCGATGATGTTGAAGAGAACCTGGCGAAGACGGGCGGGATCGAAATCCAGAAGTTCAGGCAAACCGGCTGCAAATGTTGCCGCGATCTCGATGCGCTTTTCGTGAGCGCGTGGAGAAAGCATCTCCATCACGCTTTCCAGAAGCTGGCGCAGATTTTCCGCGCGGGTGTTCAGCCGAAAACGGCCGGCCTCCATCGTGGACAGGTCGAGGATATCGTCGACCAGCTGGGCCAACATATGGCCGGACTGGCGGATGCCGCTCAGATAATTCTGCTGTTCGGCGGTCAGCTTCGTCTGGCTGAGCAGATGCGTCATGCCAAGAATGCCGTTCAGCGGGGTACGGATTTCGTGAACGACGGTCGAAAGGCGGCGCGATTTTGCCTCGCTCGCGGCTTCAGACTCCTTAAGGCGGCTCTTCAGCGAGTGTCGGCCTGGCGACCAGCGTTTCAGCTGGAAGATCAGGTTGCGAAGCGGGCTCGAATGCTGTGGCGCAGACGCGGCGAAAAAATCCACCTCTTCGGGCGGCTCGACGACGAGCTCCGACAATTGCTCCGCCTGCCCCTCGGAAGACTGGGGCGGGGAGAAGGCCTTTGTTAGTCGGTCGTGCAGCTCGGCTAGGGTGCGCATGGGACGAGCCTACACGGGCTTTCCTTCGCAATCCTTAGGCCGACGCCTTAACAGGGTCTTAATCGCGAGATTTCGAACCGACCAGCTCGTCCAGAATAACCAAGCCTGCCCCGATAGTTATGAAGCTATCGGCCAGATTGAAGACGGCAAACGACCACGTCTCTGTATGAAACAGGATATAATCAATGACATGGCCGTAAACCAAACCATCGATGAGATTGCCGATCGCGCCGGCTATGATGAGGGTGAAACCCGCATGCGCGAATGTCCTGGATGCCGGTGTGCGGCGCCAGAGCCACAGAACGATGCCGACGATCACGATACGCATGCCGATGATGAATTCGCGCTCCATGCCGGAGAGAAGCGAGAAGGCGACACCGAGATTATACGTGCGGAACAGCGCCAGGAACGGGATGACCGGCACTGCCTCATGCATCGGCAGATAGGCTTCGACTGCAAGCTTGATCACCTGATCGAGGATGACCGCAACCACAATGACGATCGCGGCGATCAACGGCCGGGACAGGGATGCTACGCCTTGCGTCATGTTCTGTCTTCCAAAGTGAGAAGGTGGCGGCGCGCCTCGAACAGCATAACGGCAGTGGCGACTGCAAGGTTGAGGCTGTCTGCGAGCCCTTGCTGTGGGATGCGAACGGTCCGATTTGCGGCTTTGGCGAGATTGTCCGGCAGGCCGGACTGTTCGTTGCCCATCAGGATGACGACAGGTTTGCTCTTGTAGTCGGCTGTGCGGTAATCAACCGCGCCAGCGAGATGGGTTGCCACGACATTGACGCCCGAGCGCTTCTGCCAGCCAAGAAACTCTTCCGCCGAGCATTTCACGACCGGGATGGCGAAAACCGAACCCATCGTGGCGCGCACGGTTTCCAGTGAAAACGGATCCGTGCAGTCGCCGACGAGGATCACAGCGGAGGCGCCTGCCGCATCGGCGGTGCGAATGATGGCGCCGAGATTGCCGGGGTCGCGAACTCGGTCCAGCGCGACGACGGTGTCCTCCTTCGCAGGCGCCAGCTCTTCCAGCCGCTTCCATCGCTGCTCGAAGATGCCGACGACCATTTGCGGGTTGTCGCGACGGGTTACCGACGACAGGACCTTTTCCGAGACTTCCAGAACAAGGCCACCATTCGCAACAGTGCGGGTTGCCACCTGCTCGACCAGCGGTTTGCCCTTGGCGGCCTTGGCATAAATCAGCGTGCGGATTTCCCAACCGAGTTCCAGCGCATCGATGACCAGCTTCAGGCCTTCGGCCATGAAGATGCCGGCGGCTTCCCGGTCCTTCTTGTTGGAAAGCGCCTTGATGTCCTTGATGATCGGGTTGGCGAGCGAGGTGACTTCCTTCACCTGCCCGACCTTGCGGGCACCCGGCTTTCTGAATTCGTCTGTCATTGGGAAACCCAGCGGCTAAAGAGTGATGTGGAAAGAGCCCGGCCGCGGCTCTTTCCGTCAATACCGGTTTCGCGGATGACGAGTTCGCCCGATTCCACCGTCCCGCCTGCGCCGCGCATCGTCTCGCGCATCAGTTCGTGGATGGAATAGAAGCTCGCCCGGATGGAATAGGCCGTCAGCACCAGGCCTACCGAGTTCTTCGACAGAAGCTCGCGGCAGACGTCAAGCATGACGGGTAAGTGTTCGAAAAGCTCCCACACCTCGCCATTCGGACCGCGCCCGAACTTTGGCGGGTCGGTGAGGATGATGTCATAAGTACTGCCTCGGCGTTCCTCGCGCAGGATGAATTTCATCGCGTCCTCGCAGATCCAGCGGATCGGCGCCTTGTCGAGACGCGAAAGTGTCTGGTTTTCCCGTGCCCAGCCGATCGCTTTCTTCGAGGCGTCGACATGGGTTACCTCGGCGCCGGCCGCAGCGGCCACCAAAGAGGCTACGCCGGTGTAGCCGAAGAGGTTGAGCACCTTGAGCGTACGGCCCTTGGCCTTTGCCTGTTCGACCTGATCCCTTACCCAGGTCCAGTGGACGATCTGCTCGGGGAAGAACCCCATATGACGAAAGGCGGTAAAGCGGCCCTGGAAATCTATGTCCAGCAGCGACAGCGGCCAGGTTTCGCCGAGTGCCTCGCGCGGGAATTTCCAGCGTCCCATGCCATCCTCATCGGTATTGCCGGTGAAGACCGCATCCGCCCTGTTCCAGATGTCGTCCGACAGAGACGGCTGCCAGAGTGCCTGCGCCTCGGGTCTTACAACAAAATACGGACCGTATTTTTCGAGCTTGAGCCCTTTGCCGCTGTCGACCAGATGGAAATCGCCGGCATTCTGCGATTCCAGAATGACCGGAACATTTTCCTTCGGCAGATCACCGCTGCGCACAAGAAGCGGCCGCGTCTGCGCAGCCTGCTGCGTGACAGGCTTGGCCTCGGTCATCTTTTCGCTGACTTTGGGGCGTGACGCAGCAACAGGTGACTTCGGCTTAGCGGTGGCGGCTCCATGCCGATCCTGCGCGTTGCCTCCCCGAGTAGCTGTCTTCTGCCCTGTCCTCTTGTCTCTGGTCTTCAACGATGGATCCTTCGTTCTCATTTTCGTGCAGATAGCACCTGATGCGCTTTCGGCAAAGCCCATGCGATTGCGTCTAACGAATGCTGGCAGCGGAAAGATCCTCGTCCTATCTGATGAAGCCACTGCTTGTGGTGCAGAGTGACAGGAGATGACCTGATGGAATTTGTCGGTGAGGAACGGATCGAGGCGCCACGCGCTGCCGTATGGGCTGCCCTGAACGATCCCGACCTGCTGAAAGAGTGCATTCCCGGTTGTAAATCTCTGGAATGGATTTCAGACACGGAACTGGCAGCAACGATCAAGGTCAAGATCGGCGTTCTATCGTTCAGTTTTGCCGGCGGCATCGCCCTCACGGATATCGTGCCGATGCAAAGTTACATTATCCATGCCGAAGGCAAGGGAGGCGTTGCGGGTTTTGCGAAAGGAGCCGCAGCCGTTTCACTTCTGGACTATGATGAAGGAACGATCCTGCGCTACCAAAGCGAGGCGCAGGTGGAGGGAAAAATCGCCCAACTCGGCTCAAGCCTGATCAAATCAAGCTCAAACAAGCTTGCATCGCGTTTTTTCGGAGATTTCAGCCGGGCTGTTTCAAGCAGAATGGCGGAGGGATGATAGCGGCCTTCCCGCGTGTCAGCGCCGCTGAGCGGCGATCGCCTTATGCTCGTTCTGCCACTTCACCGCTTCTTTGGCTTCGACGCGAGCCTGACGGCGATAACGGCCCTGCCGCCACCATGTCACCGATGCGCCGATCGCCATACCGACCAGAAGCGCCAGGAAAACGAAAACGAAGAATGGCGCCGACACGGACAACAGGCTGTCCTCAGGCCGAAAAGGGTTAAGCGCCAGGGTAACCACTTGCCTGTTCGCCACTGCCAGTACGATCAGGACGATGCCAATCGGCACGAAAACGACAAGCGAAACAACACGCTTAAGCTTCGTCATGGGTCACTCCGGCAATTTCTCGTTCAGCGGTACCAGATTGGTCCGGACGCCGCAGTTTCAAGCCCCTGCGGCAATATCCGTGCTCAATCGTCCTCGTCGGCCATGCCGGGGTTAAGGCGCTCGCGCAGCTCTTTTCCGGTCTTGAAGAAGGGAACCCACTTCTCCTCGACGAAGACACTTTCGCCCGTGCGCGGGTTGCGTCCGGAGCGGGATGGACGGTTTTTGACCGAAAACGCGCCGAAACCACGCAGCTCGACCCGGTTACCGCCAGCAAGCGCATCCGTGATTTCATCGAGCACTGCATTGACGATGTTCTCGACGTCGCGATGGTAGAGATGCGGATTGCGTGCTGCAACGATCTGAACCAATTCAGACTTAATCACGGTTGCCCCCTGAAAAAATTAGATTTTCAACCTTTGCCAACCTGCCAAACCGAGACCAGACCGTCAAGGAACAACTTGCCGGGACCCCAACCATCAATCGCATCGGGCGTGATCGGCAGCGTGATACCGGCATAGCGGAAAAGTCCAGTCAGCGCTTGTGCAAACCAGAAGGACGAAGAGGTTTCGCTGTTTTTCCATTCGACGATCGGCAGATCGCGGGAAACATCGCGGGCGTCGAGATAGTCTAAAATGTCATTGTCACCACCAAGCTTGTCGATGAGCTTGACGTTCAGGGCCTGTCTTCCCGTGAAAATCGTCCCATCAGCAAGCTTCAGAACCTCGTCGCGCGGCAGGTTTCTGCGTTCGGCGACAAGATCCACAAACCAGCCATAGCTGTCCATGATCATGGCGCGGATCATGGTTTTCGCTTCTTCACTGGCCGGGTGGAAAGGAGACGGCTCGGCCTTCAGCGGCGAGGACTTTATTTCCTCCAGCGAGATGCCGATCTTCTTCATCACCTCATCGACCTGAGGATACTGGAAGATAACTCCAATCGAACCGGTGATGGAGCTCTCGCCGGCAACGATCGTGTCTCCAGCCGTGGCGATCATGTAACCCGCCGACGCCGCCAAGGTGCGGATATCGGAAACGACCGGCTTTTTCTCTGCGACCTTGCGGATGGCCTGATAAAGACGCTCGCCGCCATAGGTCGTGCCGCCGGGAGAGGAAATGGATACGATCAGCGCCTTGGCCTGCGTGCTTTCGGCGATACGGTCGAGACGCTCGAGCAATTCGCGGTTGTCGGTGATCATGCCGGTGATGCGCACGCGAGCGATGTGGGGGGCGGCGGAACCCGTTTGTTCGCCCGCAATGGTCCAATAGGATATAAAGCCGATGGCCGCGAGAAAGACCAGCGCCGCGACGCGCCAGAAGCTGAGCTTACGGCGCAGCTGGCGCCGATCCGCGATTGCCATTTGGTCCATGAAACGTTCCCTCAATACCTAAAGCGCTTTACATAGACCCAAATTTGGCCGATTGCAGCGGTTCGTATCACGTTTTTATGTTCGCCATTATTGTTTGTTGAAGAATAAAAACCATATTGGCGGTCGACGATTGCGTCCAACGCCTTAGGCGTGACCCGCCAAGATTGCCGAAAAGGACCAAACGAAGCCTCATGCTGCAGCACATCCGAAATACGGGAAGCTTCCTCGCATCGATGCAGGCGCCGACAAGCGCTTACGATGCGGCGCTTTCTCATTCTTCGCGCGTCAGCAGGCTGAAAATCCTTCTGCCGGTGGCTGCCGCCATCATTTCATTCCTCTTCGTCGGCGTCGCCATTATCCGGACCTATCTGCCGGAAAATCTTTCGATTGAGAGTGCCAAGATAGAAGACGGCAAGATCGTCATGGAACGCCCTGCCATTTCCGGCCGCAACAGCGACGGCATCAGTTACTCGATGCTGGCCAACAAGGCTCTTCAGGACATCCAGAACCCGAACATGATCACACTCAAGGACGTCAAGGCGGCCGTGCCGATCAACGACGATCTGATCGCGCGCGTTGTCGCTACGAGTGCAGATTTCGATCGCGGCGCTGACATCCTCAACCTGACCGCTCCGTTCGACGTCAATCTGAGCAATGGTATCACTGCTCGCTTCCAATCGGCTAATCTCGATATACCCGGCGGCACAATGAATACCCCCGATGCAGTGAATATCTCGATGAGCGGGGGCTCCATTGTTGCAGATTCGATGAAGATCATCGATAAGGGACATACTCTCAATTTCACCGGCAAGGTTCGGGTCGACCTCGATCCCGCAGCCATCCGCAACAAAGGCAAGTAGGCCCGGCCGCCATGATGCATCGTTGTCTTTCATTCAGCATTCCTGCCGCAACCGCGGTGGCCTTGTTTTCCTGCCTCGGCGTTTCCGCTCATGCCCAGTCTACGACAAGCAGCATGGACGGACTGAAACTCTCGAACGATCAGCCGATCCAGATCCAGAGCGACCAGCTGGAAATCAAGGATCAGGAAAAAAAGGCCTTCTTCACCGGCAATGTGAATGTCGTGCAGGGCACGACCACGCTGAAGGCCGGCAAGATGACCGTGCAGTATAAGGAAAAAGCCAACGGCGGCGACGGTGGCGCGACGTCCATTTCCAGCGGAAATGCCGACATCGACAAAATCTTTCTCGATGACACCGTATTCCTTAGCTCAGGCACGCAGCAGGCGACAGCCGACACCGGCCAGTTCGACATGGCGAGCCAGACCTTTGTACTGACCGGTAAGCAGGTCGTTCTTTCCGATGGTCCGAACGTATTCAAAGGCTGCAAGCTGACCGTGCAGATGGCGAGCGGCCAGGCCAAGCTCGACAGCTGCGGCGGTCGCGTTGAAATCATGCTCGACCCCAAGTCGCGGCCCAAACAATAGTTTTATAACGTGAAACTTCCTTTTCTCTCCCAGTTGTCGGCAAGGAAAGCCCCCTCGCCCGAACCGTTCATCGCACGCGACAAGGCGCGCTATGAGGGGACCCTCGTCGCGCACGGTCTTTCCAAGACCTATGACACAAGACGCGTGGTCAACGGCGTCTCGCTTGTGGTGCGCCGTGGCGAGGCCGTGGGTCTTCTTGGCCCCAATGGCGCGGGAAAGACCACCTGTTTCTATATGATCACCGGCCTCGTTCCCGTCGATGAGGGGATGATCGCGATCAACGGCAATGAAGTAACGCGAATGCCGATGTATCGCCGCGCGCGCCTCGGTGTCGGCTATCTACCCCAGGAAGCCTCGATTTTTCGCGGGCTGACGGTGGAAGAGAATATCCGCGCCGTCCTCGAGGTACACGAACCGAACCGGGACAAGCGGGAAGCGAAGCTCGACGAGCTGCTGGAGGAATTCCACATCAGCCAGCTTCGCAAGTCTGC
Organism: Pseudomonadota bacterium; assembly: GCA_023451735.1. Lineage (GTDB taxonomy): Bacteria > Pseudomonadota > Alphaproteobacteria > Rhizobiales > Rhizobiaceae > Neorhizobium. Next base: position 111,753 of record JAEXYH010000069.1, on the reverse strand, counting down.
AGCCGTGGCGCTGTCGGGCGGCGAACGCCGCCGTCTGGAAATCGCCCGCGCGCTGGCGACGGATCCTTCCTTCATGCTGCTCGACGAGCCGTTTGCAGGCGTCGATCCGATTTCCGTATCCGATATCCAGAACCTCGTCCGACACTTGACGGCGCGCGGCATTGGCGTACTGATAACCGATCACAACGTACGTGAGACGCTTGGCCTCATTGATCGGGCCTACATCATCCATGCCGGTGAAGTTTTGACCCATGGACGGGCTTCCGACATCGTCAACAACCAGGATGTCCGTCGTCTCTATCTTGGTGACAAGTTCAGCCTTTAAAATAGCGTCACAATTCAGCCGCCCCGGCGCTTGACCAAATCATTCAAAAAAGCAATTCTTGTGCCAGATGCGCTTATGGCGGCTGGGCAATGAGTGCTCGGCCGCTGGATTTGGGAGTTCAGCGTCCACCATGGGGTTAACCGCCAGCCTTTTTCTGCGACAGACCCAATCGCTTGTGATGACTCCGCAGCTGATGCAGTCGATTCAGCTGCTTCAGATGACGCATTTCGAACTGAACCAATTTATCGCGCAGGAAATAGAGAAGAACCCGCTGCTCGAAATTTCGCCAACTGACGGCGAAACTGGCACGGAATTAAGCCATGGCGACGCGACAGAGCACGCTGCTCATGAGACCGAGGCCGAAGCAGGAACGTGGCGGGACGATCAGGGTATCGTGATCACCGAGACGTTTGGCGAAGGGATGGACGGCGGCGCGGAGAACGTGTTTCCCGACGATCAGCCTGAGCGGCGCGGAGATGCACCCGAACTTCTGGGACAATGGAAATCAACGGCCGGGGGGGATACCGGTGACGACTACGACTTCAACGATTTCATTGCGAGCGAAGTGGGGCTGCGCGAACATGTCAGCCAACAGATCCCTCTTCTGCTGAAAAATCCGCAGGACCGCTTTATTGCTCAGCAGCTGAGCGACGAGCTTGACGATGCCGGATATCTGCAGGCCGATCTCGGCGACATTGCCGCCAGGCTCGGGATAGAGGTCAGGAATGCCGAACAGGTGCTCGCGCGTCTGCAAACGCTGGACCCACCCGGAATATTCGCCCGATCACTCGGCGAATGCCTGGCGATCCAACTCCGACAGAAAGATCGGCTAGACCCTGCCATGCAGGCACTGGTGCGCCATCTGGACCTCCTGGCGAAGCGTGATTTTGCAAGCCTGAGAAAATTGTGCGGCGTCGACGATGAAGATCTCCTCGACATGCTTGCAGAGATCCGTCAGCTGAACCCGAAGCCGGGTGCGGACTTCGCAAGCCAGGTCGCCGATGTGATTTCACCAGACATCGTGGTGCGCCCCGCCAATAGCGGCGGTTGGGCCGTGGAGCTCAATCCGGAAACCTTGCCGCGCGTTCTGGTCAACCAGTCCTATTTCCAGCAGGTCTCAAAAAACTGCGCGAAAAACAGTGAGGACTACGCGTTTCTTTCCGACTGCCTGCAGAACGGCAACTGGTTGACCCGCAGCCTGGACCAGCGCGCCAAAACGATCATGAAGGTTGCGACGGAGATCGTTCGCCAGCAGGACGCCTTTCTCATGCACGGCGTCGATCACTTGCGCCCGCTCAATCTGAAGACTGTTGCAGAAGCGATCAAGATGCACGAGTCGACGGTAAGCCGTGTTACGTCGAACAAATACATGCTGACACCGCGCGGCATGTTCGAGCTCAAATATTTCTTCACCGTGTCGATCGGATCGGCCGATGAAGGCGGTGACAGCCATTCCGCCGAGGCCGTTCGCCACAAGATCAAGATGCTGATCACACAGGAAGCTGCGGACGCAGTTCTGTCGGATGACGACATCGTGACCAGCCTCAAACAGGCGGGCGTGGACCTCGCACGCCGCACGGTCGCCAAGTACCGGGAAGCCATGAACATTCCGTCTTCGGTACAGCGCCGGCGGGAGAAACGCGCCGTGGCCAGAGCGGCGGCGTTGTGAGCACCCACACCCTGCACTCATAGGTCGAGACGTTGACTTCCCTTCCAACGAAGGCTAGAAGCGCCGCCGCTGGCGGGGCTTGCCCATATTTCCGCGCAGGCAGGACTGGGAGCGCTATTTTGCTGCAATCGGTTCGGACGGCTTGGATGAGAGAGCGGCTTGGCGTAGACTGAAACACGCAAGTCACGACAAGAAGGAATAATTCCATGAGTGTGCGTGTTTCCGGTAAGCATATGGAAATCGGTGATTCTTTTCGCCAAAAGATCGAGGACCATATCGGGGAGGCCATAACCAAATATTTCGATGGAGGCTATTCGAGTCAGGTTATCGTAGAGAAATCCGGCCCACGTTTTTCTGCTGATTGCAAAGTGCATCTTGATACCGGGATCGTGCTTCATGCTGCAGGCGAAGCGAACGATCCGCAGGGCAGTTTCGATGCCGCCGCCGAGCGCATCGAGAAGCGTCTGCGTCGCTACAAGCGCCGCCTGAAGGATCACCACGCCGGTAATCAGCCGAATGGATTTGCCGAAGTCGCCTACACGGTCATGGACCGTGTGCCGGACGAGGCTGATGAAGTACCGGAGGATTTCGCTCCTACGATCGTTGCGGAATCCACCAAGCAACTGAGGACGATGTCCGTTGCAACGGCCGTTATGGCACTGGATATGACGGATGAACCTGTGCTTCTGTTCCGTAGCCCCGGTGACGAGAAGCTGAACATCGTTTACAGGCGCCACGACGGCAATATTGGCTGGATCGACTCCACCAATATCAAGAACTAAGGAAACTCGGGAGGCGTCGGCAACGACGCTTCCCCTGCCTTCGCGGCACAAAGGAAGAAACGAATGGCATTGGCAGATCTGCTGCATCAAGATGCAATTATCCCTGCCTTAAAAGCAACCTCCAAGAAACAGCTCCTGCAGGAATTGGCCGTCAAGGCAGCCAAACTGACGGGCGTTTCCGAACGGGAAATCTTCGACGTCATCCTGCAGCGCGAGCGGCTGGGATCGACGGGCGTTGGACACGGCATCGCCATTCCGCACGGCAAGCTCAGCGGTATTTCCGCCATCAGCGGCATCTTTGCGCGTCTGGAAAGCCCTGTCGATTTCGAGGCGCTGGACGATGAGCCTGTCGATCTCGTGTTTCTTCTGCTCGCCCCAGAGGGTGCCGGCGCCGACCATCTCAAGGCGCTTTCGCGCATCGCACGCATCCTGCGCGACCAGGATCTTGCGGCCAAGCTGCGGCAGACGGATTCCGCTTCCGCCATCTATGCCTTCCTCAACGAAGAGCAGGCCAATAACGCCGCTTGAGTGCGGCACTATTTTTCACGAAAATCGATTGATCAGATCGTTTCCGCCTTTCTTCGAAACGCGAAACCGCTCTGTCTATTGGCTTCTACGCAATTTCTGACGCAAACCGGCTCCCACTTTTGCTGGAATTGCTCTAGCAGGCGAGGTCGGCAACGACTGCGTCGAGGATCAGCATGCCGCTTGGCGTGCAGCGCAGCCTGGAGTTTCCGAGCCTTTCGATGAAGCCATGCTCCAGCAGGCGCTCTTCGCGGATCGGGTCCGGATCGCGGCCGGAGAGTTCCTGCCAGCGGGCGAGATCCACGCCTTCGGTCAGGCGCAGTCCCATCAGCAGCAATTCGTCCGCCTGCTCGTCGTAACCGAGCATCTCCTGTTCGATCATGCCGTGGCCTTCGGCCTCCACACGCTCGAGCCAGGTTTCGGGACGCCTTTCGGTCGAGGTTGCGATCTTGCCGCGGCCACGGGTCAGGCGGCCATGCGCGCCCGGTCCGATGCCGGCATAGTCGCCGTAACGCCAATATGTCAGGTTGTGGCGACTTTCGGCACCCGGCTTGGCGTGATTGGACACTTCATAGGCGGGCATGCCGTGGCGGGCGGTGATTTCCTGCGTCGCCTCGTAAAGCAATGCCGACTGGTCTCCATCCGGCACGATGAGCTTGCCAGCCTTATGCAATCCGTAGAAAGGTGTCCCCTCCTCGATCGTCAGCTGGTAGAGCGACAGGTGATCGACGGCATAGGAGATCGCCTGCTTCAACTCGGCTTCCCACGCCTCGACCGTCTGTTTCGGCCGGGCATAAATCAGGTCGAAGGACATGCGCGGAAAGATTTCACGCGCCAGCCGGATAGCCTTCAGCGCGTCAGCTACGTCATGCAGTCGGCCGAGAAATTTGAGATCGGCATCGTTGAGGGCCTGCACGCCCATCGAGACGCGGTTGACGCCGGCTGCGCGGTAGCCGCGAAAACGCTCGGCCTCGACGCTGGAGGGGTTGGCCTCCATGGTGATCTCGATGCCATCCGGGACGCTCCAGTGACGTGCGATGCCATTCAGGATGGCCTCGACGGTCGAGGGATCCATCAGCGACGGCGTACCGCCGCCGAGGAAAATGCTGGTCACCACTTTCGGGCCGCTCATCCTCCGCATCGTTTCCATCTCTTTCAGGAAAGCGGCGGTGAAACGGGCCTGATCCACCGGTTGATGGCGGACATGGCTGTTGAAGTCACAATAGGGACATTTGGCAGCACAGAAGGGCCAGTGGACATAGACGCCGAAGCCCGGCTCACCCGTGTCGGGGAGCAGCGTATCGGGCAGACGAGAGGCAACGGCGTTCACTGAAAATCAGGCCTCCAGGCAGGTTTCGACGAAAATCTTGAAGGCTCGGGCACGGTGAGACAGAGCATGCTCGTCACCCGGCTTCCAGCCGTGCTTTTCATCGCTGGTCATCTCGCCGAAGGTCGTCTCATAACCCTGCGGCTGGAAAAGTGGATCGTAACCGAAGCCCGCAGTGCCACGCGGCGGCCATGCGACCGTACCTTCGACCTCACCACGGAACAGTTCGGTATGGCCGTCCGGCCAGGCGAGGCAAAGCACGCTGACGAAACGGCAGCTACGCTTCTCAGACGTATCTGCGCCCTTCTCCTGCAACGCTTTTTCGACCTTCTCCATCGCCATCTGGAAATCGCGGCTGCCATCCTCACGCTCGGCCCAATTGGCGGTATAGACGCCCGGTGCGCCACCCAGCGCGTCGATGACGATGCCGCTGTCATCCGACAAGGCCGGAAGCCCGGAGGCCTTTGCCGAGGCGAGCGCCTTGATCGTGGCATTTTCCTCGAACGTCGTGCCCGTCTCCTCCGGTTCCTCGAACTTCAGCTCGGCAGCAGACTTTGCCGAAAAGCCGAACGGTCCGATCAGCTCGGCGATCTCCCTGATCTTGCCGGCATTGTGGCTTGCGACAACGATCGTCTTGGTTTCGAGCTTGCGCATGAAAATTCCTATTTTAGGTTCCAGAGCCTTGGCTCTGCGCATTCCAGGCTGTTGCCGGCGGGATCACGGAAATAGATCGAGCGGGCACCGTTCGGCCAGCAGAAATCGCTTTCGATCACAATGCCAGCCTTGTTGAGCTTTTCGGTCATCCTGTCAATCGCCTCCGCGCCTATACGGAAACAGAGGTGACCGGTCCCGGTCGTACCATGCGGCGGAACCGGAAGAGCATCGGGAGACGACGGCTTTACCGTCTCCGCCGGATTGAAGATCAGCAGGATCCCCTGCCCGCAGCGGAAAAAGACGTGGCGGTTGCCGGCGCGCAGGATTTTTTCAAGTCCCAGCACGCCGCCATAGAAGGTTTCCGCCGCATCCAGATCCTCGGCGTAAAGTGCGGTTTCGAGTATGCCGTCGATCACCGCATCCCCTTTCAGGCGCCGATTGCAGCCTTCTGCATCGCGACCAGTTCCTGCGTGCCGGCTTCTGCCAGCGACAGAAGCTGCAGGAATTCCTCGCGGCTGAACGGCTTGCCTTCGGCCGTGCCCTGAACCTCGACAATACCGCCGGAGCCGGTCATGACGAAGTTGGCGTCGGTTTCTGCAGCAGAGTCTTCCAGATAGTCGAGATCGATGACCGGCTGGTTGGCGAAGATACCACAGGAGATCGCCGCGACATGATCCTTCAGGACCTTGTCGAGTTTGATCATCGAACGGGTTTCCATCCACTTCAGGCAATCGTAAAGCGCGATCCAGCCGCCGGTGATGGAGGCCGTGCGGGTGCCGCCATCGGCCTGGATGACGTCGCAGTCGATGGTGATCTGCTTTTCGCCGAGCGCTTCCAGGTCAACGACCGCACGTAGCGAACGGCCGATCAGACGTTGGATTTCCTGGGTGCGGCCGCCCTGCTTGCCGGATGCGGCTTCGCGCTTCATGCGGTCGCCAGTGGCGCGCGGCAGCATTCCGTATTCGGCGGTGACCCAGCCCTTGCCGGTGTTGCGCAGCCACGGGGGGGTCTTTTCCTCAAGGCTTGCCGTGCACAACACGTGGGTGTCGCCGAACTTCACCAGACAGGAGCCTTCGGCATGCTTTGAAAAATTGCGCTCGAAAGACACTTTGCGCATCTGGTTTACTGGTCTGCCTGAAGGCCGCATAGAATACTCCCTATATCAGCGCACCACGTCTTCGGGCGGAAATGCCGAGGACACGCTGATCCTTTAATTTTTTCCGCATCGGATAGAGGCGGATTGTCGCCGATTTCGTCCGTTACGGTGTTTCCCGCCTTCTAAGGTGGCCGGGCCTGTTTTGCAAAGAAAAAGCCTTCGCCAGACAACGTCGTGACAATTGGCGTTACGTCTGCAAATTCTCTTTTGAGGCCTTGGCTGCAATGATTATATTTCGAAGACGACCAAAACGAGGTGACGTGAAGACATGAGTTTTTCTGCGGCTACAGGCATGGATGTCGGCTCGATGCTCGACGAGCGCTCGCGCGAGATCTTTCGCCGGATCGTGGAAGGTTATCTGGAAACCGGCGAGCCTCTTGGATCCCGCAATCTCTCCCGACTGCTTCCCATGTCGCTGTCGCCGGCATCCGTGCGCAATGTGATGAGCGATCTCGAGCAGCTCGGATTGATCTATTCACCACATATCAGCGCAGGTCGCCTGCCGACCCAAAGCGGGCTGCGCTTCTTTGTCGACGCCTTCATGCAGACCGGTCATCTTTCCGACGAGGAACGCGCCAGCATCGACCGGCAGGTGCGCCCGACAGAGAGGGACCAGACGCTGGAAAACCTTATGGCGGATGCGAGCCTGATGCTATCGGGCGTCTCACGCGGGGCCGGTATCGTCATCACGACGAAAAGCGATCCGATCCTCAAGCATGTGGAATTCATCCGGCTGGAGCCGACCAAGGCGCTTGCCGTGCTTGTCGGCGATCACAACCAGATCGAAAACCGTATTATCGATCTCCCCGCCGGCGTCACCTCTTCGCAGCTCACCGAGGCGGCCAATTTTCTCAATGCACACCTGACCGGCCAGACGCTTCCGGAATTCCGTGGCCAGATCAAGAAGCTGAAGCAGGAGGTACAGACGGAAGTCGACGCCCTGGCGCGGGACCTGATCGAGAAGGGCCTAGCGGTCTGGTCCGGTGACAGCGAGGAAGGCAAGCCGACCCAGCTCATCGTGCGCGGCCGCGCCAATCTGCTGGAAGGATTGGGAGAGGCGTCGGATCTCGACCGGCTGCGGCTGCTGTTCGACGACCTGGAGAAGAAGGACAGCCTGATCGAAATCCTCGAACTCGCTGAAGCCGGCCCCGGGGTTCGGATTTTCATCGGGTCGGAAAACAAACTGTTTTCGCTGTCCGGCTCGTCGCTGATCGTGGCGCCCTATCGTGACGGCGAGGACCGGATCGTCGGTGCCGTCGGCGTGATCGGCCCGACGCGGCTCAACTATTCACGCGTCGTGCCGATGGTCGATTATACGGCCCAATTGATCGCCCGCCTGTCGCGCGGTTCGATGTAAGTCACGTCCAAAATCCTCCAAGCCTTGATTTTTTGCCCGCAAACCTCGATATCGAGCGCAAATTCAAGATACAGATCAATCGGAGAACGTCATGACCGACGAAACCAAGAAAAACGGACCTGACGCAGCTTTCGCGGAACACGAGGCCGAAGCTGCAGCATCCGCTTTTGACGGTGCCGCCGAAGAAAATGCTGCCGAATTCGAGGCAGAGCCCGATCCGCTGGATGTGCTGAGAGCCGAGAATGCCGAACTGCGCGATCGTTTCCTGCGGCTTGCTGCCGAAATGGACAATCTGCGCCGCCGCACCGAGCGTGACGTGAAGGATGCCAAATCCTACGCCGTTTCCGGATTTGCGCGCGACATGCTGGCCGTATCCGACAATCTGCGCCGTGCGCTCGATGCCGTTCCGGCCGATCAGCGCGCCGCTGCAGACGCCACGCTGACAACCCTTCTCGAAGGTGTGGAAATGACCGAGCGTGCGATGCTTTCCGCACTTGAGCGTCACGGCGTGAAGAAAATCGATGCCGAGGGCGAGAAATTCGACCCGAATTTCCATCAGGCAATGTTCGAAGTGCCAAACACGGCAGTTCCAAACAATACGGTCATCCAGGTCGTACAGGCAGGCTTTACCATTGGCGACCGCGTTCTGCGCCCGGCCATGGTTGGCGTTGCCAAGGGCGGTCCAAAGGCCGAGGCTGCTGCAGCCAGCGACGCCTGATATCCGGCACCTTTGCTGAAGAGGCGTATTCGCGCCTCTTCAGTGTGTCGTCTCCAGGGCGGAGCTTGCCAGATTACGGATAAGCTCCAGTTCCTGCTTCAAATGGACCCGTGTTCGCCGGTCCGTTTCCGCAAGCGCACTGCCCTCGTCATCGGCAAGTGCGAAGATGATGTCGAGTTCATCCAGCAAACCGGGATCTTTGATGGCCAGCAGGGTGATGACGGCTTTCAACAACTTGTCATTCGCAGCGATCCGAGCACGCGCTTCGTCGTTCATGGTCTTTCTCCCAGACATTCGATCAAACATGTAGCGCCTTTTCCCAAAACAAAGGGGGGAGGACACGAGTTTCGAGAGAATTGCTGCGGGTAGAAGCGTGCTGCGCCACCCGGCATTACCGGTCGCATCAGAGCTTGACTGCGGTCACATACAGCCAGTGGGTCGGCTTTCTGTCGTAGGCGCCGCCTGCTTCTTCTTCAACGATGACCGATCTCCAGGGCGTAGCCTCGTAAAGTGCCTGAAGCCAATCCTTTGAAGGGTAATTGAAAAAGCGGCCGAGAGCGTCGTGACCTTCAGCTCCACCCGCCTTGAAACTCGCGTAAAATACGCCACCCGGACGCAAGGCCGAGTGGATCTTCCGCACAATCCCGCCAAGTTCCGAACGCTGGACATGCAGCAGGCAGGCATTGGCCCAGACGCCATCGAAGGCAGAGACCATATCGATATCTTCAAAGCGCAGCAGCGAAACGGGAATGCCGAGCCGCCTGGAAGCTTCACTTACCATTTCCGGGATGCCGTCGGTCGGTATCGCATGAAAGCCGCGGTCAATCATGGCTGCGCTGTCGCGCCCACTGCCACAGCCAAGCTCAAGGATAGTTGCCCCCGCAGCAAGCCTTGCCAGAAAGCCGTTGAGCCTTTTCAAGCTCGCATCCGAAAGCGCCGCTGCATAGACTGCTGCATTGTCAGCATAGAAGCGCGAGGTCGGATCGTCCTGCCTAGACACCGTTCTCTCACCGCTGCGACAGGAGCAGCTTCGTACCGAAGCCGACAAAAACAGTAGCAACACCAAGATCGATCTTCTGTTTTGCCTTGAGGTAACCTGCTGCCACCCTTGGATGAGTAATCAGCCAAACGAGGCAGCAGTAATAGAGGGTCGAGACCGTAACCATCACGCCGATCGCGGCGATGCCATAAAGGAATGGCGTGCCCGCCGGCATGGTGACGGCAAAGAGCGAGGCAACGAAGAGCGCCGTTTTCGGATTGGCGAGATTGGTCGCCAATCCCATGCGATAGGCTGTCTTTACCGGAATATCGATCCTTGCCGAGATGGTGTCAGGCGTCCCGCGCGCCTTACGAACATCGGCAAACAAACGAATACCCAGCCAGATGAGGTAAAGACCACCAGCGATCTTCAGTGCCAGATAGGCAAAGGGCGCCGCCTGGAAAAGGGCGTTGATGCCTAGCCAGCCGGCAATGCCCCAGCACAGAGTTCCCGTAATCGTTCCCATCGCAGCGACGATTGCCACCCTGCGCGATGCAGTGAGGCAATAGCGGATCACCAGCAGCGTATTCGGTCCCGGCGTGATGCAGGCGACACCCCAGATCATTGCGACAGATAAAAGGAACATGCAGAGCCTCTTGCTCGATCACCAGCATTCCTAGAGGTGCGACATCAAGGCCCGGCACGTCAAGATCCGATATTCCGGGGAATCTGTCGTGGTCGTCGCTCCCGAAACAAAAATGGGCCGCTCCCTGCGGAACGACCCATCCAGTCTTCAAACCGGAGTTGACCGGTAATCAGGCGTTGTTTTCGTTGATCAGGCGCTTCAGAAGCTCGACTTCGTGGCCGAGCTTGCTGTCGTCACCGATCAGTTCCTCGATCTTGCGCACGGCGTGAAGAACGGTCGTGTGATCGCGCCCGCCGAAACGGCGGCCGATTTCCGGGAAGGAGCGCGGCGTCATGGTCTTTGCCAGATACATGGCGATCTGACGCGGCTTGACTATGACACGGGTGCGGCGGTTCGAGACCAGCTCCTGACGCGACACGTTATAATGACGGGCAACAATGCGCTGGATATCCTCGATACGGACACGCTTTGCCTCGCCTGCGCCGACGAGATGGGCCAGAAGCTCATCAACGCGCTCGATGGAAAGCGACGGTTCGAACGAACGACGGAACAGAAGCTGATTGAAAGCGCCTTCCAGCTCGCGGCCGCTGCTGGCGACGTTGCGGGCAACGTGGCTGAGGATCTCGGCCGGGATATCGAGCGACGGATCATCCTGCTTGGCTGCGCGAAGGCGACCTTTCAGCATTTCCAGGCGCATTTCGTATTCCGGAGATTCCAGCTCGATGGCGACACCACCCTGAAGACGCGAACGAACGCGCTGATCAAGCGATTCCAGCTCCCAAGGCGCACGGTCGGCCGCCACAACAACCTGCTTGGCGCTGTCGAGCAGCATGTTCAGGAGATGGCAGAACTCGTTCTGGATCATCTTGCCCTGCAGGAACTGCATGTCGTCGATGATCAGCAGATCGATATTGCGCAGGCTATCCTTCAAGGTGAGGGCATCGTTGTCGCGAATTGCGGTAGCGAAACGCCACATGAAATATTCGGCCGTCAGATACACGACGCGTGGATTGCGGTTGCTACCGACGGCAGCGTTGGCAATCGCCTGAAGAAGGTGTGTCTTGCCCAGGCCGACATTCGAATGAATGAAGAGCGGGTTGAAACGTACGGCGCCGGCACCGGCTTCCGCAATCGTCTTGGCCGCAGCGAGTGCTACGCGGTTGGACGAACCTTCGATATAGGTCTCGAACGTATAACGGCTATCGAGTGGAGAACCGAATAACGGACCGGAATGCGCGCCGCGTGCCGCAGGTGTAGCCGCCACTGGCGCCGGAAACGCCGCGATCTTGCCGATCTCACGCGGCTGCGAAGCGCGATTGAAATTGGCCGTTGTGTTGTTCTCCACCGGTGCTGGCCGCTGTTCAACAGCACCGGGAGCCTTCACGGCTCGACTTGCGCTGCGGACCAGGATTTCCACTTTAAGGATTTCCTTGTCTTCGTCCCGGAAGATGGCCTCGATCAAGTCGAGATACCGGTTGTTGATCCAGGATTTCAGAAAAGTCGTCGGAACAGTAAGCCGGACGACGCTCTTGGATACAGAATGAAGCTTGAGACGCGCAAACCAACTAGCATAAACATCCTGACCAACCTGCGCCTTCAATCGCGTGCTGAACCGCTCGAAAAGAGCATCATGCTGCATTTCCGCTGTTTCCCCTGCCGCTTGGGAGCAAACTGTATCGAATCCCTGTCGCGCACGGTCGCTATCACCAAGTGCCCGTGCCGATATGGTATTCATCTGCATTAATTTGCCGCCTTCTGAATGGACGCCTGGCGAACTTATTTCGCCAGACAAAATCGTAAATTTCACTCAACCCTTCCCGCTTGCGAAAAAGGTCATCAATAATCCCTCGTCACCCAGCTTCATCCGCCAGAACGAAGCTCATCTTCCGGTCCGCCTCATTCAGGCCGGTCGATATGGGTTTCCCTGACATCTCACCTCGTATGAGACATCACTAAACCAATTTCTGTCCAAAACCGTTTCTGGACACAAATAGACTGCCGCCGAAAAGCTGGTGCTTTTCGGTTTACAACCTTGAGTTTATGGAAAACGGGAATTCTAATCCCGCAGCAAGAAGCATAAACGTCCGCAGCCTACTCATGGATGAGGCGACCAACGGAAGCTTCTGAAGTTGTCCCCGAGCCCCTTGCTGGAAGCCATTTAGGCAGGATCACCTGGCAAGATCAACAGCGTTTTTTACCCAAAATTAAGCGCCGGGCGTTGACTCTTGCTGCGTGTTTTGAATGTCGCAGGGACCGTCATAAAGAATCGCTGTTGAATCAATGGGATTCAAATTTGGCCAGCCACAACCATTGCGATTCACAGGAAAAATAAAAATTCGCTTGACTCTATTTTGACCCCGGCAGCCACCCTTCAAATGAAGGCGAAGACGCAGCTTTCGCTCGTAAGCCTCTAATAAACCTGCATTTTTCGTGTCACGCATATGACACGAAACCGTTATTGAGCCGGACAACGATTGATTGAAAAGGCAGAATCGCAGAAAGCCCGGTCGTTAGACCAGGCTCTCTTAAAACTTTGATATTGATAGCCGGCTTAGGCGGAAAGTGCCTTCACGCGAGCAGCAAGACGGGACACCTTGCGGGATGCCGTGTTGCTGTGGAGGACGCCCTTGGTAGCGGCGCGAGCAATCTCAGGCTGAGCAGCCTTGAGTGCTTCTGCAGCAACAGCGACGTCACCGGTTGCGATTGCTTCTTCAACCTTACGGATGAATCCGCGAACGCGCGAACGGCGAGCCTTGTTGACTGCGGTGCGGCGAGCGATCTTGCGGGTCGCTTTTTTCGCCGAAGTTGTATTGGCCATTTCATGCCTCTCTACGAATTCGAACCAACACTCCGCCGTTGCCGCCGGTCCTGCGACCCATCATCCAGCAATTCGGGAGCAATAGAGGAAGCCGCATAAAGGCTTTCCCAACTGTGGGCGGGCATATAGCGGGAATACCTGCCCCAGTCAACGCGCTTTTTAAGGCTTTAGCGGTTGGAAAAGGCCGGTTTGCGCTTTTCGACGAAGGCGGCCATGCCTTCCTTCTGGTCGGCGGTCGCAAACAGCGACTGAAACAGGCGGCGTTCAAACCGCAGACCTTCGGCGAGCGTTGCCTCAAATGACCGGTTGACGGCTTCCTTCGCCATCAATGTAGCTGCGCGCGGGAACCCGGCAATTTTCTGCGCTGCAGCCAGCGTTTCGTCCATCAGCTTGTCTGGCCCCACCACACGCGATACGAGTCCCGCGCGCTCGGCTTCGGCCGCATCCATCAGGCGGCCGGTCAGGACCATGTCCATCGCCTTGGCCTTGCCGACGGCACGGGTGAGCCGCTGCGAGCCCCCCATGCCCGGGATAACGCCGAGCGTGATCTCGGGCTGGCCGAATTTCGCCGTATCCGACGCGATAATGAAGTCGCACATCATGGCGAGTTCGCAGCCTCCCCCGAGCGCAAAGCCCGAAACGGCAGCGATCAGTGGCTTACGGAATGCCGCAACCGCGTCCCAACCAGAAATAAAGTCCCCGACATAGGCATCGACGAATTCGAGCGACTGCATTTCCTTGATGTCGGCACCCGCGGCAAATGCTTTTTCGGATCCTGTGAGCACCACGACGGCAACATTGTCGTCTCTATCGTATGCACTCAGCGCTGACGTCAGTTCGGTCATGACGACCGAGTTGAGCGCATTGAGCGCCTTGGGGCGGTTCAGCGTGATGATCGCGACAGCGCCACTGGTTTCGGTCACTATCGTCTCAAAATCGGCCTCAAGGGTCACCGGGCTATCCTCCCAAATCGTCAGCGGCTTATTTCTGGCAGGCTGGGCAATAGAAGGTCGACCGGCCCGATTGCGTGATGCGGCCGACCGTACCGTTGCAGCCGGGCATGCGGCAAGCCCCGCCCTCGCGATCGTAGACCGAGAAGGAATGCTGGAAATAACCGAGCGACCCATCCGTCTGGATATGATCGCGCAAGGACGATCCACCAGCCGCGATCGCATCGGCGATGACAGCGCGGATCGCCTCCGTCAGCAGTAACAGTTCTTTTTTCGGCTTTCCCTTCGGCGTCACCAGTGTGCCCGACTGGCGTTTGGGCGACAGATGCGACCGCCACAGGGCTTCGCAGACATAGATATTGCCGAGGCCCGCGATCACTGTCTGGTCGAGCAGCGCGCCTTTTAGCGGCTGGCTCTTGCCGTTCAGTCGCCCCGCGAGATAGTCGGCATCAAGTGCATTGCCGGTGGGTTCCGGCCCGAGTTCGGCAAAGGCCGGATAAAGATCGAGTTCACTGCGCTTCCACAAATGCATGAAGCCGAAACGGCGTGGGTCGTTATAGATGACCTTCTGCTGTTTACGATCACGTTCGACGTGGAAGATGACATGGTCATGCTTGCTGTCTTTCGAGCGCACATGATGAAAATCTCCCTGAACGGACTCTTCGATACGAAACGAACCCGACATGCCGAGATGGCTGATCAATGTCAAGTCATCCTCCAGATCGATCAGCAGATATTTCGCACGGCGGCCCAGCGAGACGATGCGGCGGCCGGAAACCCGTTCGGCGAAGGCTTGCGGCAATGGAAAACGCAGATCCGGGCGGTTCTGCTCAAGCCGCGTCACGAGCGCGCCTTCCATGACCGGAGCAAGCCCCCTTCTCACGGTCTCGACCTCTGGCAATTCGGGCATGGATACCTAACTTCCTGTTTCAACAACCGCGCCGGTGATCTATAGACCGGACGGACAATTGATTTACCGACCGGGCCATCCACCACATAGCGATCCGCGTTCCGTTTCGCTACCATCGGAGGCCCAAGGAAAAAGACGTTAAGGAGCAATCGATGACCGAAGCCCGAACCGGCGCCCATGGCGGCATGGAAACCTCCTATGGCTTCCGCCAGGTCGCCGACGGAGAAAAGCAGGGTCTCGTCAACGACGTCTTCCACAAGGTCGCCAAGCGCTACGACATCATGAACGACGTGATGTCGGCCGGCATGCACCGCGTCTGGAAGGATGCGATGATCGCAGCACTCAGCCCGCGCAAGGAAGAAGGCTACAAGACGCTCGACGTGGCCGGAGGCACCGGTGACATCGCCTTCCGCATCGTGGAGGCGTCCGGGCGCAAGGCGCATACGACGGTGCTCGACATCAACGGCTCGATGCTTGGCGTCGGTGCGGAACGTGCGGCCAAGAAGAAGCTTTCCGACAATCTCGATTTCGTCGAGGCCAATGCGGAATCGCTGCCCTTCGAAAACAATTCCTTCGACGCCTATACGGTCGCATTCGGCATCCGCAACGTGCCGCGCATCGACGTGGCGCTGTCGGAAGCCTATCGCGTGCTGAAGCGCGGCGGTCGCCTTCTGGTGCTGGAATTTTCCGAGGTCGAGATGCCGTTACTCGACAAGTTCTATGAGGAATGGTCGTTCAGGGCGATCCCGCAGTTCGGCAAGATGATCACCGGCGATGCCGAGCCCTACCAGTATCTGGTGGAATCGATCCGCAAGTTCCCCAATCAGGAGAACTTCGCCACGATGATCCGCGATGCCGGATTTTCGCGGGTGACCTATACCAATTACACCGGCGGCATCGCCGCGCTGCATTCCGGCTGGAAGCTTTGAGCGCATGAGCACGATCGGCGCCTATTTCCGGCTCGCCCGTGTCGGCTGGGTCCTTGTCCGCGAAGGCGTGGTTTCCGCGCTTCCGACCGAGGACATGCCGCCGGCTGTCGGCTTCGTCAAATCCATGCTGGAACCGCTGGCACGTTTTCGCGCGAAGAAGCAGGCGCGCAGCGAGCGGCTGACGCGGGCCGTCGATCGTCTCGGGCCCTCCTACGTGAAGATCGGCCAGTTCCTTGCTACCCGGCCGGATGTCGTCGGCGTCGATTGGGCCGTCGATCTGGCCATGCTGCAGGATCGGATGGCATTTTTCCCGACGGAAGCCGCCAAGAACGCGATCCAGACCTCGCTTGGGAGGCCCATCGAAGACCTCTACACATCCTTCGAAGAACCTATTGCCGCCGCATCCATTGCCCAGGTTCATCCGGCGATCGTCAATGGCAGGCAGGTGGCGGTGAAGGTGGTGCGCCCCGGCGTGCGCCAGCGCTTTGCCCATGACATCGAGGGCATGTATGTGGTCGCCCGCATGCAGGAGCGCCTTATGCCGTCGAGCCGGCGCCTGAGGCCGATCGAGGTGACGCGAACGCTCGAACAGACGACGAAGATGGAAATGGACCTGCGCCTCGAGGCCGCGGCCCTTTCCGAGATTGCCGAAAACACCAAGGGCGATCCGGGCTTCCGTGTTCCGACCGTCGACTGGGAACGGACCGGCCGCGACGTCATCACCATGGAGTGGATCGACGGCATCAAGATGAACGATGTCGAGGCGCTGCGTGCGGCCGGGCATAATCTGGAAAAGCTTGCCGAAGTGCTGATCCAGTCGTTTCTGCGGCACACGCTGCGCGACGGCTTTTTCCATGCCGACATGCATCCAGGCAATCTGTTCGTCGAGCGGGACGGAACAATCGTCGCCGTCGACATGGGCATTACCGGGCGGCTGGGAAAGAAGGAACGTCGCTTCCTCGCCGAAATCCTGTTCGGTTTCATCACGCGCGACTACATGCGTGTCGCCGAAGTGCATTTCGAAGCCGGTTATGTACCCCGTCATCACGATGTTGCAGCCTTTGCCCAGGCGATCCGGGCGATCGGTGAACCAATCCACGGCCAGCCGGCCGAAACGATTTCGATGGCCCGGCTTCTGGCGCTGCTGTTTGAAGTGACCGACCTTTTCGAAATGCAGACCCGGCCGGAACTGATCCTGCTACAGAAAACGATGGTGGTGGTCGAAGGCGTGTCGCGCATGCTTAACCCCCGTTTCAACATGTGGAAGGCATCGGAACCCGTCGTCGGGGACTGGATCCGTGACAATCTCGGACCGAAACGTGCGGTCTCGGATGTCAAGGATGGCCTGAAGGCGATCGTGAAGCTGGCGGAAGCCGCACCCGAGATCGCCGCGCAGACGGGCAAGTTCCATCAGGAACTGATCCATATGAGCGAAAACGGTCTGCGCTTCGACCCGGAAACAGCCGAGGCAATCGGAAAATCGGAGGCGCGGCACAGTCGCTATGGCCGACTGGCGCTCTGGGTTATTGCGGCGGCGCTCGTCTATATCGCCGTTACGCTCTGACCGGTTTTCGCGCGACATCGCCCTTCGTGTTTAGCGATATCCGACGGCCGCTCATCTCCAATAGTGTGGGAATATGGCAAAGCAGATGTCCGAACCGAAATTTCCCATCCAGTTGAGCGGCCAGCCGCTCGGTTTTGCAGAGCTTCTGGTGATCGGAGAAGGCCGCGCCGCAGTCAGCGCCGATCCGCTCGGCATGGCGCGCGTACGGGCCGCAAGGGCCGTGCTTGAACAGGCAATCGCCGACGGAATGCCGGTCTATGGCGCGACGACCGGGGTGGGGGCGATGAAGGATATCGAGTGGTCCAGCGATGAACTCGACCAGTTCAATCTGGGCCTGGTGCGCGCCCATCATTTCGGCACCGGCGATCCTTTTCCGACCGAGGTTGTGCGCAATGCCATTGCGCTCAGGATCAATACGGCCCTTACCGGCTATGTCGGTTGCACGACGGAACTGGTGGAGAGCTACCTCGCCCTGCTTGAAGCCGACGTGATCCCGATCGTTCGCCGCACCGGATCGATCGGCTGCGCCGATATCGGCCTGATGGGCCAGATCGGCGCGGTGCTGACCGGCGTCGGCGAGGCAGTCTATCAAGGACAGCGTATGCCGGCAGCCGATGCGTTCAAGGCAGCAGGCATTTCGCCTCAGCGCATGGCGCCGCGCGACAGTCTTGCTTCGCTCAGTGTCAATTCCGTCAGTTTCGCCGCCGCTGCCCGCATCATGCGCGGGGCAGCCGGCGCATTGCGTGTATTGCTTGCCACCGGCCTCACCGCAGCCGGTGCGATGGGCGCGTCCCGCGACCCCTGGCTTGCCGTTACCCATGTGGGCACGCCACGCGAGGCGATGATCGGCTCCTGGCTGCTCAATGCATCACAGGGCTGGGACTGGCCGAGGGGAACCCATGTACAGGACCCGCTCAGCCTCAGAATGATCCCGCAGGTGTTCGGTGCGGTGTTCGAGAGCGTGCTTACCTCCGGTCACAAGATCCTCGCGGCAACCGGCCGTTCCGACGACAATCCTGTCATCGCCGATGGGCGGGTACTGACATCCGGCGGATCGCTGCCGCTCGATGTGACCGTGCTGATGGAATCGGCGGTGCTTTGCATGGCGCATGCGGCGCGCAATTCCTTCAACCGCTGCGTTCTACTCGGCAATGGCCAGCGTCGAAACCTTCCAGTGAATCTCGTGCCGCCGGGGGCGATCGCCACCGGTTTCGGGCCAATCATCAAGCTTGCCGGCGATATCTATTCGCGGGTCCTGTCGATGAGCAATCCGGTCTCGGCCCAGTCAATCGTCGTGGCCGGCGGCATGGAGGATGAGGCAGCCTTCCTGCCCCTCGTCGTCGAGCGCTTCGAGCGCCAGGTCCGGGCTGTAAGACGTCTCGCTGGACTGGAGGCGCTTCTCGCGGCACAGGCGATGGATATCCATAACGACAAGCCGGGCTGCGCGGTCGGGCTTATCTACGAGGTGGTGCGCAAACACGCCGATTTCTACACCGTCGACCGGGCGCTGTCCGCCGAGGTGGAAGCAATCGAGGAGGAGCTTGCCTCCGACGCATTCCTGGCCCGGCTGATCGCGATCTCGCCCATTCATGCGATCGACGATTTCTTCGCGCTTGGCGGTTTCGGCATGCAGGGTGTCGAGGCTTGACCGCAATTTGACCGAGAAGCCCGGGTTTCCGGGCTCTTCGCCATTTCCGCACCACAACCACGTCTTGATTCCGCCAGTTTCTTCATACCTCTTTAAGGAATACATTCCTCTTCCCGGAGATTGCCGATGGCTTTGGGTCCTACGCAACGCCTGAAGGACGGCATTGTCGCCGTCGAAACCATGACCCGTTTTGCGCTCGCCGTCCTGGCGCTGGCTTCGGGCGTCTATACCTATCTCGGCGTCCGCTCGATCCTCGACGGATCACCGACCGGCGTGTTTTTCGCCGCGATCATCTATTCGGTTTCGGTCTCGGTCGGCATCTATGCCTTCTGGTCCTACATGGCGCGCTTCTATCCGCATATCACCAGCCGGACCGGCAAGACCGCGATGCTGTTCGTGATGGCTGCGGGTGCGGCGATGATCCTTGCCATGTCAAGCTGGTTGAATGCGGCTGCCCTTGCCGGCTCGGCCGCGGTCGAGCAGCACCTCTCGGAAACGGTCGAAGGTTATTCCGCCGATCTCGACCGCGCCCACCAGAACGTGCTTGCCGTTCAGAGCCTGCTTCCGGATATCCAGCGCGCCTCCGAGCGTTTTACCCAGCTAGCAGCCGTGGAACGGCAATCCGGCTCGCTGACCGGCACCACAGGTTCGGGCAGCGTCGTTCAGCTGCTGACCCAGATGTCGGGACAGATGAAGTCACTCGAAGGCAATATCAACGGTTCGCGCGAGCAGGTGGCAGAGCTTTTCGAGCAGGGGCAGAAGCGGCTGGAAACGATGCGTTCGCTGATCTCGGCGCCTGGCCGGATCGAGCCGCGGGCCGACCAGTTTTCGACAGAAGCCGTGGCGCTGACCGGCGTCATCAGCTCGCTCGCCCAAACCTCGATAGCGCCGTCGATCCGTCGCGCCGCAGATGATCTTTCGCTCGGCTTCATCGCTCCTGTCGCCGATGGCAGCGATGCCAACCTGATCAATCGACAGGACCAGGTGATGACGACGGTGAGAGCCTCGGTTGCCGCACAGTCCAAGGCGCTTGCCAAGGCGGCCGACGAGATTCTTGCCCGTCCGCCGGTTGCCGAGCGTCGTTTCGTGCCGTTGTCTTCCGCGGAAGCCGTGCTGCATTATGCGCAGGACTTCATTCCCGCCTGGGCCGGCGCCATATCGATCGATCTCTTGCCGGGCGTGATGGTGTTCATTCTTGCCGTCGCCCACGCCTCCATTCGCAGGCAGGAAGAGAAGTTGCCCTATGCCGAACGGATCACGGCGGCGGAGCTGATGCGAGCGGTGGAGATACAGCGTGCGCTTTCGGCGAGCGGCGTCGATCTTGAGGCTGCCGTCGCCAAGGCGGAACAGGAGGGCGAGACGGAAGACGGAAAGGCCGCCGAGGAGCCGACCAACATCACCAATCTCGATCCGCGATCGCGCGGCAGGGACAGGCTGCATGACGATCGGTGACGCCATCCGCCGGATCGACGACGGGGTGCTGATGCGCTGCGTCTTCTATGTGCTGCTGGCGGCATCTGTGACCTTTCTGGTGGTCGATGTGCGCGAGATCACGGCCAGCAACGCGAAACTGCCGGGCTTCGACCCGATGCATGACGATCAGCCCGTATTGCCGCCGGCCCTGACCGACGGCCGACCCGCGGCCCCGCCGGTCGAGCCCGCAAGCCCGAGCGAAGTGTTGCGGCAGACGATGACCTTTGACCTGAAACCCGGCGGCGTTTTGCTGGCGGAAGGCACGATCGATCCGGGTGCGGCCGGGCGTTTTGCGCAGGAGATCGAGGCGCGCGGTGAATATGTGAAAGTGGTGCAGCTGAATTCGCCGGGCGGTTCGGTGGATGACGCGATTTCCATGTCGAAGCTTATCCGCGAGAAGAAGCTTCAGACGAAAATTGTCTCCAGAGGGCTTTGCGCGTCATCCTGCCCGATCGTGTTTTCCGGCGGCGCCGAACGTATCGCGGAGAAAGAGGCGGTCGTCGGCGTACACCAGGTGTTCAACGGCAGCCGTGACCGGCCATCAGCGGAGCAGGCAATGTCGAGCGCGCAATCGACGACGGCGCGGGTTGCACGACATCTCGAAGAGATGGGTATCGGCTCAGGCCTCTGGCTGCATGCACTGGAGACCCCGCCCGACCGGCTCTATTATCTGACCGAAAAGGAAATGGCGGATTTCAAACTCGTCACTCAGCCGGTCCGGGCACCGGCAGCGAAGAGCTGACCATTCCTGTGCGACGGCTTAAATAGTAGGATGTCTGCCCGGCAACCAGAGCCGTCGCCAACATGATGCCGGTGAAGGTGATGACCGCCGACCAGCCGCCGGCGCTCCAAAATTTTCCGCCGATCGAGCCGGCGATGCTGGAGCCCAGGTAATAAGCCAGCAGGTAAAGCGCAGACGCATGGCCCTTATTGCCGCCCGCCAAGCGTCCGATCAGGGCGCTTGCCACCGCATGGGCCATGAAGAAGCCTGCCGTCAGCATGGCGATACCAAGAATGATCAGCCCTAGCGACGCGGACAGCGTGGTCATAAGACCGGCAAACATCAGGATAATACCCGCCATCATCACCTGGAACTGGCCGAAGCGGTCACTGAGCGTACCCCCGACCCAGGAGGAGCCGACACCACAGAGATAGGCAGTGAAGATCAGGCCGAGTTCTGTCTGATTGAGGTGATAGGGCTCAACGACCAGCCGGAAGCCGGAATAGTTGTAGATGGTGACGAAGGAGCCCATCAGCAGAAAGCCGATGATGAACAGCAGTGCCAGTGGCCCGCGTGTGACATGGCCGAGCCAGGCCGAGACGTGATAGCTGGCAGTTGACCGGCGCGGCTTGAAATTGCGCGACGGCGGCAGAAGCGTGAAAAAGCCGATCGCAGCACAAATGCCGAGCACGCCGATCGTCACCAGCGCCAGCCGCCAGTCGAGGAACTCCGCCAGAATGCCGGTAAAGACACGCCCTGACATGCCGCCCAGAGCATTGCCGGCAATATAGAGACCCATGGCAGCGCCGATGCCCTTCGGATCGATCTCTTCCGACAGATAGGCCATGGCAACGGCCGGAACGCCACCGAGCAACAGGCCTTCCAGCGCCCGGATGACGAGAATGAGGTTCCAGTTCGGCATCACGGCACAGGCCAGTGTGCAGAGCGAGGCTCCCATCAGCGAACAGAACATCAGGCTGCGGCGGCCGAAACGTTCGGAGATCGCGGCCGCGCAGAAGATGGCGATGGCAAGCAATCCGGTGGACAGCGAAAGCGACAACGAGCTGACGGCAGGACTGACGTTGAACTCCTGCGCGAAGATCGGCATCAGCGGCTGGACGCAATAAAGCAGGGCGAAAGTCGAGTAACCGGACATGAAAAGGGCCAGGCTAGCCTTTCGGTAACCTGGCGTACCCCGCCTCAGATATTGCTTGGGAGGATCAGACTGAAGCGGGGTAATAGTAGGCTGTAAAATATCGATTTCGGAATTTAACGAGCGGCTTGCGGCGGCGAACGGCATGATAAAAAGACCTTCTGTATGGTCCTGAATCTAGCCAGCATGCGTTCATGTGTCCAATATATGAAGCGAGCGTTCGTGATAGGTTTTGGATATGGAGCTTCGACATCTTCGCTATTTCGTCGCCGTCGCGGAAGAACTGAATTTCACCAGGGCAGCGGCAAAACTGGGCATTGGCCAACCGCCGCTCAGCCAGCAGATCCGTGACCTCGAAACGGAAATCGGCTCCCGGTTGTTTCACCGGGTGGCGCATGGCGCCGAACTGACGGCGGCCGGCACTGCCTTTCTTGCCGAGGCAAGGATCTCGCTTGCTGCCGCAGATCACGCCAAACTGGCCGCCCAGCGCGCTGCACGCGGTGAAACCGGGCGCCTGACACTTGGTTTTACGGCGTCGGCAACCTTCAACCCGGCCGTAACAAACATCATCCGGCAGTTTCGGGCGCGATGGCCGGAGGTTGCCTTGTCGCTGATCGAAATGAACAGCAACTGGCTGATGGAAAAACTCAGCCGGGGTGAAATCGACGTCGCCTTCATCCGGCCGGGGCTGGAAGATCCGAAGGGTGTGCGGCTCAAACGCATGGCCGACGAACAGATGCTGGTCGCGCTTCCCGCCAGCCATCCGCTTGCGGCACAAAGCCGCGTGAGGCTGGCAAGTCTCGCCGGCGAGCCTTTCATCATCTTTCCGCGCAATATGGGCCTCAGCCTCTATACCGATATCCTTCAGGCCTGCAAGGCAGCCGGTTTCGAGTTGACGGTAACCCAGGAGGCCCCGCAAATCCCCTCGGTCGTCAATCTGGTCGCGGCAGGGCTCGGTGTGTCGATCGTGCCGAAATCGCTTGCGAAGATCGAAATCGACGGCGTTGTCTTTCGACCGATAGAAGGCCCGCCTCTGGTGGCACGGCTTGGGATCGCCGTCATGAAGGAACAGCGATCCCCGATCGCACTCAATCTGTTTGGGCTTGTCCAGGCAAGCTGATCAGCCTTTTATTTCGCGCTCGCAGAAGGTGATGCGATTGCTGAACGAATCGATGACCGTGACTTCCAGCCCCCAGTCCGCCTGTTCCAGCCCCGGCCGCATATAGGGATAGTTCTTGCCGATCAGCTCTTTCTGGAAGGCTGCCGCTCCCGATATGGGCACGAAGACGCGCGCACCGGGCGAGGCGTCACCGGCATGTTCGGAGAGATGGATCAGCATGCCGCTGCGCGACAGCTGGCAATAGAGCGGTGCCGTGGGCGCGAACCGATGTTCCCAATCGACGACAAAACCGAGAAAATCCCGGTAGAATTCCATCGCCTTCGTCACATCGAAGATGCGGAAAATCGGAATGGCAGGCTGGATTGAGATCGGGTCTTTTCGTTGAGCCGGCTCGGCCGCCTCGATCTTTGCGGCCAGAACGTTCCAGTCATCGTAACCGAACTGGGCCGAGACCAGCTCCAGCGCCTTGCTGTGGGAAAGGTCGATATTCTGTTCGGCAAGCCCCTCGCGCAGGCTTTTTGCCATCAGTTTCGCATCGCGGAAATCGCGCATGACATCACCCTTTCAATGAACGAACGGCCAAATCAGAGCCCGCATTGCTGATCCGTTCGTCATCATTGGCCGGATGGTCAGGATGAAGGTCGGTGGATGCGTTCACCATGGCAAAATACCGCGGGCGGCTGGCCGCATCCGGCCATGGCAAATGCTAAACCAGAGCCCCGGCGCACGCAATCCCGTTCACCACGCAGCCCAAAAGGCGATTGCAACTTACAGGACAAGACCTTAGCTTCCGGACACTTCAATAGCAGGCAAGACCATGGAACTCTCGGGCAAGCGAATTCTCCTCATCATCTCCGGCGGCATCGCGGCCTATAAGAGCCTCGACCTGATCCGCCGCCTGCGCGAACGCGGAGCGGAGGTACGACCGCTGATGACGAAGTCCGCGCAGGAATTCGTTACCCCGCTTGCTGTCGGCGCGCTGTCTTCCGGCCATGTCTATACTGAACTCTTCTCGCGTGAAGACGAGCAGGATGTCGGGCATATCCGGCTGGCGCGCGATTGCGACCTTGTTCTGGTGGCGCCTGCCACCGCAAACCTGATGGCGAAAATGGCGCATGGCATTGCCGACGATCTGGCCAGCACCGTCCTGCTCGCGACCGACCGGCCGGTTCTCATGGCGCCGGCGATGAACCCGAAAATGTGGGAGGCGGCACCGACCCGCCGCAATGCCGAGGTTCTCAAGCGGGATGGCATTTCCTTCATCGGCCCGATGGCTGGCGAGATGGCGGAAAGCAACGAGGCCGGCGTCGGCCGGATGGCCGAACCGTTGCAGATCGCAGCCGCCGCTACCGGAATGTTCGATGGTGGCGCAAAGCCGCTCGCAGGCCGGACTGCAATCGTCACCTCCGGCCCGACCCATGAGCCGATCGATCCGGTACGCTACATTGCCAACCGCTCTTCCGGCCGCCAAGGGCATGCGATTGCTGCAGCGCTGGCCAGGCTCGGCGCGAAGGTTACGCTGGTTTCCGGTCCGGTGACGATCCCCGATCCTGTCGGCGTGACCACCGTGCATGTCGAGACCGCAAGCGAGATGCTGGAGGCCGTCACAGCACAAATTCCTGCCGATATCGCAGTGATGGTGGCGGCCGTTGCCGACTGGCGCGTGGTGTCATCCGCCGATCAGAAGATCAAGAAGCAGCCCGGCGAGGCCCCTGCCCCGCTGCAGCTGGCGGAAAACCCCGATATCCTGAAAACTGTCGGCCATCATGCGAAGCGGCCGAAGCTCGTTGTCGGCTTTGCAGCAGAAACGCAGAATCTCGAGGCCAGCGGCCGCGCCAAGCTGGAGCGGAAGGGCGCCGACATGATTGTCGCCAACGACGTCTCGCCGGAAACCGGCGTGATGGGCGGCAACCGCAACCGCGTAAAAATCATTTCCGCCCAAGGCATCGATGAATGGCCCGATCTTGCAAAGGACGAGGTAGCCGGGCGGCTGGCCGCACTGATCGCCTCCAGACTGCCGAACTGAGACCGGAGACATGACGATGAGCCTGTTCGCCAAAAAGGGTTTCGATGCCTTCGTGAAGACATTGCCGGGGACCAGTTTCGTCGAGCAGTGGGACAGCCACGTCGCCAAGGTGGGCGACAAGGTGTTCACCCTTCTTAGCGAAGGCGACGAGGCACGGATCGTGGTGAAATGCTCGGAGGAAAGTTTCGAGATCCTGACGGCGCTCGAAGGGATCGGTCAGGCACCTTATTTCGCCAAGCGCAAATGGGTGGAAATCCGGGCAAGCGCGCCGCTTTCGGAAAACGAAGTCATGCACTATCTCACCCGCTCCTACGAGCTGGTGGCGGCGGGGCTGACGAAGAAACACCGGCTGGAACTCGGGATCACATTTCCCGCTGCGTGAAGATCAGGCCGCTTCTGCGAGCAGTTTCGGCTGAAACAGCAGCGCCTGCATGCCATCCGGGCAGACTTTTACGGCGCTGCCATCGGGGATTTCCACCCAGGTATCGGCCTCGTCGTTCAAAGGTTCGGAGACGAGGCAATAGCCACTCTTGGTCCCCGCCGAACCACCCATCGGCGCGGCATAAAGCGTCGGCGGCTTGTGATCGGTCGCATAGCGGACAGCAAAAAGCTGCTTTCCATCGGAGAAACAGGCGGTGAAGCGCACCAGCGCCTCGCCGGATTTTTCCATCGAAAGCGCCTCGACCGTAGCTACTGCCTTTTCCATCGCCCCCAGCGGATCGGCGTTGAGACCGAATTGCAGGGCGAGAAGGAAGATCATTTCGCTGTCGGTCGTGCCGGTTCGGGCACTGAACAGATCATCCGAAAGCAGGCTCTCCATCGGGCGGCGAATGCGATCGAAATTGGCGATCTGGCCGTTATGCATGAAGGACCAATGGCCGTGGACGAAGGGGTGACAGTTGTCGCGCCGGGTTGCGCCCGTGGTTGCCGCACGGACATGGGCGAGGAAAAGCGACGAGCGGATCTGGCGCGCCAGGCTTCTCAAATTGCAGTCGGACCATGCCGGCAGAACATCGCGGTACCGTCCTGGTTCAGGCCTGTCGCCATACCAGGCGATACCGAAACCGTCGCCATTGGTCGCCGTCTTGGCGCGGGTTGCGCAATGGGATTGCTCTATAAGGGAATGGGCAGGTGAGGAAACAAGTTCTTCCAGATAAAGCGGTTCGCCTCGATAGGCAGCCCAGCGGCACATAGGTTCTGTCACTCCGGTAGAGACCGCGGTTAATCGCAGCGCATTGCGAGGAGGGTCGAGTTATTCGCCTAATGAAACGTTAAGCTAACAATATTCGTGACGGAAATGCGACGGCTGGAAGTTCACGTTTTGCAACGCACATTAAGACTGCGAGCTGTCGGCCAGTCTCTTTCAACCTGATCGGACGATACCGTACGGACTGCCGCATTTGCGGCTGTCCCGTGGCATGAGGCTTGCCGATACTAGAGGCCGGCCTAGATAAGCCTCCATGTCTCAACAAGCAAATCACCGTGAAGTCCAGGATCCCTCCGGTCTCACGTCCTCCGGAACAGCGGTTTCGGACCTTCTCAGAGATTTCGATCGCTGGGCACTGTTTCTCGATATCGACGGCACATTGATCGATCTGGCTACAACTCCAGACGGAATTGTTGTGCCAGTCGATCTGCCGGCCAATCTGGATGCCGTATCGAAAAAGCTCGGCGGCGCATTGGCGCTGGTGACGGGCCGCGCCCTGCCCTATGCAGACAGGCTTTTCGAACCCTATCAGTTTCCCATTGCAGGCCTTCACGGTGCGGAACGCCGGATGACAGACGGGACTGTCGACCGCGTTACCGTGTCACCCGAATTCGAAATCCTGAAGGCGCGGCTTTTTGCCGATACCGCCGGTTGGGATGGTGTCCTGATCGAAGACAAGGGCGCGGCAATTGGTGCGCATTACCGACAGGCACCGGAGCGGCAGGCTGATCTCGAAGCTCTGATGGAGTGTGCGGCAGCAGATGCGGGCCGCGATTTCACATTGCAGCGCGGCAAGATGGTGATCGAAATTCGCCCTGCGCGCGCCAGCAAGGGCGAGGCATTGCGCAGCTTTTTCAGTGAACCACCCTTTGCCGGTCGACTGCCGGTCGCCATCGGCGACGACCTGACCGACGAAGCCATGTTCAGGACGGCAAATGCGCTGGGCGGTCGCTCGATCAGGATCGGCGACGCAACGTTGCCTGACGGCAGCCCCACGGAGGCGACGACGCTGCTCTCCTCTGCTGCCGAGCTTCGCGCCATTCTGGCCGGCCTCTCGCGATAATGCGCCGGCCGCTATTATTTATCTTTGGAAGGAATTTGCCTTGAGCCGCCTTGTGGTCGTTTCGAACCGTGTCACCGTTCCGAAAAAGGCAGGCGAGGCGCCTGCCGGCGGTCTGGCCGTCGCCCTGCAGGCCGCACTGGAGGAGCATGGTGGGATCTGGATGGGCTGGTCCGGCAATTCCAGTGGCGAACGCGAGCCTGAAAGACTGGATATCCGCGAGCATGGCAATATCACCTATGCGCTGACGGACCTGACGGATACCGATGTGGAGGAATATTACCACGGCTTCGCCAACCGGGTGCTCTGGCCGATCTGCCATTACCGGCTGGACCTTGCCGAATATGGCCGCAAGGAAATGGCCGGCTATTTCCGCGTTAATCGCTTCTTCGCCCACAAGCTGGCGCCGCTTCTGAAGGAAGACGACATCATCTGGGTGCATGACTATCACCTGATCCCGCTTGCCTCCGAACTTCGGCAGATGGGCTTCAAGAACAAGATCGGTTTCTTCCTGCACATTCCCTGGCCGCCGGCCGATGTGCTGTTCGCCATGCCGGTGCACGAGCAGATCATGCGCGGGCTTTCGCAATATGATCTCGTCGGCTTCCATACCGATTACGATCTCGACAATTTCGGCGGCGGACTGGTGCGGGAGGGAATTGGCGAGCGCCTGCAGGGCGGGAAGAAATTCTCCACCTATGGCCGTACGTTCAAGGGCGGCGCCTACCCAATCTCGATCGAAACCGAGGCCTTTTCCAAATATGCGGTGAAGGCATCGCGCAATGTGATGGTGAAGAAGGCGCGCGAAAGCATCGAAGGCCGTGATCTCATCATCGGCGTGGACCGGCTGGATTATTCCAAGGGTATTACCCAGCGTATCGATGCGTTCGAACAGTTCGTGCGGCTGAATCCGGCATACCAGAACAAGGTGACCTATCTGCAGGTCACGCCGAAATCCCGCTCCGAGGTTCCGGAATACGAGCAGATGCAGCGCACGGTCGCCGAGCAGGCTGGTCGCGTAAACGGCGCTCTCGGCCAAGTGGACTGGACGCCGATCCGCTATGTGAACCGCTCGGTACCGCGGCCGCTGCTGGCCGGCCTCTACCGTCTTGCGAAGATCGGCCTCGTCACGCCGCTGCGCGACGGCATGAACCTCGTCGCCAAGGAATATGTCGCGGCGCAGGACCCGGAAGATCCGGGTGTTCTGGTGCTCTCCCGCTTTGCCGGCGCGGCCCGCGAACTGACCGGCGCGCTGCTGGTCAATCCTTACGATATCGAAGGGACGGCGCACGCCATCGCCCGCGGCCTCAGCATGTCGCTCGACGAACGCAAGCAGCGCTGGGAAAAAATGATGAACCACCTGCTCGAATACGACATCAACCGCTGGTGCGACGACTTCCTCAAAGACCTGACGGCGGACTGACTTGCATTCGACCCGCTTGACAGTCCATCCTCTACCAGTTTGGTTGGCGGCAACTCAATCTGGCACAGGAGAAGCGCGATGAAGATCAGCGCCCGCAATCGTTTCAAGGGCAAAGTGGTCGACGTCAAGAAGGGGGCGACCACGGCACATGTGCGGATCGACCTCGGCAATGGCCTGATCGTCACCTCTTCGATTACCAACGAGGCGGTGGACGAGCTCGAACTTACCGTCGGTTCCGACGCCTATGCCGTGATCAAGGCTTCCGACGTCATGGTCGCCATCGACTGATCGATCAGGCCTTCTGGCAATGATGCGCCGTCGAGGTGTTTTCGCCAGTCTGGTCGTCACCAGGTTGGGGTGGCGCGATCGGCTTGAACAGGGTGCGATCGGGCTTGAGATCCAGAAGCGGCGTGCCGTCGAGGCAATCGAGGCCGCGCACCAGAAGCACATTGCCTTCGACACTTTCCAGCGTGACGATGGAGGTGCCGATCGGGTTCGGCCGCACAGGCGAGCGCAGTGAAAATGTACCATGCACCTCGCCGTTGCTCGCGGGGCTCTGAAGCACGAGATCCCTGCGCGATTTATGCAGCCAATAGAGGATTTCGAGCCGCTCGAAGAGCTCGACGCCCTTCAGCGCTGCTACCCAGGGCTGATAGATTTCGATCCGGCAAAGCGGGCCGTCATGGCGCCCCTGGCGCGGCGTTTCCATGCGCGAGGTCCAGGGCGTAGAGATGACACCGATGAAGGTGAGGCCGGCATCGGTAGGTTCCGGCGGTGTCACCCGCACCTCGTTCTGACGGATTTCATTCTCGCGCACCATTGTTAATCTCCTGCGTCGAGACGTGGCGAGCAGACCTGAGAACTGCCGCCCGGCAGCACGCCCATCACCACATCGATGTTATAAAGCTGCTTCACCCGTTCAACCGTCAAGACCTCGGCCGGAGGCCCTAGCGCCGCCAGCGTCCCTTCATGCAGCAGGGCGACACGATCGGCGACCATGAAGACGTGATCGGGATTATGGGTGGAGAGCACGATCGCCATGCCTTCGCTCGCCAACCGGCGGACATGGGAAAGCACCCGCATCTGGTTGCCGTAGTCGAGGCTGGCTGTAGGCTCGTCCATGACAAACACCTTCGGCTGTTGCGCCAAGGCACGGGCGATAAGCGTCATCTGCCGTTCGCCGCCTGAAATTTCGGTATAGGGACGGTCCGAGAGATGTGCCATGCCGAGCCGCTCGAGTGCCGCCGCAGCCACATCGCGATCCTTTCGGCCCGGAGCGGAAAAGGGTGCGATCCGGGCTGCACGGCCCATCAGCACGACATCGCGCACGCTGAAAGGAAACAGGGCAGCATGCGCCTGCGGCACATAGGCAATCCGTCCGGCACGTTCTTTGCGGGTCAGGATTTCAAGCTGCATGCCATTGAGCAAAACCTGCCCGCTGAGTGCCGGCAAAAGGCCGAGCATGGTCTTGAACAATGTCGTCTTGCCGGCGCCGTTCGGGCCAAGAAACGCGAGAACTTCGCCGGAGCGTAGCGTCAGACTGACACCGCCGCCGACCTTGCGGGAACCGTAACCAAAAGCAAGATCACACAGTTCCAGCATCAGGACCAGCCTCTTTTGCCGGATGCAAGCAACCACAGGAAGAAGGGCGCGCCGACGACGGCTGTCAGTATACCGAGCGGGATTTCGGTCAGCGCGATGCTGCGCGCCAAGGTATCGACCACAAGCATGTAACCGCCGCCAAGCATTATCGCGGCTGGCAACAGGCGACGGAAATCCGGGCCGACCAAAAGCCGCGCGACATGCGGGATAACCAGGCCAACCCATCCGACGATGCCCGCGATCGACACGGAAGCGGCCGTGATCAATGTCGCACCGAAAACCAGCGCCAGACGCGTGAGCCTGGTATCGACGCCGAGTGTCTGGGCCTCTTCATCGCCCAAGGTCATGACATTCATGCGCCAGCGCAAAGCCAAAAGTGGCAGAAGGCCGATGAGCATAACCGGCAGGATGGAGCCGATATCGGCGCGAGTAACCGCTGCAAGGCTGCCGAGCAGCCAATAGGTAATGGCCGGTAACTGGTCATAGGGATCGGCGAGGATCTTGATCAGCGATATGCCGGCTCCAACGACGGCACCGATTGCAATACCGGCGAGAACCAGTGTCAGCACCGGATCCCGACCGCGCACAGCAGACCCTACCGCATAAACTGCTGCGACGGCCAGCAGTCCGCCGCAGAAGCTCATGAGCTGGATGACCGGAACCGGCATTTTCAGAAAGATGGCGAATACCGCGCCGAGGCTGGCGCCGGCGGAAACGCCGAGAATATCCGGCGAAACAAGCGGATTGCGAAACAGGCCCTGATAGGTGGCGCCAGCCGCCGCCAAGGCAGCGCCGATCAACAAACCGGCGATCACGCGTGGCAGGCGGACATTCCAAATCACCGTCTGCTGGATGGGATCAACATCTGGTTGATCACCCGCCAATCCCGCGAAAAGAATGCGCAAGATAGCCGAGGGCGACACCGAATACTTGCCGATCGCCAGTGAGGCCAATACCAGCAGCAGCAAGCCAAGCATGCCGAATACGACAAATTTCCAGTTCCGGCGATCGGGATTCTCGGCGTTCTTCATCAGGGCTTTTCGATCGCCCCCTTCAGAAGCGTATCGAGCTCAGCATCCGTGACCTCGACCTGGTAGAAGAGCGTAAAGAATTTGCGCACATCCGCCTTCAGATCCACGTCAAAGGCTTTCGGATAGAGCAGCGCCTCCAGCCAGCGGATGCCGACGAGGCGATTGATGCCAGGCGGCGAGTCGAACCAGCCGAAGGGAAGCGATGGCGCGACAAACACCTTGTCATTCTTGACCGCCGCGACGCTGGCCCAGGATGGATCGCTCTTCACTGCGGAGATAAATTTCGGGCTGGCACCGAGAATGACGTCCGGATTCCTGCCGAGCACCTGCTCGAGCGAGACATTGGTGAGCCCGCCCTTTCCGGCTGACGCTGCGACGTTGACAGCACCGGCGGCTTCGAGGATTTCGAGGTTGATCGAACCTGAAAGTCCCGTCTCCAGCCCTTCCGGGCCACGGCCATAATAGACTTTCGGGCGCTCGCCAGCCAATACCTTGGCAAGCCCCTCGCCCAGATCCTTCAGCGTGGTTTCCGCATAGGTCGCAAGCTCTTCGGCCCGCGGGGAAACGCCGAGCAGTTCGCCGACCTGGCGCAGTGTCTTCGCTGAATTCGCAAAGCTGCCGTCGATCAACACGTAGGGGATGCCTGTCTGCTGCTGCACCTTGTCGGCTAGCGAAACATAGGTCGGGTTGACCGTGCCGACATCGATGATGAGGTCTGGTTTCGCGGCGATCACCGCCTCCATATTGGCGGTGCCGCCTTGACCGGTCAGCCGACCATAGGTCGGCAGGTCGCGGACTGAGGGGAGCAGAAACTCCTTCTCCTGCGCGCTCGGCTCGCGCACCCATCCCGTCAGCTTTTCGGGCGCAAGCACATAAACAAGAACGGAAGCCGGAGGACCGGCAGTCAGGACACGGGTGACATTATCCGGAATCTCGACCGTGCGCCCGCCGGCATCGGTAAAGGTCCGCGCCCAGACGGTGGTGCTACAGACGGACAGAAAGGCGATGGCAATGGCGCTAATCAGCTTCAGCATGATGGACTCCCCCGAACAGAATGAGCTCAGTATGACATCGCGAGATATTCAATGAAATATCTCGCGATGAAAGACATTGGCTAAATCCACGAGGTGTGACGGAAGGTATCGGAGACTTCCATTCGGGAAATCCGGGCGATAAAGCTGGGAGATGTTCCAGCTAGAGCAAACCGCCACATTCGAGCAGACCATCAAGAAAAGCCGATTTCTGGCGATTGCGTTTCCCGTTGCAACCGAGGAGGAGGCGAAGGCGGCCATCGCCGCGCATGCCGAAGCCGGCGCCAATCACAATTGCTGGGCATGGCGGATCGGCGCGACATATCGGTTTTCCGATGACGGGGAGCCGAGCGGCACTGCGGGCAAACCGATCCTGGCTGCAATCGACGGCCAGTCGCTGACGAATGTCGTGGTGATTGTTACCCGCTGGTTCGGCGGAATATTGCTCGGCAGCGGTGGCCTTGTTCGCGCCTATGGCGGCACGGCGGCGACATGCCTGAGAAGCGCTCCTATGGTGGAGCTCAAGCCTTCCGTGGAAGGGCTCGTGCGGCTCGACTTTTCGGATCTTGCGCGCATCAAGGCACGTCTTCAGGCGATTGCCGACCTTAGCATCGCCGAGGAGCAGTTTACCGCAACCGGGGC
Organism: Pseudomonadota bacterium; assembly: GCA_023451735.1. Taxonomy (GTDB): domain Bacteria; phylum Pseudomonadota; class Alphaproteobacteria; order Rhizobiales; family Rhizobiaceae; genus Neorhizobium. Next base: position 78,307 of record JAEXYH010000069.1, on the reverse strand, counting down.
CGACCTCGTGCTTCGCGTCCCGGAAGCAGAGGTCGAGACCGTGTCGCGACTGGTTTGCGACCTTACTAGCGGCAGGTCGGAACTGATCGTCGACTGATTGCTATCACGCCGCCTTGGCGACGTGATACTCCTTGATGGCTGCCATCTTGATCGACGGATAACGCTCGGCCTCGTAACGCAGCGAAAACGCGTCCTGCGCCAGGAAGACCGGATCGCCATCGAGATCGCGGGCAATATCACCGCGCTTGACGGTCAGGAATTTTTCCATGTCCATCTTGTTGTCCGACGATATCCAGCGGCAGACCGAGAAGCGCGACATTTCGAACGATACCGGCAGGCTGTATTCCGCCGAAAGCCGCTCCTTCAAAACGTCGAGCTGCAGCGCGCCGACCACACCGACGATGGCTGGCGAGCCGTCTTCCGGCGAAAACAGCTGCACGACGCCCTCTTCCGCCATCTGCTGCAGGGCTTCCTTCAGTTTCTTCGCCTTCATTGCATCCCCCAGCCGCACGCGGCGGAGGATTTCCGGCGAGAAGTTCGGCACGCCCTGGAATACAAGCGATTCACCTTCGGTGAGCGTGTCGCCGATCCTGAGCGTGCCGTGGTTCGGAATGCCGACCACGTCACCCGCAAAAGCCGTATCGGCAATGTGACGCTGCGAGGCAAAGAAGAACTGCGGTGCGGTGAGCCCAAGCAGTTTGCCGGTGCGGGCAAGCCTTGCCTTCATGCCGCGCTCCAGCTTGCCGGAGCAGATACGGGCAAAGGCGATACGGTCGCGATGGTTGGGGTCCATATTCGCCTGGATCTTGAAGACGAAGGCCGTCATCTTGTCTTCGGCTGCATGAACGGTTCTGACATCGGCAACCTGGTCGCGCGGAGGCGGAGCGAAATCACCGAGCGCATTGATGAGGTCACGCACACCGAAATTGCGCAGTGCGGAGCCGAAGAAGACCGGCGTCATATGGCCTTCGAGAAACGCCTGGCGGTCGAACGGGCGGCAGGCCTCGAGCGCGAGTTCCACTTCTTCGACGAATGCGTCGCGCTCGTTTTCAGGCAGGCGATCCATCGCGGCCTGCGGGCCGTTCACGGATACCGCTTCCTCGCTATCGGGACCGCGTACCTTGTTTTCGGCAAGGTGATAGGAGCCGCAGAAACTTTTGGAGCGGCCGATCGGCCAGGTGATCGGAGCGGTATCCAGCGCCAGCTTCTCTTCGACCTCATCGAGAATTTCGAAAATGTCGCGGCTTTCACGGTCCATCTTGTTGACGAAGGTGATGATCGGGATGTCGCGCATGCGGCAGACTTCGAAAAGCTTCAGCGTCCGCGGCTCGATACCCTTGGCGGCGTCGATGACCATGATGGCAGCATCGACCGCCGTCAGCGTGCGGTAGGTATCGTCGGCGAAGTCTTCGTGACCGGGTGTGTCGAGAATATTGAAGACCTTGTCGGCATATTCGAAGGTCATCACCGAGGTGACGACCGAGATACCGCGCTCACGCTCGATCTTCATCCAGTCGGACCGTGTCTGAATGCGATCCTTCTTCGCCTTGACCTCGCCGGCGAGCTGAATGGCGCCGCCGAACAGAAGCAGCTTTTCGGTCAGCGTCGTCTTGCCAGCGTCCGGGTGGGCGATGATCGCAAATGTACGGCGGCGGGAAACCGCCTCTGCCAGAGTTTCGGCCATGTCAGCAACAATCCTTCGAGTTGCCGCGTATCTAGCGACTTAGTGGATAAGTTTCAATTCGTGTTTGACCCCGGCCGCCATGACCGGGCTAATGGAGCGATGAACGTTCACACCTCTTCTTCGCCCCAGCTCAATCTTGTCCGCCTGCCGAATGGCGGCGGATTGGACCTCCCTGCCTATGAGACCGCCGGTGCGGCCGGTATGGATCTTCGCGCTGCAGTGGCCGAAGCCGAACCATTGACGCTTGCCCCGGGCAAGCGGGCATTGGTGCCGACCGGCTTCATCTTCGAGATCCCGGCGGGCTTCGAGGCGCAGATCCGCCCGCGCTCCGGCCTAGCCTTCAAGAACGGCATCACCTGCCTCAACACACCCGGCACGATCGACAGCGATTACCGCGGCGAGGTGAAGGTGCTGCTGATCAATCTTGGTGAAGAAGATTTCGTCATTACCCGCGGCATGCGGATTGCCCAGATGGTGATTGCGCCGGTGACGCAGGTAGATGTGGCCGAAATGAGCGAGACGACAGAGACCATGCGTGGGGCCGGCGGCTTTGGCTCTACCGGTGTCTAATCTCGCCTGATACCGGTGAATGGCGCCATGCGAACTAGCGAGCGTTGATACCTATCAAGAACGCCTCACTTGCAGCATGGCGTTGCGTAAAGTCGCACGCCGAGAGAAGGATATTTCGCATTCTTTTGATGTCTTAAGACAAAATCGTCCTCGCCTGTTGCTCCATCGGACCCTATTTTTTTCAATCAACTGTTCTAATGGAGAAACGACAATGTCGGTGAACAAGCCGGGCCGTGGCCGCATTTATTCCTCGATCACCGACACGATAGGTGACACGCCTCTCGTCAGGCTGGACAAGCTGACGAAAGAAAAAGGCGTAAAGGCCAATATTCTGGCCAAGCTCGAATTCTTCAACCCGATTGCATCCGTCAAGGACCGTATCGGCGTCGCCATGATCGAGAGCCTGGAATCGCAAGGCAAGATCACGCCCGGCAAGACGACGCTTGTCGAGCCTACCTCGGGTAATACCGGTATCGCGCTCGCCTTTGCAGCTGCCGCGAAAGGCTACAAGCTGATCCTCACCATGCCGGAAACAATGTCGGTTGAGCGCCGCAAGATGCTGGCACTTCTCGGTGCGGAACTTGTTCTCACCGAAGGCCCCAAGGGTATGAAAGGCGCAATCGCCAAGGCGGAAGAACTGGCCGCCAGCCTGCCGGATGCGATCATTCCGCAGCAGTTCGAAAACGAGGCTAACCCGGAGATCCACCGCAAGACAACCGCTGAGGAAATCTGGAACGATACCGAGGGCAATGTCGATATCTTCGTTGCCGGTATCGGCACCGGCGGCACGATTACTGGCGTCGGCCAGGTGCTGAAGGGTCGCAAGCCTGACCTCCAGGTCATCGCCGTCGAGCCGAAGGAATCACCCGTCCTTTCCGGCGGTGAACCCGGCCCGCACAAGATCCAGGGCATTGGCGCCGGCTTTGCGCCAAAAATCCTCGACACCAAGATCTATGACGAGATCGTCACTGTTGCCAGCGCCGACGCGTTGGAGACCGCCCGCCATGTGGCCGCGCTGGAAGGCGTGCCGGTGGGCATCTCCTCCGGTGCTGCGCTGAAGGCGGCAATCGAAGTTGGCAGCCGTCCCGAAAATGCCGGCAAGACCATTGTCGTGATCATTCCCTCATTTGCAGAGCGTTATCTCTCGACCGCCCTTTTCGACGGATTGGGCGGCTGAACTCCTTCTCTCAGGCCGCCGCGATGGCCAGCCGTTCGCTGGCCATGCGGTATGAAATCGCCTCGGCGAGATGCAGGCGGCCAACAGTTGCCTTACCATCCAGGTCGGCGAGCGTTCGGGCTACTTTCAGAACCCGATGATATCCGCGGGCGGAGAATTTCAGCTTCTCCGCCGCATCCCGTAGCAGTTGCAGGCCGGACAGGTCAGGTTCCGCCACCTTCTCGATCAGCGATGTGGAGCAGCGCGCATTGGTGAGTGGCCCCGAAAGGCCCGCAGCAAAATAGCGATCCTGCTGCAGCTCGCGAGCCGCCAGAACCCGTTTTGCCACCTCGGCGCTACTTTCCGCCGGTGCAGGGCGTATCAGGTCGGAAGCTGATACCGCCGGCACGTCGATGCGGATATCGATGCGATCCATCAAAGGTGCAGAGATGCGGCTTTGATAGTCTGCCGCGCAGCGTGGCCCGCGGGCGCAGGAATGGCCGGGTTCACCCGCCATGCCGCAACGGCAGGGGTTCATGGCCGCAACGAGCTGGATACTGGCCGGATAGGAGACACGGTGATTGGCGCGGGCGATGACACATTCGCCAGTCTCCAGCGGCTGGCGCAAGGCATCCAATACCTGCGGTGAAAATTCCGGGAATTCGTCAAGAAACAGGACGCCATGATGGGCAAGTGATGCCTCGCCCGGCTTTGCCCTGAACCCGCCACCAACAAGCGCGGCCATGGTCGCCGAATGATGGGGCGTTCGATAGGGCCGCCGATCCGACAGCTTTCCGCCCGAAAGCTGACCGGCGATCGAATGGATCATCGAGACTTCCAGCAATTCCGCAGCCGAAAGCGGTGGGAGGATGGACGGCAGGCGCGCTGCCAGCATCGATTTTCCGGAACCAGGCGGACCAACAAAAAGCAGATTATGGCCGCCTGCCGCCGCGACTTCCAGAGCTCGTTTGGCGCTTTCCTGCCCCTTGATCTCGGCCAGATCCGGCAGGTTGGCCGGGAGTGCGCGGATGGCCGGTTGCGGGCGTGAGATGACCTGCGTGCCGCGGAAATGATTGGCAAGCGCAATCAGGCTTCGCGGCGCAATGATATCAACAGCCGGTCCCGCCCAGGCGGCTTCTGGTCCACTGTCTGCCGGGCAGATCAGCCCTTTGCCGAGTGCGTTGGCGCTGATCGCCGCCGGGAGTGCACCAGCTACTGCCGCCAGCGTGCCATCAAGATTAAGTTCACCGATGACGACATGATCCAAGACAGCATCACCCGGAATGGCGCCGAGTGCCGCCATGAGACCAAGCGCAATGGCGAGATCGAAATGCGACCCTTCCTTGGGCAGGTCGGCGGGCGCCAGATTGATCGTCACCTTTTTTGGCGGCATGGCGAGACCGGAGGCATGCAGTGCCGCCTGCACCCGCTCACGGCTTTCGGCCACCGCCTTGTCCGGAAGACCAACGATGTGCATGCCCATCTTGCCTGGTCCGACCATGACCTGAACATCGACAGGCACACCTTCTATGCCCTGGAATGCAATGGTGCTGACGCGTGAAACCATGCCATACGCTCCCCGAAGAAATGTCCGGAACGATGGCCCTGCCCCCGCGGCCTGCCTTCGCGCCACCACAACCATAAGCTGACATGCAACGCAAATTTAAACAAGAACAAAAATCGAACAAGCAGAACAAAAAAGGCGCCTGTTAAGGCGCCTTTTTTAGATCAGAATAATAAAACTCAGTTCTTGGCTTCGATCGCATCCCACATCAGGCTTGCAACATCGGCGCCGCCGAACTTCTTCACTTCGCGGATGCCGGTCGGGGATGTCACGTTGATTTCGGTCATGTAATCGCCGATCACGTCAATGCCCACGAAGATGAAACCGCGCTCGCGAAGCGCCGGTCCAATACGAGTGCAGATTTCCTTTTCGCGGGTCGTCAGTTCGGTCGGCTCGGCACGGCCGCCGACATGCATGTTGGAGCGGCTGTCGGTTTCGGCCGGCACACGGTTGATAGCGCCCACCGGCTCGCCATTGACGAGCAGGATGCGCTTGTCGCCCTTGCGAACCTCTTTCAGATAGCCTTGCGCGATATAAGGCTCGCCGCGATACATCTGACCGAACATTTCCAGAAGCGAGGTGAAATTGCGGTCGTCACGCGCGGAATGGAAGACGCCGGCGCCGCCATTGCCGTAAAGCGGCTTGAGGATGATATCGCCCAATTCCTGACGGAACGCCGCAATCTCTTCGGGGTCACGCGAGATCAGCGTTGGCGGCATCAGGTCTGCGAATTCGGTAACAAAAATCTTTTCCGGCGAGTTGCGTACCCAGGCCGGATCGTTGACGACGAGCGTCTTCGGGTGAATACGCTCCAGAAGATGGGTGGAGGTGATATAGCCCATGTCGAAGGGCGGATCCTGGCGCAGAAGCACGACGTCCATCTGCGAAAGATCGACGCGCTGCTTTTCTCCGAGCGTAAAATGATCGCCCTTGATGTCGCGAACCTGCAGCGGCTCGACGGCGGCAAAGATCTTGCCGTCACGCATGGTCAGGCGATCCGGCGTATAATGGAAAAGCTCGTAGCCGCGTGATTGCGCCTCCAAGGTCATTGCGAAGGTGGAATCGCCAGCAATGTTGATGCTGGAGATGTGGTCCATCTGGATTGCGACCTTGCGAACATGCGCCATGAGTTTCGTCCCCGATAAAAATGCCGCCTGAATTTGGGCTTGCCTGATTTAGGATGGCATAGGCCTGAAAGCAATGCGGCCGGGAACAATCCCGACCGCACAGATCAAACTCGACTGCATTCGGCGTTTCAGGCGACCGGCTCGGCCACTGCGGCGGCGGCCTTTGCGGGTACACGCGTATCCAGACGCTTGCCTGTCTCGGCGTCGAAGAAATGCAGTTTGGAGGGATCGACGGTGATCCGCATATTGTCGGAAATCTCGGCTTCGCCGGAGAGCGCGATGGTGATCGCCTGATCGCCGACCACACCATGAGCCAGACGCTGCGAGCCGAGTTCCTCGACATATTCGACGGTAAACGGCATGCCCTCAGCCGACGACACCACGCGCAGGTCCTCGGCGCGCAGGCCGACCGTGACGGCACCGGATGTCGGAGCGTAACCGTTCAGCGAAATCTGCGACGGACCGATGGCGAGCCTGTCGCCCTGCAGTTCCGCCTTCACGAGGTTCATCGCCGGAGAGCCGATGAAGCTTGCAACAAAGGTCGAGGCCGGGGTGTGATAGACATCCAGCGGCGAGCCGACCTGCTCGATCTGTCCGCCGTTCAGGACGACGAGACGGTCGGCGAGCGTCATGGCTTCGAGCTGGTCGTGGGTGACGTAGATCGAGGTCGTGCCGAGACGGCGCTGCAGACGCTTGATCTCGCCGCGCATGGAAACACGCAGCTTGGCATCGAGATTCGACAGCGGCTCGTCGAAGAGGAAAGCGGCCGGCTTGCGGACGATGGCGCGGCCCATGGCGACGCGCTGACGCTGGCCACCGGAAAGCGCACGCGGCTTGCGATCGAGATACTGGGTGATTTCCAGCATGCGGGCCGCCTCATTGACGCGCGCGTCTATCTCGGCCCTCGGCGTCTTGCGGTTCTTCAGACCGTATTCGAGGTTCTGGCGCACCGTCATATGCGGATAGAGCGCATAGTTCTGGAACACCATGGCGATGTCGCGGTCGGCCGGCTCGACCTGATTGACTACGCGGTCACCGATCTTCACCGTACCTTCCGAAATATCCTCCAGGCCTGCGATCATGCGCAGAAGCGTGGACTTGCCGCAGCCCGAAGGGCCGACGAGGACGATGAATTCGCCGTCCCTGATGTCGAGATTGATATCGGTGACGGCACGGACGCCGCCACTATAGATCTTGCCAACGCTGCTGATGTCGATCGCGGCCATTGTCGTTTTCCTTACTTGTCGCTTTCGGTCAGGCCCTTGATGAACCAGCTTTGGAAGATCACCACGATTGCCACGGGCGGAAGCATGGCGAGAACCGCCAGCGCAAATGCCTCGTTGTAATCGGGAATGTTCGAGCCGACCCAGACCTGCAGGATGGATTTGATGCCGCGCATCAGTGTGAAGAAGCTCTCATCGGTCGTCATCATCATCGGCCAGAGATACTGGTTCCAGCCATAGACGAACATGATGATGAAGATGGCGGCGATCATGGTGCGCGAGATCGGCACCAGGATGTCGATGAAGAACTTGAAGGGACCTGCCCCGTCGATGCGCGCAGCCTCCAGCAATTCCTCGGGCACCGACTTGAAGAACTGGCGGAAATAGAAGGTGCCGGTGGCGGATGCGAGCAGAGGCACGATCAGACCACTATACGTATTCAGCAGCCCGAGATCCGACATGACCTGATAGGAGGGCATGATACGCACTTCGAGCGGCAGAAGCAGGGTGGTGAAGATCACCCAGAAGGAGAGCGTCGCCATGGGGAAGCGGAAATAGACGATGGCGTAGGCCGCCATCATCGACAGGACGATCTTGCCGACTGCAAAGCCGATGCCGAGGATCAGCGAATTCATCACCATGCGGGCGCCGGTGATATCGCCGGTAAAGCCGCCCTTCTGGGTCAGCACCTTTTCGTAGGTGGCGATGAAATTGTCGCCCCAGGCGAGCGACAGGCCATTCATGTGAATATCTGCCGCCGTATGGGTGGAGGTCATGAAGGCGACCACGACCGGCGTGCAGAGAAACAGTGCGCCGAGGATGAGGACGAGGTGATCGGTAAACCGTATGCGATACATGGCCTTATCCTCTCAATTGTAGTGGACGCGCCGCTCGATGAAGCGGAACTGGAAGATGGTGAGGACGAAGACGACGATCATCAGAATGACCGACTGGGCCGAAGAGCCGCCGATATCATTGCCGCGGAAGCCGTCGGCATAGACCTTGTAGACCAGCGTCACCGGGTTGTTGGCCGGCTTGTCCTTGACCATGACGTCGATGATGCCGAACGTGTCGAACAGCGCGTAGGTGACGTTGATGGTCAAAAGGAAGAATGCGGTCGGGGCCAGAAGCGGCAGGATGACGGTCCAGAAACGGCGCAGGCCCGAACGGCAGTCGATCATCGCCGCTTCGCGCACCGAGACCGGTACATTCTGCAGGCCCGACAGGAAGAAGATGAAATTGTAGGGGATCTGTTTCCAGACGGCGACCACGGTCATCGCGAAGGCCGTGTCGTAGTAGTTCAGACCTACCTGCATGTGCCAGCCGAAATAAGACATCATCTTGACGAACGGGCCGACATGCTGGTCGAAGATCATCATGCCGATCAGGCCCGAGACGGGCGCCGCAATGGCGTAGATGGCAATCAGCAGCGTCTTGTAGGTCGAGGCTCCGCGGATGACGCGATCGGCCTTGACGGCCAGCAGCAAACCCAGCGAGAGCGACAGGAAGGTGACGAGCAGGGTGAAGACGGCCGTGAACAGCGCGATCGACTGATATTCAGAGCTGAAGATCACATCGGTGTAATTGCTTAAGCCCACGAAGGTCGAGCCGAAGCCGAACGGGTCCTCGAGATAGAAGGACGAGCTTACCGCCTGGGCGGAAGGCCAATAGAAGAAGACGAAAATCACCGCGAGCTGCGGGAAGAGGAACAGATAGGGCAGAACGGGCGAGGTGAACTGCACACGCTTCATTTCTTCTGTCGCGGCGGCAGTCTTCTTGCCATGTGCTTTCCCGCCGAAACCGAGGCGGGACAGGAAACCGCCAAGCTGCGGCTGTGACGTCGTATAAGCCACGAGTTCTCCCCTTTCTTGCAATTACAAAAGAGCCCGCCCGCCCTTAAAAGGAGCGGACGGACCATGATGGGAGATGGCTATCAGCCGGCGGTCTTGGCGAAACGGGCGAGGAGGTCGTTGCCTTCCTTCTCGATGGTTTCGAAGGCCTTCTGGACGGTCGTTTCACCCGAGAAGATCTTGTTGTATTCGCGTTCCATGATGGAGCGGATCTGCGGGTAGAAACCGAGGCGGTAGCCCTTGGACCATTCGCCCGACGGCAGCATCAGCTGCTTGATGCCGACTTCGGCGACCGGGGTCTTCTCGTAATAGCCTTCCTTCTTGGCAAGCTCGTAGGCAGCCTTGGTGATGGCGACGTAACCGGTGGCCTGGTGGTAGAACTTCTGGATTTCCGGCGAGGTCAGGAACTGGAAGAAGTCGGCCGTGCACTTGTTTTCGGCTTCCGGCTTGCCGGCCATTGCGAAGAGTGCAGCGCCACCGATGAAGGTGTTAGTGCCGGCGCCCTGAATGCCCTTCCAGTAGGGAAGGAAGTCAGCCGAGAACGGCATGGAAGCGGTCTTCTGCAGGCCGCCGAAGGAACCGGAAGAGCCGATCCACATGGCAACCTTGCCTTCTTCGAACGGCTTCTGGTTGTCGTTCCAGCTTGCGCCGTAGAACTTGTAGAGGCCGGCGTCAGACCAGGCCTTCAGCTTTTCGAACATCATGACAAGGTTCTTGTCGGTGAGGTTCATCTTGGTGTCGACAACGCTGTCGTAACCGTTGTTGTTGTTGGCGAATGCGATGTTCTGGCGCGAGAAGAAGTTCTCGGTGAACTGCCAGGTGAGCTGCGAAGCAGTCAGCGGGATAAAGCCGGCTTCCTTGAGCTTCGGAGCAGCGGCTTCAAATTCTTCCCAGGTCTTCGGCACTGCAACGCCGGCCTTTTCGAAAGCCTGCGGATTGACGTACATGATCGGAGCCGAAGAGTTGAACGGCATGCCGATGAACTTGCCTTCGCTGTCGGCGTAGAAGTAACGCACGCCTTCAATGAAGGCTTCGCGGTCGAACTTGTAGCCGGCATTGTTGATCAGGTCTTCGGCCGGAACGGTCGCGCCCTTGGCGTTGATGATGGTGGCTGCACCAGCGTCGAAGACCTGGAGGATGTTCGGCTGTTCGCCCGAACGGAAAGCGGCGATGCCGGTTGCCAAGGCTTCCTCGTAGGTGCCCTTGGAGATCGGCGTCAGAGCACAAGCGGTCTGCGACGCGTTGAACTTCTGCGAGACTTCGTTGATGACTTCACCGTTGCGGCCGCCCATGCCGTGCCACCAGGTGATGTTGGTTGCTGCGAGCGAGGAGGTTGCAGACATTGCAACTGCCATCGCGGCCATCGAAAACTTCTTGATCATGGTCATGGTTTCGTCCTCTCCGCCTTGGTTGGATCGAGGATCGAAATAGGGCCTGGTCGTGACAGGCTCTTAACAGTTCCGTTTCAGATTTGTGACGTTTGCACAGCTTTGCAAAAACTTCATAAGCCCGTCAAAAAGCATCCGAAAAATGCCGCGGCAAACGCCAGGGCAGAACGGCGACAATGTCGTATCGGCAGGACAGAAGATGAGCATCGCGGCGGCGCGACAGCCAGATATCGCTTGCTGCCTTTATCCGTCTCTGCGTGTCGTAACCGACCGCGTCGATGGCGTCGCCTTCGCGGGCTCGTGCCTTCACTTCGACGAACAGGATGAGGGCCTTCTTGCGGGCAACTATATCTACCTCACCCAGCTTTGTCCGATAGCGGAATGCCAGAATTCGATAGCCCTTGAAGAGAAGATAGAGAGCCGCAAGATATTCGGACACATGACCGCGCCGCTCGGCGCGCCGGCGATTACGCCGCCTGTCCTCGGCTCCGCGACCCATCAGCCCCCATCCTTGTCCTTCATGGCGACGATCCGCTGGTAGAGATCTCTTTTAGACAAACCCGTCAGACGTGCTGCCTCGGCCGCAGCCTTTGCGGCAGGCATGGAAGACGACAGTTCCTCCAGCAGGACATCGACATCGACGGCGGCCGGCACGTCGTCATAGGCCGGCGGACCGACCAGGAAAACGATTTCGCCCTTGACGTTGCGACCGTCGAAGGCTTCGGCAAGCTCTCCGAGCGAAGCGCGGCTTATCTCTTCGAAGGCCTTGGTCAGCTCGCGTCCGACACAGGCTGCGCGACCGGCACCCAAAACGTCTGCAGCAGACTTGAGCGTCGCAGCGATACGATGCGGAGATTCAAAGAATATCAATGTCGCCGGAATTTTCGACAGTTCCGCCAACCGGTCGCGACGCCCCTTCTCCTTGACCGGCAGAAAGCCGGCAAACAGGAAGGCATCGTTTGGAAGGCCGGAGGCGACCAATCCCGCGAGAGGCGCCGAGGCACCGGGAATGGGCACGACCCTGTAACCGGCCTCGATCGCCGACTGGCCGAGCCGATATCCCGGATCGGAAACCAGCGGCGTGCCGGCATCGGAAACCAGCGCCACGGACTTGCCCTGTTCGAGCGCCGCCAGCAGCCTTGGTCCCATCTCGTCGGCATTATGCTCGTGATAGGCATAGGGTTTGTTGGCGATACCATAACGATCGAGCAGCACGCGGGTGACACGTGTATCCTCGCAGGCCAGCACTTCCGCACCGGCGAGCGTTTCCAGCGCGCGCAACGTGATATCGCCGAGATTGCCGATCGGCGTCGCGACGAGATAAAGCGCCGGCTCCAGCGGGCGCGACGGCACGAAAGTGTTGGCGACACGGTATCCCCGGGTCACTTCAGAGGGTCCAGCCACAAGCTTAACAATTCAGTTGGGTGATCATAAGCCCTTTATGGTCAAGGCGATGGCGGCCCGCAAGCGGCAAAGCCCCAAGTTTTCTGTGTGCAGCTCCGTCGTCAGTGCCGAAATGAACCAGACGCCCCGCTTATCCTCTTGCCTTCAAAGGCCGATCTCTGCCATTTTGCCCCTCCACATCGTCCGGCTTATGAAAGCCGAAGAATATCAGGCGCCCCACCTCCCGGGACGCCCAGGTCGAAAGCGGTTGAGTCCATGCGTATTACTCTCGAGCGGTCCAATCTTCTCAAATCTTTGAGCCACGTGCATCGCGTGGTCGAGCGCCGCAACACAATCCCGATCCTTTCCAACGTCCTGATGCGCGCTTCCGGCGCCAGCGTCGAACTGAAGGCGACCGACCTGGACCTGGAGATCACTGAAGCCGTTCCGGCGATGGTCGAGCAAGCCGGCGCAACTACGGTTCCCGCGCATCTTCTCTACGAAATCGTTCGCAAGCTGCCGGACGGTTCGGAAGTCCTGCTCGCCACCAACCCGGACGGCGGCTCGATGACGGTCCAGTCCGGTCGCTCGAAGTTTTCGCTGCAGTGCCTGCCGGAAACCGATTTCCCGGATCTGACCGCCGGCTCGTTCAGCCATACGTTCAAGCTGAAGGCGACCGATCTCAAGATGCTGATCGATCGCACCCAGTTCGCAATTTCCACGGAAGAAACCCGCTATTACCTGAACGGCATCTTCTTCCACACGATCGAGGCCGGCGGCGACCTGAAGCTGCGCGCCGTTGCGACCGACGGTCACCGTCTCGCACGTGCCGACGTGCAGGCCCCTTCCGGCTCGGAAGGCATGCCGGGCATCATCATTCCGCGCAAGACGGTTGGTGAGCTGCAGAAGCTGGTTGACGATCCTGAAGCACAGGTGACGGTCGAGGTTTCCGATGCAAAAATCCGCCTGACGATCGCCGACATCATCATGACCTCGAAGCTGATCGACGGCACGTTCCCGGATTACCAGCGCGTCATCCCGACCGGCAACGACAAGGAAATGCGCGTCGATTGCCAGACCTTCACCAAGGCGGTGGATCGCGTGTCGACCATTTCGTCGGAACGCGGCCGTGCGGTGAAGCTGGCCCTGGGCGAAGGACAGCTGACGTTGACAGTCAATAACCCGGATTCAGGCAGCGCTACGGAAGAAGTCGCGGTCGGATACGACAACGATCCGATGGAAATCGGCTTCAACGCCAAATACCTGCTGGACATCACCGCCCAACTTTCAGGCGATGATGCCATCTTCATGCTGGCGGATGCGGGTTCTCCGACACTGGTCCGCGACACGGCGGGCGATGATGCGCTCTACGTGTTGATGCCAATGCGCGTATAAAACCATCAAGGCGGCCGGAAATTCCGAGCCGCCTTTTTTATGCCGTTTTCTAATTGCGACATTCTTGCTTGCCTTTGCGTCATTGACCTTGACCCCCGCGGCCAGGCGACCAAATAGGCATGAAAACCGGGAGAGGTAACTAGATGGAATTACGCTTGAAGGAACGGCTCGGCCGGAAGTTCGACGAGGAAATCCGTTTCTTCAAAGGCTGGATGGATGGCCCGAAAAGCGTAGGCGCGATCTGCCCCACCTCCTCCGTGACCGCCAAGCGCATGGCGAGCGTCATTACCCCCTCATCCGGCCTGCCTGTCCTTGAACTCGGTCCGGGCACGGGCGTCATTACCAAGGCGATCCTGGAACGGGGCATCGCGCCGGAGAATCTGGTGTCGATCGAGTATTCGACAGACTTCTACCAGAACCTGATCAAGGCATATGAGGGCGTCCATTTTATCAATGGCGACGCCTTTGCACTCGACAAGACGCTCGGAGAGATGAAGTCGGTCATTTTCGACAGCGTGATCTCCGCCATCCCGATGCTGAGCTTTCCGATGGAAAGCCGTATCGCGCTTCTGGAAGACCTGCTCGACCGCATGCCCGCCGGACGCCCGGTGATGCAAATCACTTATGGCCCGGTCTCACCGATCATTGCCAATCCGGATCGTTACAAGATCAAGCATTATGATTTCGTGGTGCGAAATATCCCGCCGGCGCAGCTCTGGACCTATACCCGAGCCTAGAGCGTTGCCGCGTTTTTTTTCGAAACGCAAAACCGCTCTATCTCGTTTTTTAACGCAATTCCGAGCGCAAAACCGGTTCTCACTTTTGCTGGATTGCTCCGGTTCACACGCGCGTCAATCGTCCAATGTAAGCGGGATCGATTTCGACCCGCTTTGGAGCTGTGACCGACATGACCTTCGGCATTTACATCACCCATCCGCAGGTGCGCATCGACGCGGACGTACCTGTACCACGCTGGGGGCTGTCGGATGTCGGCCGGCAGCGCGCGGAAAAGGCTGCGCTTCTGCCCTGGGTGCAAAAGCTCGGCCGGATCATTTCGAGCGACGAAACCAAGGCAATCGAGACAGCAGAAATCCTGGCCGCGTCTTCCGACGTTGCGATCATGCTCGCCCCCGACACGCATGAAAACGATCGATCGGCCACCGGCTTCCTTGCCCCGACGGAATTTGAAGCGGCAGCAGACTGGTTCTTCGCCAATCCGACGGAGAGTTTTAAAGGCTGGGAAAGAGCCGTTGACGCACAGGCCCGTATCGTTTCGGCCGTTGACCGCATTCTTTCCGATCACAATCCCGATATGCCGATCGCTTTTGTCGGACATGGGGGTGTCGGTACTTTGTTGAAATGCCATCTCCAGAACGTTCCGATCTCCAGAAGCCATGATCAACCGGGCGGCGGCGGAAATCTCTTCTGCTTCTCCCTTGCGGATCGCACCGTCTCGTGCGACTGGACCCCGATGGAAACATGGCAAGGGGAATAAAGAACATGCAAGCGCGTGACCGACTGATCGTGGGCCTTGATATCCCGACCATTTCCGAGGCCGAAAAAATGGTCGCCACGCTCGGCGACACCGCCTCCTTCTACAAGATCGGCTACCAGCTGGTGTTTGCCGGCGGGCTGGAATTTGCCCGCGACCTCGCCAAGGATGGGAAGAAAATCTTTCTCGACATGAAGCTGCTCGACATCGACAACACGGTGGCGAAGGGCGTCGAGAACATCGCCAGGATGGGTATGACCATGCTGACGCTGCATGCCTACCCGAAAGCAATGCGGGCCGCCGTCGAAGCGGCCAGGGGATCGGACCTCTGCCTGCTCGGCGTCACCGTCCTGACTTCGATGGATGCAGCCGACGTAACCGAGGCCGGATACGCCCAGACGCCGGAACAGCTGGTTCGCACGCGCGCCGCGCAGGCACGCGACGCCGGCATGGGCGGCATCGTCTGCTCCGCAGAAGAATCCGCCGCAGTGCGAGAAATCCTCGGCGCCGATATGGCGATCGTCACCCCCGGTATCCGCCCGAAAGGTGCCGATGCCGGCGACCAGAAGCGTGTCGTGACGCCATTCGATGCCCTGAAAGCGGGCTCGACGCATCTCGTGGTCGGCCGCCCGATCGTCAAGGCTGACGATCCGAAAGCGTCCGCAGAGGCAATCCTTGCCGAAATGCGCGAGGCTCTCTGGCCCGCCAACGACTCGTGACAGGGCCGAAAGGCGAGACTAGCGATTGTTGGCGACCCGGTTACGGCCGCCTTCATCGACAATGAGGTTCGGGTTTCCACCCGGAAGACGGTTATCGGTGACGGTGTTGTTATTGGCGCCGTCGTTATGATCAAGGCCGCCAAGCAGCATCTTGGGCTGGACGAGGCAATAGCTGTTGAACATGCTGAGCCCTTGCCGGCTGCCGATCCACACCGCCGGGCGCGCAACCGGCATCTGATACTGGAATGTATTGCCACGGATGAGATTTCCCTGCGGTGACTGATGGCGGAACGTGCCGCCCTCGCCGCAATTGCGGTAGAGATAGATCCCGCCGCTGATCGGATTGACGAAAGTGTTGTTCTCGATCCGGTTGTTCGCCGAGCCATCGACCGCGATAACCTCCCGCCATTCGGGACGGGCGGAAAACGTATTGCCGGTGATGACATTTCCAGCCGATTCCGCGTCGAGATAAACGACTGTCGAACTTGCCTTGCCGGTAAAGCGGGAATTCTGCAGCGTGACCCTGGTGACGCCCGGCGCGAGATAGAGCGGCACCCCGACGCTGCCGGAAAATGCAAGATTGTCGAGCAGGATGCCGGTCGGCGCCGCGGCCTGCGCGCGTTTTGTATGGCCGTCCCGGTTCGAGGATGCCTTAACGTCCTTGGCCTGCCCGTTATTGCCCAGCCCCTGGATGCGCAAATCGCCCTTGATCTGGCAATTGCGGATGGTGATGTCGCTCGGCACGTCCCACTTGCCATCACTACCCTTGCGAGACTGGATCAGCACCGTCCGTGCCTTCGTTCCGCTGCCGTCGATCATCGCACCCTGGCAATCGAAAACCACGCCGGATGCACCGCTGCCCGAGAAGGAAATACGCTGGGTAATCCTGTCTCCCTTGTTCAAGGTGACATCACAGCGAATATCAACCGGTTTCGCGTCCTTCTTGGCCGGCGCGCGTAACGCATCCATGACGCTCGCCGGGCAGGCATCGGCCCGAGCTTCGGACGAGACGGAAAGGATCGGCAAGCCGGCCACCACAATTACTGCCGCAACGAGGGGGAATGCGTATCGCGCCATATTGACTTGCCTCCTGATTCGCCCGATTTCGGATAAGACTAAACGGGAGAGGAGGATATTTGATGACCAAGGGATACTGGATTGCACGCATGGATGTGCACGATACCGAGCGCTACAAGGATTATGTAGCAGCCGCAAAGCCAGCATTCGAGAAATATGGCGCCCATTTTCTGGCGCGCGGTGGCGCAGCGGAAGAACTCGAAGGCTCGTCACGCCATCGCAATGTCGTGATCGAGTTTCCGTCGATGCAGGCAGCCATCGACTGCTACAACTCGCCGGAATACCAGATCGCCGCAAAAATCCGGCAGGAAGTCGCCGATGGCGAAATGGTGGTCGTTCAGGGGATCTGAGTTCCCTCGGGAGGCTTGCGACATCTGAGGCGCGCAAGTCTCTTCCACCGCGTTGAGGTTTAAGCTAAAGACCAATGAGTAAGAGACAGCTTTCGGGGCAGACCATGACCGTGAACAATCTTCCGCCGCTTGTTACCGTTTTCGGAGGATCAGGTTTCGTAGGTCGCCATGTAGTCCGCACGCTGGTAAAGCGGGGGTATCGTGTCCGCGTCGCAGTGCGCCGGCCGGATCTCGCCGGCTTCCTGCTGCCCTCCGGTTATGTCGGCCAGATTTCGTTGGTTCAGGCCAATCTCCGCTACCGTCAGTCCATCGACCGCGCCGTCGAGGGGGCAACTCATGTCATCAACTGCGTCGGCATTCTGTTCGAAAGCGGCCGCAACACGTTTGACGCCATTCAGGACGCCGGTGCCCGCGCGGTTGCCGAATCCGCAGCCAAGGCCGGTGCGAAATTCACCCATATTTCGGCGATCGGTGCCGACGTCAATTCCGGTTCGTCCTATGCCCGCAGCAAGGGCCGCGCGGAAGCAAGCATCCTGTCGCTGATCCCCGATGCGGTGATCCTGCGGCCGTCGATCGTTTTCGGACCCGAAGACGGCTTCTTCAACAAGTTCGCCGCGATGGCCCGCCAGCTTCCGGCCCTGCCGCTTATCGGTGGCGGCAAAACGAGATTGCAACCCGTCTATGTCGAAGACGTTGCCGAAGTGGTCAGCCGCTCGGTCGATGGCACGCTGCAGCCCGGAACGATCTATGAACTTGGCGGCGCTGAAGTCATGACTTTCCGTGACTGTCTTGAGACCGTTCTGCGCGTGACCCGTCGTGACCGCGCATTGATTTCTCTGCCTTTCGGTGTTGCTTCGATGATCGGCAGCATCGCGTCGCTCATTCCGTTCGTGAAGCCGCCGTTAACCGCTGATCAGGTGGAGCTTCTGAAGAGCGACAACGTGGTTTCCGAGAGCGCTATCAAGGACGGGCGGACGCTCTGCGGACTCGGCATCCGCCCGGTGGTTCCCGGCTCTATCCTTGCGTCCTACC
Source organism: Pseudomonadota bacterium (assembly GCA_023451735.1). Taxonomy (GTDB): domain Bacteria; phylum Pseudomonadota; class Alphaproteobacteria; order Rhizobiales; family Rhizobiaceae; genus Neorhizobium. The sequence goes on along the minus strand of JAEXYH010000069.1, from coordinate 60,297 downwards.
TCGTCCATTTCCGTCCGCAAGGTCAGTTCACCGGCAGCGGCAAAGCCGCCTGAGCTTATCTTTTATCATTTTTCCAGACTTGCTTTTTGTGCCCGCCCGCTGGGCAGGCACTCCTAAAGCCTTGGATTTATGCAGCTTGGCGCCCGTCGATGTGACATAAAGTCCTCACACGCCGATGACTGTGCGTTAACCGCAGGTTTAGCAAAAACCGTTATTGAATTCACAAGCGGTGACCAATAAATCGGTCGCACGAAATTAGTTCACTGCAAATCACCTATTTGAAAGGCGTCTTTCATGGGCAAGCCTATCGCCCTTTTCTTTGCATGCGCGGCACTTGTCATTCTCGCGGGTTCTTTCATGGCACCCCAGACCGCCGCAAGCGGCAAGGAGGGTTGCGCACCGGCTTACGGCGTCGATCCATGCGCGACGGCATCCATTCCTCGCTAAAAGCGACTTGAAGAGCGGCCATCAGCCGCTCTTTTTCTATAAGATCGGTGATCTCCATTTTCGCGCTCGACGCGATCATCCCGATCCAGGCCCGGACATTTCCGGGAAAACCAGATAAAGACACCCGCAATCAACGCCATGGCAAGCGATTGCCATCGTTCTTAATTCTTTACTGACAAAATGCAGGCAGTTTGCCACGTGTTCGCAAATCTATGCCGCTTGCTTGTGTTGGCTCTATCAAATCCATATAGCTGACCTATGTCAGGCGGGCGCGATATCAGCCATGCCACCCACACCCCTTACACGATAGCCGAAGCTCAATCCCGATGCCTACCCTTTACCATCACCCCATGTCGTCTGCCTCTCGATTCGTCCGCCTGATCCTGGCGGAATACGGATTTCAGGCCGATCTGGTCGAGGAGCAGCCATGGGAGAAGCGCCGCGAATTCCTGAGCATCAACCCGGCGGCAACGCTTCCCGTCTATGTCGACGACAGCATGCGTGTACTCTGTGGCCCTTCGGTGCTGATGGAATTCCTCGACGAGACCCACGGCGTGTTGAAGCGCGAGCGCCGGCTTCTGGCGGAAGACCCGTGGCACCGCGCAGAAATCCGCCGTCTGACGGAGTGGTTTCTGCAGAAGATGGAGCAGGACGTAACCCGGCCGCTCACCCGCGAGCGGGTCTACAAGCTGCAGATGACGGCGGCGCAGGGCGGCGGCGCACCGGACAGCAAGGCACTACGCACCTCGCGCGCCAATATCCGCCAGCACATGAAATACCTCTCCTGGCTTGCGGGCTCCCGCCAGTGGCTTGCCGGCGAACGGCTGAGCTATGCGGATCTTGCCGCAGCCGCCTCGATTTCCGTCCTCGACTATCTCGGTGAAATCGAATGGTCGGAATTTCCTATCGCCAAGGACTGGTACCAGCGGCTGAAGTCGCGACCATCCTTCCGCCCGATGCTTGCCGAGCGCATCCGTGGCATAACCCCGGTCTCCCACTATGCGGACCTCGATTTCTAGCGCGGAAAATGCGGGCGACGACAAGGCGCTTCGCCGACGGGAGAAGCTGACCGCCTTCATTCGCGAAGAAGCGGCTGCCCAAGGGTTCGATCTCTGTCGCATCACCCTGCCGACAAGCATTCCGCGTGCGCCGGAACGGCTTTCCGTATTCCTCGACGACGACCATCACGGCACGATGGAATGGATGGCGGAGACCAGGGAGCGCCGCGCCGACCCCAAGACGTTGTGGAGCGAAGTCCGGTCGATCGTGATGTTCGGGCTGAATTACGGCCCCGAAGAGGATCCGCGCTATCTGCTCTCTATGAAGGACAAGGCGGCGATTTCCGTCTATGCCCGAAATCGCGACTATCACGACGTCATCAAAGGACGGCTGAAGGAAATCGCCACCCGGTTTGCAGCCCGAGCAGGCGAAGATGTGAAAGTGTTCGTCGATACCGCGCCGGTGATGGAAAAACCGCTGGCGGAGGCTGCCGGTCTTGGCTGGCAGGGCAAGCACACCAATCTCGTCAGCCGCAGCCATGGTTCCTGGCTGTTTCTCGGCAGCCTGTTCACCACCGCAGAACTTGCGATCGACAGCCCGGAGAAGGATCATTGCGGCTCCTGCCGCGCCTGTCTCGACGCCTGCCCGACCGCCGCCTTCCCGGCACCCTACCGGCTGGATGCGCGGCGCTGCATTTCCTATCTGACGATTGAGCACAAGGGACTGATCGATTCCGAATTCCGTCCGCTGATCGGCAACCGTATCTATGGCTGCGATGACTGCCTGGCAGCCTGCCCGTGGAACAAATTTGCGGCAAGCTCCTCCGAGATGAAGCTGAAGGCGCGAGAAGACCTGAAGGAACCGCCTATCGCATTTCTGCTGACGCTGGACGATCCGACGTTTCGCACCTTCTTTTCCGGTTCGCCGGTGAAACGCATCGGGCGCGACCGCTTTGTCCGCAACGTACTGATCGCCGCAGGAAATTCCGGCGATCGGCAGTTCATCGAGCAATGTCGCCTTCTGGTCGACGATCCCTCTCCCGCCGTGCGCGGTATGGCTATCTGGGCTCTGAGGCAACTGATGGAAGATGACGCGTTTGCCGCATTCGCAGCGGCACGCGATACCGATAATGATCCCGAGGTTCGCCGGGAATGGCAGATGGCAGGAGTAGATTGATGACGGTGATGATCTTCGGGTGCGGTTATTCGGGCAAGGCAATTGCAAAGGCCTTTGCCGAAAAAGGCTTTTCCGTTGCCGGAACCGTCCGCACACCCGAAGGCGCCGCAGCGCTGTCATCACATAACATAAAGCCATACATCTTTGACGGTGGTGCGTTCAGTGCAGAGTTGCTGACGGCACTGAAAGAGGTCACCCATCTCGTCCAGTCGATCCCGCCGGGCAAGGACCATGATCCGCTGCTGAAGCTTGTTTCCGGTCGTGTCTCTGAACTCTGTCCAAAGCTGGAATGGATCGGATATCTGTCGACGGTCGGCGTCTATGGTGATCACGGCGGCGGTTGGGTGACGGAAGAGACGCCGGGTAGCCCGATCCTCGGCCGATCGATCGAGCGGGTGGATACGGAGGAGGCCTGGGCTGAAGAGGGCCGGGCCGCAGGCGTGCCGGTTGCAGCCCTGCGTCTCTCCGGCATCTACGGGCCGGGCCGCAATGCTTTCGTCAATCTGGACCGCGGCACCGCACGTCGCATTATAAAGAAGGATCAGGTGTTCAATCGTATCCGCGTCGAGGACATTGGAAGCGCCACCCTGTTTCTCGCCGAGCGGAAACTTGCCGGCATATATAATGTGACGGACGACGAGCCTTGCCCGCCCCAGGATGTGGTCACGGAAGCCGCCCGCCTGATGGTCGTTGAGCCCCCGGCGGAGATCGATTTCGAGACTGCCGACATGACGCCGATGGCGCGCTCCTTCTATGGCGCCAACAAGCGCGTCTCGAATGAAAAAATCCGCTCGCTGGGCTTCAAATTTGCCTTCCCGAATTACCGGATTTCGCTTGCCCATATGTGGTCAGAGAATACCTGGCGCGGCTGAACTTCTCGTTTTGAAACGGTTGAAATTTCCATCCTGAGGCCGTCTTCGGGTTAATATTTCTTAATCCTTACGGCAAAGCGCCACATAATCTATCCAATTTGGGCAGAAAACACCGTGCGACAACAAATTTTTTTCGTGCCATTTTGTGATCTGAGTCCGTCACGGAGTCTTACAGGAACGTAATTTCGTTTACTGCCTGATTCCTAAGGTTTTATTCCAGCGTCGGTTAGCCGGCTCGTTAAAAAGATCGGTAGCAATGTAATCACAAATGTTACGCTCATTAACATTCCGTGATACCGAATCCCACTTTTTCGCCATTTTTCGCCTCGCCTAAGCCATTTGCACGCAACGTGCAGGGACTTAACGACGGGGACGACCGACTTGAAAATAGTTCGACGCCTAACTGCCGCCACGGCCGCCATTGCTGCTTTTGCACTACTCGGCCAGGCGCAGGCCATTGCTGCGCCCGGATGCGGACACGCTTCCTGGTATGCTCTCACTTCCAAGACCGCATCCGGTGAACGGATGAATGCGGCCAAGCTCACCGCCGCGCATCGCTCGCTGCCTTTCGGCACCAAGGTTCTGGTGACCAACAAGCGCAACGGCAAAAGCGTGATCGTGCGCATCAACGATCGCGGCCCGTTCATCCGCGGTCGGGTTATCGATGTCTCGAAGGCTGCTGCCCAGAACATCGGCATGGTATCTTCCGGCACTGCACAGGTCTGTTATCAGATCGTCGCCGACAGCCAGAAGGTGGCAGGCAAGGGAATGAAGGGCGTCGACGGCTAAGCCGACCGTCACTTCAGACTTAAGGGACAGGCCTTGCTGCGGCGGGCCTCCCCCTTGCCCTTCTGCCCGATCGCGGTTACGACCGGCTCCATACGGGTTCAACCGATACGGAGTTATGACATGCGACTGGGCGGCCGAGTAGCCGGAGCGATTGAAGTTCTGGCTGATATCGAAGCACGCAAACGCCCGGTGGCGGATGCACTGAAAGACTGGGGCCTTGCCCACCGTTTCGCCGGATCCGGCGACCGGGCAGCTATCGGCAACATCGTCTACGACGCCTTGCGCATGCGGCTTTCCCATGCCTGGCTGATGGATGACGAAAGCCCCGTTACTCTCGCTTATGCCGTATTGCTGCGCCAGTGGGGATTTACCACCGAGACGCTTGCTGCGGAATTCGCCGACGACAAGTTCGCACCTCCGGCTCTCACAGAAGCTCACATCTCCGCTTTCTCCAGCCGAAATCTCGATGAAGCGCCTCTGCATGTGCAGGGCGACATCCCGGATTGGGTTCAGCCATCCTTTGAGACCAATTTCGGCGATAACTGGCTGGCAGAGGCAAAGGCGCTTGCCGACCGCCCAACGCTTGACCTGCGCGCCAATACGCTGAAGGCCAACCGTGACAAGGTGGTGAAGGCGCTGGAACGCTCCGGCGCAAAGCCGGCAGCCATTGCCCGCAACGGCATCCGGATCGCAGCCGGCGAAGGTGCCTCCCGCCTGCCGAATGTCACGGCCGAACTTTCCTTCCAGAAGGGCTGGTTCGAGGTTCAGGATGAAGGTTCGCAGATCGTCGCGAACCTGGTGCAGCCCGGCGAACACGACCAGGTGCTCGATTATTGCGCCGGTGGTGGCGGCAAGACGCTCGCCATGTCGGCTGCGATGAACAACAAGGGTCAGGTTCATGCCTATGATGCCGACCGCAAACGCCTTGCGCCAATCATCGAACGACTGCGCCGTGCCGGCACCCGCAACGTTCAGGTCCATGACGATCCGCGCCAGCTCGATACCCTGAGGGACAAGCTGGATGCGGTCCTCGTTGATGCGCCCTGCACCGGTACCGGCACTTGGCGTCGCCGCCCCGATACCAAGTGGCGGCTGACACAGAAGAACCTCGACGAACGGATCTCCCAGCAGCAGGACGCACTTGGCGAAGCAGCCAAGTACGTGAAGCCCGGGGGAGCGCTGCTCTATGTCACCTGTTCCGTTCTGCCGGAAGAGAATGATCGTCAGGTCGAGCGCTTCTGCGCCGAAAACCCGGGTTTCTCGATCAGCTCGGCATCCGACGATTGGACGAAAATATTCGGCGCTCAGGCGCCCCGTCCTCGCGTTGCGGCTGCAGGCACAATTACGCTGTCACCCGCAAGTACCGATACGGACGGATTCTTTTTCTGCCGCATGCAACGCAAGGTGTAAATTTCGACCGGGCAGATCAACCATAACTTCAAATCGTTCTAAACTAGAACGTTTGACACCACTTTTAATTCGCGCCAAAAACTCTCATTGGCGACGTCGTGGGATCGACGCCGCGAAGGAGAGGGACATGACCCGCAAGACCTTGCTCGGCGCCGCTTTGGCGCTTTTTGCCGCCTCGACGGTGTTCACGTCGATACCGGCCCGTGCAGAAACTACACCGGCCACCGTGCTCAAGCACTATGCCGAATTGGCGCAGGCGAAATACGAGGACTCGCTGACGACGGCGCAGGCGCTCGACAGGGCGATCGACGCCCTGATCGCCAAGCCCAGCGAAGAGACGCTGAAGGCAGCCAAGGCTGCCTGGATCGCTGCCCGCGTGCCTTACCAGCAGTCGGAAGTCTATCGTTTCGGCAATCCGATCGTCGACGAATGGGAAGGCAAGGTGAATGCTTGGCCTCTCGACGAGGGCCTGATCGATTATGTCGATTCGTCCTACGGCACGGAGAGCGATGAAAACGCGCTCTACACCGCCAATGTGATCGCCAACCCCAAGCTCAAGATCAACGGCGAAGAGATCGACGTCACCGAGATCACGCCCGAAACGCTTCGCAGCCTGCATGAGGCCGGCGAGATCGAGGCCAATGTCGCGACCGGTTATCATGCGATCGAATTCCTGCTTTGGGGGCAGGATCTGAACGGAACCGAGGCGGGCGCCGGCAAACGGCCCTATACGGATTACGACAAGGCGAACTGCACCGGTGGCAATTGCGACCGCCGCGCCGCCTATCTGAAGGCCGCGTCGACCCTGCTGATCGCGGATCTCGAAGACATGGTCAAGGCCTGGGCTCCGGATGGCGAGGCAACGAAGACTGTCGAAGCAGACGGCAATGCCGGTCTGACCGCCATCCTGACCGGCATGGGGTCGCTTTCCTATGGCGAGCTTGCCGGCGAGCGCATGAAGCTCGGCCTGCTGCTGCACGACCCGGAAGAAGAACATGATTGCTTCTCCGACAATACCTATGCCTCGCATCTCAACGACGCGATCGGCATCAAGTCCGCCTTTACGGGTCAGTACACCCGTGTCGACGGCACCAAGATGACCGGCCCGTCGCTTTCCGATCTCGTTGCCGCCAAGGACAAGACGCTCGACACGGAAATCAAGGGTAAGCTCGACGCAACGCTTGCCGCGATGAACGTCATGAAGGACCGCGCCCAGAAGGTAGAGGCCTATGACCAGATGATCGGCGAGAACAATGCCAAGGGCAATGAAGTCGTGCAGAAGGCGATCGACGGGCTGATCGACCAGACCAAGAGCATTGAACGCGTCATCGCGTCGCTGGATCTCGGCAAGATCGAACTTGAAGGCTCCGACAGCCTCGACAATCCTGACGCTGTCTTCAAATGATCGAAAAGGCGGGTCTCACCGCAAGGTGAGGCCCGATCTCCCATGGGCGCATTCAGAGCCTTCCCCTACCTGCTGCCTCTTCTTTCCGGCGCCCTCGTGCTGGTGCCGTTGATCGCGACCGGCGGCGACAGACAGTTGCCTCAGGCGCGCACAGACCTCAATCCGAAGGACCTGAAACGCGTTGAACGCGTGACGAAACCGACGGCGGATTTTTCCAAGGCTGAGCAGTTCGAGACCATGTCCGGCGGTGCCGCGACGACAAAAGCGATCGTCAATGGCGACGCGTTTTCGCATTTCTCGCCCAATATCACCTTCGAGGAAGAGCAGAACTTCAAGCTCGGGAATGCGCTGTTCACCAAGCTCTGGGTCTCCTCCCCCTCCTCCACCCAGGCTTCCGATGGTCTCGGGCCGCTGTTCAATGCGCGCGCCTGCCAGAGCTGTCATCTGAAGGATGGCCGTGGTCATCCGCCGGAAGGCGCTGCCGATGCGACCTCGATGTTTCTCCGGCTGGCGCGGCCTGCGCGCACCGACGAGGAGCGCGAGGCGATCGGTGATTACCGCAAGCTGAACTTCCCCGATGCCGTTTATGGCGAGCAGTTTCAGGATCTGGCCGTTCCGGGCCTCGCCTCGGAAGGGAAGATGAAGATTTCCTACGAGGAGGTCCCGGTCACGCTTGGCGATGGCGAAGTCGTCAACCTGCGCAAGCCTACCTATTCGGTCTCCAATCTCGGTTACGGGCCACTCGAAGGCGACGTGACGCTTTCGCCCCGCATCGCACCGCCGATGATCGGCATGGGGCTGATCCAGGCAATCCACGAGGCCGACATTCTGGCGAAGGCCGATCCGGACGACAAGGATGGCGACGGCATTTCCGGCAAGGCAGCGCTGGTGCGCGATCACATGACCGGCGAATTGAAGCTCGGCCGGTTCGGCTTCAAGGCGCAGAACGCCTCGATCCGCGACCAGTCTTCCGGCGCCTTTACCGGCGACATCGGCATCTCTACCCCCGACACTCCGTTTTCGCACGGCGACTGCACGAAGGCTCAGGCCGCCTGTCTGGCCATGCCGACCGGTGTGCAGGAGCGGCTTGGCCCCGTCGAAGCACCTGATCCGGTGCTCTCTCTCGTCACTTTCTATTCGGAAAACCTTGCCGCGCCGGCTCGCCGGAATATCGACGATCCGACGGTGCTGAAGGGCAAGGAAATGTTCTATTCGGCCGGCTGCACCGCCTGCCACACACCTAAATTCGTTACCCGCCGCGATGCCGGAAACAAGGCACATGCCTTCCAGCTGATCTGGCCCTATTCGGACTTCCTGCTGCATGACATGGGCGAAGGCCTGGCCGATGGCCAGCAGGTGGGCGTGGCTAACGGTCAGGAATGGCGCACCCAGCCGCTCTGGGGCATAGGGCTTACCAAGACCGTCAACAATCACACCTTCTTCCTGCATGACGGGCGCGCCCGCAATCTCACCGAAGCGATCCTCTGGCATGGCGGCGAAGCAGAAGCTGCGCGCAGCGCATTTGCAGCCATGGACAGCCGAGACCGCATGGCCCTTCTTACCTTCCTGGAGTCGCTCTGATGCGCAAAACCCTTGCCTCCGGCCTGATCATCGCACTGCTTCCCGCAGTCTTGCCCCCGGCCGCCTTTGCGCAGGAAGCAGATAGCGCGCCGGCCGTCGAACTACCGGCAGCAACCGTGACGAAGGTAATGACGGCCGCAGTGGATGGCTTCATACGGCCGGGGTATGACGCGTTCCAAAAAACCGCTGAAGACATGACGGCGACGATGAAGACACTCTGCGCGGCGCCGTCTCAAACCAATTACGATGCGGCCAAGGCTGGCTTCGGCAAGCTCGCGGCCAGCTGGGCGCATATCGAGATCGTCCGCACCGGCCCCGTGATCGAGCAGAACCGTTTCGAACGCATCCTGTTTTACCCGGACCGCAAGAGCACCGGCCTGAAGCAGGTTCAGGCGGTCCTTTCCAAATCCGACGAGACGGCCACCAATCCGAAGACGCTTGCGACGAAGAGTGTCGCAACGCAGGGTCTTGGCGCCCTGGAATATCTCCTCTTCGGAACGGGTTCCGATACGCTTACCTCCGGGAATGACTTCCGCTGCCGTTATGGTGCTGCCGTTGCCGAAAATGTCGGGAATGTCGCGGCCGAGATTGCTGGCATCTGGGATGCGCCGGACGGCATCCAGAAGGCCTGGGAACAGCCGGGAGCCGACAATCCGGTCTATCGCACTGGCGGCGAGGCGGTTACCGGCCTGCTCGGCATTCTCGTGCATGGCGCAGAAGCCGTGCGCGACCAGCGGATCGAGACGTTCTACAAAGGCGCCGACAAGGCGAAATTTCCCAAACAGGCGCTGTTCTGGCGCTCCGAAAATACCTGGCCAATGATCAGGACCAATCTCGACGGGCTTTCGGAACTTCTGGCGACATCCAACATGGTCGAGCTTCTACCGGAAAAAGACCGGGCGATCGTCGTTGCCACGCAAGACAAGCTGAAGTCGATGTCGGCATTGGCGGGCGAGATGACGCCGGATCTTGAAAAGGCCGTGGAGGACGCGGGCGAACGCAAAAAGCTCGACACGTTGCTTGCTGACGGCAAGGATGTGATCACCAAGCTCAACGACGGATATGGCGGCGCAATCGGCCTCTCATCCGGTTTCTCCTTCGCCGACGGAGACTGAAATGGCGTGGTGTGGCGAGACAATCGACCGCCGGGCGTTTCTGAAGGCCGCCGGCATGGGCTTTGCCGCCACGCTCGCGCCGGAATCGCTCTATGCGCTGGAGCAGACCGATGCGGTCTATGCCTCCGGATATCGGGGGGCTGACGGCTCGTTCGGCATTGCCACGGTTTCCGAGCGGGGCGAGATCATCGACCAGGTGGCTCTACCCGCCCGCGCTCATGGCATGGCCTTCAGTTCCGCCACCGGCCGTGCCGTTGCTTTCGCCCGCAGGCCGGGCACGTTTGCGATGGTCTTCGATCCCTCGCGCCAGGCAGAGCCGGTCATGATCACCGCGCCGGAGGGCCGGCATTTCTACGGGCACGGGCATTTTTCGCCGGATGGTGCAATTCTTTATGCCAGCGAGAACGATTTCGACGGCAATCGCGGCATGATCGGGCTTTACGATGGCCGGGACGGGTTCCGGCGGATTGGTGAATTCGACGCCCATGGCATCGGCACCCATGACATGACCGTCTCGGACGACGGCACGATCCTCGTTATCGCCAATGGCGGCATCGAGACCCACCCGGACTTCGGCCGCACCAAGCTCAATCTCGACCGCATGGAACCGTCGCTGGTCATGCTCGACGCCAAAAGTGGCACTCTGATCCAGAAGCACAGGATGCCCTCGTCGCTCAGCCAGCTTTCCACCCGGCATCTGGACATTTCGGAGAACGGCCGCGTCTGGTTCGCCTGCCAATGGGAAGGCGCACGCAACGAAGCGCCGCCGCTTGCCGGGTGGTTTTCCAAGGGCGATGATATTGCGCTGCTTTCGCTGCCGGACGAGACTACGGCGCGGCTCGCCAACTACGTCGGCGCAATCGCCGTCAACCGCCGCGACAAGATCGTCGGTCTGACATCGCCGATCGGCGGTACATCGGTAACGCTTGATGCCAAAACCGGCCTCGTGTTGAAGGAAGAGTTTGTCCGTGAGGCGGCCGGTGTCGCGCCTTCGGCCCATGGTATTGCCGTATCTTCCTATGACGGACAATTCAACGATACGCGCAGCGATGTCGCCTGGGATCAGCACATTATCCGGATAAAATGATCTTTACTCAGGTTGCAGCAACCCTAGATCACCCGCCATGGGCAAGATACTGACCTTTGCTTTCTTCATTTTCACCTGCGTTGCCATTGGTGCGCTCAGCAGTTATGCGAACACGCCGGGCGAATGGTACCAGTCACTGCAAAAACCGTTCTTCAATCCGCCCGACTGGGTTTTCGCACCCGTATGGGCCGGGCTTTACGTGATGATTGGCGTTGCGCTTTCCACGACCTGGTTCGATGAGAACAATACGGGCCGGCTGATCGTTTTCGCCATACAGGGTTTTCTCAACATCTTCTGGTCGCCGGTCTTTTTCGGCCTCCAGAGCCCGCTTCTCGGCCTTGTCGTCATCATACCCATGCTGGCCTTCATCCTGCTGTTCATCGCCATGAGCTGGCAGCCCAACCGGCAGGCGGCATGGCTTTTCGTGCCTTACGCACTCTGGGTTGCATTTGCCGCAGTGCTGAACCTTTCGATCGTTCTGCTGAATTGACGATAGTCATTTTGTCGCGCTTGCCGATCCGCCGACAGCATGCCAGTTTCGCCGCGACACAAGGGCAAACCATGAAGATTACCGATCCAGGCGACTTTCACGAACGCATCCGGCGCAGCTTTGAGAAGCAGAATGCCATGGCAATGCTCGGCGCGGACCTGACGCGCATCCAGCAGGGCATGGTGGAAATCGAACTTCCCTTCGATCCCAAGCTCACGCAGCAGCATGGTTTCCTGCATGGCGGCGTCATCTCCGCGCCACTTGAAACAGCCTGTACCTACGCCGCCTATACGGTGATCGCGCCGGAAGTCTCGCTTCTGACGATCGAGTTCAAGGTGAACCTGCTGTCACCCGGCCGCGGTGAGCGTTTTCTTTTCAGAGGCGAGGTCACCAAGCCCGGCTCGACAATCATCGTTGCTGACGGCCGCGCCTATGCGATCAGTGACGGACCGGCAAAACTGATTGCCTCGATGACAGCATCGATGATGGTCATCCGCGATCGTCAGGATGTGGTGGAATGAGCTTTGAACTGAAGCGGATCGGCCGGCACTCGGTGCTGTTCGTCATGGCGGTCGATGCAGAATATGGCCCGCATCTGAAATCGCGCATCAAGCCGCTGATGACCGGCGTCGGCCCGATCGAGGCTGCGATCGTGCTTTCCCACGCACTGACCAGACTGCAGGGCAAAGGCGAGCTTCCGGATCTGATCGTTTCGCTCGGTTCGGCCGGTTCACGCACACTCGAACAGACGGGAGTCTATCAGGCCTCTTCCGTCTCCTATCGTGACATGGACGCTTCGCCGCTCGGCTTCGAAAAGGGCCGTACGCCTTTCCTCGACCATCCAGCCGTCATGCCCCTGCCGCTTCGCATTCCCGGCGTAGCCGAGGCAACACTTTCCACCGGCGGCAATATCGTCTCGGGATCTGCCTATGATCTGATCGCGGCGGACATGGTCGATATGGAGACTTTCGCGGTGATGCGCTGCTGCCAGCTGTTTGGCATTCCGCTGATCGGCCTTCGCGGTATTTCCGACGGCAAGGCCGAGCTGAAACACGTCGACAACTGGACCGAATATCTGCATGTCATCGACGAGAAGCTCGCCGATGTTATCGACAGACTCGGAAACGCCCTGGAAAGCGGCGATTTGGCGTTCTGAGCAGTTGCAAAAATCGGGGTTCTTCATTAAAGGCTCGCCATGACCCAGATAGCTCATCCCGACAGCATCCTCATCATCGATTTCGGCAGCCAGGTGACGCAGCTGATTGCGCGCCGCATCCGCGAAGCGGGTGTCTATTGCGAAATCCATCCCTTCCAGAACGCCGCCGAAGCGTTCGACAAGCTCGCTCCCAAGGGCGTGATCTTCTCCGGCGGCCCGGCCTCGGTCACGACCGAAGGCAGCCCACGCGCACCGCAGGCGGTATTCGATAGCGGCGTACCGATCCTCGGCATCTGCTATGGCCAGCAGACGCTCTGCACCCAGCTTGGTGGTGTCGTCGAGGGTGGCCACGCCGCCGAATTCGGCCGTGCCGATGTGGAAGTCAAAAAGGCCAGCCCGCTGTTCGATGGTTTCTGGGAAAAGGGCGGGCGTTACCCGGTCTGGATGAGCCACGGCGATCGCGTCACGCAGCTGCCGGACGGTTTCGAAGTGATCGCGACGTCGGAAAACGCACCGTTCGCCATCGCCGCCGACGAGAGCCGTCACTACTACACCACCATGTTCCACCCGGAAGTGGTGCACACGCCGGATGGCGCCAAGCTGCTCTCCAACTTCGTGCACAAGATCGTTGGCCTGAAGTCCGACTGGACCATGGCTGCCTATCGCGCCGAAATGATCCGCAAAATCAAGGATCAGGTCGGCACTGAACGTGTCATCTGCGGCCTGTCCGGCGGCGTCGACTCGTCCGTTGCGGCCATCCTCATCCATGAGGCGATCGGCGACCAGCTGACCTGCATCTATGTTGATCACGGCCTGATGCGCCAGGGCGAGACCGAGCAGGTCGTCGGCATGTTCCGCGACCACTACAATATCCCGCTCGTGGCGGTGGACGCAGCCGACCTGTTCCTGACCCAGCTTGCCGGCGAGACTGACCCGGAAGTGAAGCGCAAGACCATCGGCCGCCTGTTCATCGAAGTTTTTGAAGCGGAAGCCGCCAAGATCGCTGCCGACGGAAAGGGCGAACCGCGCTTCTTGGCGCAGGGCACGCTTTACCCGGACGTCATCGAAAGCGTCTCCTTCTCCGGCGGCCCTTCGGTAACGATCAAAAGCCACCACAATGTCGGCGGCCTGCCCGAGCGCATGAACATGCAGCTCGTCGAGCCGCTGCGCGAGCTCTTCAAGGACGAAGTCCGCGCATTGGGCCGCGAGCTGGGTCTGCCGGAATCGTTCATCGGCCGCCACCCCTTCCCGGGCCCAGGCCTCGCCATCCGCTGCCCGGGCGGCGTGACCAAGGAGAAGCTCGACATCCTGCGCAAGGCGGATGCGATCTATCTCGACGAAATCCGCAAGGCCGGTCTCTACGATACGATCTGGCAGGCCTTTGCCGTACTTCTGCCGGTCCAGACGGTCGGCGTTATGGGTGACTACCGCACCTACGATTTCGTCTGCGCACTGCGCGCCGTCACCTCGGTCGATGGCATGACGGCGGATTTCTATCCCTACGACATGAACTTTCTCGGCCGTGCGGCAACCCGCATCATCAACGAAGTCCGTGGCATCAACCGCGTCGTCTACGATGTGACGTCGAAGCCGCCCGGCACGATCGAGTGGGAATAACAGACTGACACGACGAACGGCGCGCTATGACAACATGGCGCGCCGATAATTTTCGCCCTCGTTGGCAGTTTCGACCTGGCTGATATTTTTCAGCGATGTCAGAGCATCTCGTATCTCTGCCTCTTTTTCCACCGGCTCGTTGAACCGGACTGCAATATCATGCGGCGATAACGATATCCGGCTTTCGCGCAATAATCCGACGTCGCAGACCACCAAGAAGGGCGAATAGGGATGATCGGCCGGCAGGTTCGATGCTTAACACTCCGCCCTTCCGGTTTAACCAACACCTTATAAATTCATCGATATTTGCATGATCCATGTGCTCCCCCCGCGCGGATGGAGGCTGATGCGGATTGGCACCTAATTTCTAAAGTTGCTCGCATATTTAATTACGCAACCAATAAGTTTTCTCCGGATCTAGTGCACCTATTCGGTCGCCATCATTACTGGCGATTGCATAAATTCGACCCGGATGGTTTTCCGGAGGTATTTGCAACTTTCGGCGGCATGCATTTGCGCGCGCATTGAATTAACTCTGTGCCCGAACAGGGTAGATACCGAATGCTTCAACGCCTCTATAATTGGACGATGGCGCTTAGCGCCCGAAAATCCGCGGAAGTTTGGCTTGCCGTCATCGCCTTTGTCGAAAGTTCCATCTTTCTCGTGCCGGCCGACGTGCTTTTCCTGCCGATGGCGCTGGCGAGACCCGAACGCGCATGGCGTTACGCGCTGGTCGCGACGGTGTTCTCGGTTCTTGGCGGCATTGCAGGCTGGTGGATCGGTTCCTTCGCTTTCAATGCGATCGCCATGCCGATCCTGGAATTCTGGGGCAAGCTCGATACGTTCAACGCGCTGAAGGCCGGCATCACGTTCGAGACCATCCTGCTGATGCTGGTGACATCCGGTTTCGCGCATCTGCCGCCGATCAAGGTGGTGACGATCCTTTCCGGGGCCGTGCATGTGAATATCTGGCTGTTCATCGTCTCGGCGCTGATCACCCGCGGTGCCCGCTTCTTCCTGCTGGCATGGTTGCTGCGCCGCTACGGCGAAGACATCCGTCACTTCATCGAGAAGCGCCTGGGCAAGATCGCCATGATCGGCGCCTCGGTGCTGATCGTCGGGTTTGCGGGTTACAAGCTTCTGCTGGCACACTGAGCGCCGGCAGGCACTCAAAAGCCCAAGGACTGCTGTACCGGTTCGGGCGGCGTGAGACGCACACCCTCAAGCTCGAGCATACGCTGTTTAGAGGTTGATCCGCCGGGCGCGGAAAAACCGCCGATCTTGCCTCCGGCGGCCAGCACCCGGTGGCAGGGTATGATCAGCGCCACCGGATTTTTTGCCATGGCCTGGCCAACATCACGCGCTGCCTCCGGCCCAAGGCCCAGTTCCCTGGCGATCGTGCCATAGGTTGTCGTGTGGCCCCAGCCGATGCGGCGGGCCGCCGCGTAGATAGTCCTGAAGACCTCATCCTGGCCCTCAAGATCGAGACGGATATTGGAAAAATCGATCCGCTCGCCGGCGAAATACCGTTTTACCAAACCGATCGTCTCTGCGATCTCGGCTGGCGGCGGCGATTTTCGTGCGTCGCTTATACGGCGCAGGAGAAGGTTCTCGGTCGAAAGCTCACTTCCGGTCGGCAGTTGAAAGCGGGTGATGCCGGCATCATTCCACGCAATGCCGCAGAAGCCGCCAGCGGTGTCGAAGATCGCATATCGATGTCCGGCCATGAGCTTACTCCGTTCGTGTGATTTCCCTTCCAGGATCGTATTTCACGGGCAGGCAATCAACCCGTTTCTTGCTTCCATAAATCTGCAGGCATCTTGATTACGCCTAAATGTTCACTTTATGTTCTTTATTGTCAAATGAATTCTGTTATATTGCCGTTCCGCACGGTCCCGCGTCGATGACTATTGGGAGGCGCCAGTTGCAGTATCATCAGCCATCCCTGCCACTGACAGGCAATGCCATTGAGGAATATGGGTTCAGGCAGCCATCTCTTCCGCTTCGACGGCGAAGTGAACTTTTCTTCGTGCTGAAACCGCCGCCCCTCATGAGCGGGGAGATATACAGGGCGGCCTGCGACCACGCGCATGGTCGCACCGAACGCCAACCTCACCCGGCGAGCTTGCTGCATGTGAGCCTGCTTTTGATGGATGAATTCGACAGACCACCCTACGACCTCATTCCCCGGATCAAGGCTGCGATCGGATCGATCAGAGCACGCCCTATCAGGATCACGCTGGACGGATGCGCCCTTTTTGGAGGTAAGCGGCATCTCGCGCTGACAAGCGCCGCCAGAAATGCCGATATCCATGAATTCGTGCGGATGCTGCATGGCACCCTGACCCGGCATAACCTGCAAAGGGCCAAGTTGCGGGTGCCTTCACCTCACGTCACCATCATCTATGGCTACGGGTGCAAGGACCTTCTGACTGTCGGAAAACCGTATACATGGCTGGCAAGCGAATTTGCGCTTGTCTACAGCCACAATGGCGATACGCGCCATGAGCAATTCGGATGCTGGCGCTTCGACGCCAGCGCTTCCCCATACTCCAAGCCGCCAATCCAGTTGGATCTGCTAAGCGATCAGGTAACCGGCGCTGGGTGAGGCACAACTTCCGAAATACAGGCCGCCATTCCACATGACGGCCAACGGGCAGTAAATTATATCCGGCAATCAGCCGATACGGTCGAAAGCCTTGGGATCGATGCCGAGAAGGCTAAGGTCGCTGCTTTTCGGGCGGCGATGGTTTTCAACGGCAGCCGAAGCAGAAACTGCAGCACCGAAAATTGCAAAGGCGCGGCTGAAACGGTTACCACGATTTTTGTTCTGGGCGAACATGACATCAACTCCTTTTCTGTCGGCTAATATATGCGCTCAAGACATTGCTTACACAACGCATACGCGCACAGGTCAGCCATGCGAACTTGGCATGCCACTATTTGATCTGCCTCATTGGCTTGCATTCCATGATGTGGTGTTGTTATCGCTTCGCTGAACGGAATGGCCTACACGGTATGGGCAGACACGACCTAAGGACGGCGAAATGGCGATCACCATCTACGGCATCAAGAACTGCGACACGATGAAGAAGGCGCGGAGCTGGCTGGACCAAAAAGGTGTGAGCTATGCATTCCACGACTACAAAACGTCAGGCATCGATCAGGCTCATCTGCAAGCATGGGTCGATAACGCCGGCTGGGACGTGGTTCTGAACCGCGCCGGCACCACGTTCAAGAAACTCGACGAAGCGGATCGCCAGAATATCGATCAGGCGAAAGCAATCGCGCTGATGCTGGCACAGCCGTCGATGATCAAGCGCCCGGTTCTCGAAGCGGACGGAAAGCTGCTGATCGGCTTCAAACCGGAAATCTACGCAGACGCCTTCCGGGACGCTTGAGCATGTCGAAGACCACACGCGCGACACAAACGCTCGACCGGCTGAAAATCGCCTATACCACCGTCTCCTACGACTATGATCCGAGTGCAGACCGGATCGGACTGCAGGCAGCGGAAGCGATCGGCGAGGAACCGAAGCGTGTGCTGAAAACGCTGATGGCCGAACTCGATGGAAAGCCGGTCTGCGTCGTCGTGCCATCCGATCATGAAGTATCGATGAAGAAGCTTGCTTCTGCCTTTGGCGGCAAGTCGGCGCATATGATGAAACCGGCCGACGCGGAGCGCATGACAGGTTACCATGTCGGCGGCATCAGTCCGCTTGGCCAGAAGAAGATCGTGCCGACGGCGATCGAGATCACGGCGCTCAACGAACCGTACATCTTCATCAACGGCGGGCAGCGCGGGCTGCAAATCCGTCTGGTGCCGGCGGATGCGAAGGATGCGCTTAAGGCAATAGCCGCTCCGCTGATCGCCTGACAACCGTGCTTCCAAGACTTCAATTTTGCCCCAAAGCTCTCTAAGTCTAGCCTCACACGAAAAATCGAGAGGCTACGCCATGACCATCGTCCCAAACATCCAGACGTCCATCGATCCGATCAAGCTTGAGAAGCTTGGCGAAGTCGCCGTGAAGGTAGGGCTTGGGCTGGAAAAGGGACAGGACCTCGTCATCACGGCGCCGATCGCAGCGCTGCCTCTCGTTCGGTTCATCACCAAGCATGCCTACATGGCCGGCGCAGGCCTCGTTTCTGCCTTCTATTCCGATGAGGAAACGACGCTGGCGCGTTATCAGCATGCGCCCGACGCCAGCTTCGACAAGGCATCCGGCTGGCTCTATGAGGGCATGGCCAAGGCCTACGAAAACGGGGCCGCCCGGCTTGCGATTGCCGGTGACAATCCGATGCTCTTATCCGCCCAGGATCCGGCCAAGGTCGCCCGTGCCAACAAGGCCAATTCGATGGCCTATAAACCGGCGCTGGAAAAGATCGCCAATTTCGACATCAACTGGAACATCGTCTCCTATCCCAATCCCTCCTGGGCCAAACAGGTGTTCCCCGATCTGCCGGAAGATGCCGCGGTCGCCAAGCTGGCGGAAGCCATCTTTGCCGCATCACGCATCAATGTTGCCGATCCGGTTGCCGCCTGGGCGGAGCATAATGCCAATCTGAAAAAACGGTCTACATGGCTGAACGGCGAGCGTTTCGCGGCCCTGCATTTCACCGGACCGGGCACCGACCTGACTGTCGGTCTGGCGGACGGCCACGAATGGCATGGCGGTGCCTCCAAGGCGAAGAACGGCATCATCTGCAATCCCAACATTCCGACCGAGGAAGTCTTCACCACGCCGCATGCGTTGAAGGTGGAAGGCCATGTGTCGAGCACCAAGCCGCTGTCGCATCAGGGCACACTGATCGACGATATCCAGGTACGGTTCGAAGGCGGGCGGATTGTCGAAGCCAAGGCTTCGAAGGGTGAGGAAGTGCTGAACAAGGTGCTGGATACCGATGAGGGCGCCCGCAGGCTCGGCGAAGTGGCGCTGGTGCCACATTCCTCGCCGATCTCGGCAAGCGGCATCCTGTTCTACAACACGCTGTTCGACGAAAACGCCTCCTGCCACATTGCGCTCGGCCAATGCTATTCGAAATGCTTCCTCAACGGCGCGTCGCTTTCACCGGATGAAATCAAGGCGCAGGGCGGCAATTCCTCGCTCATCCACATCGACTGGATGATCGGCTCCGACAAGGTCGATATCGACGGCATCAGGCCGGATGGTTCCAAAGTGCCAGTAATGCGCAAGGGCGAATGGGCTTAAGGCCAAAGCCACTATCGCATCAACCACAGCCTGTTTGAGTTGGCAACGCGGCATGAAAAATGTCGCGTTGTCGCCATTTCGAACAGGAATTTTCTCCCTCGCGCGAACGTCCGGAACAATGTCTGTTGCCGGCTCACATTCTTTGTTGTGAAATCAGCGCGGGCTGCATCTGCACGCCCGCCCGATGCCGGCTGATCTCTTTTGCAAAGGAATACAGCATGCAGACTTCTCCGCGCAGAATGCTTTTTTCGATTATCCTTGCCGCGCTGTTCGCCTCGCCTGCCCCGGCACAGGAGCCCGGCCTGTGGAAAATCTATAATAACAGCCTCAAGGGCGCGAAATATGTCGACCTTACCCATACGATCACACCGAACATTCCGGTCTGGGCAGGTTTCGGCAAGCCCAGCTTCGGCCAGGCGCAAGCGGGTACGGATCTCGAAGGTTATGCCGAGAAGGGCGAGACGTTCACGTTCGAGAAACACGGCTTCGCCGCATCCACCTATAATCTCACCACTGACCAGCTTGGTACCCAGCTCGATCCTCCAGCCCACTGGGCGCCGGAATATGCAGCGATCGACGAACTGCCTGCGACCTATGCCATAAGGCCCTTGGTGGTCATCAATATCGAAGACAAGGTGAAGACGGATGCCGGCTATCACCTGCAGGTCTCCGACATTACCGACTTCGAAGCCAAGCATGGCCGGATACCGGAAGGTTCGGTGGTCTTCGTGCGGTCGGGCTGGTCCAAAACGTGGCCTGACCCTGCTCTTTCGACCACTCGTCCCTTCCCGGGCGTCGGGTTGGGCGCGCTGAAATTCCTGCATCTCGAGCGCAAGATCCTGTTTCATGGCCATGAACCACTCGACACCGATACAACGCCCAATCTGGAAGGCGAATACTGGCTCATGCACAATGGTTACGCCCAGGCGGAAGGCGTCGCCAATCTCGATCAGGTGCCGGAAACCGGTGCTCTCGTGGTGATCGGGTATCCGAAATTCGGTGGCGGCGTGGGCGGTTATGCCCGGTATATCGCCATATGCCCGCCAGATTGGCCGCATGGCGTAAGCATCGGCTCCGTTCCCGAGGCCCCTCTTCAAAAATTCGAAAAGCCTTTGCATTTCGATGCTCAGGCTGGCATGCGCATCCGCTGATATACTTATTTTCAGCGCCGTTCTTCTTTGGCAAGCGCGGCGCAAGCTTGTTCGTCAAGCATCGGCAAATCATCACGACTGAAGCGGAAAAGAATAGGCCAAGAAATGTGGCTTCTCTCCGTGATGTTCACGTGAACCGGAGGGTTGTGAATGCCAGTCATTACATTTGCAAATACGAAAGGCGGCGCAGGCAAGACCACGATGGCGCTTGTCACGGCCGGGGAGTTGGCAAAGCGAGGTTTTCGCGTCGCCATGCTCGACGCCGATCCGCAGCAGTGGGTTTCCCGCTGGATGACGCGGATGGCAAAGATGCCGAAATTCTCGATCGTCGCCAATATCGATGCCGACAATATCGAGCAGACGATCAAAGACCTGAAGAAACGCAACGACTACGTCGTGGTGGATCTGCCCTGCGGCGTCACACCGCTGCTCGCCAAAGGCCTCGGCCTGTCCGACCATGTGTTCGTACCGGTCCAGGGCTGCGCGCTGGATGCAGCCGGCGGCGCCCAGGTGCTCGACATCCTGGGGAAACTCAAGAGCGAATGCGGTATCCATATCGCGCATTCGGTGGCGCTGACCCGTGTCAGTTCCATCATCACCACGCGGGCGCTGCTTGCCGTGAAAGGCATGCTGGCGCAGCAGGGCGTCCACGTGCTTTCCACGCCACTGATCGAACGCGCCGCCTATCGCGACATGTTCGATGCCGGCACTCTGATCGACGCACTCGATCCCGAAGCCGTCAGCAATCTCGCCAAGGCTAAGGAGAATGCACGCCTGCTGGTCGATGAAATCGCCAAGCTTGCCCCCGTTCCGGTCAAGGTGCCCAAGGCAGCCAAAATCGCGAAATCCGCCAAAACGGCCGAAGCCCCTCAGGCAAAGCCGACAACTTCCCGCAAGACGGCGGCCAAGAAAGCCGCGTGATCCATATCTTCCGGCTGGATATCACCCATTCCGGCCGATACTTCAGAACAGACTACCCTGTTTCGGTGGACCGGACGTCATGTCCGGCTTCGGCGCTTTCCGCTTCTGCGGAATTGCCGCCGGAGCCGACTGGCCGGGGTCGGTTCTGTCGCCGCCATCCGGCCCGGCGACAGCCGCAACGCGGCCATCGGCAAATTCGATCGAGATCGCGCTGCCTTCGATGACATTTGAAGCGCGCGTCAAGGGGCGATCCGCATCATCCCTCACGACCGCATAACCGCGCTTCAGGACATTCTTGTAGGACAGCGACTGGAGAACACGATCCTGTCCAAGCAGGGCCGAGCGGCTGCGCGAAAGCGTGTGATTGACCGCCGTATCGGCATGCCGCATCAAGGACAAGAGGTTCTGACGTTCCCGTTGCAAATGGGTCTCGAGCCTTGCGGGCAAAGACTTCAACGATGCATCGATGCGCGCTATCCGCCCCTTCTCGCTCAAGACCTGCCGCTCCACGCAGCGATCGGCCCGCAGCAACCGGTCGGAAAGCGCCTGCCGCTGCAAGGCCAGCCTGTTGGTCAGAAGTTCGAAGCGCAAGCCCGAGGACGCACGCTCGAAGGTCCGGCGCTTGGCAAGCGTCGTGCGCTCCAGACCGCGGCCAAGGCCTGCTGCCGCCTCGTCGAAACGGCGACGGGGCAAAGCCAGCAACTGATCGAGCGAGGGAAGCGCGCGAACGAGCGCCCGCAGCGATTGCCGGCGATGATCCATCTGACGCGAGGCACTGCCACGCAGACGGGCAGAGAGGTTCGCCAGCTGGGCGTCGAGATCCGCCTTCACCGGCACCGCCATTTCGGCGGCTCCCGTCGGTGTGGGCGCGCGCACATCCGCGGCATGATCGATCAACGTCCAATCGGTCTCGTGGCCGACAGCGGAAATCAGCGGGATTTCGCTTTCCGCTGCGGCGCGCACGACGATCTCGTCGTTAAAACTCCAGAGATCCTCGAGGCTACCACCACCACGGGCAACGATCAGCACATCCGGCCGCGGCATCGGATCAGCAGGCCCGGCCGCGTTGAAACCGCGGATGGCGGCTGCGACCTCTTCCCCCGAGCCTTCGCCCTGAACCTTGACCGGCCAGACGACGACGTGGACGGGAAAACGGTCGGTGATGCGATGCAGGATGTCACGGATGACAGCGCCTGTCGGAGACGTCACGACCCCTATGACCCGCGGCAGATAAGGCAAAGGCCGCTTGCGCTCCCGGTCGAAAAGACCTTCGGCTGCAAGCTTGCGGCGACGCTCCTCCAACAGGGCCATCAAGGCACCAGCGCCCGCGGGTTCCAGGTTCTCGATGACGATCTGGTATTTGGAGGAGCCGGGGAAGGTCGTGACCTTGCCGGTTGCAATGACCTCCATCCCCTCTTCGGGACGGAACTTCAGACGGGAGAACGTGCCTTTCCAGACAACCGCGTCGATGCGCGCCCTGTCATCCTTGAGGCTGAAATAGGCGTGGCCGGACGAATGCGGCCCCCGGTAACCGGAAATCTCGCCTCTCACGCGCACGTGGTCGAAAGCGTTCTCGACGGTTCGCTTGATCGAACCGGAAAGCTCCGAGACCGAAAATTCCGTCAGATTGCTGGCTGTTTCGGATGCAAACGTGCTGCTCATGCTTCCGTTCTAACCGATCCCCCGGAGGATTTCACCCGCCGACACGCGGATTGATGTGGACGAGGCGTGGAGCGCCGGCAATCCTTTTTTCACCGTCCTCTTTTCCGCATCTCGGGCACGACAGCGAGCGCAATCGTCGCATTGTTCTAATATGCGAACCGAACAATAATGGAACCCGACCAATGCTTTTGCGTTGGGTCTGCATGGAGGATAGGACTTAGGTCCGGAAAAACGCGACCTTAAGTCTTAACAGTGATCGGAAAATCGTAACCAAAAAACTGACCCACCATTAGGCATAATGCGAAAGCATTTTTTAGCGGGTGGTAAGATATACGATCTCCGACACCAAGGAAGGAGATCGGCCGTGTTATTCCTGACGGCAACAACCATTGGCCTCTTGGCCGGCATGACTCGCAGTGTCGCGTCGATAATTGCGGCTGCACTGCTTATTCCCGCTGTCTTTTTTGTTGCGGCCCTTTTCGGAGCCACGAGCGCGCTTAGCCTGCTCATCGCTATACTTGGTTTCAACTTCGGTCTGATCAACCTTGTCGTCGCAGGCGCTTTTATCCATTCGCTTCGCCACGCCTGATTTATTTCGGATCAGTTTCGTTAACGACGAAAAGCTGGAATTTTCCTTTTGCCCTAACCGGTGCCAGATAGGCCGGAACTTCGCCTCGCGCCAATGATGCGTAGAGACCATTACCGTTCAACTCGATCAGGTTTTCGGTCTGTGGGTCATGTCTGCAGAATGCCACAGCCGTGACGCCTGCCTGCTTGAGAAGCGAAAGCGCATCTGCCGGAGTTGCCATACCTATATGGAGCTCAGCGAGCATGCCCCCCTGATTGCGATGATAGGGGGCAGACAGAACCCGATGCTGGGTAAATCTCAAGATTCCAGCGCCTCGGTTTGACGGGGCGGCAATCGTTCCGGGCGGAAGGCCGCGAAGCGCCGCCATATCTTCCGCATCGCCGCATTGGTCATCCGTTTCAGCAGTTTGCGTCGACAACACATCCGTGCTGGCTGATGTTATGCCCTTTTTCCACACGACCCCGGACAGACCCCAGACAGCGGGGACGGACGCGAGTGTCGCAGCTACAAATCCGAGATTGATAAAAAGACTTTTCGGTCTTTCACGCGCTTTTTGCTGGAGATCGCCGATCAGCAGCGCCAGCGGCGGAATACTCAGGAGATTTGCGAACAGGCTGCCTCGGATCTGGACCAGAGACACGGCCCACGTCGCAGCAATCAGTGCGAGAAACAGGAGATGAAGGCCACGTTCCCTACCGCTCCAGATACGAAAGGCGCAGACAAGGGCGGCGACCAGTCCAACGGCATGAAAACCGGCAACGGTTTCCGGAAACTGTCGCATCTGTGCGGCGATCGATTGCGCCTCCGTCACATGATCGAGCCAGAGGTTGACCAGCATCGGGTCGAGATCGGCAAGCGGGCTGCCGAGGCATTGCGGGGCGATGACCAGAGCCGCAGCGCCAACGGCCGCCCCGAGGACGACGGAGGCAACAAGCCTGCCCCCTATCGTGGCGCGCGCCGGAAGGCAGGCGAGACCGAAAAGCCCTGCCCCGCCAAGCGTAGAAAGCGAATAGAAGCCGAGCGAAAGGTTGTCACAGGTGACAGTGGCATAAGCGCTTGGTGGAACAGTTGCGAAGAATGCTGCCGTGGTCGCGAGCACCAGCGAAGCGCCGAACGCGCGCGCGCCGGAGGCAAAGGCCGCCCCCTGCCAGATCCAGCGTGCGCCGACACAAAGGCAGACGACGGCAACGAAAGGCATAGTTTCGGCGCCGATGGCAATCGCCAGAGCTGTAGCTATACCGGCCGCAGCATGGCTCGGTGCGCTGCCGCGCCGATCGGCTAGAAGTGCCGCGATCCCGATCGCAAGGACGAGCTGGACATTGTGATGATCAAGCGCCCCTGGGCGAAATTTCATGCAGGTGAAAGCGAAGATCGCACCGAGGCCGAGCGCGATGTGCATGACCCGCGGTCCGTCGGTTTGCCCTCCCATGCGCCGGCCTGCAAATCCGAATGCGAGCAGAAGTGGGCCGACGAGCAACAATGGCCAGACGCTGGCCGCCACGCCCTCGGCCATCTCCACCGGCATGATGAACGAAAACAGCTTGATCAGTCCGCCGATCGGCGCATCTATGAAACGGGACCAATGCATCAACGTGCCGCCGGAAAGACCAAGGCGATACTGCATGAGGTCGAACCAGCCTTGGCCGGCGAACCAGTCACGGATTTCGACGAGCCGCATAACGTCGTCGTTGTCCGGGCCGATCAGATCTTTTGCTTTCGGCAGAGAGATGAATGCAATGGCGCCGACAGTTACCAGCCAATACATCGCGGCTGCGGGGAAAAGCCGGGACAGAACGGAACCTGCGGCAGGTGCGGCATCCCGCCGGGACATCTCATCTGTCGTCGTGTTCATCATTCACACTTGTTTTGGCGTTTAGGAAAGAGCCGCAACCTAAACTTAACCTTCCCAAGAAATAGTAAAGCAGACAGGCAGGCCGTATCTGCACTGGATTTGCCGCGCACAGAGTGAAAATCATGACCGATACTTCTGCCGGCCACCATGCCCATGCTCTGACCGGCTCGGCTTCCGGCATCCAGACGGGCTCCATCGCCGGTGACCTTTCCATTGCAGTGCTGATCCCCTGCTACAACGAGGCGTCGACGATCGGCGATGTCGTGCACGGTTTCCGGGAAGCCCTGCCGAGCGCACGCGTCTATGTCTATGACAACAATTCCACCGACGGCACGGCGCTGAAGGCAATGCTGGCCGGTGCCGAGGTGATGCGCGAGCGCCGCCAGGGCAAGGGCCATGTGGTGCGCCGCATGTTTGCCGATATCGAAGCCGACATTTACATCATGGCCGATGGCGACGGTACCTATTCGCCGAAGGATGCCGAGGAACTGATCCGCATCCTTTTGACCGAGCGGGCGGACATGGTTGTCGGCACGCGCCGCGGCGTGCATGCGGATGCCGGACGCCAGGGCCATGCCGCCGGCAACCGGTTGTTCAACACTCTCTATCGCGCCATCTTCGGCCGCGATTTCACCGACATCTTTTCCGGCTACCGCGCCTTTTCGCGCCGTTTCGTCAAAAGTTTCCCTGCAGTTTCCGGCGGCTTCGAGATCGAGACGGAAATGTCCGTTCACGCATCACGGCTGAAACTGCCGGTCACCGAGATCGAACTCGATTACGGCCGGCGCCCGGAAGGGTCGCATTCCAAGCTCTCGACCTATCGGGATGGCGGAAAGATCCTCTGGATGTTCGCGATGCTGATGAAGGAAACCCGGCCGTTTGCCTTTTTCGGCGCGATCAGCTGCGCCTTCATGGCAGCGAGCCTGATCTTCATGACACCGGTGCTGATTTCCTATTTCCAGACCGGACTTGTCGAACGCATGCCGACCTGGGTCTTCTCGCTGGTGCTGATGGTGCTGTCGTTCCTGATGTTCACCGCAGGCCTGATCCTCGATTCCGTCTCACGAGCACGGGCGGAACAGTTGCGTATCCACTATATGAACCTGCCGCTGCAGGGCCGGACCTCATCATCTCCGACCGCCGAGACATTGCCCCGGTCGGGTAGCAAGAGCGCGGCATGAAGCGGATAGCTTGGTTCCTGTTTGCCGGCGGCATCGGCTTCCTGATTGATGTCGGCGTCAACCATCTGCTTCTGACCCATACGCCGATCGGGCCGTTTTTATCGCGCATACCCGCAATCATGGCCGCCATGAGCTTCACTTGGTTCGTCAATCGCAGCCGCACCTTCGACCCCTCTCCCCATTCTCTGGCGGTAGAAGGATTTCGTTACTGGACGGTTGGTGTCACGTCAGCGCTGATCAACTATGCGATCTATTCCGCGCTGATCGCCCGCGTACCGATCCAGCCGGCGGTCGCGATCGTCTTCGCGTCCGCCGCTGCCACGATCTACAGTTTTTTCGGTTATTCCCGCTTCGTCTTCCGCCACAAGAACTAGCGCAGAAGCAAAAGGCTCAGACAGTCTCCCAGCCCTCGTGTTCGCCGGCACGATAGATCGCATCAAGGAAACGCTGGTTGTTGACCGAGCTTTCCAATGTCACGATCTCCGATGCCTCACCCGCGACAGCCTTGGCAAAGGCTTCCGTCTGGCGGCGATATTGGCGGCTGTCGGGAAAACGGAAAATCTGCGAGACATTGTGCTTCTGGTTGGTCAACTCGACCTCCTCGGCGCCATAACGGTCCGCATTGAAGGGTGACTTCACCTCGATGAAACCCTCCGTGCCATGGAAAACCATGACCTGCCGGTTGGCCATCTGGGTGGCGATATAGAAGCTCAGTTCAAAACTGCCGAAATCCGCCTTCACGCTGGCATAGATATCGGTGCCGAAATCCGGATCGCGGCGCACCACGGCCTGGACGCGCTGAGGCTCTGCTTGCGTGGCAAAACGTGTGGCGATCGTCGGATAACAACCGATATCCGGCAGAGCACCACCGCCCAGTTCCGGGATATTGCGCATATTGCCGGCATCGCGGTTGAAATAGCTGAACGCGCCCTGGACGTGTTTCAGTTCGCCGATCGCGCCTTCTTTCAACAGCTCCCGCACCTTGTGCCATACAGGCGCGTAGGTGACCATGAAGGCTTCCGACACCACGACCTTGTTGCGGTCCCGCGCCTCGATCAGCGCATCCAGCTCCGATGCCTTCAATGCCAGCGGTTTTTCGACGAGAACATGCTTGCCGGCATTTGCCGCCTTGATCGCCCATTCGACATGCTGGCTGGTCGGCAGCGGAATATAGACGGCATCGATCACGTCGGAGGCGAGCATCTCTTCGTAGGAGCCGAAGGCATGCGGCACGCCGAAGCGATCGGCCAGCGCCCGGGCCTTTGCCACATCCCGGCTGGCTACCGCCGTGATTACCGCATTCTCGGCATCCTGGATCGCCGGCATGACGGCATCTCTCGCAATCCTGGCCGTCGACAAAATACCGAAACGCAGCATGAAACTCTCCCTTGCATTTGTTCCGGCAAGCTTAGGATGGTGATGAACGAGGTTCAATGCGCGCTTTTGGCTTTCTTGAAAAATGAGAGCCGAGCCCGAAATAATGGATTGCGGCCTTCTCGTGTGCGGGACTAACCTTGGCCTTCCCACCGCAGACGATCTCAAAATCAGAAAATCTGGAGAACCCCATGGAGTTGCGCAAACTCGGCCGGACCGGTCTTTCCATTTCACCCGTCGTGTTTGGCGGCAACGTGTTCGGCTGGACCGCCGATGAAAAGACATCGTTCGACCTGCTCGACCGCTTTTTCGAAGCCGGCTTCAATACGATCGACACGGCCGACGTCTATTCGAAATGGGTCGACGGCCATTCCGGTGGAGAAAGCGAGACGGTCATCGGCAAATGGCTGAAGCGCGGTACGGTTGCTCGCGACAAGGCGATCGTCGTCACCAAGGTCGGCCATCCTTCGATGCATGACGACAAGCTGAAGGCCCGCTGGATCGTGCAGGCGGTCGAAGATTCGCTGAAGCGCCTGCAGACCGACTATATAGACCTTTACCTCTCGCATTTCCCGGATGACGACACTCCGCACGAAGAAACGCTCGGTGCCTATGCGAAGCTGAAGGAACAGGGCAAGATCCGCGCCATCGGCTGCTCCAACTACAGCGCCGAACAGTTGAAAGCCTCTCTCGAAGCCGCAGCGAAGAACGGCCTGCCGCGCTACGACGTGCTGCAGCCGGAATACAATCTCTACACGCGTGAAAAATTCGAAGGCGCGCTTGCCGATCTCTGCATTGCGGAGGATATCGGCGTGATCAGCTATTACGCGCTCGCCGCCGGCTTCCTCACCGGGAAATACCGCAAGCCGGAAGATGCGACGGGCAGCGCCCGTGGCTATCGTATTCCGGACTACCTGAACGACAAGGGCACAAAGGTGCTTGCGGCGCTGGATCGGGTTGCAGCCGAAACCGGCGAAAGCCTGGCAACGATCGCGATCGCCTGGGTCGCCGCCCGTCCCGGTATCACGGCACCGATTGCCAGCGCCACCAGCCTGAAGCAGCTCGATGCGATCATCGCAGCCGGCAAGTTGAGACTGACCGATGCCCAGATGAAGCTGCTCAACGCCGCGACCTGAGGAAAGCGGCTAACATCATCGTGACCGGAGACGCGGTGTGAACGACACATCGCGTCCCTAGATCAGGATAGCCGGCGCTCGCCGGTTTCCTACCTGCAATAGATATTGGAGATTATCATGGATCTGCGCGTACTTGGCCGGACCGGCCTTTCCATTTCGCCCGTCGTTTTCGGCGGTAACGTCTTCGGGTGGACGGCAGACGAGAAAACCTCCTTCGAATTGCTCGACAAGTTTTTCGATGCCGGTTTCGACACGATCGACACCGCCGATTGTTATTCCGGCTGGGTTCCGGGCAATGCCGGTGGTGAATCCGAAACGATCATCGGCAAATGGCTGAAGCAATCCGGCCGTCCGCGCGACAAGGCGATCGTCATCACCAAGGTCGGCTCGACGCCACAGGGGAGCGCCATGGAAAAGGGACTGGCAGGCGCACGCGTCGTCGAGGCGGTCGAAAGCTCCCTGAAGCGGCTGCAAACCGACTATATCGACCTCTACCTGTCCCATTGGCCGGACCCGCAGACGCCGCATGAAGAGACGCTTGCCGCTTTCGCAAAGCTGAAGGATCAAGGCAAGATCCGCGCGATCGGCTGCTCGAATTTCAATGCCGAGCAGCTCAAGGCGTCGTTCGAAGCCGCCGAAAAGGCCGGTCTGCCGCGATATGACGTGCTGGAGCCGGAATATAATCTCTATGATCGCGCCGGTTTCGACGGGCCGCTCGCGGAGCTCTGCAATGCGCAGGATATCGGCGTCATCACCTATTTCAGTCTCGCCTCCGGCTTCCTCACCGGCAAATACAAAAGCAAGGAAGAAGCCGAGGCCAACAAGAACCGCGGCGGTATGGTGACGAAATATTTCGATGAGCGCGGCACGCGCATTCTTGCCGCACTGGACGAGGTGGCTGCCGAAACCCATTCGCAACCGGCATCCGTGGCGCTTGCCTGGATCGCCCAGCGTCCGGGCGTGACTGCGCCGATTGCCAGCGCCACCAGTGCCCGCCAGCTCGACACGCTGATCGCAGCGGGTAATCTCAGGCTCACCAATACCCAGATGGCGCTGCTCAACGACGCGAGCGCCTGAGCCACCACCGAGCGGGCCGCCCAATCGGCCCGCTCTTTTTTGAAGATCGGAGACCTCCATGCAGACGCGCAAACTCGGAAAAGACCTCACCGTTTCCGCCATCGGCCTCGGCTGCATGGGCATGAGCCATGCCTATGGCGGGCAGGACGAGGCGACTTCGATCAAGACCCTGCAACGCGCCATCGAAATCGGCGTCACCTTCTTCGATACTGCCGAGGTCTATGGTCCCTTCGTCAACGAGGAACTGGTCGGCAAGGCGCTGAAGCCCTATCGCGATCAAGTCGTCATCGCCACCAAGTTCGGCTTCAGGATCGATCCGGCAAAGACCGATTCCGCTGCAATGTCTGGCCTCGACAGCCGGCCGGAACATGTGCGCGAGGTAGCGGAAGCCTCGCTGAAACGGCTCGGTGTCGATGTCATCGACCTCTTTTACCAGCATCGCGTCGACCCCGACGTGCCGATCGAAGATACGGTCGGCGCGATGGCGGATCTGGTAAAGGAAGGCAAAGTGAAGGCGCTGGGCCTGTCGGAGGCGAGTGCCGACATCATCCGCCGGGCGCATGCCGTGTATCCGATCTCCGCGCTGCAGAGCGAATATTCCCTATGGACCCGTGACCCGGAAGGCGAAATTCTCGATACATGCCGCGAACTCGGCATCGGTTTCGTGCCTTTCAGTCCGCTCGGCCGTGGTTTTTTGACCGGCAAGATCAAGAGTACGGCCGATTTCGGCGAAGGCGACCTGCGCAGCAAACTGCCGCGTTTCGAGGCCGACAATATGGCCGCCAATCTGGCGCTGGTGAAACTGGTTGAGGAGATGGCCGCACAGAAGGGCGTGTCCGCCGCCCAGCTGGCGCTTGCCTGGGTTCTCGCCAAGGGCGATTTCATCGTGCCCATCCCAGGTGCGCGAAAAATCCCGAACATGGAGCAGAATGCCGCCGCCGCCGACGTGACGCTGAGCGCCGACGAGGTGACCAAACTGGACGACATGCTGTCGCCCGAAAAGATTGCCGGCGCGCGTTATGGCGCGGGTGCGGCATGGACGCCGAAACGCTGACATCTCACAACGCCACGTTGCTCCCGCTTGCGGCTTTGCTATAGTCGGGGCGGGAGGATTTCAGCGATGTCGGAAGAACAATCAGTCGAAGCCGTGGTGCACCTGTATGTCGACGGAATGGCGCTGGCCCATGCGGGCGCGCTTAGAAAAGCCTTTCATCCGAATGCCTCGATCATCGGCAATTACGATGGCAAGGTCGAGTGGCTGTCACTCAACGAGTTCATCGATGCGGTCGCCTCGGAAGGACCGACGGTCGCCGGCTCACAGCCGCTGATCCAGATCGAAGCGCTTGATGTTACGGGCGACGCGGCGACGGTGAAGGTTGTCGACGAATTCGCCGGAATGCGGTTTTCGGACTATCTTTCCCTCCTGAAGGTCGATGGCCGCTGGCTGATCGTCAACAAGGTCTATCACCTGCATTCCTGACATTGTCAGCGCCGCAGCTCCGGAAAACCTGGATACCATTCGGCATGGCTGCCTTCATGATTGGCCATGCCGGGCTTGGTTAAGACTCCGCGCGGCGCGGCGTAACTCATGATCCGCCTTGCCGGTCGCTCGTGCCACTGGATGTTAAACGCCCACAATTTCGGGAAGAAACACAGTGAGGCATAAGGCAGGTTGTCGTGGATCCACCAGGCAAGCCGCTGCCAGTCTACTTCGTGATTGCAATTGTCGACCAGCCACGGCACGACGATGCAGGCCGTCGCCCCTACTCGACCGTCGGCATCGCGCATATCCCAGATATGGTCGGCGGCAGTGTGTTCGTTGGTCGAACAGTTAAGGTTGTTCCTGTTGCCGAATTCGTTGACCTGTCGCGACCGGTAGCCGGAGCGGATGTGCAGCCGTCCGAACATCTCCTGCAACGGCTCCAGCAGCTCCTCGCAGAGACGGCTTCCGGTTTCGATCGCGAGATCGGGATCGTCGGGAATATTCGGGATACGGTAGAAATCAGCGATTTCGGAATGGAGGAAATCGCGGAAAAAGAAATTCTTCGACAGCCGCACACGGCCGAGATCTTCCAGGCCCTTCATCGAATTCGGCTTGCGCATCTTCCATCCCCTCGCCCATCCCTTTGCAGGCTATCCAGATAGGTCGCGACATTCCACCCGATTTCAATCACGTAAACTAGTTGCATATGCAATTATATGCTTTATGCTCGCTGCATGTTTGATCATTGCCTCTACTTCAACACCACCGCGCTTGCCCGTCAACTGGAGCGTGTCTGGTCGGACGCCTTCAAGCCCTTCAACCTGACGCCGTCGCAGGCGTTCACGCTGCGGGCTGTGCTGGAGAAGCCGGGAATGCTGCATAGCGAACTGGCCGACACATTGAAGATCGCCCGGGCAACGGCCACCCGCGCTGTCGACGGCCTCGTGGCGCGCGCCCTGCTTGAGCGACGATCGACCAAGCAGGACGGCCGGGAGTCGGAAATCCACCCGACCGCTGACGCCATGGAATTGAAGGATGACCTGAATGCTGCCAGCGCCAAGGTGACTGCGCGTTTGAAGGGCGAACTCGGAGATGGGTTGTTTGCCGGGTTCGTCCAGCAGGCCCGGTCCATCGGCGGGCATCTGCCATAAAACAAATCCTGATAGTTGCATAGCTAACCAAATGGAGAACGACATGCCTATTCTGAATGTCAAAGTCAGCGGCCAACGCTCCGACGAGCTGACCCGCGCCATATCCGCCATGCTGACCGAGCTTACGCAGCGTATCCTCGGCAAGGATCCTGCCGTCACGGCGATTGCCATCGACTACGTCGATCCGCGTGACTGGATCGCTGGCGGCCGAACACTTGCCGAACAGCGCAAGTCGAGCGTCTATTTCGACATCAAGATCACCGACGAGACCAACACGAAAAGCGAAAAGGCCGCCTATATCCAGGCGGCCTTCGAGGGCTTTGCAAGCCTCCTCGGCAATCTACACGAGGAAAGCTACATCTATGTCCAGGACGTGCGCGCCGCGGCCTATGGCTACGGCGGCAAAACCCAGGAGTTTCGGTACCAGCGCGCGCTTTAGAGCCTTTCCGCCTTTCTTCGAAACGCGAAGCCGCTCTATCTCTTTTGTTTCAACGCAATTCCGGATGCAAAACCGGTTCCCACTTTTGCTGGAATTGCTTTTAAGCGCGCAACACGCCGCCCGTCGTCTTTTCGACATTGGCGACGATCTTGCCGGTGAGGGCTTCGAAATCCTCATCCGTCAGGGTCTTGTCGACCGGCTGGATCAGCACTTCGATAGCGACCGACTTGCGGCCTTCGCCGAGCGAAGCGCCTTCGAAGACGTCGAAGACGTTGACGCCGGTGATCAGCTTGCGGTCGGCACTTGTCGCCGCCTTGATGATCGCACCGGCTTCGACTTCAGAACCGACAACAAAGGCGAAGTCGCGCTTGACCGCCTGGAAGGGCGAAAGCTCGAGGCCCGGCTTGGTGCGGGTCGCCTTCTTCTTCGGTTCGGGCATCGCGTCGAGATAGATCTCGAAGCCACAGAGTGCGCCGGAAACATCAAGCGCGCCCAGCGTCTTCGGATGGAATTCACCGAAGGTGCCGAGAACGACCTTCGGTCCCATCTTGATCGTGCCGGAGCGGCCCGGGTGATACCAGGCAGGACCGCCCTGCTCGATCTGGACATTGCCCATCGGCAGGCCGCAGGCTTCGATCACAGCCAGCGCATCGGCCTTGGCGTCATAAACGTCGACCGGCTTGCCGCCACCCTTCGTCGTATTCGACCACATGCGGCCAGCGCCGTTGATCGAAGCCGTGCCGCGGCGGATACCGCCGGCAACGCGGCGCTGGCCTTCCGGCGTGTCTGTCTCATAGGTGCCCGACACCTCGAAGATCGCCACGTCGCCAAAACCCTTGTCGGCATTGCGCTGGGCAGCTGTCAGCAGGCCCGGCAAAAGCGATGGACGCATGTCCGACATGTCTGCCGCAATCGGATTGGCGAGCTTCAGCGACGCCGAACCGCCACCGAAAAGCTTCGCCTGATCTTCCGGAATGAAGGACCAGGTGACGGCTTCCAGCATTCCGCGCGAGGCAAGCGCGCGCTTGGCCGTGCGGGTGCGGATCTGCAGCGTGGTCAGGATGCGGCCGTTGACGGTCGAGAGCTTTTCGATCGGCTCCGGCTTGATCTGGTCGACGCCATGGATACGCATGACCTCTTCGACGAGATCAGCCTTTCCATCGACATCCGGACGCCAGGACGGAACTTTTACGCTGACGCGCTCGCCAGAACCTTCGACAGTGAAGCCAAGGCGGGTGAGGATTTCGCGGCTTTCTTCCGTCGAAACCTCGAGACCGGTCAGTCGCTTCACTTCCGAGAAGGGGAATTCGACGGTCTTCGCCTCATAGCCCTTGTAGCCGACGATCTTTTCCTTCGCCGCCACGCCGCCGCAAAGATCGAGAACCAGCTGTGTCGTACGGTCGAGGCCCGGAACCATGTATTCCGGATCGACGCCGCGCTCGAAACGGTAGCGTGCATCGGTGATGATGCCGAGCGAACGGCCGGATTTTGCGATGTTGATCGGATCCCATAGCGCCGACTCGATCAGAACGTCGACGGTCTCCTCGTCGCAGCCGGAATGCTCGCCGCCCATGATCCCGCCGATCGATTCCACACCGTTGTCATCGGCGATGACCACATTGTTGGGGCCAAGCTTGTATTCGCGGGTATCGAGCGCCAGCACCGTTTCGCCTTCGCTCGCGCGACGGACGGTGAGGTCACCCTTCACCTTGGCCGCGTCGAAGACGTGCATCGGGCGGCCCTGGTCGAAGGTCATGTAATTGGTGATGTCGACAAGCGCGTTGATCGGACGAAGACCGATCGACTTCAGGCGTGCTTGCATCCAGGTAGGGCTCGGGCCGTTCTTGACGCCGCGCACGAGGCGCAGGCCGAAACCGGGGCAGAGCTTGGCATCGTCGAGATCGATCGTCAGACCGACCGTCGTTTCGCCTTCGAGCTTCAGCGAGGGCGCAACGGGTGCCTTCAGCGTGCCGAGGCCGGAGGCTGCCAGATCGCGGGCGATGCCATAGATCGAGGTGCAGTCCGGACGGTTCGGCGTCAGGTTGATCTCGATCATCGGGTCGTCGAGACCTGCATAGGTCGCGAAGGACGTGCCGACCGGCGCATTTTCGGGCAGGTCGATGATACCATTGTGCTCGTCCGACATGTTGAGTTCTTTCTCGGAACACATCATGCCGTGGCTTTCGACACCGCGGATCTTGCCGATGGCAAGCGTCACATCGAGGCCCGGAACGTAATCGCCCGGACGGGCCAGTGCGCCGACCAGGCCGGCGCGTGCGTTCGGCGCACCACAGACGATCTGCAACGGCTTGCCGCCGTTGACGTCAGGGCCGGCATCGACGGAGAGAACCTTCAGGCGGTCTGCCTCTGGGTGCTTTTCGGCCGACAGGATTTTCGCAATGACGAAGGGCTTGTAGGCAGCCTTGTCATCGACATCCTCGACCTCAAGGCCGATCGCCGTCAGGCGTTCGCAGATCTGATCGAGGGTTGCGTCGGTCTCAAGATGATCCTTGAGCCAGGAAAGCGTGAACTTCATATCTCTATCCCTCCCGTTACTGGCTCAAACCGCCGAACAGCGTCGGCATGTCGAGCGGGCGGAAGCCGTAATGATTCATCCAGCGGACATCGGCGTTGAAGAAGTCGCGCAGGTCCGGCATGCCGTATTTCAGCATGGCGATACGGTCGAGGCCCATGCCCCAGGCAAAGCCCTGGTATTCATCCGGATCGAGCCCGCCGGAGCGCAGCACATTCGGGTGGACCATGCCGCAGCCGAGGATTTCCATCCAGTCGGTGCCTTCGCCGAACTTGACGATCGGGCCGGAGCGGTCGCACTGGATGTCGACCTCGAAGGACGGTTCCGTGAACGGGAAGAAGGACGGGCGGAAACGCATCGTCACCGACGGCACTTCGAAGAAGGTCTTGCAGAATTCCTCCAGCACCCAGCGCATGTTGCCGACATTCGACTTCTTGTCGATGACGAGGCCTTCGACCTGATGGAACATCGGCGAATGGGTGGCGTCACTATCCTGGCGATAGGTCTTGCCCGGAATGACGATGCGGATCGGCGGATCCTGCGCTTCCATGGTGCGGACCTGGACCGGTGAAGTGTGGGTGCGCAGCACCTTGCGCTCACCCTTCTCATCCGGCTGGAAGAAGAAGGTGTCGTGCATCTCGCGGG
This sequence comes from Pseudomonadota bacterium, assembly GCA_023451735.1. Taxonomy (GTDB): domain Bacteria; phylum Pseudomonadota; class Alphaproteobacteria; order Rhizobiales; family Rhizobiaceae; genus Neorhizobium. The sequence continues at coordinate 23,749 of JAEXYH010000069.1, read as the reverse complement.
CCGGGTGGCCTTCGGGGAAATTCAGCGCGGTGAAATTGTAATAGTCGGTCTCGACATCCGGGCCTTCGGCGATGGAAAAACCCATGTCGGCGAAAACGGCGGTGATCTCGTCGATAATCTGGCTGATCGGATGGATACGGCCGCGTTCTGCCGGCGAGGAGCGGACTGGCAGCGAGACATCGAGCGTCTCCGCCTTCAGCCGCGCATCGATCGCGGCGTCCTTCAGCACGGTCTTGCGTGTCGTAATCGCCTCGGTGATCTCGTTCTTCAGCGCGTTGATCGCCGCACCCCGGGTCTGGCGCTCTTCCGGCGTCATGGTCCCCAGCGTTTTCAGGAGTTCGGAAACCGAACCCTTCTTGCCAAGAGCCGAGACACGGACAGCCTCTATTGCCGCTTCGTCGCCTGCACCGGCGATTTCCGCCAGCAGCGCGCTCTTCAATGTTTGGAGTTCCGTCATCTTTTCCTGCTTTGCGGCAAATTCAGCCGTTGAACATCGTTGTCAGATAGGTGGTAGCCAGGATGAATTGCCGCAAATCTCTACCCATGTGAATTCGGCCAATCAACCGGGCAAGCCATAAAAAGCGGCCCATGGAATGGGTGATTTTGCGCAGTTCGGCGATCGCCGCCTCCGGAGCGGCTGCTGCCCATGCCCGGTAGGCCCGATCCTGCGTCATCCGGCGATCGGACGCCCGTTCGCTCAATTGCAGAAAGAGCAGCCAGAGATCGCGGGCCTGCGCCGTTTCCATCGGCATGACAGCTTCGGGCTCCTCCTCGAAATCAATGAAACCAAGCTGTTCATCCCGGATGAACATATCCCGAGGATAAGGCCGCCCATGACAAAGGTCCAAAGAGTGAAGCCGTCCCAATTCAGCGCAGCAGAACACGAGAAGCTGGTCATGTGTCGTCGGATCACTGCGTTGGAGAGACCGCAGCTGACTATGCACTGTCGGCGCAATATCGCTCAGAACGATCGCACGACCTGAGGAGTAGATGACCGCAGCGGTCGGCACGCCTGCCCGAGAAAATTTCGCAATGCGCCGCAGATCGCGCTCTACCATTCCTTCCGCCGTCTCCTCGGGGGAAGGCCGCATGAAGGGTAACCGGAACAGGCGCGCAACCGCATTTTGCACGGCAACAATCATACGCCGGCCCTTGTCGCCATGGCGCTTGATCCAGACCGTGCCGCAGCTGAGCGATACCGATTGCACCCGTTTCTCATCGGGAACCAGGGCAGCCAGCAGGGTCGCGACGTCTTTCGACGGCAGCGACGGCCCATTCCTCATGTCAACGACATCATTCGGCACAGCGGCGCTCCTGAATACCGTGATCGACCGGTTCCCGCAGGATGCGAAACCCAGATAACAAAAGACCCGCGCCAGCAGAGCCGCGCGGGTCCTTTACGAAAGTAGAGACGTGCGCAGGCTTACTTGACTGCGGTCTCAAACTCGTTGGCAGTGCCGGTGTTCTTCAGATAGGCCAGTGCCTTCTTGGAAGCTTCAACCAGTGCGCCGAATGCTGCCGGCTCATGGATTGCCATGTCGGACAGAACCTTGCGGTCGACTTCGATGCCAGCCTTGTTCAGGCCGTCGATGAAGCGGCCGTAGGTCAGGCCGGATTCGCGGACAGCAGCGTTGATACGCTGGATCCACAGAGCGCGGAAGTTGCGCTTCTTGACGCGACGGTCGCGGGTTGCAAACTGACGCGAACGGTCAACAGCAGCCTTTGCGGCGCGGATGGTATTCTTGCGGCGGCCGTAGAAGCCCTTGGCTGCCTTGAGGGTCTTGGTGTGCTTGGCGCGGGAAGTTACGCCACGTTTTACGCGTGCCATGTCATGATCTCCTTAAACTGTTCCAGATAGCCGAATAGTCTCAGAGACCGTTGGGCAGGTAGTTCTTGATGACCTTCTTGCCATCAGGCTCAGCGAGGACCATCGTGCCGCGTGCGTCGCGGATGAACTTGTTGGAACGCTTGATCATGCCGTGGCGCTTGCCGGCGGCAGCTGCAACGACCTTGCCGGTGGCGGTGACTTTGAACCGCTTCTTGGCAGACGACTTCGTCTTCATCTTGGGCATTTTGCTACTCCATTCTTGTATCGAAGCCGACTGACGAGGTCTGCTTCAAGCATTTAGAACGGCCACGGCATGCCCTGCCGGACCGTTCGGACGCGCGCTTATAACCGCAGTCGGTCAAAAGCGCAATGGGGGAAATCCTCCTCGGAAACCGGTCATAAACCGGCAACCCGCCGCCATATGGCTTCCTCGAGGCGGGGAGTGCGGCGCTTATTTCGGCGCCAGCACCATCATCATCTGGCGACCTTCAAGCTTGGGCTCTGCCTCAACCTTGGCGATTTCCAGCGTATCCTCCTTGACCTGCAGCAGAAGCTTCATGCCCAGTTCCTGGTGGGCCATTTCACGGCCGCGGAACTTCAGCGTCACCTTCACCTTGTCGCCTTCTTCAAAGAAACGGTTCATCGCCTTCATCTTCACGTCATAGTCATGCGTGTCGATGTTCGGGCGCATCTTGATTTCTTTGACTTCGACGATCTTCTGCTTCTTGCGCGCTTCGGCCGCCTTCTTCTGGTTCGCGTATTTCAGCTTGCCGAGGTCGAGGATCTTGCACACCGGCGGATCATTGTTCGGCGAGATTTCTACGAGGTCCAGTCCCGCTTCCTCGGCCATACGGAGGGCCTCGTCGGTGGGTACTGCACCGAGATTCTGGCCTTCGGCATCGATAAGCTGGACCTTAGGAACGCGAATTTCCCGGTTGGAGCGCGGGCCTTCCTTGACGGGGGCATCGGCTTTGAATGGTCTGCGAATGGTCGTATTCTCCTAGATCGTTTTCGGGCACAGGCAACGACGAAATTCGCGCGCGGCCGGGAGCCGAGCGGAATGTCGTGATTACCGGGTGGATGTCAATAGCATGACGGCGCGAAAAAATCACCTCCTGACAACCGCTTTAAATCTGATTTATAGCTCCCGTCATTCGCAGGAGTAAGACCATGAGCAAGATCACCGCCACCGGAACTGCCACCATTACTGTCGGAACGGGAACGGATGCACGCGAGATCGCAATCATTCATCGTGCCGCAACGACGGGATCGGACAGGCCGGCACTCGTCTGGCTTGGCGGCTACCGGTCCGACATGACAGGCACCAAAGCTGCCGTACTCGATGCGCTGGCAGAGAAGCTCGGTTCGGCCTGTATCCGCTTCGACTATTCCGGCCATGGCGCTTCGGGCGGCGAATTCCGCGACGGCACGATTTCGCGCTGGCTCGAAGAATCGGTCGCGGTGATCGATGCCGCGGCGCCGAAAAGTGTCATCCTTGTCGGCTCATCGATGGGCGGGTGGATTGCCTTGCGCCTGGTCCAGGAGCTCAGAAAGCGCATCGCCAGCCCGAAGATTGCCGGGCTTGTGCTGATCGCACCCGCTCCGGATTTCACCAGCGAACTGATCGAACCTGAACTGACGGACAAGGAGCGGCAGTCCCTGGCGGAGCGCGGCTATTTCGAGGAACATTCCGAATACAGCCCCGCACCGAATATTTATACACGCGCCCTGATGGAGGACGGAGAGAAAAACCGTGTCCTCTCCGGCATCATCGAAACCGGCTGCCCGGTCCATATCCTGCAGGGCATGGCCGACCCGGACGTGCCTTATCATCACGCGCTGAAACTCATGGAATTCCTGCCAGCGGACGACGTCGTCATGACGCTGATCCGGGATGGCGACCATCGGCTGTCGCGCCCTCAGGACCTTGAAAAAATGGAAGCTGCGGTGAGCGGCCTAATTATCGATGATGAAAAATTGGGCTGAGACACAAAAGCCGCAGTCTTAACCATATTCGCAAAGAGCTTCACCTTAACAAAAGCTGAACAATTGACTCTCCCCCTTAAGACCTCTTAACTTTTTGTTAGGAATTTAAGGGACGGGTCAATGAATTTAGCCCTGAAGGTGCGGCATGTAGCCGTGATCCTCGCTGCTGTGCTTGCTTCTGCCGGCGCTGCAATACCAGCACCGCAAGCCCCAATGGCAATGGTGACTGGCGCCGTGACGTCGCAGCCGATCGGCCATTACGAATTCTGTCAGCGACTGCCGGCAGAATGCAATGTCAAAAGCCGGTCTGCTCCGGCTGCACGGATGGATGCCCATGCCTGGAACGTCGTTCGCGACGTCAACCGCGCAGTCAACGCTCGTTACATTGCCCGCACGGATCTCGAAGCCTACGGCGTCGAAGAATACTGGACCTATCCGACCGTATTCGCCGATTGCGAGGATTATGTTCTCCAGAAGCGCAAGGAGCTGGCACAGCTTGGTTTCGCGCTGTCCGATCTCCTGATCACCGTCGTGCGCAAACCGGATGGCGAAGGTCATGCCGTACTGACCCTGCGCACGACCGCTGGTGACTTCATCCTCGACAATCTCGATAGCGAGGTTCTCGCCTGGAATGAAACGCCCTACACGTTCCTGAAACGTCAGGCGACCTTCAATACCGGGCGCTGGGTCACAATCGAGAACGGCCGCGATCTGCTGGTCGGTGCTCTCCGCTGATCAAACTAAATATAAGTCATTAAGCATATAACCCGCTCTGCTTGCAGTAGCGGGTTGTTTTCTCTACTCTTTCGAGAATCGGAAAGCCGCCCGCCTGCCCTTTCGCGCAGCGCGGGTCTTTCTGCGACGGAGGCCTGGGTGCGGAACGATCGATTGACTGGCCTGATACGGCCCCGTGGTTCCGCCCGGCCCTCCTTGCCGCTCTGGCTCGCTGGCGTATTGACAGCCGTCGTGCTCGGTTTCGGCGCTCTGACCGTCTACGAAAACTACAACAATGCGCTGCGCGAAGGCGAAGCGCGGGCCGTCTCATCCGCTCATGTGGTCGCCGCCCATATGGAATGGATGATGGAGGCCAGCGATCTGGCGCTTCGTCGCGTAGAGGCGGCGATCAGCGGGCGACCGATCGATAGTTCCGCAGAGCTGATCCTCGATCTGGAACGGGCCGTGGGCGAACTGCCCGCCGGTTTCGAATATGCCATTCTCGATCAGGATGGGCAGACGCGCTTTTCCAGTGCGCCCGACGATACCCTGCCCAACCATGCCGAGCGCGCCTATTTCATGCGGCTGAAGGAAGGCGAGCCCCTGACCTTCAGTCGGCTGCTCGACAACGAGCGGGCAGGGAAACCGGCCTTCATCATCGCAAGGCGGATTGGCACCGGCGATGATTTTCGCGGTGTCGCCTCGATCACCATCCCTAACGATAATCTCGACCGGTTCTGGTCCTCGATGAATCTCGGGCCGAACTCGACGATTTCGGTTATCCGGGACGACGGCTGGCTGGTCGCGCGACGTCCCTCGGCGCTGAAGCCGGTCAATCTCAGCACGACGGAGTGGTATCCGCTGACACGCGAGAAAGCGAGTGGCTTCCACCACAACGCGGTGTCGCAGATCGACGGTTTCGCCCGGATCGTCGCCTTCTGGAAAGTGCAGGACTGGCCGCTGATCGCGCTTGCAGCGATCGAACGGCAGGAGGTTCTCGACCAGTTCTGGCGCAATCTTTTTGGCGATGCGATGGTCGTCGTTCCGCTGATGGCAATCCTGCTTGGCGCCTCGTTCTGGATCTATGCATTGCTCTATCGTACGGCGGCACGCAACGAGCAGCTGGAGCAGGCAGCCGAGCGCAACCGCTTCCTGCTGCGGGAGATCCATCACAGGGTGAAGAACAACCTGCAGGCCGTGCTCGCACTTGTGCGACTGCAGCGGTTGCCGCAGGAAGCACGGGACGACATGGCGCGGAGGATCAGTGCGATGATCGCCGTGCATGAGCAGATCTACAATACCGATCAGTTCGAAGAGGTCGAGGTCGCGCCCTATGCGACCCGGTTGATCTCCGACATCGCTTCCGGCTACGACATGCCGGTGAAACTCGATCTCGATCTGGCGCCGATCGCGCTCGACCGGGACCTTGCCCTTCCGCTCGGGATGATCATCAACGAGGTCGTCTCCAACGCTTTCAAATATGCCTTTGCCGGCCGCAGCGAGGGCAAACTGACCGTTCGCCTCCAGCAGGAGGGCGAGGACCTCAAGCTAACGGTCCGTGACGACGGGCCGGGCCTTGCCGAAGACGGCCGAACCACCGGAATGGGCACAAAACTCATTTCGAGCTTCGTGCGACAACTCGGCGGAAAATCCGAGCTTCACAATGATAATGGCGCCGTGTTCACGCTGACCGCACCGCTCGAGAGCGATGCGGAAGAGGCGGCCTGACCCGGACTAGCCCGCATTGCCGATGAAGATACCAGCTGCCAGCACCAGCGAACCACCAAACACGACCTGAAAGACAGCGCGCATGAACGGCGTTTCCATGTAGCGGTTCTGGATGAAGGCGATCGCCCAGAGCTCGAAGAAAACGACGATGGCGGCAACGATCGTGGCCGTCCAGAAATGCGGGATCAGATAGGGCAGCGCATGGCCGAGGCCGCCGAGCGCCGTCATGATGCCGGATGCCAGGCCCCGCTTGATCGGTGACCCACGGCCGGAAAGCTTGCCGTCGTCATGCGCAGCTTCCGTGAAGCCCATCGAGATACCGGCGCCGACCGAGGCCGAAAGGCCGATCAGGAAAGTGGACCAGGTGTCGCCCGTGGCAAACGCCGCCGCAAAGATCGGCGCCAGGGTCGAGACCGAACCGTCCATCAGTCCCGCCAGACCCGGCTGGACATAAGTGAGGATAAACTGGCGGCGAGCGCTTTCATCCTCCTCGCCGCGCACTTCTTCGGAGACATGCTTTTCCGTCAGCATGCGGGCAATATCCTCATGCCCTTCCTCCGCCAGCGCCAGATCGCCGAGCAGTTGCCGTGTCGAGGCATCGGAAACGCGCTTGGTCGCCTCGCGATAGAAACGGGCAGCCTGCTGTTCCATCGCTTCGGCTTCCGCCCGCGCCGTTTCCAGCGGCAGGTTCTTTCGCAGCCAGTCGGGCTTGCGGGCGTAGAAACCCTGAACGTGCTCGCGGCGGATCAGCGGAATACGCTCGCCGAACCGCGCCCGAAAGATCTCGATCAGCGCGTTCTTGTGGGTCTGCTCGACCTCGGCCATGTCCTCGAAGACTTTCGCGGACGCGGGATACTGATCCTTCAGGCCATCGGCATAACCGAGATAGATACGGGCATCCTCCTCCTCCGAGGCGATCGCCAGTGCGAGGATTTCCTCTTCGGACAGGGATGAAAAAGGCCGGCGTGAGGATGGCAGGAGGCGGGTCAGCATCGAAAACTCCATTTAGAATAATTCTAAACTATTCCCCTGGCATACAAAATGCAAGGAGACATGAAGCTGCTTTAAAGAACAGGCTTTTAGGCTGGAAACAGCTCCGAACGGCAATCTTCGAAAAGCCATGCTGCAACGCAGCGTAATATCTGGAAAATACTTCTTGCCCGCTACGAAACAAACTGATTATGAGCAATTAAGAACGCTTGGAAATCCGGGTGTTTCAGACAGTTTGGGAGGACTATTTTTCATGAACCGCAGACATTTCTTCCGTCAGGCCGCCACCGCCGGCGCCGGTGCCGTTGCTGCAACCGCGCTGGCCGCACCTGCCATTGCTCAGGAAAGCCCGAAAATTACCTGGCGCATGACTTCTTCCTTCACCAAGAATACAGATATTCTCTGGGCCGCAAGCACCGATATCGCGGCAAGCGTCAAGGAAGCTTCGGACGGTAATTTCACCATCAATACCTTTGCGGCCGGTGAAATCGTACCCGGCCTGCAGGCGGCCGATGCGGTGTCGAACGGTACCGTCGAAATGGCGCATACCTGCTGCTACTACTATATCGGCAAGGACCCGACCTTCGCGCTTGGTACCGCCGTTCCTTTCGGTCTCAATGCCCGCCAGACCAATTCGTGGTTCTCGATCGGCGGCGGCAACGAGCTGCTCAACGAATTCCTTGCCGGCCACGGCCTTTATGCTCTTCCGGCCGGTAATACCGGTGCGCAGATGGGCGGCTGGTACCGCAAGGAGATCAACACGGTTGCCGATCTCAATGGCTTGAAGATGCGCATCGCCGGCCTTGCCGGCCAGGTGATGCAGAAGCTCGGTGTCACGCCGCAGCAGATCGCCGGCGGCGATGTCTATGCAGCGCTGGAAAAGGGCACAATCGACGCCACCGAATTCGTCGGCCCTTACGACGACCAGAAGCTCGGTTTCGTCAAGGTCGCCAAGTATTATTACTATCCGGCATGGTGGGAAGGCGGCCCGGCCGTCCACGCCTTCTTCAACCTGGAAAAATTCAACACCCTGCCGAAGAGCTATCAGCGCATCCTGAAAGACGCCTGCGCCAACGCCAACCAGAACATGCTCGCCCGCTATGACGCACATAACGCCAAGGCGCTGCGCCAGCTGGTGTCGGAAGGCGCCGTGCTGAAGCCGTTTACCCAGGAAATCCTGGAGGCAAGCTACAAGGCATCGCAGGAAGTCTATGCGGACCTGAACGGCAAGAATGCCGCCTTCAAGAAGATCTATGACAGCCAGCAGGCGTTCAAGAAGGACGGTTATCTGTGGAACCAGATCGCCGAATACAGCTACGATACATTCATGATGACGCAGCAGCGTAAGGGAACGCTGTAATTCTTCAGCTTGGTCGAAACGGCAAGCCCGGACATGCACCGGGCTTTTCGCATTTACGAAAAACAAGAAATCATCGGTTATGACGCGCTTCGGCTTGCTCTGGAGCATGTCGCGCAAATGTGTGCAGCGGTTTTGCGCTGCGACACGCTTTAGCCAAATCGATGCGGTTAACACGAGCCGTACAACCACAAGCGCGTCTCGACGCGGAAGGATGAATTCGATGGATCGCAGGCATTTCTTCAAGAAGGCGACGACTGCCGGCATCGGCGCGGCGGCAGCAAGTGCGCTGGCAGCCCCGGCAATCGCCCAGGAACAGCCGAAGATCACCTGGCGCATGACGTCCTCCTTCCCCAAAAGCCTCGACATTATCTTCGGCGCCGGAAACGAGCTTGCCCAGATTGTCAGAGATGCGACCGACGGGAATTTCAATATCCAGACCTATGCCGCAGGCGAACTGGTGCCCGGCCTGCAGGCAGCGGATGCGGTGGCCAACGGCACCGTCGAAATGGCCCATACCTGCTCGTATTACTATATCGGCCAGGATCCGGCCTTCGCGCTCGGTACCGCCATTCCGTTCGGTCTCAACGCCCGCATGACGAATGCCTGGTTCGCCAATGGCGGCAACGACCTGATCAACGAGTTTCTGGCGCCCCGCGGTCTCTATGCACTGCCTGCCGGCAATAGCGGCACTCAGATGGGCGGATGGTTCCGCAAGGAGATCGTCACCATCGACGACCTCAAGGGCCTGAAGATGCGGATTGCCGGGCTTGCAGGCCAGGTGATGACCAAGGTCGGCGTTACGCCGCAGCAGATCGCCGGCGGCGATGTCTATGCCGCGCTGGAAAAAGGCACGATCGACGCCACCGAATTTGTCGGCCCCTATGACGATCAGAAGCTCGGCTTCGTCAAGGTCGCCAAATATTACTACTACCCGGCATGGTGGGAAGGAGGACCTGCCATGCATGCCTTCTTCAACCTGGAAAAGTTCAACGCGTTGCCGAAAAGCTTTCAGGCCATCCTGAAGACCGCCTGCGCTTCAGCAAATACCAGCATGCTCGCCAATTACGACGCGCATAACGCGGTGGCGCTGCGCAGGCTCGTGGCGGAAGGTGCCGTGCTGAAGCCGTTCAGCAAGGAAATCATGGAAACCTGCTTCAAGGCGGCCATGGAGGTCTATGCGGACCTTTCCGAAAAAAGCCCGGCCTTCAAGAAGATCTATGATCATCAGCAGGCGTTCAAGAAGGACTCCTACCTCTGGGCGCAGGTGGCCGAATACAGCTATGACACGTTCATGATGATGCAGCAGCGAAACGGCGCGCTCTGAGGCTTTTCCGACAAGGCAAAGCCCGGACACATCTCCGGGTTTTTGCCTTGCGCGGTTCCACCGATTGAAGGTTGCGGATTTAAGTCCTCCATCTCATTGATTTTCCCGCGCGACACCCCATATCAGTCAAATCGAAATCTCAATCGAACTCACGCAGCGCCGTTACGTGTGCGCATTTTCGCGTGAATATCGATGGATGCCATTTGCCTCTCCTGACCGCGGATGTACCGGCAGCGAGACCGGGCTGGTGGTCCTGGAAAGGTCGGGCAATCCCGGCCTTTTTTGTTTTGCCACCCAAACGTTCGGGCAGGGCATCGTTTTAAACCGGAAGGATATAGTTTGCAGGTTCTTGTCAGAGATAACAACGTCGATCAGGCACTGCGCGTCTTGAAGAAGAAGATGCAGCGCGAAGGTCTTTTTCGCGAAATGAAGGCCCGCAGCGCCTATGAAAAGCCGTCGGAAAAGCGCGTTCGCGAAAAGGCCGAGGCCGTTCGGCGTTTCCGTAAACTGGCACGCAAGAAGATGCAGCGCGAAGGATTGCTTCCCGCGCCGAAGAAGGTCGTGCGCCCGCGCTGATCTTCTGCCTCCGGCATTCCCCCAGACTTCACGCCCCAGGCTTCATGCCCAAGACTTCAGGAAGGATGACCCCATGACCGCTATCAAGGAAGAAACGTCGACCCCCACCAAGCTTTCTGCTCGGGAAAAGGCCGCTGTGACCAACGAGGCAGCACGTGCGATCATTGCCGCCGAAGTATCTTCCCGGGAAGAGAAGACCGAAAGGCTGCGATTGCTTCGCCTGCAGCGGGAAGCTGCAGAGACGCAGGCCAAGCCTGTCAAGCGTAAGGCGAGCAGCAAGAAAGATCATTGATCCCAACTCAAAAAGCCCGGATGATTTCCGGGCTTTTTGTTTGAAGAGCAAAGGTGGAATGCTCTCTGTTCATGCCGGCTGCAACTTCTCCTCCTCGCGCCCCGGCAGTGGCGGAAAGGCAAGCGCAATCAGCACTGCCGCAAGCCCCACCAAGGCAGATCCGAAAAACAGCCAGTTGTAATTGTTGAAGGCATCGAATGCCCAGCCGCCCGCCAGCGGCCCGAAAGCCATGCCGATGCTGGACAGCATCGAGGCCGCGCCCAGCACTGTACCGAGGATCTTTGCGCCGAAATAATCCTGCGCCAGCACCGCATAAAGCGGCATGACCCCGCCATAGGTGCCACCGAAAATGATCGCCAGCGCGTAAAACTGCATAAGATCGGCCGCCATCGTATAGGCTGCGATCACCAGCGCCTGGATCAGGAGGCCGATTATCAGTACCGGTTTGACGCCGAACCGGTCAGCGGCGAGACCGTAGACGATGCGCCCGCCCAGTCCTGCCGCCCCCTCGACACTGTAGATCGACACGGCCGCCATCGGCGCCACGCCGCAATACATCGCATAACTCACCATATGGAAGATCGGCCCGGAATGAGCCGCACAGCAGGCGAAAAATGTGAAGGCCAGCACGAGGAACTGCGGTGACCGAAAGACCTTAGCAAGCGGCAGTGCAGCACCTTCCGCCTGCGGCCCATCCGCTGCCATCGCCTTATCAGGCGGGTTGCGGACCAGAAGTACCGTCGGCAGAAGAATGACCCAGGCGCCGATGCCGATCACAAGCATCGCTGTGCGCCAGTCTCCGAATTCGTTGATCAGAAGCCGGGCGAGCGGCGAGATCGTCATCGGCGCCATGCCCATGCCGGCGGATACGAGCGACACGGCAAGGCTGCGGTGACTGTCGAACCAGCGCATGGTGAGCGAGATCATCGGTGCCATGAAGGCGCTGGCGGACAGGCCGACAAGGCAGCCATAGAGGATCTGGAAGGATAAAAGGCTCTGCGAACGACTGGCGAGCACCAGAGCCAGGCCGGCAAGAACCGAACCGATCAGCACGACGATCCGCGTGCCGAACCGGTCGCTGGCCGCCCCCCACATGAAACTGCCCAATCCCATGACAATGAAATTGAGCGTCATGGCGCTCGAAATCGCCGCATGCGACCACCCGGTCTGGCGTGCGATCGGCTCCAGAAACACCGCGAGCGAAAACATCACGCCCACCGCCACGCAGCCCATCAGGCCGCCGGCAAACACGATAACCCAACGATAATTGCTGCCTGTCATCCTGCTCTCCTCCGATCGTCAATTCCGATGGCACGGCTCTCCGTCGCCATCATCTTACGCCTAGGACGTCCGGGCGACAGGCATCCCGACAGGCAAGCGGATTATTTTATCCGCCCAGACGGAGGACGGCATCGCACACGCGGCACCACCTGCAAAAACAAAGAGCCCCGCACGCGGCGGGGCTCTTCAAACTTTCATCCGGCGCTTCATACACCGGACCTCAAAGTGAGGTGACGTCAGCTACCGCTATTGGTGCGGTTGTTACCGACATTCGTGTTCATCGACGATGTCTTGCCGTCCGGGTTCTGCCCGTAATAGGTACCGCCAAGGTGGCCGCCCGAACTGGTGTTCTCGACCTGTCGTTTGGCACGCTTGACTGCCTGTTGTACGTCACTTTTGCTCATGTCTGTCCTCCAGCTTTCAAGGTTGGTGACAGGGATCCAACCCCCAAAATCCAAAACCGTTCCGAAATTCCTTCACCGGAAAAGGCAGACCGCTTGACGGATGGATTCCATCCTCTTATTTGGAAACGATCGTTTCCCAATTGGATTCCGTCATGAACATCGACATCAGCATTGCGGCCCGCCCTGCCGGCCGGCCACGCGAATTCGATATCAACGAGGCGCTCGACAAGGCGATCACCGTATTCAGCGAACAGGGTTATCACGGCACCTCGATCTCGGACCTGCGCGATGCGATGGGATTGACGGCCGGAAGTTTGTACAAGGCATTCAAGGACAAGCATGCGATCTTTCTTGCAAGCTTCGACCGGTACAAGCAGGTGCGCAACGCGCTTCTGGACGAGGAACTGGCGAAAGCTGCCGATGGCCGAGACGGCGTTTACCGCATGCTCGCCTTCTACGCGGAAGGCGCCCATGGCGAAGGAGGTCGCCGCGGCTGCCTTGCGGTCGGGACGGCGGTCGAACTGGCGATCTTCGACGACGAGGCGGCGCGCCGCGTCGAGCGTTCGATGGATCGTTTTGAAACCACGTTCGAGGCGCTGATCCGCAGGGGCCAAGAGGATGGCTCTGTCAATCGCTCGATCAAGCCCAATGCGACGGCGCGGCTGCTTTTGTCTGTCGTCCAGGGCCTTCGTGTTCTGGGCAAGACCAGCCCCAGCCGTGAACAAACCTTTTCCGTGGTCGATGTGGCGATGACGCTGCTCGACTGAGCAATACAAGAGACTGTCTCAAGGATACCCTCCAATGACCACTACGTCCGCGGCGATCGAAGCGCCGGTAACCCACAGCCGAATGACCGCCGGTTTGACTTTCCTGATGGCCGCAGCCTGCGGCCTCATCGTCGCCAATCTCTATTACGCGCAGCCGCTTGCAGGCCCGATCGCGGCCGCAATCGGCCTTCCGCCGCATTTGACCGGCCTGATCGTGACGCTGACCCAGATCGGCTATGGCCTTGGCCTCCTGTTCATCGTGCCGCTGGGCGACCTTCTTGAAAACCGTCGGCTGATCCTGATCATGATCGCGGCCACGGCGATCTCGCTCGTCGGCGCGGCACTTTCCAGCGCTGCCGTCCCTTTCCTTGTCGCATCGCTCGCCATCGGGCTCACCTCTTCGGCGGTGCAGATGATTGTTCCGTTTGCGGCGAGCCTCACGCCGGAAGAACATCGCGGCCGGGTGGTCGGTAATGTCGTCAGCGGCCTGATGATCGGCATCATGATGGCGCGGCCGGTTGCAAGCTTCCTCACCGGCCTGTTCAACTGGCATGCCATCTTCTGGCTGTCGGCCGCCGTGATGGTCGTGCTCGGCTTCATTCTGGCTGCCCGGCTGCCAAAACGCCGGCCGCATACGCAGCTCTCCTATGGCGGCCTGCTTGTCTCGCTCGGCGTACTTTATGCGACCCAGCCAGTTCTGCGTCGCCGCGGTTTCTACCAGTTCTGTCAGTTTGCTGCCTTCAGCCTGTTCTGGACGGTCACACCACTGGTTCTGGCCGGTCCCGCCTTCAATCTCAGCCAGGCGGGTATCGCGATCTTCGCGCTCGTTGGCGTCGCCGGCGCCATCGCATCACCGATCGCCGGACGTCTCGCCGACCGTGATCTCGGCAAGCCGGCAACGGCGCTCGGCATTCTCTCCGTCGGTATCGCCTTCCTGATCACCCATATCTTCGCCGAGGGTTCCACAGCGGCACTCGCGCTCCTGACGATTGCTGCGATCCTGCTCGATTTCGGCGTCGCGATGACGCTCGTGATCAGCCAGCGGGCGATTTACACGCTCGGCGCCGACCTCCGCTCACGGCTCAACGGCCTGTTCATGGCGACCTTTTTCGTCGGCGGTGCGCTCGGTTCGGCCATCGGCGCCTGGGCCTTTGCCGAAGGTGGCTGGTTGCTTGCCTCGACGATCGGCGTAGCGCTTTCCGCCGTTGCCTTCGTCTATTTCCTGACAGAGCGGAAGCCACGTCACCATAAGGCTTGAACGCCGCCGTCCATGTGGCCCGCCTCCCCGGCGGGCTGCTTCCACAATCTCGCGTCAGGCTGACCAGGCGGCCGGTTTTAGTCGTCTGCGGGGTCCGGCTTTTCGGACACCAGAAGCGCCAGCAGACCGGGAAGGCTGTCCTCGATCTCCTCATGCCGCAGACGAGCGGCGCGGCTGTTTCCTCGGTCGACTTGGCTTATCAGGCCCGCCTCCCGCAACACCCTAAAATGATGGGTCAATGTCGCCTTGGACACGGGAAAACCGAACGAGGCGCAGGTTCGCTCCGTTGCGGCAGGAGCTTGGGCCAGTTCGCGGATCACCTGTCGGCGCAGCGGATCGGCCAGCGCCGACAGGACGGAGCCGAGTTCGAGCAGTGTGCCGGAAGCGTTATCGGTATCGGACTTCATAGTGAACCATAGGTAAGGTTTACATCGTACCTTTATCTCTGTAGGTACGATTTTTATCATACCTAATGGAGATTGCCATGTCGAGCAGCCTGTCCCTCCCCCTTGCCGATATCGACGAACAAGAGCCTTTTGCTTTGGTGGGCATAGCTCATGCCAAGCCGGACAGAGCCGACGCCCTTGAAGAAATCCTTCTGTCGCTCGTTGCTCCCACGCGGCTGGAACAGGGCGCGCTCGATTATCACGTCCACCGGGACCGCGACGCCCGCAACCGTTTTGTCTTTTACGAAACCTGGGCAACCCGGGCTGATCTCGAGCGTCATCTCGAACAGCCCTATATCGTCGACTTCCTCAGCCGGCGGATGGACTATCTCGCCGAGGACATGCAGGTGACGTGGCTGAGAATGGCCAGTCCCTTCGCGTAACAAGCTGCGGCTCTTGGCATCACATAAAACGACCTCGATCGTGTTCGAGGTCGAACGGAAACCGAACCTCTCCCATTAATGGCCTCGTTCTCCAGCAAACGAGGTCACCCATGAGACTGACAGCACTTTTCATCACTCTCTCGCTCTGCACAGCAGCGACCACGACAAACGCGGCCGACCCCGTCGGCATGCGCAAGATCAGCGTCGTCACCCAGGATTATCCGCGGCCGCTCGCCGTTACCGTCTGGTATCCGTCGAAAGGTGACGGGCAGGTGGTCGCACAGAACTACGACAGGATTTTCGAGCCAGGCTCCGCCGCAACAGATGCCACGGTCCGCGAAGGCCGTTTTCCGCTCGTGCTCCTGTCCCATGGCTCCGGCTCACGCGCCGAAGGCATGGGCTGGATCGCCGTCGAACTGGCCAAGGCCGGTTACATCGTCGCCGGCCCGAACCATCCGGGCACGACCAGCGGCGATTCCACGCCCGCGGCCACCCCAAAGATCTGGGACCGCACGCAGGATATTTCCACGCTCATCACGGCCCTGTCGCAGGACACCCACTGGGCCTCGTCGATCGATCCTGCCCGCATCGGTATTCTCGGCTTTTCGCTCGGCGGCTCGACGGCGATGGAACTGGCCGGCGCCCGCGGCGATCTTTCCGCCTATATCCGTTATTGCGACGAAAACCCGTCAATGATGGATTGCACCTGGTTTGCCGGTGGTCGCGGTTATGCGGGCGGCGAGCAGGTGGATGTCGCCCGGTTTGACCTTCACACGATCGACAAGGGCCGCTTCGAGCAGCAGAACCGCGACGCCCGTATCACCTCCGTCATTTCGGTTGATCCGGGTCTTGCCACCACGTTCCAAAAGGACAGCCTCAAGGCAATCGACACACCGGTGACGCTGATCAATCTCGGCGGCCCCGGCCATGTCCCGATGGCCGTTCTTTCCGACCAGCTGGCGAAAGACATTCCCGAGGCGACCTATCTGCAGGTCGAGGGAGCCGACCATTTCAGCTTCCTGCCGGTCTGCAAGCCGGGTGCCGCCGATTTCCTGAAATCCGTCGGTGAAAGCGATCCGATCTGCGAGGACACGCAGCGCCCGCGGGCAGACATCCATGCGGAACTCAGCCGCCTCATCGTCGACGCTTTTGGCAAGACGCTACAGGCCGGCAACTGATCTCGCGACAAGGGGGGCCGGCACCACCGGCCCTCCATCATCCGATCCGCTTGTAAAAGATCGTCGTGTCGCAGAAGCCACCTTCAGGCCACAGCGCGTAATCGGGAATAACGCCAACGCGCTGCCAGCCGAAACGCGGATAGATGTTTTCCGCCTCGCTGCCCGTCGCCGTATCCAGAACCAGAAGTGTACGGCCGCGGCGGGCGGCTTCTTCTTCCACCGCCGTCATCAGTCTGCGCGACAGGCCGAGCCCGCGTGCCGAGCGATGCACGAGAAGCTTCATCAGATCACCGCGATGCGGCTGATTGGGTTTCGAGGCCAGCCCCACCTGCACCGTACCGATCACCCGTCCCTCCACTTCCGCCACACCGAGAATGATGCCGCCCTTTTCCACCTGATCGGCGATATCGTTCCAATAAACCTCTCCGTCCTTCGCCTCGAACGGCAGCATGAAGCCCAGCGACGCTCCGCCGTTGATGCAGTCGGACAGAAGCTCGCAGAGATCTGGAACGGCGGCGCGTACGGCCGCCGCGTCGAGGATGCGGATGGTGGCGTTCATATCTGTTCCCTTTGTTCTTCAGCGCCCGCGGTTCAAAATCACCGCGTAACGGGCCGGCTTGTCGGATGGATTATAAAAATCGAAGGCGTCGCCGATATCCATGAACAGGCAGTCGCCTGGTTGCAGGCGATGGGTCTCTTCCGGCAGAACCATGTCGAGCACGCCTTCGAACAGCCAGACATGCTGGGTCATCACCCGGCTTTCCTCCCGCGGCGGAAAGCTCACCCGCGCACCGGCCGGAAACTCGATCTCGACAATATCGACCGGGCTTTGCATGCCCGGCGGAGAAACCGAACGGCGCAGATATCCGGTTGTCGGATCGCGCCACAGCCGCTGATCCGCCCGCCTCGACAAAGGCGAGGATGAGGGTTCTTCCGGCGCGAAAAACGTCGACAGCGTCAGCCCGAGCCCCTCGCAGAGCCGCGCCAGGAGCGCCGCCGTCGGACTTGCCTCGGCTCGTTCGATCCGCGAAATCATCGCACGGCTGACGCCGGAGCGATCCGCCAGCTGATCGAGCGTCAGCCCGGCGGCAGCACGCAGGGCCTTCAACCGTTCGCCGATTGCGATTTCCAGTTCATTGTCCAAATTTTCCATTATCTGAGATTTTCATTCCCTTATCATGGAGTCAATGGCTTTGGCGGCTCCGTCGGAAATTTCGCCGCGGTGGCGTTTGTGCGATAGCGAACCCGCCATCCGATAGGGTAAGCAGGCTGGACAGGTGGCTCGAGAAGCAGCGGCTTTCGGAGATTTTGCATGACGGCTCAGACGCAGGTCAGAGTTTCTCCCCTCTCCATTGCGAGCATCATCCTCTCGATGACGATCGCCGCCATCGGCAGCGGCATCATGGCCACCTATGTGCCCTTCGTGCTGACCCAGAGCGGAGAGACATGGGCGGCGCGTCTTGCGGTGCCGGCACTCGCCTTCGGCGGTCTGCTCGGCTGCGTGCTTGCCGGGCCGTTGATCCAGCGCGTCGGTCATGCCCGGCTTTTCGCCTGCTCCATGGCCATGGTCATCATCGGCGCGGTGCTGGTCGCCGCCGATCTGCCCGCCGCCTGGTGGATTCTCGCACGCGCGATCTATGGTGCCGCTTCCAATGTCAATTTCATCATCGCCCAGAGCTGGCTGAACCACGCGGCTTCCAATGAATGGCGCGGCAGGGCGATGTCGTTTTTCTACATGGCCTTCGTGCTTGCGCTCGGCGGCGGCGCCTGGCTATTCGGCCAGGTACCGGCCGACAGCAATCTTGCGCCACTCATCGTCATTTTCGTCACCGCACTTTCGATCTTACCGATCGGGCTCACCCGCCTGCCCAACCCTCCGGCGCCGGCCAGCGTCAGCGTCAACGTGAAGATGGCCTGGAAAATTTCACCCGTCGGGCTGGCCGGCGTTCTCGCATCCGGCGGCCTTTCCATGGTCGTGCAGGGCTTTACGCCGATCTATGCGACGCTCAACGGCGTCTCCCAGGGCGAGGTGGCTTTGCTGATGCTCGTCATGCAGACCGGCCTCCTGTTCATCCAGTATCCGCTTGGGATGATTTCCGATCGCATTGACCGGCGCGTTATTCTGCTCTTCACCTGCGGGCTGATCGTTATATCAGGCGTGGCTGCGCTGATGGTGTCGTTCACCACCTTTATCCTCCTGATGATCGTTTTCCTCGTCTTCGGCGGAGCGGTGGAAACCGTCTATTCGGTCGCCAATGCGCATGCCAATGACCGCGCCGATCCGGGTGACTTCGTGCCGCTCTCCTCGACCCTGCTGGTTGCATGGTCGACGGCAGCGACGATCGTGCCGCTCGGCATCACTTTCCTCGCACCGGCTTTCGGCCAGCAGACCTTCATCTATGCGATCATCCTGGTTGCGACCGCCTACGGCATCTTCGTGGCTCAACGTCTGAAGGAGCGCGGACCGGCGCCGGAAGGAGAGCGAGAGAGCCACGAGGTTCGAAGCGCCCAGATGCCGAATGCGGCAATCATCACCGAACCGGGTGCTGCGATCGCCCAGGCGGAGGCGGCGCAGGCCCGCGAGGAATAGAGCATTCTCCCCAACGTCGTCGCCGATTTCGGAATGGAGACATGCGCAGAAACAGGAAGCTGAAGCGCGGCAAGCATATCCGAAAGATCGCGACGCGCTTCAGACACCCAAAAGTTGCCGCTGGCCACAACCGGCACCGATAACATCCTCAACAAACCCTTATCTTTCCGCTTTGCGACGGCTTGCGGCGCTGATATATGCGCGAACCATGAGCACCAGTTCCCGCACGCCCCTTGACCATATCCGCAACTTCTCGATCGTGGCCCATATCGACCACGGCAAGTCGACCTTGGCCGACCGTCTGATCCAGACGACCGGCGGCCTTGCCGAACGCGACATGTCCGAACAGGTCCTCGATTCGATGGATATCGAGCGCGAGCGCGGCATCACCATTAAGGCCCAGACCGTCCGCCTGCATTACAAGGCGAACAATGGCGAGACCTATGTGCTGAACCTGATCGACACGCCCGGCCATGTCGACTTCGCCTATGAAGTCTCGCGCTCGCTTTCGGCCTGCGAAGGTTCGCTGCTGGTCGTCGATGCCTCCCAGGGCGTCGAAGCCCAGACGCTGGCCAACGTCTATCAGGCGATCGACAACGACCACGAGATCGTCACCGTCCTCAACAAGATCGACCTGCCGGCGGCCGAGCCCGACCGCATCAAGGAACAGATCGAGGAAGTGATCGGCATCGATGCCTCCCAGGCGGTCCTGATCTCGGCAAAAACCGGCCTCGGCATCCCGGACGTTCTGGAAGCCATCGTCCATCAGCTGCCTGCGCCCAAAAGCGAAGCCGGTGAAAAAGGTCCGCTGAAGGCCCTGCTGGTCGACAGCTGGTACGATACCTATCTCGGCGTCATGGTTCTGGTGCGCATCCTCGATGGCGTGCTCACCAAGGGCCAGACCATCCGCATGATGGGCACGGACGCCAAATACCAGGTCGAACGCGTCGGCGTGCTCACCCCGAAAATGCTGGCCGTCGATTCACTCGGCCCGGGCGAAATCGGTTTCTTCACCGGCTCGATCAAGGAAGTGGCCGATACCCGCGTCGGCGATACCATCACCGAGGACAAGAAACCGACGGCAACAGCGCTGCCGGGCTTCAAGCCGGCCCAGCCGGTCGTGTTCTGCGGCCTCTTCCCGGTCGATGCAGCCGATTTCGAAGATTTGCGCGCTGCGATGGGTAAGCTTCGCTTGAACGACGCCTGCTTCTCCTTCGAAATGGAATCGTCCGCCGCTCTCGGCTTCGGTTTCCGCTGCGGCTTCCTCGGCCTGCTGCATCTCGAAATCATCCAGGAGCGCCTGGAACGTGAGTTCGATCTCGACCTCATCGCAACGGCGCCTTCGGTCGTCTATCAGTTGACGATGACGGACGGTTCGGAACGCGAGTTGCACAACCCGGCCGACATGCCGGATGTCGTCAAGATCGCCGAAATCCGCGAACCCTGGATCAAGGCCACCATCCTGACACCTGACGATTATCTCGGCGGCATCCTGAAACTCTGCCAGGACCGTCGCGGCATCCAGACCGAACTGACCTATGTCGGCAAGCGCGCCATGCTCACCTATGAGCTGCCGCTCAACGAAGTGGTGTTCGATTTCTACGACCGCCTGAAGTCGATCTCGAAGGGCTATGCCTCGTTCGACTACCATCTCGACACCTATCGCGAGGGCAACCTCGTAAAAATGTCGATCATGGTCAACGGCGAGCCCGTGGACGCGCTCTCGATGCTGGTCCACCGCTCGGCTGCCGAAAAGCGCGGCCGCGACATGGTGGAGAAGCTGAAGGACCTGATCCCGCGGCACATGTTCAAGATCCCGATCCAGGCCGCGATCGGCGGCAACGTGATCGCCCGCGAAACCATCTCGGCGATGCGCAAGGACGTGACCGCCAAGTGCTACGGCGGCGACGCCACCCGCAAGCGCAAACTTCTGGAAAAGCAGAAGGAAGGCAAGAAGCGCATGCGCCAGTTCGGCAAGGTCGACATCCCGCAGGAAGCGTTTATCGCAGCGCTGAAGATGAAGGACGATTGAGGTCATATGCAGGTGCTTCCGCAAGCCTGCAATGACCACCGTCTTACGACAAACGCCGCCCCAACGGGCGGCGTTTTACGTTCTGCAAAACGCAGATTTCACTCGGCCGCAATCATGGCCAGCTTTGCGCGAGCCTTGCGGGCGATGCTTTCAGCGAAAAGCGGGGTTTCGCGGTGGTTATGGTCGCCGCCGGCGGACTGGCGGGCGGCAGCGGCCTCATCGAATGTCTGGCCGTGGTTTGCAATAAACTCCATGAACACATCCGTCGGATGGCAGGTGACGCGGTTGGTGTAGCGGGTGCGGTTGCCGTCGATCGCTTCGGCGATCAGCTCCCAGATAACATTGACCTGGGTGCGTTCACCGGTCGGGGTGAACACGTCCGAGATAGAGTTCATCCGGCAATAGGAGGGTGTCGCCTCGTCCGCGACATAATGCTGGACGACGAGACCCGTGCCGATCATTTCGACATTGATCGACATACGCCGGCCGTCATCGGTCGTGGTCGAGCCGGCCGCGATATGGTCGGGCGGGCAGCAGCGCTGATACTCGGCCTCCGGCAGGTTAAAAAGCCAGTCGGCAATATCAATTTCCGCAAGCGGAATATCGAGCTCGTGGGAATAGGCGGATTGAGACAGAATCCTGTCGGTCAGAATTTTCATTGTCGCTTCCTTCAATCTGTTTTTCTCCATCGGGCTTCGCTCCAATCCGCCTATCGCGCGGACAAGGCGCCCTGAATGAAGAGGGTTAGGCGAGCAGGAGCTATGCCCTGCTCATCAAGGAGGCTCTCATCCGGCCGCATGAACCTCAATCATACATGGGGCTTTCGGCATTATCCTTGAGTTTAAGGATAAGGCTCCGCTGTATGACGGATGCGATGAAAGGGTGCTGTTTCTCCTCGCGCGGCCAACGACCGCGATCGACAAGCCGTCTCATGATCCGCCGTGCGGAGTTGCCAACCGGCCGGCATTTTCGGCGGGCCTGCCTTCTTGATCGCCCCTTCCCCGCTCGCTACGACTTGATGTCATCAAACTCCCTCAGTCAGGACCACTTCCCGTGCCGAGTTTTCCCTTTTCCGAAAAAGACCCGATCCAGTTTCCCGATCCGGCACCGAAACGCGCGGATGTGGTGATCATTGGCGGCGGCGTGATCGGGGTCACCACCGCGCTCTACCTTGCGGAAAAGGGTGTGCAGGTCACGCTTGTCGAGAAAGGGCGGATCGCGGCCGAACAATCCTCGCGCAACTGGGGCTGGATCCGCCAGCAAGGCCGCGACGCTGACGAGCTACCGATCGTCATCGAGGCCTGCCGGTTGTGGAAACAGCTGGCGGAAGAATGCGGTGAGGATATCGGCCTTCAACAGACCGGCGTGACTTATCTTGCCAATTCGGCCAAGGAAATGGCCGGGTTCGACGATTTCATGGCGATCGCGGCCCGGCATGGCGTTGATACACGGCTCTTGAGTTCGGCCGAGACGGCGGCGCTCATTCCCGGCATGGCGCGTAAATTCCATGGAGCCATGACAACGCCTTCGGACATGCGGGCGGAACCCTCGCTTGCCGTACCGGCGCTTGCCCGGCTGGCCAAACGCAAAGGCGCTGCGATTGTAGAGAATTGCGCTGCCCGCAGCCTCGACATTTCGGCCGGCCGGATCAGCGGCGTGTGGACCGAGACGGGCCTGATCGAGACCTCCAGCGTGCTGGTGGCCGGCGGCGCGTGGTCGTCGCTGCTGTTGCGCCGCCACGGCATCTCCATCCCGCAACTCAGCGTTCGTTCGACCGTGGCAGCCACGGAACCGATGCCGGAGATCCATGCGGGAGCCGCCGTCGATGACCATATCGCCTTCCGTCGCCGGCGGGACGGTGGTTATACGCTCGCTCCGGGCGGCGGCAGCGCGCTTTATGTCGGGCCGGATTCCTTTCGCCATGCGATCAAATATCTGCCGGCCTTGCTCGATAACCCGTTCGGCCTCCGATACCTGCCCGCAGCACCCTCCGCTTATCCCGATGCGTGGTCGACACCGAGAAGCTGGGCGGCTGACGAAAAGAGCCCGTTCGAGCGGATGCGCGTCCTCAACCCCGCCCCGTCGCAAAAAGGCCTGCGGTCGGTCGAACGCGAATTCGCCCGGCTCTTTCCGGGTCTCGGCCCGGTCCGCCTGAAAACCACATGGGCCGGAATGATCGATGCGATGCCGGATGTCGTGCCGGTGGTCGATCGGGTAAAGGCGATCGACGGCCTGTTCGTCGCAACCGGCATGAGCGGCCATGGTTTCGGTATCGGACCGGGCATCGGCCGCGTGGTTGCCGATCTCATCCGGGGCAATGCCGCCGGGCATGACGTCACCCGTTTTCGGCTGTCACGGTTTTCCGATGGAAGCCCGATCCGGCTCGGGCCTGCGCTTTAGAAGAGATGCAAACGGGGAAGAAATCCCGACCCCGCTCAATCAAAACAATCGTTTGGCCGAAATATCATCCCCGCACTCCAAACCTGTGCCTACAATGGCGCCGTTCCGCTTCGGCTACACCGGTCCGCATAACCGGCGAGGCGGGACCGGTGATCGGGTGAGCCGCCCTTATGCAAGCGGATCATCCGGGGCCGCGCAGAAAATGGTCTGCC